>CALWSU010000012.1 GCA_944384295.1 uncultured Lachnospiraceae bacterium | reverse complement strand
TTCCTTATTGCAATTTCTCTTTTACATTTGATTTATTTTCCTTTTCAACCTCCTCACTTTGTTCCATATACCAATAGGCATTACCCCCTTTGCGGTTATACTTGAGTTCAGAAACGAAAAAAAGCAGTGAGATTTTTTCTATCATCTCACTGCCTTAAAATCGTTTTTCAGCTCCAAAAACGCTATGTCATCTATAAAATTGGATTTTTTGGGGCTTTGAAAATCGCCCTCAAAAACCGCTGGAAGCCTTGATTTTATTGGATTTGCGGCTATGTCATCTATTTTGATCACTCATCCCAGTTATGATATACATTTTGTACATCGTCATCATCTTCCAATAAATCTAATAATTTATTCATCTTTTTGATATCATCTTCAGAAGACAATTCTGTATAAGTCTGTGGAATCATTGTCACTTCAGCACTTGCCATAGGAATTCCTGCTTTTTCCAAAGTCTCACGTACTGCAGAAAAATCATCTGGCAAAGTTGTGATTTCATAGCTATCTTCTTCTGCTGCAAAATCTTCTGCACCAGCATCTAAAGCAGCCATCATCAATTCTTCCTCATCCATTTCAATTTCTTCTTTGTCAATGACAATCAAACCTTTTTGGTCAAACATAAAGGATACACAGCCACTTGTACCCATATTGCCGCCGCCTTTATTAAAAGCATTACGTACATTTGCTGCTGCACGATTTCGATTGTCTGTCAGTACTTCTACAATCACTGCAACACCATTTGGACCATATCCTTCATAAGTAACTGTTTCATATTCTACGCCTTCTTCATTGCCGGCAGCTTTTTTGATACTACGTTCAATGGTGTCATTTGGCATATTGTTGGATTTGCATTTTGCAATGACATCACGTAATTTACCATTGACCGCTGGATCAGGACCACCTGCTTTGACTGCAACTTGAATTTCTCTACCTAACATGGTGAAAACTTTCCCTTTTGCAGCATCATTTTTCTCTTTTTTATGTTTAATATTCGCAAACTTGGAATGTCCAGACATGGGATAACCCTCCTCTAAAAAATTTCACATGCTATTTTATCATTTTTTTCGCCAAAAAACAAGAATATTGCAAATAATTTCTTGCTTTTCCTATGTGTATCCAAAAAATAAAATGTCATAAAACAGAAAAAGTTATTACATTCCTGAGAAAGCAATAACTTTTTCTTGATTTTATGTATCTTAATAAGTTACATTTGGTACACCTAAGTAAGATTCTGGATTCACATAAGACCCATTGACCAAAACAGAGAAATGACAATGGTTCCCTGTTGACATACCAGTACTACCGCATTTTGCAATGGTTTGACCTCTGCTTACCGTTTGCCCTTTTGATACTGTCAATGAGGAATTATGTCCATATAATGTGGTCAGACCGCCGCCGTGATTGATCATAACAGTATAGCCATACCCATTCATCCAGCCCGCATATGTTACTGTACCACCTTCTGCTGCAACAATAGCAGAACCGTATGGTGCTGGTATATCATACCCGCTATGAGATTCCCATTTTCCTGTAACCGGATTGCTTCTACTAACAAAACCGCTGCTTAAGCTGGAAGAGGATGCCGCTTTTGCAGGAACCGGCCAACCCAAAGAACCACCGCCAGTATAATATACTGTATTGTCTGTACTGCTACTGCCGCTTTGTTGTTGCTGGCGCTGTTGTTTTGCCAATTCATTCAATACTTCTTGGTCGGCTTTTTTATTTGCTTCTACCATTTGTTCATATTTTTCTACATCTTGTTGATAAGAAGCAACCAATTCTTTTTTCTCCTGAAGCACTTCTTCCATACTTGCATATTTTTCATTATATTCTGCGACAACTTTTTCTTGTGCAATTTTATCTTCTTCAATCTGCTTTGTCTTTTCTTCAATGACTTTCTGTGTTTCTTGCAATTGGTCTAATAATTCTTTGTCATATTCCATAATATCGTTTACATATTGCATACGTAAGAATAAATCGGAAAAGCTTTCTGCCTCTAATAAAATTTCCATATATCCTTCCGCACCTTTTTGCTGCAAATATTTTAAACGTTTGCAAAGCAAATCAAACTGCTCATCTCTCTTTTTTGTTGCTTCTTCCAAATCTTTTTGGCTTTGTTCCAATGATGCTTCGATACGATCCAATTCTTCCTGCGCTGCGTCCATTTCTGCCTGCAAACTATTCATAGCTTGGTCCATAGCATCCATTTCTTCTTCTACAGATAGCTGCTTGGATTCCAAATCTTCAATCGCCGCCAATGCTTCTTCTGTTTGCTTGGAAAGTTCTTCTCTTTCCGCTTCCAATTCACTGACTGTTTTCCCGTATACTTGTGGCACAGTACAGGTCAGCAAAATTGCAGATAAGCAAACACAACATATTTTTTTATAATTCCACCGTTTCATGTGTATTTCTCCACCTCTTTTAGATTCTGCAAAGGTTTTCACCATGGGTTATTATACATAATTTTTGTCCATTTGAAAAGAGATATTCTTTTTCTTTCATGAATTTTTAAGAGAAAATATCCTTTCCATGCAAAATGTGAAGTTTTTGTGGTACTTGATCTGTAACGGAAATACACAGCGATAGTATATGATTTTCCAAAGTATATTCACAAAACTGACAACCCATATTATATAATTTTTGTACTAAACCAGACGAATCCACCATATTCCATTGATTGGGTGCATCAAAAATTCTTTCGCCTTTCCATTTGACAAAACTTTCCTTCCTGGTCCAAATCTTTGTAAAGATTTCCAAAGCATTGTTTTGTTGTTTTAAATACATTTGTTCTTCTGGTGAAAGTATTTTTTCTAAATGTTTCGGCATTCGTTCTCGTATCTGTTCCACATCTACCCCCACAGGTAATGTACTGCACGCAAGTACAGCATATTTGCCACTATGGGAGAGATTAAATTGAAAATTTGACGCAGCAGATAATATTGGCTTTCCATGCTTTCCATATGTCATACGAAAATCGGAGATACCATATGTTCTGCCTACCTCATATAGTAAGATACGACTTGCCAAAGACAGTAATCTTTGTTTTTGCGTCTGTATTTGTAAGATACGATTTTGTTCCTCCTGCGGCAGAAAAGAGAATGCTTGCAGCATATATTCCTGCAAATCAGAGGTATCCAACAAGTACCATTCTGCCATTTTATTGTCCCTCCAAACAAAGAGCGACTGCCTGCGTAAACGCCAGCAGCCGCCTTTTTATCATAATTGTTTATCTTTATTTTGCAATAATATTTACAATTTTGCCAGGAACATAGATTTCTTTCACTACTGTTTTTCCTTCCAAACGAGAAGCCAAAACTTCTTTTGCTTTTGCCAAAACAGTTTCTTTATCTGCATCAGCAGCAACCATCATCGTATCTCTAAATTTACCGCTTACCTGCAAAGCGATTTCGATGGTATCCTGAACCATTTTGCTTTCGTCTGCTTCTGGCCAACCAGCATCAAATACAGATTCTTGATGTCCCAATTCTTTCCACAGTTCTTCTGCAATATGTGGTGCAAAAGGTGCCAACAGCACAACCAATGTTTCCAAAGTCTGTTTGTCTACGCCACCCTGCTGTTTGCTCAAATCTATGATTTTATTGGTATATTCCATAAAACCGCTGACTACAGTGTTCATGGTCAGTGCTTCCAAACGGTTTGTAATATCGAAAATCAGTTTATTGCGCAGATATTCCATATCTTTTGTTGGCGCAATTTCCAAATCTTTATTATTGTAAACCAATTTCCATACTCTGTTCAGGAAACGGAATACACCATCAATACCGCTGTCGTCCCAGTCACAATCCAATTCAGGAGGACCTACAAACAGTTCATACATACGCAGAGAGTCACAGCCATAATTTTGTACCAAATCATCAGGAGAAACAACATTACCCAAAGATTTACTCATTTTACCGCCATTTTTGGTAATCATACCTTGGTTAAACAATCTCTGGAACGGTTCTTCAAATGGCACTGCACCAATGTCATACAAGAATTTTGTATAGAAACGTGCATACAGCAAATGCAATACCGCATGTTCGATACCGCCGACATACAAATCAACAGGCGCCCATTTTTTCAATCTATCCATGCTTGCCAATTCTTTATCATTATGGTTATCTACATAACGCAGGAAATACCAAGAAGAACCTGCCCATTGTGGCATAGTATTGGTTTCTCTTTTTGCTGGACGACCACATTTTGGACATGTGGTATTGACCCATTCGTCAATATGTGCCAAAGGAGATTCCCCTGTATCGGTTGGTTTATAAGATTCTACCTGGGGCAACAATACAGGCAATTGATCTTCTGGCACTGCAACTGCGCCGCAATGTTCGCAATGTACAATTGGAATTGGTTCACCCCAATATCTTTGTCTGGAGAATACCCAGTCACGCAGTTTATAGTTTACAGTCTTTTTGCCCAGACCTTTTTCTTCCATGATATGAGGCACTTTTTCTTTTGCTTCAAAAGCTTTCATGCCATTCCAATCGCCAGAATTGATGATAATACCATCACCAGTATATGCTTCTGTCAATTCTTTTTCTTCTTCACCTTCTGGCAGAATTACCTGAATGATAGGCAAATCAAATTTTTTCGCAAAAGCGAAGTCACGTTCGTCATGTGCAGGTACACACATAACCGCGCCAGTACCATAGTCTGCCAATACATAATCTGCAACCCAAATTGGAATCTGTTTGCCATTTACTGGATTGATACAATAAGAACCTGTAAATGCACCTGTTTTTTCTTTATCTGTCATACGGTCTACAGAAGATTTTGTAGAAGCTTCAAAACAATATTTTTCTACAGCTTCTTTACATTCTGGGGTAGTCAGTGCAGCGACATCTTTGTATTCTGGTGCCAATACCATAAAAGTACAACCATGCAATGTATCTGGTCTTGTGGTGTATACATTGATTGTCAAATCACTATCTACCACTTTAAATCCTACTTCTGCACCATAGCTCTTACCAATCCAGTCAGACTGCATTTTTTTCACTTTGTCAGACCAATCCAATGTTTTCAAATCTTCCAACAGACGATCTGCATATGCTGTAATTTTCAGCATCCATTGACGCAGATTTTTCTTTGTTACTGTTGCGCCACAACGTTCACAGGTACCATTTGTTGCTTCTTCGTTTGCCAATACACATTTACAGCTAGGGCACCAGTTCAAAGGCATTTCTTTTTCATATGCCAGACCATGTTTGAACATTTGCACAAAAATCCATTGTGTCCATTTGTAATAATTCGGGTCTGTGGTATCCACTTCTTTATCCCAATCATAAAGTGCACTGATTTCATGCAGCTGTCTTTTTACATTTGCAATATTATTTGCAGTTGCGATACTAGGATGCATATTATTTTTAATCGCAAAATTTTCTGCAGGCAGACCAAATGCGTCCCAGCCCATAGGGTGCAATACCTGATACCCTTGCAGTACTTTATATCTGCTCACAACGTCACTCAATACATATCCTCTCCAGTGACCAACATGCAGCCCTGTACCAGAGGGATAAGGGAACATATCCAGACAATAAAATTTGGGTTTGACATCATCTTCTTTATTGATTGGATTTTTTTCCCATTCTGCGCGCCATTTCTTTTCAATTTCTCTGAAATCATAACGACTATCCATTTTTATTTCCTCCCTTTTTCGTGTTGCTCAGACATTTCAAAAAAAATCCCTTCATCTCGTTAGAGACGAAGGGATACTCCGTGTTACCACTCTAGTTTGTTTCCATAGAAACACACTCTTACGCCCGATAACGGAGGCAACCGTTGCCGTCTACTTGCAAGCTGCGTTCCACGGAAAACTCAAAGGCCAGTTCCATTTTTCGTTTTTATCGCCTCGCACCTGCCGGCGACTCTCTGAGAAAAACTTCCAAATGTACTACTCCTCGTCAATGTCTTTTTACGAAAACATTTATACCATATTTACCAAAAGAAATCAAGTGATTTTGGGGATTTTTTTGAAATCACAGAAAAAAATACTTTGATTTTGAGAAATTCGCATAATTTGACATCTATATTTGTATACAATTTACAGAACACGAGATACTTTATGCCACAAATGCAAACATAAACGCAATATGAAATGCACTGCCTACCATAACAAACACATGAAAAATTTCATGGAATCCAAAATATTTCCAATTGGGTAAGTTTGGTTTTTTTGTGGCATAAATCACAGCACCAATGGTATAGGCAATACCGCCAGCCAACAAAACGCCAATTCCTTGCCAAGATACTGCTCTTTCTAATGGTACAAATGCTACCACTGCCAACCACCCCATGACTACATAAATCAAAGTAGAAAGCCATCTGGGTGCATGCAGCCAAAAAATTTTAAGCAAAATACCCAATAGCGCAATACCCCAAATCAAAGCCAACAACGTCCAACCCCATACCCCTCTCAAGGATATCAGACAAATGGGCGTATATGTGCCAGCAATCAATACAAATATCATCATATGGTCGATTCTGCGTAACAATTGCACCTGTTCTGGCGGCAAACATAATGTATGATAAATGGTGCTTGCGCCATACAGCAACAATAAAGATACACCAAATATCGTAAATGCCACAACCTCAAACATACCTGCTTCTGCTTGTGCGCGAAGCAACAAAGCAATGAAACAAGGAATGATTGCCAAAAAACCGATAAAATGTGTCCACGCACTGCCGGGGTCTCTCACGTTCCATTTCTTTTGCATAATCACACTTCCTTACATAGTTTTTAATACCACTTATAATAATATTAAAATATTATCATATATTATTATAAAACGCAACATATATTATATACGAAATTATATTGAAACATGGTATAAAATACTATATAATGACATCATGTCAAAATTTCAGGAGGAATTATGGGAACTTTTGCCGAAATTATAGATAATTTTCAACAGAAAATCGATGCAATTACTGTGATAGAAATACAAGATATTCCAAATATTGATTTGTATATGGATCAAGTCACCACATTTATGGAACATTCTTTACACCCTTATAAACGTACTGTTGATACAAAAATATTGACAAAAACTATGATCAACAACTACACAAAAGCAAAAATTTTGCCGCCGCCTGTGAAGAAAAAATACAGCCGTATGCATATCATGCTACTCATTATGATTTTTCATTTGAAAACAGTATTATCCATAAAAGATATTGCAACTTTATTTCACAGTATATTGATGACAGATTCTACCGAAAATATGTATCAACGCACAACAGAAATTTATGCTGGTTTTGTTGCATTACAAAAGGCAACGCGCGCATATATCAAAGCTTCTGCTAGTGAAACACAAACTGATGTTTACCCAGAAAAGGCTTTACTAAGTGAATATGATGAAGAAACCAAAAAAATCATGTTGGTTTTATTACTTGCCATACGTGCCAATGCAGAAAAATATTTGACAGAACGTGTATTAGACTTATATTTTTAATATTCTCTGTTTTCGTAAATCTATGTATCAATCAAACTACAAACTAAAATAAAAAACTGTACTGTATATTGTAAAATATAAAATATACAGTACAGTTTTCATTTTTATATAAAAAATTTTTTCTTATATTGAGATACTCAATTGCCTGCCTTCCATGAAGAAATACGAATTTGATCTGCACGATACCCTGTTTTGCGTTTGACAATATCTTCGATTTGTGCCACTTCCTGATCTGTTAAATTTTCTTTGTTTACTACAACATCTACTGTATCATCATCAATACGGACATATGCATCTGAAAATCCTTTTGCCTCAATCATGGCTTCTGCTGCGGTTTCTTTTTCAATGCGTTGCTGCAATTCCAACATACTATCACTGCAAACTGTTTTTTGATCTTCGCTTACATTTTCATTATTGAGCATTTCTGTCAAAATATCTTTTTGTTTTGCGCGTGATTGTTCTCTGTCCAATTTTGCTTCTGCAAAATATTGTGTTGCTGCATCACTGCTGGTTGCCGCATTGGCAAATACAGCCGTTCCATCGCCGGTTGTTGTAGAAGCCTCCGCAGTTTCTACGTTTTCTTCTGTTTGTGCAGTTAGTTCTGCTGTAATGGGATCCAATGTTTCTTCTGCTGTCAAATCATCAGGTAATGCTGCATAATCATCTTCTACTACTGCCGTATAATCTCCTTCTTCTGTCAATTGCATTGCCGTTTGTGTACCCTCAGCCTGTTTATTTTCTTGAAAATTTAAGTACCCCGCAGCTGCAATCATGACCGCCAAAGCAGTAACTACTACTTGATTTCTTTTGATTTGAAACATCTCTTGATTTCCCCTTTCATGATATGATGATTGAATGATTCATATTTTATATTTTATATTTTATTTTTTATGATTTCATTTTTATAATTGCTATTTTATGTGATGGAACCTGCAACAAGGCTTGCGCTGCCTGATGCAAAGAATTACATACAACTGCATCTCCTGCACCTTGTGCCACAATGACAACACCCTCCACTTGTGGGGCAAGTTCTGTCAAAATCATTGGCGTCTGTCCATTTTCCTGCTCCAACAATACCATATGTTGTTCTTCTTTTTTTGTGTTTTCCCCCTCTCGTGTTGTTTCTTCTATGATTTGTTCTGTAGCTGGTACATGCTCTTGTGTAGAACGATATGTCAGCATCACCTCAACCTCTCCTGCTCCTGCAATTTGCGAAAGTATACGTTCCATTTCTTCTTCTAATATTTGTTCTGGTCTTTGGTTATTTTGTGGTATGGTTTGTTCTGCTTGTGTAGTATCCTCTTTTTGGTTTGTCCAATGGCTGCTACAGTATAGTAAAACAATTCCCAAAACACAAATGGTAATCATCCATATCAGCGTTTTTTTATTCTCCGGCTGGAACATTTGCCGAAAAAAATCGTTTTTCATCTCTGTACTCCTTTCGTTCCAGTCAAATGATACAGTTTTTTTGATTTTTCTTTGTTTCTGTAATCAAAGAAAACATTGTATCTGTTCTGTATCGGCTCTCTCCTGTAATTTTTTGGGTGTCCACACTGCTTATGTAAATAGCTGCAAAAGTGGTTGTATCATAGCAGTCAATACCATCAAACCCAATACCCATCGTGTGTATTGCCGAAATTTACCATTTGGCATCAATAGTCCAGCCATAGCGGCAAATACGGTCAAAGCTGTTATAGTCTTTATATATGCGGTAAATGCCGTAATCATGCCTATGCCTCCTCATCGTCTTTTCGCACAATATCTCTAAAGTACACCTAATAATAAAATCGCACCAAACAACAACATAACTTCTACCAAAAACAACATGCCAAGCAATAAACTGGTATATTCTCCTGCCACACCGATACAATCCACCAAGCGCGCCTCGCAAATAGATTCTGCCGCTGCTGCACAAAATTTGAAAATCAAAGTCATAATAACCAATTTCAAAATCAATGGAAAAGAAAATATCAAAAAAAATATAACCACTGCCACCAATGTCCCATGGCGCAGCGTTCCTGTTACAGTCGCAACAGTATCTACCGCTCCACCCATAACATCTCCTACTACCGGCACTGCATTGACTGCAATTTTTGCAGTACGCACAGTCAAAGAATTGATTGCGCCCCCACCTAGCTTTTGCAAGGATAACAGCAACATAAAACCACCTGCCAGACCTTTGAGTCCCCAATTCAAACACTGCTTGAGCAATTTTGCAAAACGGCTTGTTAACGGCTGGTCAGATAAACGGTCTGTCATTTCCAATGCCACAGCCACCAAAACGATAGGTACAATTACTGTTTTCATCAATATAGCAATCAAGGTACAGCCCCCCATCAAGGTAGGACCCATCAAAGCAGTCTGTGTCAGATTGCCGGAGGAAGCAGACAAAGCCAGAAACACCGGCAACATAACAGAAAATATATCCGCTGTCTGTTCCACACGTTCTATCAGTGCTTCCGTAATCTCAAAGAATGTGGTCAACACCACTGCAATCAATATCATATAACAAACATAAAACCCCATTTCGCCCACTTCTTTATTTGCAAAAGATGCGCTTAATTGTCGCAAAATGGCTGCCAAAACAGATACTGTCAAAAGCTGCATGACGAGTTTTCCTTGTGTTCGTATTTCTCCAAACGCCATTTTCATCAACCATTCTTTTCCATCTTCTATAGAAAATGATAGTTCACCCGATAAAATTTTTTGTATCAAATCTGTAAAACTTGTCCCGTCTAAATAATCTTCTGTTGCTTCGTCTACTTCCTCCAATTGCGCAAAATACTCTTGCGTCATATCGTTTTCCGTCTTTGTTTCCATCTCTGTTTCGGTTGGAACATCGGCTTGTGCATATGTAGTATTGGGATATATCAGGCAGCATAACAATATCACTAGACAATATATTTTTTTCAAACACATTCCCTCCTTACACCAATGACATCACCACCTGAAGCAATGCGGACAATATTGGCGCGGCAACTGCCATAATCAGCACCTTTCCTGCTAATTCAATCTTCGCGGCTATGGCACTTTCCCCCGCATCACTGCAAAGTTGTGCACCAAATTGGGATAAATAAGCAATCCCTATCACTTTTAGTACAATTGTAAAGTATCCATCTTGCACACCTGCTTGTGCAGCAATTTCCTGCAATTGCTGCAATAATTCACCCAAAGGCGTACAAATCCAAAAAAGCAATATTGTGCCTGTAATCAATGCCACACAAAGCGCAAATTGGGGATAACTTTTCTTTAACAACAAACTCAAAAATGCACCAATCAAACCAAACGTTGTAATTTGAATCATTTCCATACCTGTCATCTCCCTAAAAGCGGAACATTGCCTGCATCGTTTGGAACAATTCGCTGATATATTGTATCACCCAAAACAATACCAATACCAAACCTGCAAGCGTTGTCATCATCGCCTGTTCCTCTCTGCCGGCTTTGGACAAAATTTGATTGAGTACTGCAACCAAAATTCCAACCGCAGCAATCCGAAATACAATGCTGATTTCCACATCGTTCCCTCCTTTTCTTTGATGCCTTTACAATAATGCAATGATTACCAACAAACCACATAAAAAACCCATTTGGTAATACAGTTTGCCTGTTTTCTGTATGTGTAACAATAAATTTTCTTTTGATTGCCGCAATACATCTAATAAAAGTGCAATGCTGTTTTGTTGCTGTTGTTTATCCAAATAACCCAATGTTTTGCCAAATTCTAAAATATGGTGAAAATCTTCTGGAATAAAATAGGTGTGTGTGATGTGTTTTTGCCAAATACATGTCCAAATTTCTTCTGCGCTGCATTCTTTTCGTTCTATCATTTCCTTTGCGACTTCTTCTAATATCAGACCAATCTCACCACGAATTTTGAGACTGACTGCTTCCAGTGCTTCGGGCAATGGTGCGGACAGATATGCTATTTCGCTCTGCAAAAGTGTCATTGCTCGCATGATTGTATTCAAATCCTGCAAGCGGTATTTGTCCCGTACTCCTAGGCATGCGCCACCCAATGTAGTTGCTGCCAAAATGCATATCATTCCCACTGTTTTGAGTATCATTTGTATGCCCCTTTCTTTTGTAACAGATCTGACCATCGCCATTAAGAATATAAGATACACGATTGGCACTGCCATCGCTTGATAGGAAAACAAACCTTTGTATCGCTTGCATTTCCAATAATTGATGCAACATTGGTCGCTTTTGTATCTCTTGTAGACAATTTCCATGTATGGTACAAAGCAATTTCACACCCGCATGTATGATATCTGCTACCGCCTGAAAATCCTCCTCTCGTCCCAATTCATCAGCTGCAATGACACATGGTGACATACTGCGCAATAGCATCTGCATAGCTTCTGCTTTGGGGCAACCGCTGATGATATCGCTGTTTTCTCCTAATTGCATTTGTGCTTCCCCTTCACACATACCAGCAATTTCTCCTCGTTCGTCCGCAATGCCTATCGTAAAATCAAATGGTGCAGAAGCCAAACGTCGTATCATTTCTCGTAACAATGTTGTTTTTCCACAGCCTGGAGGCGATACCAAAACCGTATGGCAAAATTGGTCATTTTCAAACAAATAGGGTAATATATCGTCCGCACAACCCAATATTTGTTTTGCAATTCGTATATTCAAAGAACTGATTTGACACAATGTTTGGATATGTCCTTGCTCCATCACTGCTTTTCCACAAAATCCAATACGATGTCCACCCTCTATTGTGACATAACCCTGCCGCAATTCTTCTGCAAAGGCATATAAAGAATAAGCACTCAAACGTGAAATCGTTGCTTTCATATCATTTTGCGTCACAATCACAGGCGCTTGTCCATTTTCTTTCTTTACTGTTTTCCACTCAAATTTTGTTTTGACACGTAAAGGCTGTTCCACACGCAGCCGAATTTCTTCCAAATCACTTTGCAAAAACCACGATTGATATTGTATTGCTTCTACAATATGAGAAGGCAAGCATTTCCAAATATGCTCTAGTTTGTCCATATCCATCTACCTCCTTTTTCCAATATATTCTGTTTGCAAAATAATATGCCACCACTTTTATTTGTATTTGTTTTTGTTTTGTGATATTATGTAATAAATTGTGATATTTCAGGAGGGATATTGTGTTTCATTTACTTTTATTATCTTTGGATAAACACCCTATCGAAAAAATTTATAAATTATGTGGACAAATGGCAGATCTATCTCTTTATGAAAGTAGCACCATAGAACAAGCTGCATTTGTGGTCAAACAAAAAGAGATTCATTGTATTCTATTGGTACCTGATGTAGCATTTTCCGAAGCCAAACGCTTTTTGACTATGTTGCGCAGATTGCCACAACATCAATATACACCTGTCATTGTACTGTCAGGAGAATATGCGCATTTGTTACAACTTTATCCCAAATGGAATCGTTGTGAATTTTTTCTTTTGCCTTTTCACAAAGAACGAGAGGCTGCTTTTTTACAGCTTTTACATTTTTATCAAAATATATCTACACGATTATCGAAGTCTGTACGCAAAAATTTACAGCTTCATACACCACAAGGCGTTGCCATCGTACCATATGATGACATTTTGTTTATCGAAATCGTATTGAAGAAAACAATACTACATACTAAAGATCGTACCCTTGCCGTTGCTTTGCCCCTTTACAAAGTACGCAATGCCATCGAATGTGAAACTATGGTACAAACGCATCGTTCTTTTATTGTAAATTTACATAATATTTCCTTTTTGGATAAAAGCAAAAATCCTTGGGAACTCTCTTTCTTTCAATCTGCAGAACATGCCTATGTCAGCCGACACTACAAACAGGATTTTTTACATGCGATTTCTGCGGAACATGCAGATTCCTTACGTTGACAAATTGCATCATTTCACCTTACAATGAAACCAAGGAGGGAAATATATGCAAGAGAAAGAAATCAAAATCGTTTGTTTTGGTGATAGTCTTACTTATGGTTACGGGGTATTAGAGCAGATTGCATTTCCATATCGTTTGTCCCAAGATTTGCCAAAACGGTATCCAAATCACACATTTACCGTAATCAACAGCGGTATCAATGGACAAACTACGAGAGAAGCATTACAAAGATTGCAAGGTAGTATTTTGGGACGCAAACCGCAAATTGTGTTCATATTATTTGGTTCTAATGATTGTGCATTGAATGAAGGGCAATATCGTACACCATATGAATATGAACAAAACTACAGACAAATATTGGATCGCATTTTGTCCCTGACCACACAACATGCTTTTCATTCTGGAAAAACATTGCCCATATTATTGACACCACCTTCCATGGTAGATACCGATTTCTATCCTTTCACAACCAATGAACGATTGGAAGCATATGGGCAGATTGTGCAAAATCTCGCAAAAGAATATGAATTGCCTTGCATTGATTTATTTGCACAATACAAAAAAATAGAGAACCCCAAACAATATGAGGATTGCTTTCAATTTGATGGAATACACTTGAGTAATCAAGGATATGAAGTATTATATACTTGTCTGCAAGAAACACTTTTTGCTATACTAGATGATTTTTGCCATTGAAAAAACGCGTTCGATTAGACATTCATTCTAATCCAACGCGTTTTTCTACATTTTGTTTTCAGTTTAATTGCCACATTCAATACTGATGGAAGTAAATACATCTAATATATCTTCGATTTTGGTTTCCGTTTTTTCTTGGTCTGCTTTATCCATGACAATACCGCCTTTATCCATCATAATCAAGCGTGTACCATAATCGACTGCATAACGCAGATTATGTGTTACCATCATAGCAGTCAGATTTTTTTCTGCCACTACTTTATGGGTCAATTCCATGATGATTTCGGCTGTTTTGGGGTCTAATGCAGCTGTATGTTCATCTAATATCAAAAATTCGATCGGTGTTAATGTAGACATAATGAGTGATGCTGCCTGTCTTTGTCCACCAGAAAGCGCACCTAGCTTGACATGCATCTTATCTTCCAATCCCAGCCCCAATATAGAGAGTTGTTCTTTATAATAATTTTCTCTTGCTTTATTGACGCCAAACCCAAGACCGAAATATTTTCCCTTGTTATCCGCCAAAGACATATTTTCCAACATAGTCAGATTGGGACATGTGCCCATCGAAGGATTTTGATACACTCGTCCTATGGTACGATAACGTTGATAGTCCTTCATTTTGGAAATATCTTTTCCACCTATCAACACTTGTCCGCCTTCAATGGGAATGCTGCCGCAAATGATATTGAGCATAGAGGTTTTCCCACTCCCATTACTGCCAACAATGGATACAAACTCACCATCTTTTACAGTCAGGTTAAAGTCATCAAACAGACACATTTCTGTGACAGTGCCGGGGTTATATACTTTTCGGATATGTTTTAACTCAAGCATGTTCTTCCCCACCTTTCTGCTTGTTGCCCAAAACAAGAATGACTAAGAACAAAACTGCTGTTGCCAATTTTAATAAGTTTGCAGGCAATCCCAAACTGATTGCAACCTGTATACATGCTTTATAGAACACACTGCCAATCAAAACCGCAGTTGTTGCCTTCATAAAGCTCATTTTACGAAACAATGTTGTACCAATGATGACTGCTGCCAAACCAAACACAACTTGTCCTGTACCCATTGTACTGGAAAATGCACGCTGTTCTTGACAAACAATCGCCCCAGACAATGCTACCAAAGCATTGGCAATCACAAGACCTAATAATTTGACATTACCTTTATCTTTTGCCAATGTAGTGACTAATGTTGCATTGTCGCCTACCGCACGCAACAACAAACCGCTTTTTGTTTTCAAGTACCAATCTAAAATCAATTTCACACCTACTGCAATGACCAATGCAACCACAAATTTGCGATAAATCAAGGAAGCATTGCCCATCAACAACATCACTGGACCAGATGTAAATATGGTATCTATACTACGTTCAATCGCCAGATTAGAGCCAGCAATTTGCAGATTGATAGAGAACAGTGCTGTCATCGTGATAATCCCTGCTAACAAATCACGTACGCCTAATTTGACATGGATAAAACCTGTGACAAAACCAGCAACTGCACCAATCAATAAAGCAGCAAGCAGTGTCAAAAATGGATTCACACCCTGCACCAAAAGCACACCTGTTATCGCAGCCCCTAATGGAAAGCTACCATCTACTGTCAAATCAGGAAAATCTAATATCTTATACGTAATATATACACCATATGACAACAAAGCATAAATAAAGCCTTGTGTCAATGTACTCACGCATAATTCTAACATTGCATTCATTTCGGAAAACCTCTCTTATACTACATTTAGAATCATTCTGTCACTGTGACATCAATTGCCGTTTCTGCAATGCTTGCAGGTACTTCTAAGCCCATTTCTGCCAAAGCGCTTGGATTCACATAAGTTTCAAAAGAACTTACTGTTTCGTAAGGCATTTCTTCTGCGGTTGCTTCTCCTTTGAGGATTTTTGCTGCCATCGCGCCTGTCTGTTTGCCCAATGCGACATATTCAATCCCAGCAGAAGCCACACAGCCAATTTTTACTTGTTCAATTTCACTGCCATAAACCGGAATATTGGCATCATTTGTTTTTTCCAAGATAGATGGCAAAACACCAACCACATTATTGTCTGTTAAGTTTGTCATGCAATCAATATCTTTTGCAATCAAAGTATCTGCCGCCTGCAATACTTCCGCTTGTTGTGTTACACCCAAAGCTTCGATGGTAAATCCATATTGGCTTGCTTTTTCTTCATATTCTCTTACAGCCGAAACAGAATTTGGTTCGCTTGTAGTATATAAAATACCAATTGTTTTTGCATCTGGCTGAATTTCGCGAATCAGTTTCATCTGTTCTTCTACGGGCAATTTATCACTGGTACCTGTAATATTGCCGCTATCCAATTTTGCTTCTACAGGATCGGAAATAGCGGTAAAAATAACTGGAATATTTTTATCTTCTGCTGCTGCATAACAAGCTGTTGCAGAATTGGTTGCGATTCCACACATCAACGCAACATTTTTTGCAGAAAAATTCTGTGCGATTTGTTGTGCAATATTATCATCAAAGCCTGCATTCTGATAATCAATGACATAATCGACACCTTCTACCAAGCCGCTTTCTTCTAAGCCAAGCAAAAATCCTTCTCGGCAGTTATCCAAAGAAGCATGCTGCCCATACTGAGAAATCCCAATCACAGGAACATCTTCACTTACAGCAGTGTCTGTATTTTCTGTTGCTTCTGCGTTATCTGTTGTAGTGCTGCACCCAGTAAATACCATTGCTGCCATTACCATAGCCATTGTCAAAGCAAAAAATTTTTTCATAATTCATTCTCTCCTTTTTCTATTTGTCTATTTTCTTATGTTAGTTTTCATTGTTATATTTTTCTGAGTTACGCCATCGTCTGCCACTTTTTTTCATGCTGCATACCTCCTTGTAATCAAACAATAAAAAAAGCCCTGTCGCCATATTGCTATGGGACAAGACTGAATATCCTGCGGTACCACCCAAATTGATGAGATATCATCCACTCTATTCTGTACTTTCATACAGTCCGCTCTGGTAACGGGTGCGGTTCCCGTCGGTTACTACTTGCAATTGCTTTCGTCCGCCCTCATAAGTCCATTCATTTTACGATGACTGTTGCTTTCCCACCATCGGCAACTCTCTGTCAGTGCATACAGTAAAACTACTTCTCTTAATCACAGGTTTTTTCAAACTTTTATAAAATCTATTGAAGATAGTGATATTATAACATGCAAAAACTATTTGTCAAGCAAATTTTTAAAATTCTAATTCTTCTTTTGTTACATAATCTGTACTACCATCTTGACGTACAATCCCATAATCTTTTTGGTCGGTCAAACCTGCCAATTGATAGGGCGAAATGGTCAAGTCTTCAATAATGGCAACCGGCTCTCCTGTTTCTTTGTCTGTGGCTTCTTTTAAGATAAAGCGTTTCCATTTTTCTGACCAATAAAACCGTTCTACTACAACACGACTATCTTTTTCCTGAAATGTATCGTCATTGGGCACTTGATTTTCCTCTGTATTGTTTGATTCCAAATATGTTTGATAGCGTGTGATTGTCAATGCGGGATCTTCTCCCCCTGTCCAATTGCTTTCCGTTTCTTCTGTCACACGGCGCCATAGACTTTCGTCACGAATTTCGCTTTGATTCCAAATATCATTCCAACTTGATTCTATTTTTTGTGGTGTATTGAGTACAGGTTGAAAATTTTTTCCATCATACACATACCCACGTAAAACATCTGTCTGTTGAAAAGAGCCCAAAGACTCGTTGATTTGTTCGCGTACAATCACAATATCTTTTCCCAATTCTGGCACAGGTACAAACCGCACATTTTGTACACCATAAAAATCTCCTAAATCCCCTGTGTATTCATACACATTTCCATCTGATGTATATGCTGCCACGACTGTATTTTTGGGTCCAAAATTCAGTGTTACGACAACATCTTCTTTGTTTCCTGTCACATCACCGCCAAAGTATACTGTCACATCTTCTAAATCTTGTAAATCATATTGTTGACTTCTGCCAGTGGAATCTAATACGCTTTTTGCTATGTCTTCTTGATTTTGTACTGTATTCGGTGCATCGACCTGATTTTGTGTCAAGCTGCCTTGTGGCTGACCCAAAATGCCAACAGTATATCCTCCTAACAATACTGCCGCAGATACAAACAGTACCAGTTTTTTACGCTTCATGGCAATCCCTCCCAAAATCAATGTATGCGGTTGCCATATAAAAAAGCACTATTTCCGAAAGGGAAACAGTGCTTTTGATTATGCTTGTATTTTTAATTGTGCTACTAAAGCATTGCTTTTCATAATCTGTCGGAACACCACCACACCAATACAAGATACCGCCAAAAACTCACCCAGTGCAATTGTACCTGCGGTAAACAGCAAAGGTGCTTGTTGTAAAAAATAATATTCTATCGCTAAAAATGCGTTACAAAATACCGGCCACAAACTTGCGCCAAATAATGTCTTACTATGATATGTTATTCCATAAAGCGCGATTGCAGTACAAGTTGTTCCAAAAATTGCATCTACAATGCCGAGAGGGCTAAAACAATTCGCAATAAAACAACCTAATATCAAGCCTGGTGCATAACGTTTATCCAGAAACGCCAATAACACCAATATTTCAGAAAATCGAATTTGAATCGCATTGTAGCTGAATGGTGCTATTCCTACAGTCAATACCGTATAAACCGCTGCAATCAACGCAGTATATGATAACATTTTTGGTGTAAATTTTATTTTTTGCATAAAAAAACCCCCTGTTTTTTATTTGTGAGATGGTGGGACTTTCGTCCTTCGCAAGGAACATCTCATGATTTTATTTTGTTGCCTATGCTGGAAAATATCCTCTGCATTTGAGCTTGTATCATTTTACAAGCATTGATATCAAGCTAAAAACAATGATACGAGAAACATCTGTTTGCAAACATTCCCATGATATGCAAACAGATGCTTGTATCATTTTTCATCACAAATTTTCAATATCAGTGAAAAAATTATCCATCATTTCTTTTGTATATATCATTTTGTAATAATTGCGTTTTTTCTAAAAGTTTATTATGCCAATACTGCCGCCAATTCATTGACAGCGGCTTCTTCGTCACTGCCTTCTGCAATAATATTTGCAGACTGTCCTGCTGTCATTCCCAAAGCGATTATACCCATAATGCTTTTTGCATTCACCTTTTTGTCATCAATCGCAATGCGAATATCACTTTGAAATTTTCCTGCTGTTTGCACAAAGAATGCTGCTTGTCTTGCATCTAAAGATTCCTTGATAATGATTGTTTTTTGTGTCATTCTGCCTCACCTTTCCCCTCTCTTAATGTTTCTGCAATCCCGCTTATTTTGCGTAACCGATGATTGACACCGGATTTTCCAACAGGTTCTGATAACAACATACCCAATTCTTTCAAACTTTTATCTGGGTATTGCAATCGAACTTCTGCCAGTTCTTGCAACTGCGGCGAAAGCTTATGCAGTCCTATGGTCTGCTGGATATATGAAATATCCTCTAATTGCTTTACAGCCGCCCCAACAACCTTGTTGAGGTTTGCTGTTTCGCAGTTGACCTTTCGATTGATGTCATTGCGCATTTCTTTGACGATACGAACATTTTCCAATTCCATCAAAGCCACATGTGCGCCCATCACATTCAATAAATCCACAATTTGTTCGCCTTCTTTTAGATATACCACAAAATGCTCTTTCCGCGGCACAATCTTGGCTTCCAAAGAAAAGGAATACATCATCTCGCGCAACTGCTCTGCCAATCTGGCTGTTTGCATCACAAATTCGAGATGATAGTTTTTATTCGGATCATTGACGGAGCCCACCGCCAAAAACGCTCCACGCAAATATGCACGACGACAGCAGATACTGCCTGTCACAAGGGCAGAAATGCTATGTTCCATTTGGCATGTTTTTACATCATAGTGTATGCCGCATGCTTGCAGAACACGTCGTATTTGTTGTGTATCCCGAAGTAATAATAAATAGCTATGCCGCTTTTTTCCGCTAGAATGCACAGATATATCAAGTCTAATATTAAAAGTATTTTGCAATAATGTAAAGCACTTTTTCGCGACGTAAAAATTCTCGGTATGAATTTTTAGACAAAAATTTTCGCAAAAACAGGCAATCTCTCCACACATATTTAGATATGCCGCCAGTTCTGCAATTTGGCAATGACGTGCATTCCCAAATTGCAGCGCTAACTCCTCTTTCACCTTATGGGAAAATGACAAATTTATGTTTTCTGCCATAACTTTCTCTCCACTTCACAAATCGACGTTATGCTTTTCGTTTTGCATCTTTTTCGATGTCATTATGTTTGAGCAGTACGGTATGCTTTGCTTGTCCCAAAGCAGTAAATAATGCATTTGCCAATGTCACTGATCTATGCTTACCACCTGTACAGCCAATACTGATGACCAAACTGTTTTTCCCTTCTTTGATATAATGTGGAATCAAAAACTCCAGCATATCGACCAGCTTATCCAAAAATATTTTGCTTTCTGAAAAACTCATCACATAGTCACTTACCGGACTATCGTTGCCTGACAATTCCTTTAATTCTGGAATATAATAGGGATTTGGCAAAAATCTGACATCAAATACCAAATCGCTATCTGGGGGAATTCCATACTTAAAACCAAAGGAGCATACTGTAATCACAAGGCTTTCAAATTTCTCATCATCTTGGAAAATG
Organism: uncultured Lachnospiraceae bacterium; assembly: GCA_944384295.1. Classification (GTDB taxonomy): domain Bacteria; phylum Bacillota; class Clostridia; order Lachnospirales; family Anaerotignaceae; genus Anaerotignum. The sequence goes on along the minus strand of CALWSU010000012.1, from coordinate 39,280 downwards.
CGATTGATCTGCTCTTTCAACTCTCTTGTCAATACATTGCTGGTATCAATGATATAGGTTGCTTTCGCTTTTACTTCACGCAACATTTCGCGTTCCTTGGAAATGCCTTCTTCAATCGAACCACGACGAGATAAAGGATGGGAACGTCTTGTTTCTTTATATCTTTTGATCAAAACGCGATCCGATGCGTCTAAAAACAAGATTTCATAATCATAGCCATTTTCCTGTAATTCCAATAAAACGGAAAATAAGTCATAAAATAACTTGCCGCCTCGAATATCAATTCCCATTGCGACACGTTCAAAGCCGCCATCTTGTTCATAACAAAGTTCTGCAAACTTTGGCAACAATGCTGGAGGCATATTATCTACACAAAAATAGTTGATATCTTCCAAAAATTTGAGCGCTGATGTTTTGCCCGCGCCAGACATACCTGTTACAATGACAAATCGCATCTTCTCTCCCTCCTCTTTCGTTCAAAATCATAATTCTCCTACAATCTTGATTTCTGTTTCCAATCGTACACCAAATTGTTTTTCTACTTCCGCTTGGCAATATGCAATCAAGTCCAAAATATCTTTTGCAGTGGCATGCCCCATATTGACAATAAATCCTGCATGTTTTTCAGAAACTTGGGCATCACCGATGGTTTTTCCTTTTAATCCAGCATCACTAATCAGTTTCCCTGCAAAATAACCTTCTGGTCGTTTGAACGTACTGCCTGCGCTGGGATACTGCAAAGGCTGTTTTTCGCGTCGTTGCTGCGCCAATTCTGCCATTTTCGCATATATTGTGTCTTGTTGCCCCATTTGCAAACGCAGTGTTCCTCCCAGCACGATATACTGCTTCTCAGGAATAATGCTATGACGATAAGAAAGTTCTAAAACCTCTACTGGCAATGTCAAAATTTCGAGTTCTTCTGTCAAAACTTCTACACTACACAATACATCTTTCATTTCCCCGCCATAGGCGCCTGCATTCATCACAACTGCACCACCAAATGTACCTGGAATCCCAGCGGCAAATTCGAGTCCAGTTAAGCTCGCCTGCGCTGCCTGCGCTGCTGCTGTGGACAACAATGCGCCACACTGCACAGATAACATATCTTCTTGTATTTCCACTTGCTGCATGGCAGAAAGCTGTATCACTGCGCCACGAATGCCTCCGTCACATACCAATAAATTGCTGCCATTACCTATGACCATATATGGAATCTGATACATACGCAAAATACGAATTGCCTCCGCTACCTCCTGCGCAGTATGCGGCAATAAAAACAAATCTGCTGGTCCACCTGTCTTAAACGTCGTATGTTGTGCCATACTTTCATGCACTCGTACGTGCTCCTTGCCCAAAAGTGCAATCAATTGTTGCTCCGCTTCTTTCATGCCGCGCTCCTTTCTTTAACCCTTTTGTAATTTTGCTTGTATACGCGCTTCCAATTCTTTTGCTGTATTGGTTCCCATCTTCTTTTGACGATTTGTAATAGCAGCCGATTCACAAATTACAGCAACATTTCTTCCTGGACGAATTGGGATTGTGTTACATAAAACTTTATTCCCCAATATCTCAATATATTCCTCGTCCAATCCCAAACGGTCATATGTGCCGGGTGTACCGTCCCACATTTCCAAACGAACTACAAGGTCAATTGCCTTTTTTTCTTTCACGGCACCTACACCAAATAATTCCTTGACATTGATGATACCAATTCCGCGCAATTCTATCAAATAACGAATCAATTCTGGACATGTACCTACCAAAGTACGGTCTGCGATTTTTTTGATTTCCACAGCATCATCGGCAATCAAACGATGTCCCCTCTTGATCAATTCTAGCGCTGTTTCACTTTTTCCAATACCACTATCCCCAATGAGCAATACACCTTCGCCGTAAATATCCAATAATACACCGTGTACCGTTTCACGCTCCGCCAATTCATTATGCAGCCATGCAATCAATCCAGCGACAAAACTGGTTGTCGTTTCTGTCGTACGGAAAATTGGTACACCATATTTTCTGCCATAGTGCAGCATCTCTGGAAATACTTCTAAATTTTTACAAATAATCAAACATGGGATATGATATTCAAACAAATGACAAATCGCCTGTCTGCGCTGTTCTGGTTCCAAGGTCAACAAATAACTATGTTCTACACGACCAATCAGTTGTACACGGTCATTGTCAAACCGTTCGTAAAAGCCTGTCAATTGCAAAGCGGGACGATTGACTTCCTTGCGATTGATGATACGACCTTCTAAATTAATTTCAGGTAAAATATTTTCCAATTGGAAATATTCGACAAAATCCTTAATTGCTGCGGAATACATGTTGCTACTCCTTTCCAGTATAGTTACTTGTCGGTTCTATTGTATGTTCGTTGTATGTCTGTTGTAAATCTACTGTATCACTGTGAAAAAAAGCATATACATTTTCTGCGGTTTTGATATTCATTTCTTCTACTTCTAACAAATCAGCTACTTCTGCGGCAGCAATTTTTTCCACAGAGCCAAAATGGCGCATCAAGGCTTTGCGGCGTACTTGTCCAATTCCAGATATATCATCTAACACAGAATGGAGTGATTGTTTTTCATGTAATTTTCTATGATACATAATCGCGAAACGATGTACTTCATCTTGTATCCGCGTAACCAAACGAAACCCTTCCGATGTCAAAGGCATTGTAATTTCTCTTTCTTGAAAAAATAGACCTCTTGTGCGATGTTTTTCATCTTTCACCATACCACAAACAGGGATTTCTATGCCAAATTCTGCCAAAACTTTTTGCGCAGCATGTACTTGTGTTTTTCCACCATCCATTAAAATTAAATCGGGTAAACGCGTAAAACTACTGCTTTTCCCTTCCACTTTTTCTTGTATGGCATGATTAAAACGTCTTGTGATGACTTCTTGCATAGAAGCAAAATCATTCGCACCTACTACTGTTTTAATCTTAAATTTTCTATAATCACTACGTTTTGCGATACCATCTTCAAATACCACCATAGAGCCTACAGAAGAAAAGCCTTGCGTATTGGAGATATCATAGGCTTCTACACGATGCAAAGTGTTTTGCAGTCCCAAAGCGCCTTGCAGTTGTTCCATAGCACCTTTTGTACGTTGTTCCTCACGTTTCATTTTTTCGCCAAACTGTTCAAATACAAGAGAAGCATTTTGATAGGCTAATTCTACTAACTTATGTTTCTCACCTTTTTGTGGTACTGTTACAATGACTTTTCCTTCTCTGCGCTGCATGAGATAGGATTCCAATACAGGAGCTTCGTCCTCTGTAAAAGGCTCTTGCAAAATCAATTCTTTTGGCACATGTGCTGTCCCACTATAAAACTGAGCAACAAAAGCTGTCATAATGTCGCTGCGGCTTTGGTGTTCCTCTGCATACATATGAAAATGTTCTCTGCCTGTCACTTTGCCCTCTCGTATAAAAAACACTTGTACCAAACATTGTGAAAATGCACGTACAAATGCAATCACGTCTGCTTCTTGTATTCCTGTGTTATCCATTTTTTGCTTTTGTGTAATGCTTTGGATTGCAAAAATTTTATCTCGAAGAGCGGCTGCTTTTTCAAATTCTAAATTTGCGGCTGCTTTTTCCATTTCTTGCTCCATCTGTTTGCGAATCTCATCTTGCTTGCCTTCTAAGAAATCCATAGCATATTTGATATATTGATTATATTCTTCTTTTGCAATCAAGCTATTACATGGTGCCATACACTGTCCAATGTGGTAATTTAAACAAGGGCGTTCTTTTCCAATATCTCTTGGAAACACTTTTTTACATTTGCGAATCGGAAAAAGTTTATGCAAAATTTCTACAGTTTCTTTCATTGCCAAGCCATCTGTAAATGGACCATAATACTTTGCCTTATCTTTTTCCCTTCTACGCGTTGTAAAAATACGTGGAAAATCTTCTTGTATGGTCACTTTGATATAAGGATACGCTTTATCATCTTTCAATAAAATATTATAATGCGGATGATACTGTTTGATCAATGTGCATTCTAAAATCAAAGCTTCCATTTCTGAATCCGTCACAATATACTCAAATTCTTGAATATGCGGTACCATAGTGCGTGTTTTTGGTGTTTGATTTTTGCTGCTTTGAAAATATTGCCGTACACGATTTCGTAAATTGATGGCTTTTCCAACATAGATAATCTCACCATGTATATCCTTCATCAAATACACACCTGGCTTCTGAGGCAGTTTTTTTAATTCCTCTGCAATATCAAACATTTTTCATACACACCACACCTTCTTATCATGTATACAGTAATGAAGCAAAAGCCTTTGCAAAAATATTTTGCAAAGGCTTTGGGAAACTTGGCTTTTGATCCAACCTCATTCCCTATTCCATATTTGATATTTGATGCTTAACATCAAACTACATCCATTGCCAAATTAGAAACCATACAACTTACTTGTATGATTTATATTACAACGAAAATTGTATCCTTTCGGATTTATTTTTCATTGGGAAGACCAGAATATACAAATCCTTTTGCTGCATCTACTGTAATCAATGCATCATTCGGAATGAAATCAATTACTTTGGCATTGCAAATAATTACTGGAATATCCAATGCTCTGCCAACAATTTCTGCATGACAATTTTCTGTATGATCCATAGGTCCTACAATGATTGCAGATGCTTTTTGCAAATATGGCATAAAATCGTTATCTGTAGAAGTTGCGACTAAAATATCACCTTTTTTGAAGTTACGTTCCATTTCATCACATATTTTGATGACACGTGCTGTACCGCTTACCTTTTTATCGCCGATACCAATGCCTTTTACCAAAACATCACCCACAATATCTACACGCAATGTATTGGTAGAACCGCTAATACCAACAGGCATACCCAAAGCCATAACAATCGTATCACCATTTTTTACCAAGCCGCTTCTTTGTGCAATCTTCATTGCGGTATCGAATACTTGACCTTTTGGCAATGTACCTTTATGCAATACAGGGCAACAACCCCAAACCAGATTCAACTGGCGCCATACTTGTTCATCCATTGTTCCTGCTACAATTGGGCATACTGGTCTATGTTTTGAAATCATACGTGCAGTAAAACCTGATTTTGTAATTGTCGCAACACAAGTTGTTTTTAATTCTGCTGCTGTTGTACATGCTGCAAAACTAATTGCATTGGTAATATTGGTTTGTTCCATTTCCACATTATTTTTCAGATTTTTTCCATAATTGATGCTGCTTTCGGTTTTTTCCGCAATACGTGCCATTGTGGAAACAGCTTCACAAGGATACTGACCCATAGCTGTTTCACCAGAAAGCATAATCGCATCACTGCCATCAAAAATTGCATTGGCTACGTCATTTGCTTCTGCTCTGGTTGGTCTAGGGCTTCTTACCATGCTTTCCAGCATTTGTGTTGCTGTAATGACTGGTTTGCCGCGTTTATTTGCTTTTGCAATCAACATTTTCTGTACCAATGGTACTTCTTCTGGTGGAATTTCTACACCAAGGTCACCTCTGGCTACCATAATACCATCTGAAACTTCTAAAATTTCGTCGATATTATCTACACCTTCTTGATTTTCGATTTTGGAAATAATTTGGATACTTTCGCCACCATTTTCTTCCAAAACACGACGAATTTTAACAACATCTGATGCAGAACGAATGAAAGAAGCTGCCACATAATCAAACTGATTGGCAATACCAAATTTTAAATCTTCCACATCTTTTTCTGTCAAAGATGGTAAATTCACTTGTACACCTGGCAGATTGACACCTTTTCTGGAACTGATTGTACCACCTGTCACTACAACACAGTTTACATTTGTACCTTGAATGCTTTCCACTTTGAGTTCAACCAAACCATCATCAATCAAAACACGAGAACCTTTTTGCAAATCTTTTGGCAAATCTTGATATGTTACAGATACTCTTTCTTGTGTACCAGGTACATCATCTGTGGTCAGTGTAAAAAGATCGCCTTCTTCCAAACGGATTTTATCTTTTTCAAATGTTTTGATACGAATTTCTGGTCCTTTTGTATCCAACAAAAGCGGAATGGGCGCATTCATTTCTTCTCTTGCCTGTTTTAATTTTTGAATCATCTCCCCATGTGATTCATAAGTGCCATGAGAAAAATTCACTCTTGCCGCATCCAATCCACAACGGATCAATTCCTTCATTGTTTCCACATTATCTGTAGCTGGACCCAGTGTACAAACAATTTTTGTTCTACGCATATACGAGATACCTCCTCTTTATTTCTCGTTATAAATTATCACAATTGATTATGAATGATTAAATTGCAAGAATCTTGATAACATCATAAACTTCGTGATCCAATTCTTTTGTCATATTCAATGCTTCATCTAAATCCAAAACTTCATATCTACCTTTGTTATACGCAATTACTTTATTCTGCTCCCCAGCCAGAATAGATTTTACAGCATGATACCCCATCATAGATGCATGCATACGGTCTGTTGCAGTTGGGCTGCCGCCACGCTGCAAATGTCCCAATATGGTTGCTCTTGTTTGAATCCCTGTGATTTCCTGAATTTCATTTGCCAGTTTTTGTGTACCACCAACACCTTCAGCCACAACAATCAAATTATGGCGTTTGCCGATGCTTCTGTTTTCCAAAATCTGTTGTATAATTTTGGAGCTATCATTGATTTCTTTTTCTTCAGGGAACATAACGTCCTCTGCACCACCGACCATACCACACCAAATGGCAATATAGCCAGCATCTCTGCCCATTACTTCTACAACAGAACAGCGTTCATGAGAACTGGAAGTATCACGCAATTTGTTCAAAGCGTCCATTCCTGTATTTACCGCAGTATCAAAACCAATGGTATATTCTGTATTATTCATATCTAAGTCGATGGTAGCTGGAATCCCTACGCAATTTACGCCTCTTTTTGCCAATTGCTGCATACCACGATAAGAACCATCGCCACCGATGACAACCAAAGCATCTAATCCTAAAATTTTATAAATTGCAGCAGCTTTGTTTTGACCTTCTTCTGTCATCATTTCAGGACAACGTGCTGTATGCAAAATCGTACCACCTAAATTCATAACATTAGAAACATCTTTGCTATGCATTTCTTTGATTTCGCCATTGATCAAACCATTATAACCTTTACGAATCCCAATGACTTCTACATCATAATACAAAGCGGTACGTACCACTGCACGAATTGCCGCATTCATACCAGGTGCGTCGCCACCACTTGTCAAAACACCAATTTTTTTAATTTTTTTCTGTTCCATGTTCATTCCTCCCAATAAGTGTTACACTTTCTTCTGCTTCTCCACTTTGAATGACTCCAAAATGGGTATAAATTTCCGCTTTCCCCCGGATTTTAATCGCGGAGGTATGCTCTGTAAACTGAGCGATTATTACTTCATTGCGATCCAGCTTTTCGGTATGATGGATCTTTGTTACTTCTCCCCTTGTCACACCGATCACATTCACACCCTTTTCTAATGCCTTTACGCAAACATACGGTGCGTTAGCAAAAAACCTGTCATCTTCTTTCATTGTTTGCCTCCTATCCGTCTTTAATCGCTACATTGGTTTCGCCCAGTAACATTCTCAGTTCTTTTAGCAATCCTTCTTCTAAGGTTACCCAAAATTTTTGATCTGCTTTCATCTTTCGTTTTGTTTTTTCTTCATAAATATATACAGGAGTATTTCCTTTGTATTTTTCTAAAATCGCAGTAATCCAAACCAAAGGCATTTCTTTGCCTAACGCTTGTTTTAACCAAAGCGACTGTTTGATTGGCGCATCTTCCCCAGTTGCGACCAATGGTGTGATGGAAGATGCAATCACTTTGGCTTCTCCATCTGCTGATACGTTTGCACGTCCCTTTACCAAAACCACAGCTTCTTCTTCTAAAAATGCATGACATTGCCCCATTACTTTTGGAAATACAACAATTTCTATGCTCCCTTGTAAGTCTTCCAATGTCAAAAAACACATTTTTTCATGATTTTTGGTAAATTTGACCGACTGCGCCGCAATCATACCGCCAACCACAACTTGTGTCCCTTCCTCCACCTGTATCCGTTCCTCTTGTTCTTCCGGTGGCAAAAAGTCCATACTGTTATGACTGGTTTTTCTGCGCAAATCTGATGCAAATTCTGCCAATGGGTGCCCACTGACATAAATGCCAAGCACTTCTTTTTCCATCGTCAATTTATCCGGCTGTATATATTCTGATATAGGCGGCAAATCATCTTTTTGGGCTTGTTTAGTATCTTCTGTGCCAAAATCAAATAAATTCAATTGCCCCGCTAGATTATGTTTTTTGGATTGTGTGATACTATCTAAAATATTTTTATATACTGCCATGTATTGGCTACGTGCACCGCCCAAAGAATCGAAGGCACCTGCTTTGATTAGGCTTTCTAGGCTTCGTTTGTTCCATTCTCCATCACTCATACGATTGCAAAAATCTGTCATAGATGCAAATGCACCATTTTTTTCGCGTTCCTGCACCAAAGACGCAATCGCATTACGCCCAACATTTTTAATCGCAGCCAATCCAAAACGTATTTTACCATCAGAAACTGAAAAATGTCCATATCCTTCATTGATATCTGGAGGCAATAATGCAATGCCCATTTTTTTACATTCTTCAATATAACCAGATACTTTCGTTGCATGATCCATTACACTGGTCATCAATGCTGCCATAAATTCTACTGGATAATGTGTTTTCAGCCATGCTGTTTGATACCCTACCACCGCATAACACGCCGCATGACTTTTATTGAACGCATATTTTGCAAAATCTGTCATTTCATCGAAAATCTTTTCCGCAATTTCAGCAGGAATCCCATTTTTCACACAGCCTGGTACATCATCTCCTGTACCATACACAAAATTCTTGCGTTCTTCTGCCATCACAGACGCTTTCTTTTTACTCATTGCACGACGCACCAAGTCGCTTCGTCCCAAACTATAGCCTGCTAAATCTCGTACAATCTGCATGACTTGCTCCTGATACACAATACAACCGTATGTGTTTTTCAAGATTGGTTCCAAACTAGGGTGTGTATATTGAATATTATCTTTATCATTTTTTCCCTTGACATACTTTGGAATAAAATCCATCGGTCCAGGGCGATACAACGAAATTCCAGCAATCAAATCTTCCAAACAAGTTGGCTGTAATTCGCGCATAAACTGCTTCATGCCATTGCTTTCTAACTGGAATACACCTTCTGTTTTCCCTTGGCTGATGAGTGCATAAACCGCTTCGTCATCTTGGGGCAGATTTTCCAAATCAATTGCAATGCCATGAATCCTTTGAATTTCCTGCACAGCATTTTGTATCACAGTCAGCGTGCGAAGCCCCAAAAAGTCCATTTTGAGCAAACCCAATTCTTCTAACAATGTCATGGTATATTGTGTATTGATTTGTCCATCATTTGCACTCAAAGGTACATATTCCATAACTGGTTTGCGACAAATGACAACACCTGCCGCATGTGTCGAAGAATGGCGCGGCAATCCTTCCAGACGTTTGGATAAATCCAAAAGTGTTTTGGTGTCTTCCTCATTGGTATAGGCACGCTTTAAATCAGGATTGATGTCTAATGCTTTTTGTATGGTAATCCCTAATTCTGTAGGTATCATTTTGGAAACGCGATCAACATCTGCATATGGCATTGCCAAGGCACGTCCTACATCTTTGATGGCTGCACGTGCCGCCAAGGTACCAAATGTAATAATTTGCGCAACATGGTCTTCGCCATATTTTTCAATGACATAATCAATCACTTCTTGCCGTCGTTCATAACAAAAATCCACATCAATATCTGGCATACTCACGCGTTCTGGATTCAAAAATCGCTCAAATATCAAGTCATATCGCAAAGGGTCAATGGTTGTAATATTCAAACAATAAGAAACCATACTGCCCGCTGCTGAGCCTCTGCCTGGTCCCACAATAATATCATGCTCTTTGGCATATCGTATAAAATCCCAAACAATTAGGAAGTAATCCACATATCCCATTGTTTCAATGGTAGACAATTCATACTCCAAACGTTCTTTCCATGCTTGCTGTGGATTGGGATAACGTTTTGCAAATCCTGCATAACACAATTCCCGCAAATATTCTGGTGCAGTTTTTCCTTCCGGTACATCAAAACGCGGCAATTTCAAATCATGAAATACAAAATCCACCTGGCAACGTTGTGCAATTTTTGCTGTGTTTTCCAATGCTTCGGGCGTATCCGAAAAAAGTTCATACATTTCTTCTGGACTTTTGACATAAAATTGTCCGCCTTCGTAACGCATTCTATCTTCATCTTGTACCGTTTTTCCTGTTTGGATACATAACAAAACATCATGCGGTACAGCGTCTTCTTTATAAATATAATGACTATCGTTTGTGGCAATCAATGGGATACCAGTTTCATGCGAAATACGTTTTAAGGCTTCATTGACACGTTTTTGCTCCGGAATACCATGATTTTGCAGTTCTAAAAAGAAATTATCTTTTCCAAATAGTTCCTGATATTCCAAAGCGATTTTTTTGGCTTCGGCTTCTTCTAATGTCAAAATTGCTCTTGGTATTTCTCCTGCCAGACATGCAGAAGAAGCAATCAAACCTTTATGATACTGCTGTAATAATGCTTTATCAATACGAGGTTTATAATAAAAGCCATCAATAAATCCATAAGAAACCAGTTTAATGAGATTGTGATATCCTTCCTCATTTTCTGCTAACAGAACCAAATGATAATAACCGCCTTTTCCCTCTTTGGTCAAGCAGGAACCTGCCGCTACATATACTTCACAGCCGATAATCGGTTTGATTCCAATTTCTTTGGCAGCTTTATAAAATTCTATGGCACCATACATTGCACCGTGGTCTGTGATCGCGATGCTATCCATACCCAATTCTTTGACACGTGCCACCAATTCTTTTATCTTTGCGGAGCCATCTAAAAGACTGTATTCTGTATGGACATGCAGATGGGTAAAGGGTAGTTTTTCTTGCCGCATACTTGCTTCCATATTTGAATACCTCCTTTCTTTTGCACCGATAAATTTTTTCTATCTATCAAAATAGCGAAATACCGAAACAAAGCAATCGCCGCATTGCTATACAAATTGCAAGCAAAAGCGGCAAACATGCTCTAGTTTCCAAAAATTACCATGATTTTCTCAAATCATTATGCAGACATTATATCATACTATATTGAAAAGAAACACAAAAAAGATGCAATCCATGAAATTTTTCCATGTTTTACACCTTTTTTGCTGTTTTGTGCTATTTTTTTATTCATAACGCAGAGCAATTACGGGATCTGCCTTCGCAGCTTTGCGCGCAGGATACAAACCAAAGCCCAAACCTACCATAGCAGAAAAGGCAACTGCAACGAAAACAACTTGCGGTTTGACTACTGCGGAAATTCCAAATGCCATACCTCCTAATGACACTGCGGAAATACCCAAAGCTGTACCGATGGCACCGCCTGCCGCTGAAATCATAGCCGCTTCAATCAAAAATTGTATTAATATATCTCGTGTACGTGCACCCAATGCTTTTCGGATTCCAATCTCTCGGGTACGTTCTGTCACAGAAACTAACATAATATTCATAATACCAATCCCACCAACCAGCAACGAGATTGCAGCAATCGCACCTACTACCGCAGAAAGGGAACCCAACATACTATCAATCATGCTCATTTCTTCAGTTGCTGTACTCATGATAATATTTTCTTGCGACAAATTTTTCAAACGCGCGAGATAAGAAGTCAATCTTGCTTTCATTTGGTCCATATTGACACCATCTGCTGTTACAACATACAAACTCCAATAGTATCCATCTTCTGTTGTCATACAACTTTCAGGCAAATATGCTGTTTCCATACTTCCGCCTTGCAATGCTTTCATCAAAGCAGAATCTTGATTTTCATAGACACCAATCACCAAATATTCTTCCCAATCTTCCCCAAGCTGCACTTCTACTGTTTTTCCAACTGCATTGGAAGTACCAAAAAACTGTTCTGCTGTTTCTTTTTGCAATATAATATATGGTTTTTTCTCCTCTATATCTCTGTCTTCCAACATTCTGCCATGTATGATGTTGAGCTGTTTCATTGCTGTTGGATTTTTTGCCAGACCATTATAATATACTGTGCTTGTCTTTCTGCCAACACGCATATCCTTTCTTTCTGTTTGGTTAAATCCCACATAAGCCAAATCATCTCCCATAGCTTCCTGCACTGTTTGGGCTTCTTCTAATGTAAAATAGCTATTATCCCCATATGTATCATCTGGTGCGTTGATATAAAGATATGCCAAACCCAAACCTACATTTTTATATTCATCTGCTACAATACTGCGCATGGTATCCCCTAAAGATACAATCGCAATCACTGAGCTAATACCAATAATCATGCCCAACATCGTTAAAAAAGAACGCATTTTATTGGCACGAATTGAGGCAAAAGCGAGTTTCATATTTTCAAATATCAACATTCTGCCTTCACCACCTTTTTATCGCTAACAATTTGCCCATCTTGAAAGCGTATGATACGGTCTGTATATTCTGCAATTTCTTCTTCATGGGTAACGACCACAACGGTAGCACCTTCTCGATTCAAATTTGTAAAAAACTGCATAATTTCATGTGATGCTTTTGTATCCAGATTTCCGGTTGGTTCATCAGCCAATATGATTGCTGGGTCATTTGCCAATGCGCGTGCAATGGCAACTCTTTGTTTTTGTCCGCCAGAAAGTTCATTCGGTAAATGGTATAATCTCTCACCCAATCCCACCTTTTGCAAAAGCGCAATGGCTTTTTTCTTGCGTGCTTCACCTTTCACGCCGCCATAAATCATAGGAATTTCTACATTTTTGACTGCCGAAATACGCGGAATCAATTGGAATGCCTGAAACACAAAACCTATCTTTTGGTTGCGTATTGCAGACAATTTATTTTCACTTTGTTTTGCAATTGGAATATCATCTAATATGTAAGTACCTGTAAACTGGCGATCCATACAACCCAAAATATTCATCAATGTAGATTTGCCTGAACCCGATTGTCCCATAATGGCGACATACTCGCCTTGTGTAATCGTCAAATTGATATTACGCAGCGCATGTACTTGTATTGCACCAGTATCATACACTTTGTTGAGCTGCTCTATTTTGATAATTTCTTTCATTGTGCATCACCCCTGTTGTATTGTTACTGCTGCACCTTCGGTCATAGACAAGTCTGGATTGAGTATGACATTGGTTCCTTCGAGCAAACCTTCCGCTTCTACTGCGGCATACAAATCTGTTTCCAATAAAATAGAAACTGGCACAATATGTATGGTATTTTGTTCTGTGACGGTATAAATGACCGTAGAACCATCTTCCAAGTCTGTCAATGTTTCTAATGGTACTGTCAATGTATTTTCTACGGTTTGCACTTGAATGGTCGCCTCTGCATTGATACCAGCAATCAATTTTTCATTTGTGCCAACCACACGAATGATGACTGGTACCACTCGTTCCGAAGATGTACTGCTTTTTTGTTCTCCAGTAGGCGAAATGCTATCTACTACGCCCTCTACCACATCTTTGCCCAATATATCCGCTGCAATTTCTACCTTTTGTCCTACTTGTACGCGGTCAATATCATTTTCGCTGATCATGACTTTCATTTGCAATTGATCCAAATTTTCAATCACAAACATAGGTTTATTATCTTCTGTTTCATTTGCCAAACGTCCTACCGTTGTATTGACTCGCGTTACTGTACCATTGATGGTACTGCGAATCTGACAATCTTCCAAAGTTGTAGCCTGAATTTGCGCTCTTTGTTGTGCATTTGCCAAAGTTTGTTTTTCCGATGCTGTCAAAACCGCAACACCATTTTCCGTAGGGATTTCATCTCTTGTTCTTTCTGCTTGTTCTAACGCTTGTTTTGCGGTATCCAATTCTGTTTGACTGCTGATACCCTCATCATATAAACTTTTTTGTTTGTCATATTCTTCTTGTTTATGTTGTACTTCAATGACTGCATTGTCATACTCCGTTTGTCTATCTTTCAATGTTTCTTGCTGCTGATATTGTAATAATTGCACTTCCCCCTTTGTTTGTGCAATTTGGTCTTGTATGCTACTATCATCTAGCACTGCCAAAACCTGTCCTTTTGTCACACGGTCGCCTTCTTTCACAGAAAGCTGTATGATTTCATAATTTAAATTGGAAACGACTTCTGCACTCTCTGTTCCTTCCAAGATTGCTTTTTGCTTTATGGTTTCTTCCAATGTTTGGCGTTCGATTGCCGTTGTAGTCACCGGTATCCCAGTCGGAACAGACTCTTTTTGCCCCATGAAAAATTTTGCACCTACTGCAGCTGCTGCAATGACAACAACAGACAGTATGATGATTTTCTTTTTCTTCATAATTACATTCCCTCCTTAAATGGAACCTCCTAATTCAAAAACCTTTTTTATTATACAACGGAATTCGAAAAATGCTTTACATACTTTTTTAATATTTCTTTAAGATATTGCAAAAATTTTCAATACCCAAACACGACCATGTTTATTTTATTTTTTTGTAAAACCCTTAATTTATAGGGTTTGTAAGAATTATCTTTGTCTAATTGTATTTTTAAAAAATTTATCAAAACTTTTATGACGGTGGCAAAATGGTGGCAAAACCACCATGCAGGGCGGCTGGTATAATCCAAAAAACAATTCAATGTCAATGTATCAATGAACAGGAGGAAAAACTATGAAAAAAATTGCAGGTTTATACCGTAGCTTTCTCAATGAACAAGATGAGCAATTTCAGGAATACAGAACAGGAGGAGAAAAATTGGAAGAATTGCAAAAATTCCTAAAAAGTAAATTGAATGCAGAAGATTACTTTGTTGCTGAAGAAATGTTAAACGAGTTAATGTCTGCTACAGAAGAAAAAGGTTTTACCGCTGGTTGTAAATATATAAGTGGTGTTGCAAAGGAATTGTTTACAGAATAATACATTAGACATGGAGGCATAAACTGCCTCCATTATTGTCAGAAATTTTTAATTATCAATTCCCTGTATCTTTTTCTCCACCTGCTGCAACTCCAAGATTATTATTTCTTTCGATTGATTCCATAAAGAAATCCTGATATAAATTTCTGATAAAAGGATGATCATTATAGGATAAAACAAATTTTCCTTTTATGTTTGACAAAGCATATTTTAATTGTATATGTTGAGATTCATCAAAAACAAAATCTCCCATATCATAATATTTTTCTGTCTGATAATATGGTGGATCGCAATAAAACAATGTACCAATAGAATCATGACGTTTGATAATATCCATATAAGATTTGTTTTC
Organism: uncultured Lachnospiraceae bacterium; assembly: GCA_944384295.1. GTDB lineage: Bacteria > Bacillota > Clostridia > Lachnospirales > Anaerotignaceae > Anaerotignum. The sequence goes on along the minus strand of CALWSU010000012.1, from coordinate 23,905 downwards.
TATCAATACACGAGATAAACGGTTTTGTATATCCTCCAGATTTTTTATATGTGCTATATTTCTAAAGTTCCCACCAAATGATGCCACTTTACCACCATAAGAGGCTTTGATCAAATAAAAAAATCTTGCCGCTTTCTGTATTTCCGTCAAATCTTCCCTGTCCTTACTGTGTAAGTATAATTGATATATCTCCCTTGCATTTAAACAAAACTGTAATTCTTTTTCCAATGCTTCTGGATGATACTTCATCATGCGAAACAGATTCACCAAATCCGAATTGATATCATTGTAAACTTCTTTGGGCGCATGTTCTTCTTTAGAAAATAAAACCCATGCCGCACCACCAAAAACTTCTACATATTTCTCAATCCCCTCTTTTGGAAATTGTGCGACAATATTTTTTCTTAGTAACTTTTTTCCACCAATCCATGTAATAAAACTATCTATATTACACACCTCTTTCTTGATTTGTCTATTTCCTATTTTATCAATAAAAACGTCCCAAAAAGTCCCATATTTCTGATAAATCTTTAATATATAACTTATGGGAAAAAGCACCCACAAAACATGGGTGCTTTCTTTCAAGTCTTAAATCATCTTACTGGCTAAAATGAATAACACAAAAACTAACCCTACTAAAAAAACAAAATGTTTTAAAAGTTGCAAAAAATCCTTGTTCATATTGCATCGTTGGAGTTTTTAAGCTATACTTTTTATAAAGGTTTGGGGCTTTCGCCCCTCACCCTATGTAAGTAGTTTGATTAAAATCAGTATCCAGCCGACCAGCGATATGATTTTAATCATTAGCTCTTCAAGTTGTTCCACCAGCTTGATGAGCTTTTTTATTTTGTTCTCCAACTTGTCCACCTCCTTTCTATGGTTATATTATAACCCTTTTCTGGTTATTTGTCAACCGTTTTATAATATATTTTATATTATATTATTTTTTATATAATTTGTTTGACTTATAATATAAAATATATTATAATTTGCTTGTGAGGTGGTTATATGTCATTTATTTATGAAAATAACGAACAAGTAATTATTGAAATCAAAAAATTGATGTTGGAAAAAAAAGTATCTCAAAAACAACTTGCGGAAAAATTAGGAATCACTCCTCAAGGTTTTACAAAACTTTTGAACAAAAAAAATTTTGGATTTGAAGATGCAAAGAAAATATTAGATGCAATGGAATGTGATTTAATCATTGACCTACAAATTTCAAACAAATGTTAAATTGAAACCTTATAAATTGCATCAAAAAACACCCCGCCTTTTGGCGGGGTATCTTCTTTATTGATTCTCTCTTTGCAAAATCGCCATTGTGCGTAACATATCATCACTCAAATGTAATGCTGTTTCGTCTGCATAACATTTCTTGTCAATCTGTGCCTGTACCATAGGCTTTGCCCATGTTGGCACTTCTGCGATTGTTTCATAATACTTTGTCATATCTTCTACCAACCTTTCTTTGAAATTTTCCCATGCTTTTGGATTGTCCACAAACGGCTTTGGACATGGCTTGCCATTCACGTCAAAATGTCGAATCACATTTTGTATAGGCACACCATATTTTTTCATTAACATGCGAACCAGTTCCGCTGCGTTTTGTAGTGTGGCTTCTGTGAAATCATACACACCATTTTTTACCTCATCACACAACTCAACTGATATACTGTTATTGTTGGTACATTTCCCATACCATTTTCCGCCGCCTGTCTGTGCGCAGTTTGTGTATTTACTGCCGCCCACGCTCCACGCCACACAGCTATCTGGTACACTTTGTGTCACGCTATCCCCATCGACAAAATAGTGTGCAGATGCACCTACTACCCGATTATGGAAATAGTTGCCGTTTGCCTCGTCACTGTCCCCATCATTCGCCGTATAATGTACAACAATATACTGTATCTTGTCCCGTCTGCCGCCATAGTTTCCCGGCGCGGCAAGGTTGACTTTCAGATTCATGCCTGTTCCCCCTCTACATAGCCATATACCGCCGCATTGCCTGCCAACATTTCCCGCATGCTCTCCAATGCTTCATCTACCCACATAGAAAATGTATCAAACGAGATAGCAACCGCAACCGCTGGAAACCGCTGCACAAACAAATCATATACTTGTCGCAGTTTTAACTGCCCTGTACCGCTTCCCATTTGTTTTTCTGCTTCTGTTACCGCAAACAACAGCCATTCTTTTACTTTTGCGATTTGGTCTTTTCTAGGCAACTTCAAAAAATCCGCAACCACAAAACCGCCCATGACCACCAATACCATACCAGTAATGACAAAATACCAGTTTTCCGTCAACCATTGCATCATACACCACCACTCCTTTCCTGCATTGCGCTGTCATATACAATACCGCCTTGTGTATTTTCTTTCATGCTTTTCATAGTATAGCCTGTTTTTGATACGCCCCACGCCGCCCAAGGCAATGTCACCATAGCCGTTAGCCACGGAAAGGCTGCATCGAATGTTTTCCAAACAGACAAATACGCCAGACCCAAAACGCCCAGCGTATTCACCCAAAGCAGCAGCATTTCCAGCCGCATGATTTTTTTAGAAAATTCTGTTTTCTTCTTTTTGACCATTTCATATGTTGCCATATCTCCACCGCCTTACTCATGCGCCGACTGGTTCAGATATTTTTCTAGTTTTTGTTGTGCTTCTGTGACGTTCCCATTCGCGCCTAGCTGCTTGAGTCCGTCCAATGTAGCCAATAATCCATAACACATCACACACTGTTCTTCTTTGATACTTTGAATTTCTTCATCTTGTTTTTTCTGCCGCTCTAACCACTGCACGCTTTTGTACAGCACCGCCCACAGCGACCCCAGTCCCGTCAAAACAGCAACCGCCGTCAAAAATTGTTCTATTCCTATGTACATAACATCACCCCAATTACTGCTTTGGGCTGCCATCAGCATCTAACCCTAACGCATCCAGATTTTCTAATACCACTGCTCTATATCTGGTTGGCACTAAAGTGATTTTTGTGTTTTCTGTGTTGCACGTTCTTTTTCCTGCAATCACCAATGCTGTATACATATCTACCATCTCTATGTCCCCTTTCGTTTTCCAAATATTCCAAATCGTAAAAACTACTGCTGCTATCAAAAAATAAATACAGTTATGCCAGCTTTTTCCCATTGGCATCATACCCCATTTCTGTTAATACAGATAACACTGCTGCATGTAACTTCCGCGGTACCTGTGTAACATCTTGATTCGTTTCATCACAGGTACGTTTGCCTGCCAGTACCAACTCGACATACATATCTACCATCAAACCTCACCTCCTCCCAACGCCATAACTGCCTCATAAATTGTGGCTTGTACTTCCATATTGATTAGGTCTTGTTCCAATCCCTGCTCATATTGGTCTGCCATCGCTTCCATCATCATTAGCTGAGCTTCTTCAATTCTGTCTAATTGTGTGGGGTTTGTTTCGGTTTTTGGAGATTCTACTTCTTCCCAACCTTGACCAGTCCATTTTTTACCTAATATAGAGATATCCCAAGAATCAATTTTAATCTGATTCTCAGAGAAAAGAGAATCTGTATAGGATATACTGGTACAGATTTTTTCCTCGTTTAATTCAGCATAAAAAATCATATTTTAACACCACCTTGAAACTTAATAAAACTCTACAACTTGGTAAGAACCTATAATAGAAACGTTATCATCATTGTTACCAGCTCCTGAAATGTTGAGCGATGACGTTGACAGTTGGCTACAATAAGGAACACGCATACGAACCTCTACGTAGGAAGAACCGCTAGTTGAATAAGCACCATAGCCATCTAACATAGCTATCATTTTATTACTATTGGAAAATCCACTTAAAGAAACTGTAACAATACTCTTTGTCGACGAAAGGGTAAATACCCCTCGTTGCACACGCCGTATACAACTTGAACTTGAAGATGATGATGGAATTTTGTTATAAACTTTTGCTATCTGACCAAACAAAGTACTAGCAGAAGTAGAATCCCCATATTTACCAACTTTTGTTGCAATGTCTTGCACATTAGCAAGCCGTCCAAAAACAGTATCTGTACTGCTGCTATCTTCTGGATTTCCAATCTTATCCACAAACCCTGTTACTGCACTGATAATATCTGATGCTTTTTCCAGTATAATTTGCTTGAGTTCTGCCAGTTTTCCAAATATTGTTGGCTTTGTGCTGCTGTCCTCTAATTCGCCAATTTTGGCATTGATTTCATTTACTGTGGTTTCTTTTGCTGATCCATCTAATTCTGTATGGATATCATTTACTGCTCTTTGCACAGCGTTTACCTGTTTGTTTAAATAGTTATACCCATGTTGTTCTGTCAGCCCTACTTCTGTTCCATTTGGGCTAATCGTTTGTCCTTGTGTCCAATTTTCTGGCAAATCTGCTGGTAACTTATCCATGATTTTTCGCCTCCTCTATGGGTAGATTATGTGTGAATACTGCTTCCCCAACAATTGGTACATATACCGGAGATGTGGTAAGCACATTCCCCTCTATGTCTAGCAATTCTAGTTTTGTTACTTTTGCAGCCTGTTCTTCTGTCACAGTATATTGTATTGTAGCTATGTTTCCTTTTGCTTCTTTTGTTAATTCTGTTATCGTTGTGGTGCTATTTACTCTTGCTGATGATATGATATCCATCATACTTTTGGCTGTTGCATGTAACAAACTGGTTTCTATACTTTCCTGTGCAGGCACTACAAGCACCTCCTTTCTGATTGCGGTAACAAATGGATACAGTCCAAGCGACCAAGAACTCAATTTATAATTCCAAGTTAAATCTGACAATTCAACACTTTCATCAACTGTTATACCAGTTGTGGTAAGCGGTTTGTTGATAAACACAATGTGTGCTGGTTTTATCTTATTGATGGTATACAATACTTCGATATAATATTGTTGGTTTTCAGAACTGCTTTCAATGTATAGCGCGTAATTAGGATAATCCACTATTACATTCCACAAACCCTTTCCAATCAATTCATCTAGCTTTCGATATAAAAAACCCAAAGTAAAAGGCGGTTTTGTACTAAGTCTGTTCAGTACACGAAACCGCCGAAATGTTAATGTTTCAATCGAAAGATCTGGAACGATATCAAATAACTGTTCCCACATAGACACTGCGCCTTCATTCATTGTATAAAAAAAGAAATTATCTGCAACAGAATGAATCGCCTCAGCTAATGCCACAAATTGTTCTGCTTCTGTATCGCATATCTCCTCAAAATCAGCTATTTTTCGGAACCACTCCGGAAGATAATTGATAATATTTGCATTAAGTTCCCACATGAAGTGTCACCATCCCCAATACAGGCACCTGTTGCATCGTGCCAGTTTGTACTAAATTGATATCCGCTGTATTTCCGTTTAACATAACATTCACGGCATTCACAACTCCTGTTGTTCCTATCATCGCCGCTATTATCTGCGACACGTAAATGTTTGACACATAATCAATGCCACCTTGTATCGTAGGTGACGCCCAATCCTGCCGAATGCGAAGCAGATAATCATCAATCGTTTTTTCAACTAATGCCTGGACCTGCCCAATTTCATACCCTGGAGATAATGTCAATGTAGCATCTATATTTATTGTAATCGTAGTAGGTGCTGTAACTGTGACCTGCGCTCCTATTGGTGCCATACCTAAACCAAGTCCTTGATTTGGTGGCGGATCTACCGAATTTTGTACATTCTCAACAAGTATTTCAGATGCTGGCATCCAATCAGCGCCAATGACGGATAATTTTACCGTTCCACCGCCATTCCACGTTGGATAGACTTGTACACCTCCAACTCCATCTAAACCACCAACAAATTCACGATATGCTGCTACGTTTCCACCGAACGGCTTTTCATTCAATGCTATCATGATTCGTTTACGAAAATCATCATCTGTTTCCATACTTTTTCCAGGAACAAGTATATCTGTAATTTGTGCCGTTTCTAAACCTGACAGATAAGTAATAGGCAGTATATTTCCTGTATAATCATTTCCAATCACGCCAGTTATCTCCGCTGTCAATTGGAATTGATTGGGAGTATCCGTTTCAGCTGTTACAATAAAATTGATACTATCTGCCCCATTGATTGTGGAAAAACGTGCACCTAATGGTACCGATTGCGAAAACTCTCCCAATCGCACTGCCGCAGAAGCAGGATAACGTGTCAAACCTGCAACGACTGCTAATAAATCCAAAGAATCTCCCACGGCTGTCTGGATATAAGCCGCACGTTGTACCTGATCCAACGCCATATAAAATTCTTCTAGTGCATATGCAGCTGGACCAACAGCAGTCTGGATTATACTACCCTCACGCTTGTCATAGGAATTAGGTACCTGTCCCAGCATAGTCTGCAACAAATTTTGATATGTTTTGTTGTTAAAGTCAATCAAGCTTTTTCCTCCTTTCTGCATGAAAAAAGCACCCACAATATGAGTGCCTGTAATCATTTTTATTTTGCTTGATCTGTAGATTCCAGATGTTCCCATTCTGCGTCATTATCATAATGATCTATCAACTGTACGCCTGTGGGATCAAATACACTGGACTTAATAAAGATAACCTCATTATCTTTTACAACCGCACGGTAGCTGTATGTATACTTCAATTCTCCCGTTGCCGATGTGGTGAAGCTGCCGTTTCCTATGTATTCCTGTAGGTCTTCCTCATAATATGCAAGATGATCAGACATCGTATAGGAACAGCTAACACCAAGAGCCGTATTCAACCCATTTAAATAAATCTGATCCACCTGGTTCACTTTAGAAGATTCACCCATCATAGCCACACAGCTTACCAGCCCAACAATGACCACCAGAATCAATACAATCAAGCACCCTTTTGCAGGAACCTTTCCTTTAGAAGCAATCGCTTCTTTTCTAGTTACTGTCTGTGTTGGATTCTCCTGATTCAGCTTTGTTCCACAGCTCTGGCAGAATTGGTCTGTTTTTCCAACAGCTTTTCCGCATTTTGCACAGAATTTGCTCATAAGATACCTTCCCCTTTCCATTTTTCTTCATAATACCACAATATGTGAAAACAGAAAAGAGTATTTATTGCCAAATCAAACTGTTATTGTCATATTTTGTAAAATATTTCCGTAAACCGTCTGCACCGTAAACTCCACAGTCAGGTTATCCCCATTCACCTGATAAGAAAAGTCTGTAATATCCGTCATACGGCTATCTGTTCGTATGGCGTCCTTTGCCCGCCGCTGGATTTCCAATGCCACAAATCCTGGATTTTGTCCGACTAAGCCCTCCCATTCCATACCAAAGTTTGGCGTGTAAATCTGCCAGAGAAACCGTTCCACAGAAAAAAGAATTTCTACTGCCTGTTTCACAGCGGTGAACCCATCAGCCATACCAGATATTCTTCCAGTTTTGGGATTAACATACCATGTATAAGAAGGATATTCAGTAAAAGTTATGCCTTGAGAGAGATTGATCACATTTTCCGGCAAAGTTGCCATTGTTTACACCTCCTGAAATACTCTGGATAAAACCACATACTTTTGCCCTCGCTGTACTCGCAACAGAAACACCTTGTCCCCTACTTCCAGTCCTCTATTCAGCGTGACAAAGCCGTCATACGGCAATGCTTTGCCGTTTTCATAGCAAACAATGTCTGTCAGCTCTGTGGAACATTCGCCCGCTGGCTGTATTGTAGCATCTGTAACAATGTGATTATGCGTAGTATTATGATTGTGTGCAAACGACGTAACTTTCTTTTCTATGACGGATTCTGTCAGATAAAGGACTGGAGAACGCAGCGGCGCCGCCTGATTGTCTGTTGTGATTTCCAGCGGCTTCACCTTCGTGACCGTTCCTACCACCAAATCTGTGGGCTGCATGGCTTTTTGGTTATCCTGTATGATTTGCTGCAAAACTTCTACCAATTCCATATTATCACCTTAAATCGCCAATGTGTCAAAACTCATGGTGTGCTTATCATTTTCAAAAGTATGCGTAATCTTCTCAACCATAACATATTGGTCAAGGTCAATGTCTCCTAGTCCCTGTATCTTCATCAGAATCATCATACCGGCTCGCAATCCCAGTACCCCCAGAGATTCCACACTGAGAGTACGCAAACGACGGTTATAATAGGACAACATAGTTTCTGCCTGTTCTCGCATCTGTGCAGTATTTGTTTCCCCGTCTACGGTCTTATACAGTCGCAAAAGCCCCCACCGTTCAATGTTGGCAGAGTCCTTGACTTCCACCACTTCCGCCTTGCCTGTTTCCTCATTTTCCCGTACCAACTTGATACTGTTATATGTCTGTTTGTCAATATCCGTTTCATATTTGTAATCGGTCACCAAAGAACGGTCACCCAACACCACATTGGTTTTCATGTTTGCCGCTTCCCGCAGGCTCAGACCGTTTCCATCATCGAAAAGCACAAACACCTTTCCGGTATGCAAGAGCGTCTGTTGGATTGCTTCTTCTATAATATCCAAGCAAGACTGGTCATCTTCCAATAAGGAAGGTATGGGGTATCCCGTATCCTCAATATCACTGACAGGCAACTGAAAGTCAGCAGCAATCTGTCGCAAGATTTGCCCAGCAGTCTGTCCATAAAAATGGTAAGACGCATTAGCTTTCAAATATCGTATACTGTCATAACATGTCACTTCAATGATTCCCCATCTATCTTTACTTTTTTGGAATACCCAACCGAAGAAAATCACTTGCCCGTTTACAGAAAACCGCACCTCATCCCCCTCTACAAAAGAGATATCACCCGCTTTGATGAGCGTAAACGTAAATTTCCCAGGGCTTCCTGTACGGTTGGTGGTGTAGCTTGCTGTGGACACACAAGGGGCAGCATCCCAAAGCTTTCCAGTTCGCTTTTCTGTAATCAAAAGTTCTGTTTTCATTGTGCATCCACCCCCTGTAAATCTCCTTTTTTGCACCAGCCTAAAGCCCCACCGGATTCCGATTTCACATGTACAGGATAAGCTCTGTCATTGTCATCATTGATGATACGAGACACGACTACTTGACGACCATTTCCGCTACCATATGGCTTATCTCCATAACTAGAGTAAAAATAGTTTCCATTCAGTACCGCCTTCGCTCCTACATATAACTGTCCTTTCGGGATACTTCGCGTTTGTTCTATCGTAGCAGTTGCTGGTTTTTCTGCTGTGGCTTCTATCTGAATCTGTGCAATCAATGGGCTGTAATCTCGGTATTCGGTTAATTCCAATGTATAGTAAAAATCTCCTGTTTCTCCCCCTCGTTCCTCTGTTTCAAAGTTTGTTACCAACACAGCGAAACCTGGATCATTTACAAAATACGGTGTGCCATCTTCATAGTATCTTGTGGGTGTGTAGATTAGTACCTCTTTGTTTCTCATGGCATTTCGGAAAAAATTGATATAAAATTCCGGCGGCTGAAAATCCCCACTGGTCAATGTCAGGCTGTCAATCCTTCCAGGGAAATAGCTTTCGATTGTGACCTTTTTCAGATTTGGTTTTCTTGGTACCATAATCGGTCCAATGCCCAAAACATTGTATTCCTCATTTGCGCTGTCTTGTGTCACTGGCAATTTTTCAGGATTGACAGGGAGATGGAAAAGTGTTGTATCTTTCGCATCCTGCTTTTGAAAATAAATTGCATAGCTTTGATTAGATGACACGTTGCACACCTCCTATACTCTTGCTGTCGATTTTGTACTACCTGCCGCTGCCTGTTCCAATAATATATTTTTTAACGCATCTGCCAATGATTTACGGTCGGCTTCTGTATTACCTGTATTTGCTCCTTGAATGGTGATCACTGGCGTTTGCGCTGTCAGATTGATTTTATTGACATATCGCTGTGTTGCCATATCCACCATCAATTTGATGTCTTCTTCGGACATATCCACAGATTTTTTGATACTGCCCACATCTTTGCCAATTCCGCCCAATGTGTCATTGATATCTCCCAAAGAGGCACCACCAGTGCCAAAACTTCCAATATCAGGCATACTAGTACTGCCACCAAACATGTTGGAAAATAAGTTTGAGCCTTTATCATAACCAGAAGAAAAAGCACTACCATAGTCTTTATATTCCATAGGTGCGAAGTATTCTTTCCAGCCGGAAGATTCTTTCACAGCTGCCGATTTTGCGCCGAGTGTATGAATATAGGCTTCTACGCCACTGGTCAAATCAACAGTAACACCTGGGATTTTATTGATCAATCCCTCAATGCCTTTTGCAATATTTACCATATAGCCTAAAACTGTCTGTGCCATATCATAAAACAACACTTTCACTGCCGCGGCTGGATTATTGAACACATTTCCGATAAAATTCGCAAACACCGCAAATCCATTATATAAAAATACAATTTGATTGTAGATAAATGCTCCTAATGTATACATGACGCCCATAATAATACCAGTTGCAGAAACAGACGATCCAGTAAAATGATTATATGCTGCTACGCCTGCATATAACGCCCCAACAATCAATGCAATCCCCATTAAAATCCATGTGATAGGAGAAGCTAACAATGCACTATTAAATACCATAGTCGCGGCACTTGCCGCAGCGGTATTCCCTGTTAAAATTCCATATCCAATAGACAATAATGTCACCGCTCCTTGATAAGCTGTTGTCGCAAAAGTAGCGATTTTCGTCCAATTTGCTGCCACTTGGAATATGACAAAGGCAGCACCAGCACCCAATACCAAAGGACCAATGATTTCAATATGATTTGCCAACCAAGAAAGAGCAACCAAAACTGGTGTTAGTCCTTTTTGCGCGTAATTCCCAAACACTGTCCAAATCTGCCCCCATGTCATAGGCATTTCAGCGAATTTGGCATTTGTTTCTTCTGCCGCGGCAAACATGGCATTTTTGACGATTTCCGCTGTAATAGCACCTTCGGAAGCCATATCGCGCATCTGCCCTACATTGACACCTAAGTAATCTGCAATCGTTTGTGCAATCATAGGCGTCTGTTCTAGTACAGAATTCAGTTCTTCCCCTCGTAATACACCAGAAGCCATAGCCTGTGTGAGTTGTAGCATAGCTGCTTGCCCTTCCATAGTACTTGTACCCGAAATTGCCATCTGCTTATTGATCTGCTCTACAAAAGATACAATTTCTGCGGAACTGCCAAACGCGTCCCCTGCCAAAGTACCCAACTTTGCAACCATATTGGCGGTTTCGTTATACGATCCTCTTGCACGATTTGCACTCGCAAAAATCATATCGTTTAGCTGTGCTGTTGTTTGCAAACCATCGTTCATCATATCAAGTCTTGCCGTAGTAGATGACATTGTGTCCGACATATTGAGCAAAGCCTGAAACCCTTGCAACCCTACATAGGCACCCGCCAAACTTTTCAAAGAAGATGTAAGACGATTTGCTGCGCCACCTCCTTCATTCATGGACTTCGCGTATTCTTTTTGCGCTTTTGCGGCTGCTCTGGCTTGTCGTTCTGCCTCACGTTCCGCCGCAGAAGCGGCACGAATGCTGGCTGCTTGTGCATTTGCTTGTGCCGCTGCGAGTCGTTGTTCTGTTATCTGCATCTGTAATGCCGATTTATGCGCTTGTGTCTGTGCTGTTGCTAACCTTTGTTCTGCTGTTTGCATTTGTAACGCGGATTTATGCGCTTGGGTTTGCGCCGCTGCTAGTTTTTGTTCAGCTGCCTGCACTTGCAGAGCTGATTTATATACTCTAGCCTGTTGTGTTGCCATTTTTGCCGCCGCAGAGTTTCCCTTTGTCACCGTTTGGCTCTGCTCCATCATTTTGATATAGGCACCAAGACCTGCAGAAAACTTATCTTCAATGGCTAATATTTCCCGAATATTTCCCATTTTACTGACCACCTTTCTGCTGTTTTTCCCTATCTTTGACTTCTTTTGATACAAATTCTTTGATTAAAGCACGTTCCTGATAAGGAAGTTCTGCATATTGATGCGGCAGGATACCAAAATTCACAAAGCAATAATAAGCAATTATCGTTTCAGCATCACTGCCGCGTATCAGTTTTTTGCTTCCTGTACAACCTCGTCTTCAGGGTATGCAGAAAATCCAGACAATTCACTAATTGCCTCAATCAGATTTGCAAATTCGCCAGTTCGCAACATTTTACCAATCACATCTTCTGGACTTAATGTACCATAGGCTTCGCAAAGTTCTGTTTCAGAAAAATCAGGAAACACGGTACCCACCAATGCCAGTTTTTTTCTATAAGTGATATAGTCAAACTCTTTCGTCATTTGACCATTTTCTCCTCTTACCTTTCGGTAGCTTTTTCGTGTGATCGCGTCATTCTCCTCCTGCGTCAATGCACGAATTCTAAATGGGATCACCTTTCCGCTTTCATCCTTAAAACGATTGGAAATGATTACTTCTTTTTCTTCCTTAATTGTTTCTGGATGTAAAAAAGCATATAATTTACTCATTTTTTACCATTCCTTTCTTAACCGCCGTAAGACATAGGTTCATTGAATCCACGCAATTTGGCTACTCTTGTCCATGAAAAATTGAAGTCATAACTTAACATAGCTTCTTCACTATTTAATATGGATAGCGGAATCGTTCCAGTCAGCTGACAACCATAATATGCCATCGTCTGGGTGCCCACACTAGTGGACGGATCTTCATTTGTAATCTGCAAATCAAACTGAGGCATATTGCCTGTATTGATATACTCTAAGACCATATCTGTCCAAAGGTTGGTGCCATAATAGATATTCCCTGTTCCGGTTTGTTTTGCGCCATTGGCTTTATTCTGAATGGTGCGTGTACCGATTACACGCATATCCGTGCCTTGAATTTCGGCATTAGTGGTGATATTTTTCATACCAGCTACTTCGATCTGTTTTCCGTTGACAGTAACAAAGACTTTCCCCTCAGCACCATTTACAGTATCTTTTGCTAATAAATACTTTCCCACAAGAAAACCTCCTTAAGCTACTGTAATAACTACATATAATTTTTCCGCTGCGTCCACAGGCTGTATGCGCAAATTGATGATAACGGCGTCGATCTCCTCCCCTGGAAGTACGTCCACGTCATCCGGTTCAAAATTTTGTATTGCGTTGTTTGCTTGCATTTCCTGCAAATATCCAACAATCACCGCCTTGAATAGATCTCGCCCTGTAGCATTGTTATCCACCACGCCAATGAAGCTTTCGGAAAACTGCATATATAGGTCATTTGCAATGGTATGTAAGGTACGAATGACACGGTTTTTCTGATATGGCTTAGAAATATCTGCTGTGAATGTTGTCAGGCTATTGATATCAGAATCCACTTTGACTGCCCCATTCTCTGCAAACACCACAAATTTTCCAGCCTGCAATGCGGTAATGATCTGGTCATTCGTCAGTGCAGGTGTTACCGAAACAGCATCAAGGTATTTTGCATAAGTCAACGACTCATTGTAGCCTGCACCTGCCTCTGCACCACCTACCCACCAACAGAGCTGTTTCCCTGCCAATGTTGTTCCATCTGCAAAGGCAATGCCCGTGATGTCCGAACATACGTTGATAACAAAGCGGCTGTCAGGCACATTCAATCCATAAGCCACTAGCTGAGAATATCTGCCTTGTGTGTTAGCAAGACGTTCTACAAAGTTGACCATTGCCGCCTGTACAGTGCTGTCATCACCATCATAAATGAGAATGTCAAAGTCATAGGCTTCAATATTTGATAAGAATGTAGTATAAGCTGCTGTTTCCACAGTGCCATCTGCACCCGTTGCCAGTTTCACACCTGCTGTTTCCGTCAGTGCGCCGCTGCCGCTGAATGTCACCCATGTGTTTGCCTTCAATTCTTCTACGTTCTTTGCTGTCTGGGTATCTACCACTGCACCATCCACAACAGTCTGCACATCAAATGTACTTTCTGCGTCTGCCTGTTCTGTAACAACGATGGTGATGTCGTTTCCCCGTACACCAGGATAAAGGGCTGTAACTGTCAGTTGTCCTTCGGTAGCGGTTGCCTGTACTGCACTGCTTGCAGAAGGACGGTACAAAAATACTTTCGTGGCGCCGTCTGTCCGGTCGCTGCCTTTGAAAATTTCCTGCAAAAACCGCGCTTGTGGCATGTAAATGGGATAACCGCAGAAGGGAGTCGTGTCCGCTCCTGCTACCACTTCCATGACCTTGCCAACAGGTCCCCAACTCATAGGCTCACAAATGGCAACTACGCCACGGCTGCCGATGGAAAGACCTCTCTTGGATTCCGATGTGAAATTGATATATATGCCAGGACGTACTTTATCCTGTTTTGTCCATGTTCCACCTGCCATTATTTTTCACCTCCAAAAAAAGCATCTACTGCTTTCTGGGCTTCTGCCATAGTATACGTTTCTTCTTTCAAAATTGCCCCTAGAAAATCCTTCTGCACATGAGAAAAGCGCTTACTTTTCAGTAGTGCTTCTCGTTTGTATCTTTTTTCTTCTGTCGTACTTTCTTTTTTCATTCCACCACTTCCTCGCGATATTTCTCAATGTTCTGCATCTTGACTGTTTCTTTTGGTATGGATACTCGCTCACGGATTTCAAACTGATAATGTAGTGCATCTAAATCAATACGCCACTGACGTGCATAGGTTCTGATTTGCACTGGTTCTGCTTGGGTATCATCGGTATAAGGGAAAGTTTCCATGTGCAGATCTAAAATTTCCGCTGTTTTTTGGTATTGTTTCTGTAAATCTGGCAAATGATAATTTTCTAAGAAAGTCAAGTCTAATCCAATGGCTCGCAAATAGTACCCACTAGTTTCCAATTTGATGTTACTATATCGCTGTTGTAAAAACATACAAGGTGTCTTTGTCCCCTGCTGGTTTGGATCTTCATAAAAAGATACGGATGGAAATAAAGGTTTCAGGTATTTTGCAAGAGCATCTGCCATAGTTTCTATTGTGTAATTCATTCCATCAACTCCTGAACCTGCTTATCTAATTCTGAAAGCACTGTATGTTCATATACTTGTTTTCCTTTGTCTGCCATAAATTTTCCTTTCACGTACTTTGTTTTCGTTCCGACCACAATACCAACGTCAGCAGATGGATCATATTCTAGCAAACCGCTTTCTTCGTTGATATATAATCCAGGCACAAAATGTCTGTCCATACGATGCCCGTCATTTACATAAGAAGAATAGTCCAGATTGTTACAAAGTTCTGTTTCTACACTATTCCCTGCCATCTTTGGCTCTGTTTTGCTGTCTGTTATCCAATGCTGTTTCAGTTCTCCACTTCTTGTATTTGTTCCACGCAAATCACCCACCGTGGGTGGTGTAGCCTCTGTTGCTGCTTCTACGGCGCGTATCGTCGCATCTCGTGCCACTTTCGTCAAAACTTTTGGTATATCGGCTTTTGCTTTTTTCAACTGCTGAATCCGTTGCTGTAAGTTTACCGTAAAACTCATATACCTACACCCTTTCCTGCTGTAACAGTTGGATTTCCTGATGCGCAAGTCCTCCCATGATATTTCCTACCGGTTCTGGGTAATAATTGGGAGCCGCAGCAAAAGCCCGTATATCTGCAAATTTTTTTCCTATTCTTGCACCACGATGGATATATAGTTCATCACCAGCTTGAATGTCTATATCCAATCCACACGCCAAACTATCTTCCTGATTGGTATTTGCGGCTGTTGGCTGCATCTGAATTGCTTTCTTTCCAGAACGATATATACGACAAGGAATATCTGTCAAAACCTGCTCTCTATGATTGCTGATGAGTGGTTTCGTTTCATCTTGCACCACACGCCAGATGTCTACGGTATCAGTGTACCATGCATCAAAATTCATCGGTCACACCTCCTAAATGACAAGGGTACCGCCTATACCCACCAATCTAGCTTCTGTTGCCAATATCTGACCATATTGGGTAGCGTTTAGGCTCCCCCAATCCTCAGTAGCTTTAGTCAGTGCTGATGTGTCATAAGTTATACTAGTATCCCCTAATGTTTCTGACTTTACCACACCCACTAACGCCCCTGTGGCTGCCGCCTGCCCCGCCGTTTCGCTGGCGGGTACAAAGGTACGCAGATACAAAGTTGCGTAATGGGCTACGTATAAACCAGCTGCATACCGCCAGCCGTCCAGCCATTTATCTGGCTGAATAGATGTATTTGTTTTGCTGATAAACTGATGCAACATGGTTTCTGGCAGCAAACTTTCCCCGTCAGCGGTAAAAAACTGCGGGAAGTCCTGCTGGAACATTTCCGCTGTATAATTGCCTACCGCATGCCCGATATGCGACGCAGCGGCTTTGATGCCAAAAAACTGTGGTTTCATACAGAACATCCCGCATCACCTCATTTCTTCTTTCTATCCGTTTTTTCTGTGTCTTCAAACTTTTCGGGAGCTTCCTTTTCTGCCTCTGCGGCAGCTTTGGCTTTTTCTCTGGCTTCCTGTTCTGCCTTTTCTGCTTCTGCATCCGCCTGTTCCAGAGCATTATCCTTCGTGGTGGAAGAAACTGCAATTTTGCCGTCTTTCACCAGTTCCTTGAAATATTTTGTTTTTGTCACCCAATCAGGCACAGAGCCGATGTAGTCTTTCGGAATGGGGAATACCTGCCGTCCATCAGGACTGGGGATAATGATATTTCGTTTTGAAATGATAGTTGTTGCCATATGATACCCCTCCTTACACATCGCCACCAATGCCGTCCCAATATGTGATAGTATTCGGATACATCAGTTTCAGTTCAGAAATATTTGCCATATACGCTGTGTCATAGCACACGTTCGTTACATTGGGCTGTGTCATGATTCTACTCATTGGAACCAGTTCATCTAGTCCGATAAAGCGTTCATGATTCACATAAACGACCATTCTATCCTTACCGCCGGTGCCTGCACCCTTACACCAAGCAGTCGCACCGATAAACAGCTCCCCTTTGTCTTCTTTGTTGACAATATTGTTTTCCAGAAGGTAGTCCATAATACTTTTGGTTGCCAGATCGGAAACCTTTGTATTGATCAGATACAAATACTGTTCATAAGGTACCAGAATATGATTGGGAATAGCCGCAATATCATAGCCGGCCGCTTCCCATGTGGCAGAAATCGCGGTATTAATATCCAACAGGATTTCATCTGGTGTTTTGTCCTTCCAGTTGGTTGTCCCTTTCGCACCATCTGCCACAGTGGTTTCTGTTACATCAGGGTGATTCACCAAACCATATGTACCATACTGCGCAAAACCTGCATATACGTTTTCGTCCATGTGTTTATCATAGCTTAGACGAATCCCTTCTTGTAACAGCTGATCCAGACTTCTGCCAATGTAATTTGCTTTCTGCATATCCACAAACATGACACGCAGTGCCACAGAATATACATGTGCCTTAAACAAACCTTTATCCAAAGAAGCCTGCACAATCGGAATCCCATTGGCACCACCAGCTGTGATAGGGCTATTCCCACTACCACCTGTTAATCCATACTGTACAGACATAGCAGAAGCATAATCTACCCAGCCGCCGCCAGTTTCTATAGGTACATCTCTTGGATATGTCACACTGGTCAAAGGTTGTCGAATCATCGGATCTCGTTTTTCCAGTTCAGAAATCAAAAACGCATTGCCGGAAGCAATCCCTGCCGCGTCCATGACAGGCATACCCTGCATTACTTGCTGTGTCTGTTTGGGCGCAATGATACCACCATCAAAAACGCCCATGTTATTATAAGTCATATCGTTCCCTCCTTACGCATTGTTCATAGTCAGGATACGCAGTTCCGCAATCCCATTTGCGTCCGCAGAACCTGCCCACTGACAGTTGGTCAGTTCTATCACTTTGCCGCTGTCGTCCTCTGCCTCAAAGCCACCCACCAATGCAGTGGAAAAGCTTTCGTTTGCTGTTGTGCGAACATAAACTTTGCCGCCCAGCTTTGCTGTACCTCTTTGACAAAATACATTGATACTGCCTCTCTGAAATACTGGAACAGCTTCTTTTGGCGCGTATTCTCCCTGCCCTTGATTCAGATAATGCAAAGAACTTTTGACCTCTCTAGCGGCAACCCCCACAAACTTATCCGCTGTGGAAGATGCACCCATCTGTACTACACTGATACCATCAGAACCATATTCCAATGGCACCCCAAAAGGAATATTACTACTTCCACCTGCTGCTCTTGTGTTGATAATCATATCTGGCTGTCTGGCATAAGACCCAGCCTGACCATTCGGCATACCTGTGCCGATCACCTGTGTATTCAGTCCCATCTCTTACACACTCCTTTTTGATTACTGTTTGTTTTTATGCGGATTGAATTTGTCATAAGCCGCCTTCTGTTCCGCACAAATGGTATTCATGTCTTTTCTTTGAGCAACCGCTTTTTTGGCACTGTCCTGTGTAGCAGCAAGAATATCCGCCCCTACATTACCAGAACGAATGGAAGACAGTAGCGCATCCACCACGCGGGCGCGTTCTTCTTTGTTTTCAATAGCTGCTACAGCCGGACGAATTTTTTTCAGAAGCTCCACAGTGAAAGCATCACCGGCAGCACACTTTGCATCTTCCATTTCTTTCGCAGAAATGGTAACAGCCTTTTCCGGTTCTGCTGTAGTTTCTTCCCCTACCAGACGGGCGATTTCTTTGTCAATGTCTGATTCATCGGAGATTTTCTTTTCTTGCGTTTCGTCCTTTGCTAATACTTGCCCTAACAATGCAATGATTTGATCCATTTTTGCAGAAAGTTCGCCGTTTTGCATACCATCTCCACTTTCTTTGGGCTGTTCCTCCTGTTTCTTTTCCGGCGCAGGTGCAGGAGTTGGTACAGCCTCTGCATCCAGTGCTGTTGCCGTTGTTTCTACCATTTTTTCCAGTTCTTCAGGATTGGCATCCTTTGCCGCACTCCCAAAGAGCTTCAAAATCTCTGTTCTAAATTTATTCATGTGATTCACTCCTTTTTCTGGTTGTTTATCTTTGATGGCTACCTCATGACCAGCGCGTCCTGCTTGCACTACAGCCACATGGTTCCCTCTGATTTGTGTTTGTCGATATCCACTGCCGTCAGGTACATACACACAGGTGTAACCACAGGAAACTTCCCGCTTCACACCATTTTCAATATCACTGATGAGAGATGCATCGGTAATATGCAGGTCTGCCACCAGCTTGTCACCTTCCCTGCGCACATTCTGGACATGCCCTCGGCTGTACGCTCCTGCTGTTTCCGGCAGAATATTATCAGGCGGATGGTTGTCTGTGACGATCTTTCCTTCAAAAGAAGCCATAGCCGCTGGGGAGAAAACGTCTTCCTCATAGCGGTTGACAGTGACGATTCTTTCCGGATCGCCTTCCAGACAAAGTTCCCTCGCCAGATATTCCATAGTACCAGTACGAGCAATAGGGACATTTCTGCAAATCAAAAAACCCTCATCCGTTTTTGTCTGGTTGGGGCTGATTTCGGTACCGTAATATGTCAGCATCTATCTCACCCCCGTTACCAATTTTTCCTGATCTGCACTCTGGCATGTTTTTATACCATAGCTAATTTTCATCAATGCTCTTTCCCTCCTTATGGTATAGCTGCACCCATTTTTTATACTTTTCATCTCCCAACCGCTTATGCTTCTGGAAGGTTTCAAAGGTCTTCGGCACCTGTTCTCCCAATGTCATACGATAGTTTTCCCACTGTCGATAGTCCCGTAGCCAGTTTGCTCGTGCCGTTTCTTTCTTTCGATAGATTTCTATTTGCTGTTGGGTCCTTGGGTCTTTGGTAGGAGGATTTTTTTTGAAACTGGAGAAATCCTTGATTCTCTGTATTTCTTCATCGCTTCGTCCTGCCGCTGACCAAGGAATCAGAACATGCAGACAATTTGGATGAATATTCAGATAGCTATTGGTCAAATCATCTGGACCATTGGGGTCTATCTTCCCAAAAGCAGAAGCCAGTGGCGGAAAATCCAAGTCTTTGCCGCTTTTACTGTAAACTCGACCTTCCAAAGGTGCGCAGATTTTACAAGTGGTTCTATGACTACTGATCTGATACAGGTCATGGTTCTCATCTGCTGTCAGAGTGGCTAATACCTCCGCCTGTCTGCTGGTAGTTCTTGCCACCATGCTGCAATAGGTATGTAGACTCCATTTTCGTCCTGCTTTATCTACAAAGGCTGTCACGCCTTCCCTTGCCAATGCCTGAAAAATGTCATTTGCTGTCTTCTTTACGCCTTTTCCCATAGCTTGCGTTTGAGCTATCGTCCCCAAAGATACTCGGCGGAAAATATCCCCCTGTGTTCTGCCGATAATAGCATTTTGTAGGGTATTTTGTGTCGTTCCTGATGCTTCCACAATTTCTCCCATAAGATTCGTCACCAGACGGTCGATAATGCTATGTTGGGTAGCCGTCAACGCCTCAGCATTTTGATATCCTCGCAAATGCTTTTCTACTGGTTCCAAAATTTTTCTAGCTTCTGGCACACGCACATAAAACTGCTGTTCTATCATCATTGGCACATATTCCCAACAATCTGTTTCCATTTGTTTCAATATTGCCTGTATACGATTTAAGGCAGCAACAGCATGATAGTCTATCAAGCCCTGAGAACGCAGTCGACCGAGTTCGTTGATGATGTCTGTTTCTGCTCGCAGGAATATGGCAATCAGTTTTTCTAGTTCTTTTTCGTTTGGTGCTTTCTGAACCGGCATCTATCACGCCTCCTCAAATCCTAGCCCCATGAGCGGATCACGTAGAGCAGTCACATCTTGGAACGTCTTTCCCTCATTACCTTTTATGGTTTCTTCGGAAATGCTGTCAAACATAGATGTTTCTTCCGCCAGTTTTTTCAGTTCACGCTGGGCAATCGCCTGATCCAGAAGATTCGCCTGAAAAGCATCAATAATCGTTTCGACTTTCGCTTTTGCGATTTCTGCCACTTCTTTGGCAGTTGGTGTCCACAATGGCGGGAACTGGATATCCAAATCTTCCGGAACACCACCCCATACACTCATAGCAATGATAGGCATCAGCTTTTCCAGTATCGGACGCAACTTGCTTTCCCGAAGCGTATCCACATAATCGTAATAATTTTGCAGATCACTTTCTCCAGTAGCGTTTAATCCTGCGGGCGCACGTCCAAACAGCTTTGTCACGGGAATCCTACTGGCTCCAGACAAGTCAAGACACATACTGTCATAAATTTCTTGCAATCCAGTAAAAGTGTATTGTGTATTTTTTACCGTATCGCCTTTGTTTACCAACTGCACGCCGAAATTGGATTTCAATACGCTCTGTGCCTGCATCATGTTCCAGAAACGCTGCTGGATAGCACTGGGAGCCACAGAAAACAGCTGGTCCAGATTCTCTACTTCCATAGAGTCTACATTGGCGCGGAAAGTCAAAGCAGCCATATTCGCTGCTACATTGTCGTGTTTCACAATATCGGCATATAATGCTTCTACTTCGGATTCTCCCCAGTACATTTCTGCCATTTTTTCCAAATAAGGCAATTCTCTACCAAGAAAGCGAATGATACGAGAATGATGGACGGATACGATTATGCTACCATCTGCCATACTGATGTCATAGAATTTTGGCAGCCCAAAGTCTGGATCTGTCAAATCGGAAACCAATTCCATACCAGGCGTAATGCCAGACCATCTGTCAACGATATACAGCCCTGCAAAAGTACCAGGTAGAATGGTTTCAAGGTCAAGCGGTTTGGATAGGTCTTCTTGTCCTCGAATCAAAATCAATCCAGCCGCGCCGCCATAAAGCCTGCCCCATCGCATACCCTCATTGATACGAGCATATAACTGTGTTTGGCGCAAACAACGGTCAAGTTCCTGTTGGTACTTTGGGGAAACGGCTCCTGATACTGTAAAACCTTCTCGTAACATGTCATCTGGAATAATTCCTACCACGTTCTGTACCACCCAATTTGAGCGATACAGACTGTTCAAAAGGGCATAGTCATATGTCATACGAGTCAGTGGGTACTCCGTTGCTTCCAATGGAGATTGGGAGCCATAACCCAAATGAAAAAGCGGATTGCTGAATGCATCCGCTGTCTGTACTGGCTTGCTTGTACCAGTTGTTCTTCTTTTCTTACGGGACAATCTTCTCACCTCCTATGTCACTCTCCAATTCGGCAGACTGTTGATATAGTAGCGCAAGGCGTCTGGTCCATGATCCTGTTCTTTCACGGGCTTTTCTTCCCCACGCTGACTGGCTTTTTCGTCCCAGCGATAGGCTCCTAGTTCGTTCCGAAGCCCTTCACATCGCTGGTGGACCTTTATTCGCCTACGACTCATAAGTGTGGACGTTTTCCTGATGCCGTCCAGCACATCATTGTTTGCGCCTACAACGAAAATACCACGGCTTTTCAGTTCAGCAATGAAAGAAGCGGCTGATGGGTCTACCAATACAGTGCAGCCATTTATGCCCATGAATGCTTCCAGGTCATCTGCATATTCCTTGTCCGTTTTCTGTTGGTGTTCTGCCCGACTGTCCCAACGGTATTCCCGATCAATGCGAACAATCTCTTGATCATCGTAAATGTCCAGAAATACACAAGGATTCGTAGTACCATAGTCGATAGAAATCGTCCTTGTGGAGCGCCAGACCATATCCACAGGGGCTTCTGTTGTATCGTAAACGTTTTCTTTGGGAGAAAACATATCGTAGATCAATCCCTCTGGAGAGCGGCGCAGCCCTAGAATATCACGGGCATACCAGATACTTTTCTTATCGTATGTAGATAAAACTTTCCGCAAATTATCATCAGATATGGAAAGATTATCCGCAATGGTAAAATGCCCATAATTAAATCCGTAGTTAGGATTTTTCTTCTGCTTACCTGCGTGAAAATCCAGTATCGTTTTGTAATACCAATGTCCATCCCCTTTTGGGTTCAAATCGTGAAAAACTGCTCTTTCTGGACTGGAAAGGGTTCGGTCAAAAACTTCTTGTATAAAGATTTCTGTACACTCATTGGCTTCTGTCACATATGCCATGCCATAGGTGTTTCCTTTGATGAGTTTTTCATCTCCATTTTTTCCACCACCAGAAACCAGTATCATTTTTTCACCTACTGGAGTCTGTACATATAGACAGTCACGCTTTTTATATTCCCCTTCGCGACATCTTCCAGAAAAGAAATTTTTCAAACCAAAGCCGTCACAGTCCAGCACATTCAGCTTTGCCGTTGCTGTGGACACCCCTGCAATCAAATGCAGTCGGCTTGGGTGATGCTCCAATCTTGCACAAAATGCCAAAGTGTTGACTACGTTTTTCCCGCCTCGCTTTCCACCTTCAGCAATATTTAGCCAGTGAGTAAAAGTACGGTCAAAATAATCTTTCTGGTTTTGCGAAAAGGGAGCTGGAATGTTCATGTATCATCATTCCCTTCAAAATCGTGTATGTTCCGATTTTTCCCAGGGCGCATGAGGATTTCAGCTAGTGCCACCATATTTCTACCATTATCCTGTTCAGGTTCTGGTTTTTCTCCCCAGCCGTGGAAATTGTTGATTAAGCTAAACTTTGCACCGTTGACGCCGTCCCGGTCAAAAAGTCTGCCTTCCGCATATGCTTCAATACGGGACTTCGCGCGTATAATCGTGTCAGCAAATTCCTTTTTTCCCTGATATTCCATAAGCGATTGCCTAGACGCAAAGCCTAAAGCCAATGCCAATCCCGTCACCGTTGGAGGTTTTGGCGGCTTCTTATAAATCAATCCGCATTTTGTAGAACACATTGGATTTCCATTCTCATCCAGAAACGGCTCACCCTCACACTCTTGAAAATAAGTATCTATCTTTTCCTGTATTTCTTCTTTCGTTTGGAATTTCGGCGGTCTGCCTACATTCCTCTTTTTTGAAACGGTCACAGATACCACCGCCTTTCTTTTCCTCACAGCAAAAAGGACGCCGTACATCATACGACGCCCTATCTAAAGAGGAAGGTTACTTG
>CALWSU010000011.1 GCA_944384295.1 uncultured Lachnospiraceae bacterium | reverse complement strand
TCCCCATGGTATGGCTTACGATAGGTTTGCATTTCATACCACGGAAAGAATAAAGGCACAAAATCACTTTGTCCTGTCATTGCATGATCCCATAATTCTTTGAATGCGTTAAACCCATTTGCAGTAGATTCCAATATCACCATACTTTCTGGTGTAGTTGGAACTGCCTGTAAAATCCCTGCCAATGTTTGCAAAATATCTCCCGGCCAGAAAGCCACTTCAGAAGCATGTAAACAAGTCAGTGTATCCGAACGCCCTACCCCTTTTCCACCAGCGGTTGTACATTTGATTTTGCTTTGCAAACCGGGAAACTTTTCTTTTTCCTCTGCATTTTGTGTCGGATTTTCAAACAGTAATTCTTTTGCATTGCTGCTTTTGCGCATGGGTCGCAGAAATTCTGGCAATCTCTCATAAAATAACTTTGACATTTGAAATAAGTTTTGTGTTGCTTCTTCTTTGTGCGCCATGATCATGGCACTATGTCGAAAATGTGTCACACAATCATGAAAAATCAAACCTTCTGTCAATGTGGAAAATCCCATCTGTCTGGCTTTTAATATCAGAATACGAATCGGCTTTCCTTCCTTTCTTTGCCGCATCATTGCCTGATATAGCTTTTCTTGACTTTCATTCAAATGAAAAGGTACAATTTTTCCTTCTTTTGTTTTGATTTGTAAGAAACTTTCGATAAATTGTTTGGGATCTTTTATTTTATTCTTCATGTTCCATTTCTTCCGTTTCCTCCATTTCTTCCATCTCTTGCAACCATTTCTCAAAAGACTTTGTATGCTCGATGTCTGTTTTCTTTCCTTCCTGTCGAATCCGTTCCGGATCTATTTTCCATGTTTCTTTCTCTTGATTCATCAGAAAAAATTTAATCGCATCTAAATCTGGCGGTATATCTTGTACTTCTTTTACTTCTACCAATTCTTCTGTCATGACTTGCCGTTTTGCTCCATCTAAAATCGGCATACCATTTTTATCTAAAAATGGGCGCTTGACTTTATAATGTTTCGTCACAGTCGCACGGTATCCTGTACAGCGTTTTTGCAATCCTTGGCAAATACAATGTTTCGTTTTTGCTTTTTCTTCTATCACTTCCTCTTGTAATGCTTCTGTGATGTCTTCGTGCTCCAACTGTATTTGTGTTTCTTCTGATGTCATTGCGTCATATTTTCGTAGTGCTGTATCTTTTTCTTGTGCTTTTTGTTCTGGCTTTCCTACTGCCATTTCTTTTTTGCTTGTATATTCTTCGCCAAAAAGCACTTTTGCGATTTGCTCATCTGCTTTTGCTGCTCGATACATCGTATTGACTGCCAGATTCAATCTTTTGGCAATTTCTTTTTTTGTCATGCCTGTTTTACGCCATTCTGCCACTTCTTTGATATGCTCTCGCAATTTCTGCTGTGCAGTCATATAGTATTCACCTCCTTTCTGCGACAAACTCGCGGCAAAAAAGACATTTGTAAAGCATATTTTTTTGAAAAACAAAGAAGTTAGCCCTTTCTGTTTGTGCTAACTTCTTTTATGTTTGTTATTTCTTTGTCTGTTCTTTGCCTTTTTTTGTATGATACCATACTATCACATCATGCGTACCAAAAAGTCCCCGAATGTCTCATCTTTTTCCATTTCTTTTTTCTTTTGATTCACTTCCGCCAATTCTTCCTCAAAAATCTCGCCTAAAGCCTCCAAGGCATGATTATATTTTCGGAAACAATGTGATCTTGCATAATTGCAACGTATGACTATTTGTGTCCAGTTGAGTCCTTCTCCACAACGCCATAGTATGATATTTCGTTCTTTTTCTTCCAGCACTGCATATAACAAACGATGTAGCCGACAAACTGCCGCTTTATATGTTTCTATTTTTTCATAACAAGCTGCGATTTCCTTTTGATATTCTTCTCTTTGTTGTGCCGCATATGCCACGCTGTCTGCCGTTTTGCCACCACTATACCGCACACCCAAAGCATTTGGTAATGCGATATATTCCATTTTTTCTTGTAAACGCTGCAATCGCATTTGTTCTTGTGCAATACTTTTTTCCCAACCCAATACTTTTTTCAAAAATCCTTCTACATTTTTTCTATCCATGCAATATCGCCCCTTTTCTTTTGTTATTTGTTATGTTATTTTTTATTTGTTATTTTTTATGATTTCTATTTTTTCGCCATCTTCTCCAAATAGCAATCCATAGCCAAACGCTTCTTTGTACCCACCCTGATTCCATACCACTACAAATTGATGTGTCCATAATTTTAAAACTTTTCCATTACGTCGTTCCCACCAACTTTTTTTCAGCCAGCTATCTTGATATTGTTTTTCATATCGTATTTGACAGCCTTCTGCCAAACCCAACTGCATCGCAATTTCTTTCGTAATTTTTTTTGGTCTTTCGCTCATGAAATGTACTCCTTATGTTCCGCTCCTCTTTACATTTTTTCCGAAGTTGCTTTTTGTTCCGCCCAAAACCAACGCAATACATTTTCATATATCGTTTTTGCTGTCGCTCGATTGATTTCTTCCTGTTTTACTGCTTGACAAAATGTTTCCTCTATGATGATTTTTGTTTCACCTAATTGGTATTGCATCTGATCACCTTCGTTTTTTGTTTCACTTTATGCATCTATTCATTTTCACATGCTTTTTTTCTTTTTGCTGTGCCAATAGACAAATGGCAATTGCCAATTCCAGCATACTTTTTTCTTTTTCTAATACTGCAATCCAATACTTCCGTTCTTTTTCAGTCATCTGCGCACCTCCCGCAAAATATTAATAATTACTTTATTTTTTATAAATATATATTATTTATTGCTATTTGTCAATAGAAATCTCTCTTTTTGTTGACAAAAAAATTATTTATTGCTATCCTAACGGAAAGGAGGTAAAAAGCATGAACGAACGTCTTAAGATGATACGCAAAGCGAAGCACATGACGCAAACAGAACTTGCTGAAATTTTGAATATCAAACAAACCGCTATCAGCGCCATCGAAAGCGGACGCGCATCTTTAACCGCGCGCAATAAACAAATGCTTTATGAAAAACTCTATGTCAGCCCTGATTTTTTAGAACATGGCATAGGTGATATGTTTTTGCCTGAACTGCCACAGGATACATTTTCGCGTATCCTTTCTGAAATTGAGGAAAGCGAAGATTCTTTTATCAAAACTTTTTTACAAACTTATTGGGCATTGGATGCCACAAGTAAACAGGTGATACAATCTTTTATCTGTGCATTGGCACAATTTGAAAACAAAGAATACACACCAAAAACAAAATAACAAAATCATTTCCATAAAACAAAAAAACGCGTTTTGCAAACAATTCCTATTGTTGCAATCCGCGTTTTTTCTATTTTGTTTCTCGATTCTTTGATAGCTTCCTCCATTTAATTGCATTGTATGATAACTTCTTTCTGTCTTTTTTCTATACTTTATATGATCCATTTATATTTTCCTATGCTGTTCTCGTTTCCATACTGTCCATATTTCTCTAAATTCCCAATCATTTCTAATTGCTTCCAATCGCTCTCTATCACTCCCCATACTGATAAACACTTCTGGTCTTTGACATTATCATTTTCTATTTTTGTTCTTATCCTATTTCCCTCTATGAAATCACAAAAATGAGATAGAAAAATCTGTATCTTGTTGTATTTTGCTTCGATACCATAATCCTATTTGTTACATTACCGTTTTTTGACCAAAATATATGTATAGATTTTGCGTAAAATCTCCTCATTCTCTATGGATAAAATCAGTTGTATAATTGCTTTTTTATATTCTTCTTTCATGACATACCCCCTCAGAAATACGGAACATTAGTTCGATTTCTCTTAACTTATCACGTTTTTCGTATTCTTTCCATTCTCTTTTTCACTAATCTTTTTTTTATATTTTTGTGCAAAGCGTTATTTTTAAACAAATCAAAAGCACTCTTTCTCCTAGTATCACTAAAAAACAAATGTTTTTTTCATTATTTTATATTTATTTCACATATCGTGACATTTTGTGTGTGCTATTTTGAGAACTCATATTCTCATACTTTTTGACTGCAAAAATTCTTTTTTCTCTCATCAAAAATACAAAAATAAAGGGAGTCATTCCCTATCGAAACCATCGAAGTCATTGAATTACTCCCTTTGCTTTTGCTATTTTGTTATTTTTTTCTATTTTTATAGACTCAATGTGCTTTTGAGCAACTTATTTTTTCTTATTTCTTACTTATTTTTCTGTCTGTGTCTGGAACATAGGGGTAGATAAATACCGATCCCCTGTATCTGGCAATAATACTACAATCGTTTTTCCTTTGTTTTCTGGTCTTTTTGCCACTTGCAACGCTGCATGGATCGCTGCACCAGAAGAAATCCCAACCATCAAACCCTCTTTTTGTGCCACTGCACGACCTGCTGCATATGCTTCTTCTTCTGTAACAGGAATCACTTCTTCATAGATTGTAGTATCTAATATAGATGGTACAAAATTCGCACCAATCCCCTGCAAACCGTGACTGCCTGCTCTGCCTTGTGTTAACAATGGAGAAGATGCTGGTTCCACACCAATCACCTGTACATTTGGCTTTTGTTCTTTCAAATATCTGCCTACACCTGTCAATGTACCACCAGTACCAATCCCTGCAATAAAAATATCCACTTCTCCATCTGTATCCTTGTAAATTTCTGGACCTGTTGTTTCATAATGTGCTTGTGGATTGCTTGCATTATCGAACTGTCCTGGTATAAAAGAATTTGGAATTTCTTTTGCCAATTCTTCCGCCTTTGCAATCGCGCCAGCCATACCCTTTGCGCCTTCTGTCAAAACCAGTTCTGCACCAAAAGCAGTCATCAGCAATCTGCGTTCCATACTCATGCTATCTGGCATAACGATGATTGCTTTGTATCCTTTTGCTGCTGCCATCACTGCCAAACCAATCCCTGTATTCCCGCTTGTTGGTTCGATGATTGTCGCACCTAGTTTTAAAATGCCTTTTTTCTCAGCATCTTCCACCATTTTTTGTGCCACTCTATCTTTGACACTGCCGCCAGGATTCAAAAATTCTACTTTTGCCAGTATTTTTGCTGCAATCCCTTCTTGTTTTTCTAGGTGTGTCAGTTCCAAAAGTGGTGTATTTCCAATCAACTGTGCAATGTTATGATAAATCTTTGCCATACTGTTTCTTCCTTTCTGTTTTCATTTCTGTATATTTTCTGTGACCTCATGCGTTTTTTGTCTGGTCTGAAAATATGCTTTTAACAATACCGCCAACACAGGACCTAAAATCAAGCCCCAAAAACCAATACTGCGGTATCCAAAATACATGGCAAATAGTGTCAGTAAAGGGTGCAATCCAATTTGCGTCCCCAAAATTTTGGGCTGCATGATTTGCCGCATAATTTGTACTGCACCATATATCACAAGATATCCAATTGCCATTTTTGGATCTCCCAGTATCAAATGAATCAAAGCGCCCGGCCATAATATAAAGCCGCTGCCAAAAAAAGGTAATGCATCAATTATCGCAATGATGATTGCGAGCAATAACGCAAATGGGGAATGTAGTATCGTCAACCCCACCAATGTGATTGCAAATGTATATATCATCAAAATCAATTGTGTTTTTATATAACCCCATAATGATGTTTTTAATTCTTGTTTTGTCCGTTCTAAGCCCCTGCCAAATAATGTAAGCACATACTTTTCATATATATTGTGAATCCCTTCTCTATCTTTGATAAAGAAATATGCAGATAATAAAGCAATCAGCAGCCCAAGCAGAAAATTCGGTACAGAGGTCAAGGGTGCAGAACCTTTGTTTTGTACAATCCCTAACAATATAGAAGTCAAATTACTTTTTGCCTGCAAAATTGCATTTTGTACCACATCTGGCAAATCCACCAATTTTGTATCCACCCAACGCCAAAATGTATCCATAGCATCGCGTAAAGCATCAATATATTGCGGCATTTGTGAAGCAAAATTCTTTGCCTGTGCTACAATCCGATTTCCAATCAAAGCACCAAATAAAGAAACGATTCCCAGCAATAGCAAAATGCAGCATAACGCCGCACACCATTGGGGTACATGCCATGCTTCCAAACGTTTTGCTAATGGCAAAAAACATTTGCTGAGCAACCAACCAATCAAAAAAGGTAAAATAATCGGAAATAAATATCGAAAAAATAATATACTTCCTAAAATCGCTACACACATCACAAAAATATCTTGCCATTTTTCTTTATGTGTTTTCCAATATGCCCACATAAAATCACCACCTTCTGTGATTCTATCCTTGCCATGTATTTATTTTTTATTTTCTATTGTTATTTGTAATCCGTTATTTTTTATTTTTCCCAAATCAATACGGCTTCTGCCAATATATCACCTTCTGCATGATAGATCCAAGTGATACTTTGCTTGCCACAGATTCCCTTTGGATGAGGCTGTATGATTGTTTTGGTACGTACAATATCTCCTTTGCGGCATTCTTTACGGTATAATATACGAATATCTTTTAATGTCATATCATCATATATTTCATCTGGTACATCATCTAATGCCCATTCCAAATATTTTACATTATTGACATGACGATTTGTGTCTGTATCCCGACGTGTCACAACAAATTCTTGATGCCCGACCACATCGCCCTCTTGTTGTTTTGGCATATCAAATTTTTCACCTTCTATTGCAGGTGGTTGATTGCTTCCATATGCCTCTATCATTTCTTTCGGTATCGTTGCCGGTTTTCGTTTCACAAAATCCATAAATACCCAACGTGACATTGCTTTCGCCAAAACGGTTCCCTTTTCGTCATATATGGCATAACATCTTTCTGCCTGCAACCCTCTGCATTTGCTGCACCAAGTATCCAATCGTATTTGCTCTAAATGTTTTGGCATATGTTCTATGGCAATATGCCAGTGGATTACCACCCAACCACATTGCCGTTTTTCCATTTCCTCTAATGTATAACCCAAATGATCTGCATGTGCAATCGCTACATTCTGCAATGCTGCCAATAACGCCGCAGGAGAAAGCGTCCCCTTTTGGTCTATTTGATAATATGTGATTTTCTGTTCTTGTGTATACCCTTTCATATTCTTTTACCATTCCTCCTCTACAGCAATTGATAGCGTTCTGCAATCATTTATAACATTTTATAACATTGGAGAAATCAGCCTTGCTACCGCTTCTTTCACACGGAACCACCATCTTCTGCGTGCATACCATTCTTTTGTAATTTCTACAGATTTTTTCAAATCCATCAAAAAATCTTCTTCTAATTGCTTTGTCACATCTGTATCATATAAAAACGCATTCACTTCAAAATTTAAATCAAAACTGCGTATGTCCATATTTGCCGTGCCCACAGAAGACATTTTCCCATCAATGCAAATACATTTTGCATGTATAAATCCTTGTTCATACTGATAACATCTTACGCCTGCTTCCAAAAGTTGTCCTAAATAAGACATACTTGCCCAATATACAAAGAAATGATCTGGATTTCCTGGTATCAAAATCCTGACATCTAATCCCGAAAGTGCTGCTACGCGCAATCCTTCAAAAATACCATCATCTGGTACAAAGTATGGCGTCGTCAGATAGATATGATGTTCCGCCTCATTGATCATTTTAAAATAGCCATTGTGTACATTGCGCCATTTTGTATCTGGACCGCTGGAAACGATCTGCATATTGATGCCTTCTGTTTGTTCCCGCAATGGAAAATATCGCTGGTCTAATTCTACTTTTCCATATTTTGTCGTAAAATTCCAGTCTTTGATAAAACGTATCTGCATCTGATCAATGGCATCACCTTCTATACGTAAATGGGTATCTCTCCAAGGACCATATCGTTTCACGATTCCCAGATATTCGTCCCCTACATTAAAACCGCCAATATAACCAATTTTGCCATCTATGATACAAAGCTTTCTGTGATTTCGATAATTTAATCTTACGAAAAAGGGCGGTAAAAATGCAGCCGTAAAACCACCTGCACGATGCAATTCATAAAAAAAACCTTTTGGTAAAGTCGCATTGCCCATACCATCATACAATAAACGGACTTCGACACCTTCTTTTGCTTTTTGGGTCAATTCTTTGACCAATTGCACCCCCAGCTTGTCCGCACGCCAGATATAATATTCCAAATGTATAAATTCTTTTGCTGCACGAATATCCGCAATCAAAGCGTCAAATTTTTCTTTGCCTGATATAAAACGTTTGACTTGATTATTGCAAGTCAGCCAACTTCCAGAATTGATGTGTAGATATGCCAAATCTGTCAAATAATCTGCCTCTACTAACTGTCCTCCGTTTTGTATAATTGCTTTTTGTTCCTTTACACGCCCAACACTGCGCGTATCCTGCAATAAGTATTGATAATAAACTTCTCTGTCATATTCCGCTTTTTCTTGGAACATTTTTTCTCGTTTGCTGTTTCGCCCAAATATCATATAAATCAAAAAGCCAAACACTGGTATAAATAATAATACCAATAACCACGCCCAACTGCTGGCAGGATTGCGTCGTTCAAAAAACACAACAAAACCCGCAAGAATCACATTAATGATAATCACTGCCAATGCCAAATATGCAAAAATCGTCCAGATACTCACACTGCCTATACTGCTTATATTTCCCATATCACCCCTCCCATCTTCTACGCGATTTTTGTAAAATCAATAGAATTCATATCATGTTATACAGTAGTATACGCAAGTTCACACGTTCCTGCAAGCCGCTTATGCTCAAAAAAAAACGAAAATTTTATATTTTATACTTCCCTATTCTCATAAATTCTGATACAATTACATAATGTGAAAAATTTGAGTTTTGGCAAGGAGGAAATATTCGTGACTTTTTTTGATGTATTGATCATCATTCTCATCATAGTAGCTGCCGCATTGGCAGGTGCCTACTATCTCAACAAAAAAAATATGCGCCGTATGATACAGGCACAAGATTTTATCGATCAAAACCGCATGACGATGCAAATTTTTGTGATTGATAAAAAACAAGAAAAACCCACAGCGCATAATCTGCCAAAAGGTGTTTATGAACAAATGCCAAAAACCGCTCGTATGCGCAAAGCAAATTTGGTCAAAGCAAAAATCGGACCACAAATCATGACTTTGATGTGTGACAAACCAGTGTATGAAGCTTTGCCTGTGAAAAAAAGCTTAAAAGTGGATTTAGCTGGTATTTATATTGTATCCATCACAGGCATGAATCTTGCAGACAAGAAAAATAAAACATTCTCTGAAAAGATTTCTACCAAAATGAATGAAATGGTAAGCGAACAAAAGGAATCTGCTCCCACAAAAAATAAAAAGAAATAAACAAAGATCGAAAAGCGTTTTTATGTATCCTATCATAAAAACGCTTTTTTGTATTGGTACATATATTTTTGACTATCCGATTTGTCAATAATATTTTTTATTCTCAATATAATTTATTTCATATTGTTGTATTCTTCTCTATATTTTTGTATACATAACTCATATTGCTTTACTTTTTAAAAATAATTTTATATAATATGCTATATAAAATATACAATTTGCTATATAAGGGGGAGTATCTATGAAACACAAAATCAAAAAAACCATTGCGCTTGGTTTGTCTGCCAGCCTGTTGTTTGGCGTGACAGCTTTCGGCGCACATCCAACAGGCTATTGGTCTTACTTGTCCGCGTTTAATGAAGCCAAAAACGCAGGTAATCAAGAACAAATGCTGACTACCGGCAACGCACTTTTACAGTTTTATCAAAATGCACCTTTAGATGCAGATGTGGCTTCCATTCGCTATAATGTCAATTATGCAAATTATCCGATTTATGAAGCCAAAGGCAATTACTATGCAGCCAAACAAGCTCTTTCTGAAGTTGCAAAATATGGACAGTATCTTGGCTTTACTGATGCTGTCATCATGGCAAATGCCCGTCAGAAAAAAATCGAACCTGGCACAAATGTTTATGCCTTAGTCAATAATGCAACCGCGCCTTACTATGGTGCTAAAAATGAACCCAAAAGCGGTACTTGGTATGGACGCACTTATAACGAACAAAATGCTGCTTCTGTTGCGAATGAATCCATTGTATCATTCTATGTCGAATTGGGACAAGAAACTGCCGCTGATTATGCCTATTTGATTGATCCTGTAGACAATGGCAGCCGTGCCATTCATATCGCTCTGAATTTCCCAAATGAAGCAGGGACCGTTGCTTCTGTCAACAGTGGTTCTTTGGATACCCAAATCCAACAGACATTGTCTTATCTGGCAACCTTGAAAGGACCTGTACTTTTGCGTATTGGTGGCGAAATGAATGTATGGCAAAACGCTACCACACCAGCAGATTTTAAGGCTGCATATACACGTATTGCTAATATGGCACGTCAAACCGCGCCCAATGTTGCTTTGGTATTCTCTACCAACTATACCTCTTCTTGGGGTGGAAATATGGAAGAATATTTCCCAGGAAGTGAAGTGGTAGACTGGATTGGCACTTCTTTATATATGAATAAATACCAGTTTGCATATGATCCCAAAACAGGCGCAGATACTAACGAAATGTATTTTGGTATTGGCGAATATGCAGACCCTGTGAAAAATATGGCAGAAACTGCTGCATTAGCCCAGAAATATCAAAAACCTCTGATTGTCACAGAAGGGGGCAGTGGACATAATGTTTCGGGTGCTGGCGATTTATCTTCTTTTGCATCTCAGCGTCTTTCCGAAATGTATAATACATTGAATATGGTATATCCACAGGTAAAAGCTATCATTTATTTTGATAACAATTTAGGTGGTTATGATTATCATTTGGCAAACAGCACAACCATGCAAAACGCGTATAATAGCGCACTGCGTTCCAATCCTACTTTGATTTCGACCGTTGGCGCAACTGCACCTACATTTGTACCTTTGACCTCTGCAACTGGACAATCCGGTGTTTTGACATTACGCGCATATTGTGACGTCATTGGACAAAATGTAACAGCAACTTATTCTGTAGATGACCAATGGGTAGCAACACAAGCTGCAATGCCTTATCGTTGTCAGTTGGATACCTCTGGTCTGAGTGTTGGCGCACACACATTAAAAGTTGTGTTCTCTGCACCGAATGGCTTCTATCAAACCAAAACATACCAGTTGAATAAAGCCGCTGATGGTACAGTATCCTTTGCTGCTATCTAAAAGCACGCATTTTCATTTCAGTAAAGTATAATCAAATGAGCAGCCGTATTCTACCAACAGGATTGCGGCTGTTCTTTTTGCTTGCTTGTATACTGAAAATATCGTACAATAAAGGCAAAACTTAGCATCATTCCGCATTTTTCTTGCTTTACATTTCATATCATTGTATATGTATATTTTTATAAAAAAAATTTATATTTTTTATATTTACATTCTTATTGACATATGGAAAGGAAGGAACTTTTTATGCATTCTTTATTACAGGACGCAAACACAATACTTTCTGATGCCATACAAAGTGTATTACCACAAACTGCTGTACAACAAGCATTGTCACAAACACAATTTCGTGGAAAACTGCATGTCATTGCTGTTGGAAAAGCCGCTTGGACTATGGCAAAAGCCGCTTTTGACACATTGGGGGAACAAATAGAACATGGTATTGTTTTAACAAAATATCTGCATAATAAAGGTACGATTCCAAAATTTCAACTTTTGGAAGCAGGACATCCCGTCATGGACGAAAATGGTATCCGTGCCACAGAAACCATACTGCAACATGTACAAAATCTTACAGAAGAAGATACGATACTTTTTTTGCTTTCCGGCGGTGGTTCTTCTTTGTTTGAAAAACCAGCAGGCGCACTATCTCTGACAGATATTCAATCTGTCAACCGCCAACTGTTGGCTTGCGGTGCAAATATTGTAGAAATCAATACTGTCAGAAAGCACTTATCCGCAGTCAAAGGCGGACGTTTCGCCGCACTTTGTGCCCCGGCAAAAGTATATACCATTGCGTTAAGTGATATTTTAGGTGACCCTGTCGATGCGATTGCATCTGGTCCCACTTGCCCCGATGCTTCTACTTGTGCAGATGCTTTGGCAATTATCGAAAAATATCATCTTACTTTGACACCTGCTATCATGCAGCAAATACAGGAAGAAACCCCAAAAACTTTACCAAATGCCAACATTCAAATCATAGGCAGTGTTTCTGCATTGTGCCAATCCGCTGCTCGTTGTGCGCAAACACTCGGATATACACCTTTTATACTTTCTACCATGTTGGATTGTGAAGCAAAAGAAGCCGGACGGTTTTTCGGTTCTCTGGCACAAACTTGGCAAAAAGGCGAAAGTTTCTTCCCCTCAAAATGTGCTGTCATTTGTGGTGGCGAAACTGTCGTGCATTTGACAGGAAACGGGAAAGGCGGACGCAATCAAGAACTTGCACTTGCCGCAGTACCTTATTTAGATGGTATGTCCCAGGCAGTGCTTGTCGCTGTTGGTTCAGATGGTACAGATGGTCCCACAGATGCCGCTGGTGCTATCGTTGATGGCACTACCGCACAACGTTTGCAAGATTTGGGTATCTTTGTCGATACTGTCTTAAGCAATAATGATGCGTATCACGCTTTGCAGCAAGTAGACTCTCTTGTAATAACGGGACCTACAGGCACCAATGTCAATGATTTGTATTTTCTATTGTTAGACGCTGATTCCGAAAAAGAATCTCAGAAGAAAAATGCCTAATTGTATCATTGTTTGCTCTGTTATTTTGTGGTATCATTTTTGAGGAAATGATACCACTATCAATTGAAAGTAGAAAGGAAGAATCCATATGCATAAAATCGGAAGAAATGACCCTTGTTGGTGTGGCAGTGGAAAAAAATATAAATCTTGTCATGCAGCTTTTGATGAAAAACTAGCAGCTCTAAAAGCCAAAGGAGAAACTGTACCACCACATAAACTCATCAAAACACCTGCACAACTGGAAGGCATTCGCAAAGCTGGAAAACTCAATACCGAAATTTTAGATATGGTCGCACAAAATATACATGCTGGCATGTCCACCGAAGATATCAACAAACTGGTACATGATTATACCATTGCGCATGGTGGGATTCCAGCCCCTTTGAATTACTGCGGTTTTCCAAAAAGTGTTTGCACCTCTGTCAATGATGTCATTTGTCATGGCATACCCTCTCCTGATGAAATTTTACAAGATGGCGACATCATCAATGTAGATGTCACCACAATATTAGATGGCTATTATGCTGACGCTTCTCGTATGTTCTGTATCGGCAATGTCAACGAAGAAGCAAAAAAACTTGTGGAAGTCACCAAAGAATCGGTGGATATGGCATTGGCTGCTTTACGTCCATGGGGACATTTGGGCGATATTGGCGAAATCATCAGCAAACATGTCTATGCGCATGGTTATACAGTGTTACATGATATCGGCGGACATGGCGTAGGGAATGATTTTCATGAGGACCCTTATGTTTGCCATATTGGGAAAAAAGATACAGGTATGCTTTTGGTACCTGGTATGGTATTTACCATTGAACCTATGGTCAACGCAGGAGAAGAAGATTTCTTCCAAGATGCCGAAAACGGCTGGACGATTTATACAGAAGATGGTTCTCTTTCTGCACAATGGGAATATACCGTTGCTATTACGGAAGATGGTGTAGAGGTTATTACACATTAAACAGGAATAGACAGAAATCGGAATATTACAATACTACAATATTACAAATACCATAAATGCTATGAATACACAAAATAAAGTTCCCCATCGTTATTGTCTGTTGCAAGGATGCTATTGGATGAGTTATGGTCCCATTTATTCCTTTGCAACCGTGTATTTGCTGGAACGTGGTTTTTCCAATGGGCAAATTGGTACATTGATTGGTTTATCCTGCGCTTTGTCTGCTATTTGTCAGCCTTTTGCTGCTGCCGCTGCCGATCGTGGTACACATTTTTCTTTGCGCACCCTCATGATTTTTGCTTGTTTGCTCATTATGCTTCCAGCAATTGTATTAATTTTTCCATATACACCCATTCCATTGGTCGCACTCTGTTATACTGTATTGATACTCTTACATTTGGGGTATCAGCCATTGTTAAGCGCGCTTGGTATGCAGCTGTTAAATCATGGCTATCCACTCAATTTTGGATTGGCGCGCGGCATTGGCTCCATCGGATATGCGATATTAGCTGTATTTCTAGGTAATTTCACATTACGTTTTTCGGTTTATTGTTTGCCATTGTTGGGTTGTTTCTTGTGCTTTTGCAGTATGATTTTACTGCGTACATTGCCTGACATTCGTTCACATGGTAGCACACGTGTTTCTTCGCAAGGTACATTGTCTTTGCTGCGTGCCTATCCGCGCTTTAGCCTGTTTTGTATTGGCATTGTGCTGCTGTTTGTGTCCCATAGTGCCATCAATACTTATATGTTTCAAATTTTAGAACATATCGGAAAAGGTGAAGCCGAATTGGGGCAAGTCATGGCATATACTGCCCTGCTTGAATTTGTTGTCATGATATTCTTTTTGCGTCTGGTAAAAAACCGAGATTGTGGCAATGTTTTGCGATTTTGTGCTTTCTTTTTCGTATGCAAAGCCGCTTTCGTACCATTGGCGGGCAATCTGTTGCTTTTGTATCTGGCTTTATTGACACAAGCGCTTTCTTTTGCGCTATTCGCGCCCGCTTCTGTATATTACGCCAATGTCGTTTTGCCGGAACAAGACCGTGTCAAAGGGCAAGCCTTGATTACTATTGCCATTACGATTGGTAATATTTTGGGCAGTTTTTTGTGTGGTCATTTTATGGAACTTTGTGGCGTCACAATTGCGATATTGCTCACTGCCGCAATGGCATTCGTGGGTATGTTCTTCTTTTTTGGCGGTACTGAAAAAACCGGTGTGATATGGTAATCCGCATAATTCATTTGTATTTTTTTTGAGCGAAAGTCATAGTAGATTCTATTCTGTTATGCTTTCGCTTTTTTCTATTTTTCTATCCGAAAAGCTGTGTTTCTAGTAAATCCGCTAAAAAACAGATTCTTTTCTCGTAAGCTTTTACTATATCCCCTTCTTTTCTGATACCCAACCTGTACGATTTTTCGTTTGATACTTGTGCATTCCTGCCTATTTTTGTACAGATTCCTTGTTTTTTTGCACATATTCCCGATGCAAAAAAGTGATACAATCGTTGTCAGAAACTACCATATTTGTTATAATAAATCGTATTGTCAAAAACAGGCGCTTTAGGAGATTGGAAAAAATGAAAGAAAATCGGATAGACTATTCTCATCGAAGCCGAAAATCCACGCCACCGAATTATCATCATCAACAACATAAACGGCGGCAAGAGGAAGCTTATCATGCAAAACGGCATGCCGAGGAAGAATATAAACGTCATACAGAAACACAACGCAAAATGGGCGCACGTATGCAGCGCAATCGACAAATGCAAGCCGAAATGCGTCGCAAACGTAGAACCGGTGTCATTTTGCTTTTCGTCATATTGGTATTGATTGGCATCATAGGCTTTGCTGCGGTCAAACTATATGCTTCTTTGAAGCAATGGGAATCCAAGGCAGAACAATCAGATTTTGTTGCTACTGCCGAAACTCCAGCCGAAGCAGATGAAATGCTCAATATTGCCATCTTTGGCACAGATAAAGATGGTTTTCGTACAGATGTCAATATCATTGCCAGCTTCCATACCAAAGACCAAAAGCTTAGTCTGATTTCTGTACCACGTGATACACGCGTCACCATGACAGATGATATGATATCTTATCTGGAAGAACATGACCGTACTGTACCAGAGCGCAATGGCGTATATGGTCAATGCAAATTGACGGAAGTGCACGCTTATGCTGGAGAAGGCAATCGCTGTACATTCTCTGTTGCTATGTTAGAATCTCTTTTAAATATTGATATTGATTATTATGTCAAGATAGATTTAGACGCGTTTAAGGAATTAGTCGATGCCATGGGTGGCGTAGAATTTAACGTAGAAGAACGTTTATATTATAGTGACCCCGAACAAGGATTGTACATTGATTTGTACCCCGGCTTACAGACATTAGATGGGGAAAAAGCCGAAATGTTAGTGCGTTATCGTTCTGGTTATGCACAAGGTGACATCAAACGTATCGAAGTGCAGCAAGCATTTTTGCAAGCTATGATAGAACAACTCAGCAGCAGTGATATTTTGCTGAAAAATCTGGATAGCCTCATCAAAATTGGATTAGAGAAAAGCGAAACCAATATGCCATTAAGTGAAGCTTTGCATTATGCACCTTATGTGGCAAAACTCAATCCTGCCACTGTTACTATGGACACCGTGCCAGGTGAAGGCGGTGCATATTATGATTTGGATGAAGAAGGCACAAAAACATTGATTGATTATCGGATTTATGGTATTGAACCGCCTGTTTCTACAGAAGATATCTATACCGATGACACAAATGGCTCAAATGGTACAAATAATACAAATAGTACAAATGGTACAAGCAGTTACAGCCATTCAGATGGTTCAGATGATTCAGATAGTTTAGATGATTTGCAGAATCAGCAAAACGATACCAATACTACAACGTATCACAATACCAATCGTAGTTCAGATTCTTATGATACACAATGAAACTATAATAACAAATAGGTGATTACATGACACAAAAACAAAGCCGCCACTATGCGGCAAATACAAATGGACGACGTCCCAATCCCAAACCAAAAAAACCGTTTCACCCCATTCGTACTTTTTTTAAGATTGTACTGTCTATGGTGATGGCATTCTTGGTGCTGTCTGGCGGCGCGGCTTTCGCTTATTATAAAATCACAGGAGAATCTCCTTTTGGTGGTTATGTCGGTACCAGTGGCACCGATTTGAATTTCTTTGATGCTATGCTGCAACGCGACATCAAACTCAATGTTGCCGTTTTTGGTACCGATAAAGAAGGGGCACGTACTGACGTCATGTTTGTTGTACATTATGACAGCGCGGCACAAAGCCTCGATTTGCTCTCTTTGCCACGCGATACACGTGTGTCTGTGTGCGATGAAGTCATAGAAAGCTATGAGGAAAATGGTCATTCTTATAATTCTGTTACAAAACTTAACGCCATTCATTCCTATAGTGCTGGTGATGATTGCTGTGAAAATACAGTACTGCAAATCGAAGACTTGCTTGGAATCCATATCGACCATTATATCAAAATTGATTTAGATGCTTTCCGAAAAATTGTAGATGCAGTAGGCGGCGTACAAGTTGATGTACCACAAGATATGGACTATGAAGACCCTGCACAAGATTTGTACATTCATTTAGACGCAGGTTTGCAAACACTCAATGGCGACCAAGCCGAACAGTTGGTACGTTTCCGTAAATATCCTACAGGTGACGAAGGACGTATCGAAGTACAGCAATTATTTTTGCAGGCTTTGGCAGAAAAAGTATTAAGCACCGAAAGCATATTATCCAATCTGCCAGATTATATTTCTATTTTATACAAAGATGTACAAACCGATATTTCTTTGACAGATGCTTTGAAATATGCCAATTATATCGAAAAAATTGATATGAACGCAATGACGATGCAAACCCTGCCCGGCTCTGGACAGTATGTAGGAGATGTATCCTATTTCATTCATGACCCAGAAGCCACAGAAGCCTTAGTGGATCAAATTTTCTATAGCGAAAAAACGCCAGTTTCCGATTCTGCTGGAACCACAGGTTCTGTTACTGCTTCTGACAGCAAAAATTATACCATACAGGTACGCAATGGCGGCAACGTCACAGGGCTTGCAAATCGTTATACAGAAACCTTGAAAGCGGAAGGCTACCAGCTCACCACACCTGATAACTATACAGGCACACAAAATAATTATACGCGTATTCTTGTCAGTGAAGATGGCATGGGCGAAGATTTGATTTCCTATTTCTCTGATGCACGTGTAGAAGTTGCTCCTTCCGAATTGCCCACAGGTGTGGATATCTGTATCATATTAGGAACCAATGAATCCTAACGGGAGGTAGTATCATGTCTTGGAAAGATAAACTCA
The DNA here is from genome assembly GCA_944384295.1 of uncultured Lachnospiraceae bacterium. GTDB lineage: Bacteria > Bacillota > Clostridia > Lachnospirales > Anaerotignaceae > Anaerotignum. The sequence goes on along the minus strand of CALWSU010000011.1, from coordinate 45,077 downwards.
TAAAAGCGTTTATATCTGGTTTATTATTCAGTATGCTCTATAATCTGATTTTCTTGATGCAGGGTGTCAGCATTGCAAAATTCATTGCCTTTACCTTAATTTTTACAGCGCTTTATTTTGCATGGCTTATGCTCGTTCCAGATCAAAAAAATAAGAAAAAATAAGAAAAATACGTCTGACAATCCATCCATATTTTGTCAGACGTATTAGGGTGTCGAAAAATCGACACCCTTTCGTCAAAGGCTCATTTCATTCAAGCCTTTGACGAGTAGACAGAAGTATAAAGCTGAAGTTCCATCGGCTAAAAAGCCTTGAAACTCCAGCTTTTCCTCGTCGGAAATGAATTCCGACTGCGGATTCCGATTGGGAAACGCTTCGTTTCCCAAACCCTTCCGCGTACTTGAAAAAGGTGTAAAACCTAGTTTGTCTATAATCTGATACGTCTGACAGTTCATATTTTGTCAGACGTATTTTTTATTTTTTTCTGTCGAACTTCTGGCAATTCTTGTTTTTTGATTATAAATTCTCTTTGTCGCTTTACTTTTGATACAAAATCCATTATAATACCCGCATTGTGGCACATTTTATTTTAAAAAATCACGTATATTTATATTTTTATACAGGATTTGTTTTTAAGGAGGTCAATCTTTTGTCACACCTACAAACCTATTACAAACGATTTTTAGAAAAACCCATTTCTCGCTTACAATATTACTATTCTCGCATGTGTGCGCACCCTGTTTTGATTGCCTTATTTTTGCTCGCCTCTGCTTTATTGGCTAGTTTTCTCATGCTGCATCTTACGACAACCGAACGCGACGAGATTACAGCATTGATGCAGCAAAATATGGAATTATATCTTTGGAATATCCTTCCTGCACTTTTGGCAGTCGCTTTGGTCTACTTCCTCACAGGTCGTGCATTATTTACTGCATTATTTGTCAATGTGATATGGTGTATCTGCTCTATTGCAGATACTATGAAAGTATCCATTCGACAGGAACCTTTATTGCCTACCGATTTTACATTGATTAAAGAAGCGCTTTCTATTTTCAAAACTTTTCCTGTTTCTACAGTCATTTTGATTTTTGGCTTGATTTTATTTTGTATTTTATTATTGGTATTCGTATTTTGTTTTTTTGCAGCACCACGTCCAAAATGGCATATACGCTTGATTGGTGTATGTACCTGTATATTGGCTGGCGGTATCCTCAATACCACCGTATATGCCGATACAGAGCAATATGAAAGCTATCCTATATATGGCAACGCCTTTTTCCAAGTCAATCAATATAATTCTCGCGGTTTGGCATATTCTTTCTTCCATCAGCTCAATGCCATGCGACTGAAGGCGCCGTTAGATTATAATGCAACCACATATCGCTCTATTTATACAGAAACCACACCTGTCACATCTGTGACAGACACACTGCCTCATATTATCATGATTATGGGAGAAGCATATTCTGACTTAAGCGAAAACGAACATATTTCCTTTGATGGTTATGTAGACCCTATGGAAAATTTCCGCGCACTCTGCGCACAAGAAAACGCTGTCAGCGGTCATATTGTAGTCCCCAATTATGGTGGTGGTACTTCTAATACAGAATATGATGTTTTAACCGGATTATCCACCCGTTTTCTTGCCTCCACGCAGCCTACATATTCTTTTATCCATAAAGATATTGACGCATTGCCTTACCGCCTACAAACCATAGGCTATGACACTGCTGCAATACATCCAGGAGATGCTTGGTTTTATAATCGTAATAATGTTTATCCTGATTTAGGCTTTGCCCATACCTATTTCTTAGAGGATTCTTTCAATTTACAAACGCAAGGCTATGGCGGCTATGTCAATGAAACAGCTACCATAGATAAAGTGATTTCCGTACTAGAAGAACAGATACAAACGTCAGATACACCTTTGTTTTCTTTTACGGTTACCATACAAAACCATGCGCCTTATGAGAAAAAATATAATGACCTTGCGCAGAATTTCGTGACAGATGTACCTTTAAGTGATACAGAAAGCGACATGCTCACGCAATATTTTTCTGGTGTAGCTGATGCTGACCGAGAATTAGGGCGATTGGTTTCTTATGCCGAACAAAGCACAGAACCCATTGTATTAGTTTATTTTGGTGACCATTTGCCTGGTTTCAGCAATGGCATGGATTTTTTTGATATTTTGGATTATCCTATCAATTTGAATGGCAGTTTAGAAGAGCAAATGGCAGTATTTGAAACACCATATGTGATATGGGCAAATGATGCCGCTGCTGCGCAGTGTGATTTTTCCGCACAAGTCGATGCTGCTGCATTGCCAGAAAATGGACAAATCAGTGCATTTTATTTAGGTGCATTGACTACGGAATTGATTGGTTTAGATGGTCTTTCTCCTTTATTTGATACCATCAATACCATACGAAAACAATATCCTGTCATCGCAGACCTAGCCTGTGTAGATGCAAACGGCAATTATTTGACCGATTTACCCAATACATTACATGAGCAGATTTTATTTTTGAAAGGCTGGGAATATTTCATATTGTTCGATCAGGTTTTATCACCTGTATCCACAGCAGCCATACAACCAGAAATACAAAGTAGTAAAAATCAAATCCATACCGACTAAATCAAACAACGCCGCATATTCTGTTTTAGAATATACGGCGTTGTTTCAGGGTGTCGAAGAAGTCGACACCCTGTCGTCAAAGGCTCATTTCCTTCAAGCCTTTGACGAGTAGACAGATGAATAAAGCCAAAGTTCCATCGGCGAAAAAGCCTTGAAACTTCGGCTTTTCCTCGTCGGAAATAAATTCCGACTGCGGATTGAATTTGGGGAACTACACACCGCAAAGAAGTGCGGACAGCCATTTATGGCTGGCGTTTGCGCAGCAAACGTGTTGACAATTGTTCCCCAAGCCCTTCCGCGTTCTTGAAAAAAAGTAAAAAATATACTTTTTTACAGCCTGAAACAACGCCGCATATTCCCTTTTTAGAATATGCGGCGTTGTTTATGATTCTTTATTTTATATCAATTTTTATTTTTCTGTTGTTTCCATAGCATCTTTGATAGAGAAATTCAGTCTGCCCTGTTTGTCTACCTCTACCAATTTCACCATAACTTCATCTCCAATGGCAACCACATCTTCTACTTTTGCGACTCTCTTGTTTGCCATTTTAGAAATATGAATCAAGCCTTCTTTACCTGGTGCAATTTCCACAAAAGCGCCAAATGTCATCAATCTTGTAATTGTGCCTTTATAGATTTTACCGGGTTCTGGATCGCTTACGATTGCAGTAATCATATCCATTGCACGCTGCATATTTTCTGGGTCAATGCCTTTGATAAAGATTTTTCCATCATCTTCTGTATCAATTTCGCAGCCTGTTTCTTCAATAATTTTCTTAATTACTTTGCCTCTGGTACCAATCACTTCCGCAATCTTATCTACATCAATCTGCATACTTGCAATCTTTGGTGCATATTTAGACAGTTCTTTTCTTGGTTCTGCGATTGCTTTGAGCATCACTTCATTGAGAATATATTCTCTCGCGCGTCCTGTTTGTGCAAAAGCCTGTTCAATCATTTCAAAAGTCAGACCTTTGATTTTCATATCCATCTGAATCGCAGTGATACCTTCAGAAGTTCCGGCTACTTTAAAGTCCATATCCCCAAAGAAGTCCTCTACCCCTTGAATGTCTGTGATTTCGATGAAATCATCATCTGTATCCCCTGTTACCAAACCAACGGAAATCCCCGCTACAGGGCGTTTGATAGGTACGCCTGCCGCCATCAAGGACAGTGTAGAGCCACAGATAGACGCCTGAGAAGTAGAACCATTGGAACTGAGAATATCAGATACCAAACGAATTGCATAAGGGAATTCTTCTTCACTTGGAATGACAGGCAGCAATGCACGTTCCCCTAATGCACCATGTCCGATTTCACGTCTGCCAGGACCTCTGGAAGTTTTTGCTTCCCCAACAGAGAAGCCAGGGAAATTATAATGGTGGATATAGCGTTTTTCTGTTTCGCTGGTATCCAGACCGTCTAAACGTTGTCCTTCGCTGATTGCACCCAATGTGGTTACTGTCAAAGCCTGTGTCTGTCCTCTGGAGAACAGCGCGGAGCCATGCACACGAGGCAATACGTCCACTTCTGCGGACAATGGTCTGATTTCTTCGATTCCACGACCATCAGGACGTTTGTGTTCACGCAAAATCATTCTTCTGACTGTCATTTTTTCAAATTTGTAGATAATTTCATCTACCAAAGCAGGAAGATCCGTATCTTCTGCGGAAATCTCTGTTAATTTTTCTGTCAGTTGTTCCAATACTTCTTCTGTAATGGCTTTGATTTTTGCATCTCTGTCCTGCTTACGTTCTGCAAAAACAGCATCTTCCATTCTTGCATCTGTGATATAGTCTGTTACCATTTTGTAAGCATCTTCTGGAATCACATGCTCTGTATAAGGTGCTTTTTCTTTTCCTTCTTTTGCTACAATTTCCTGAATGAATTTTACGACTTCCAAGTTGGTATCAAATGCCAAATGAATCGCTTCCATCATCAATGCGTCAGGGATTTCATCTGCACCTGCTTCAATCATCATAACTTTATCTTCTTTGGAAGATACAGTCAAAGATAATCTTGTGTTTTCTCTTTGTTCTGCGGTTGGATTGACTACCAACTGTCCATCACAATAACCGATATTCACAGAAGATACCGGATCTGTAAAAGGAATATCAGAAATATTCAATGCCAAAGATGCACCAATCATTGCAACCACTTCAGGAGAACAATCCTGATCTACAGACATAACCGTTGCTACAATCGCAACATCATTTCTGTAATCTTTGGGGAACAAAGGACGTAATGGTCTGTCGATACATCTTGCTGTCAAAATTGCTTTTTCAGAAGGTCTTCCTTCTCTTTTGATAAAACCGCCAGGAATTTTACCAACAGAATACAGTCTTTCCTCATAGTCAATGCTTAAAGGGAAGAAATCAATCCCTTCTCTGGGTTTTTCGGAAGCAGTTGCAGTCACCAAAACAGTCGTTTCACCATAGCGCAGCAATACTGCACCGTTTGCCTGTTCTGCGACTCTGCCGATTTCAGCTGTCAATGTTCTGCCAGCCAGTTGCATGGAATAGCTTCTAAACATAATCAATCTCCTTTTTCTATGGTATTTTTCTGCACCATAGATCTTCAGCTTTGCCCATAGCCGCCAAATGTAAATGTATAGATATACGCAAAGCTGGAAATCTATAGTGCAACTTCTTACATTTTTGTATTGCTTACCTAATCTTACATATTACCCAATCGCCTAAATATCATTTCTATTTTATCATTTTTGGGATTTAGACGAAAGGGTGTCGACACTGTCGACACCCTATTATGCTTCTTTCGCTCGTACTGCGCGCGCCTGATTTTCTTACTTCTTACTTTCTCAGACCCAGTTCTGCGATAACTGCACGATATCTTTCGATATCCAGTTCTTTCAGATAGTTGAGCAGACCACGTCTTTGACCTACCATTTTCAGCAGACCACGTCTGGAGTGATGGTCTTTTTTGTGGGTTTTCAGGTGGTCTGTCAGCAGTGTGATTCTTGCTGTCAGCAGTGCGATCTGTACTTCGGGAGAACCTGTGTCATTGGGTGTTCTGCCGAATTTTGCAATGATTTCTTGTTTGTTGATTGTTGCCATGAGATTGGCCTCCTTTTCTAAAATATCTATTATTTTTTTGCGAACGCCAAAAACTAAGTGGAGGTCGGAGCGTCCTCGTACCGAGTCTTGGTTTTACAGTTTACAGCGTTTTTATTTTAGCATACTACCTCAGGCTTTGCAAGCCAAAAAGCTGGATTTCTTTTGATTTTTGCTTTTTTTAACCACTTTGGCTGGTTGGATTCTTCTTCTCAAATCGAAACTGCGCCAAAAGTACAGCAATAAATACAACAATAAATCCAATTGCCATACGAAATGTCACTGTTTCGTGATACAACAGTACGGAAAATATGACGCCAAATACAGACTCTAAACTGAGCAATATCGTTCCCACAGCCGCATCGGTATGTTTTAAGCCGTATGCCTGTAAAAATAGACATAACGCCGTAGAAAACAACGCAAGATATAATACATTGCCCATTGCTTCCATAGAAATTTGTGTCGGCAATCCTTGTGTTGCAAAAGTACCAATCCAGCCCACCACCGCCGAAAATGTAATCTGCATCGTTGTCAATAAAATCGGGTCACGCCCTTTGGCAAACCATGCAACGGCTGTTAAATCGCAAGCAAATATCACACCACAAATCAGCGTCACAATATCCCCCGCCTGCATCGTCATATCGCCATTGAGTGAAATCAATCCAATCCCAATCAAACAAATGATTGCTGCCAACACATGGTTTTTTTGTGGTTTTTCTTTGGATACAAACCAATAAAAAAATGGTACAATGACACAATATACTGCTGTCAAAAACGCGCTTTTTCCCGGTGTTGTGCCCAATGTCAAAGCCACTGTCTGCACTGCGGTTCCCAGTCCCATGGTTGTACCTGTAATCAATCCACCCAAAAGATATCCTTTATTCAGTTTACCCCATTTCGGAAATGTAATACCCCAAAGCAATACCGCAGCAATGCTAAATCTTGCCGCGGTAATAAACCATGAGGAAAGTTGTTCTGTTGCAAATTTTTGAAATACAAACGCACTACCCCAGATGATTGCTGTTAATAACAGCAATAAATGCGCTTGTACGCGTTTCTTTTGTTCCATGATTATTCCTCTTTTGCTTTCCAATGCGCGTATTCTTCTGAAGCAAAATATGCTCTAGTTTGTTTTGCGTTGATTGCGATTTGTTCTTGTAATTGTTCTACGCTTTCAAATTTCTTTTCACTGCGTAAAAATTTATAAAAGAAAATCTGCAATGTTTCGCCATAAATCATTTTATCAAAGTCAAATAGATAGGTTTCCACAATCTTCTGTGTTCCATTTACAGTGGGATTTTTCCCAATATTTGTCACACCGTAATAATATTGCCCTTGATATAATGTTTTTGTTGCATATACACCATTGGGCGGAAATAATTTCAAGGGATGTGCTTCTATATTGACTGTTGGGAACCCTATGGTACGTCCCAATTTTTTTCCTTCTTTGACTTGTCCCAAAATATAATATGGTACTGTCAACATTGTATTTGCGCTTTCTAAGTCTTTGTCAATCAAGCATTGACGGATACGAGAACTGCTGACACGTTCGCCTTCATATTGTACAGAAGGTACCGCAATGACTTTTACGCCATATTCTTCCCCCAAACGACGCAGCATGTCATAGTTTCCTGAACGATTGCTGCCAAAGTGATAGTTTTCCCCTACTACCAATACACGGCATTGCATACGCTCAAATAAAAGTTTTACTGCAAAATCTCGTGCCGACATCGCCGCAAATGTTTCGTCAAATGGATATTCGATATACGTATCTACGCCCATTTGCTCCATTGTAAAACATTTTTCAGAAGGTGCCATAATCAGCGCAAAATCTTCTTTTTTACGAAATACCAACATAGGATGCGGCGCAAAAGAAAATACCACACTTTCGAGATTTTCTTCCCGCGCAAATTCTTTTGTCAAACCAATGAGCGCACGATGACCCATATGCAGTCCGTCGAAATTGCCCAATGTAATGGCGGTCGGTCTGCTTCGGTCAATCTGCCCATCTGTGATATGTTCCATGTTTGTAACTCCTTTTATATCAACATTTTCCATGGTTTCAGGCAACGTTTGTCCGCCTCCTGTACCAATGTATACAGCCCAGTCAATTTTTGGGTATCATCGTATACCGTTATAATATCGCCAAGCTGTATGGTTTGTTCCTTTGGTTCCAATTGAAAATATGGTTCGTAAATCCGCCCACCATTGAGCAACATTTTTCTTGCACGTATGTCTGTATACGCTTTTGGGTAATCGGATAAAGCAGAATCCATAGACAAAAATACCTGTTCTGTCTGCCCCGCATCTGCCAATGCCTGCAACTGGTCTAATGTAATGGCATTTTCCAATGTAAATGCGCCTGTTTTGGTACGCAGCAAAGCCTCCATATGTGCGCCACAGCCCAATGCTTTTCCAATATCACTACATAATGTACGGATATACGTGCCCTTGGAACAGTCTACATCTATTTCCAAACGATTCGGCGGCAAAAATTGTCGTATGGCAATATGATATATGGTAATTTTTCTTGCTTTTCGCGCAATTTCTTTTCCTTCTCTTGCCAGCTCATATAGCTTTTTGCCATTGACTTTGATTGCTGAATACATTGGCGGTATTTGCTCTTGTTCGCCTATCATAGATAGAACTACTTTCTGTATTTTTTCTGTATCAAAGTCCACAGGTTTTTCTTCTATGATTTCTCCTGCCGCGTCCTCCGTGGTTGTCGTAATACCTAACCGCACCATTGCACGATAGCTTTTGGTATCGTCCATAATGACATCAGATAGCTTGGTTGCCTTTCCGACACAAATCGGCAACACGCCTTCTGCATCAGGATCTAATGTCCCCGTATGCCCTACTTTACGGATATGCAAAATCCGACGTACCACCGCCACCACATCATGAGAGGTAAACCCTTTTTCTTTTCTGATATTTAAGATACCGTCCAAGCGTTTCCCTCCTTATGCTTGTTCTTTCTGTCCTATTTGTACTGCGATTGCATCCAGAATCATTTCTTTCGCCTGTTCCAAAGGTGCCGTAATCGTGCAGCCTGCGGCTTTTACATGTCCACCGCCACCGAATTTCTGCGCCAAAACGCATACATCTTGTTCCTCACCTGCGCGAAAACTTGCCTTGACGTCTGTTTCTGTCTTTTCATACAAAAAGCAGGCAATTTGAATGCCTTCCACACCCTTCAAATAATTGACAATCGCGTCCAGTTCTTTGCTGCTACCATGACATGCTGCAATCTCTGCTGCTGTAATGGTCGCACAAATGACAGTACCGCCCAAATATAATTTTGCATTTTGGAGTGCCTGTCCCATCAATTTCAATTCCGAGAAACTGCGGCTGTCAAAAAAGCGATGGTAAATTTTTGTAAAATCAATCCCTGTTTCCATCAATGCCGCTGCAATCCGCATTGTTTTCGGCGCAGTGGATGTATGTCGAAACGCGCCTGTATCATATAATATTCCTGTATATAGAGCTGCTGCAATCGCTGTATCTATGGGATATGTCCCTTCTAAAAAATCATACACCAGTTCACAAGTAGAAGACGCCGCACCATCTACAAACCAAAAATCGCCATATCTGGTATTGCTGCCATGATGGTCAATATTGATGGTTTTGTCTGCTTTTTCAAACCATTGCCCTGCTTCTCCCAATCTCTCAAAATCTCCGCAATCCAAAGCCAGAAACAAATCTGCTTTTTCTTTGGGCTGCCGCACTAGATGCTGATTGGGCAGTATGCTGTATTTTGCCGCATATGGTTCCAATATGACATATACTTGCTTGCCTGCCTGTTCCAATGCGGTACCAAATGCCAGACATGCCCCGATGGCATCGCCATCGGGATTGGTATGTCCAGCAATGTGTATCACATTTGCTTTTGCAATTTGCTCTAAAATTTCTTGTTTTTTATGATTCTGCATCAGTCTGCACTTCTCTTTCCTTGCCTTCTTTGGAGATTTCGTCCATCAACTGATTCATACGTATCGCATATTCCGCCGATTCATCTAATTTAAAAATCAGTTCTGGTGTCAAACGCAAATTGACACGTTCCGCAATCAGATGGCGTATAAAACCGCTTGCATTTTTCAAGCCTTTCATCACGCTTTCTTTTTGCACCGCATCACCGTATACCGATACATACACTTTGCAATATTTCAAATCTTGTGTGGTATCCACACGCACCACGCTTGTCATGGCACCCACACGCGGATCTTTGATTTCTCCTCGTATGATTTGGGATACTTCCTTAAAAATTTCGTCGTTGATGCGAGACATTCTTGTGTTATTTTTCATGCTTTCACCTGCTTATTTGCTTAGATTACTTATCTTGCTTATCTTGGTACTTCTACCATTGTGAAGGCTTCGATCCAATCGCCTTCCTTCACATCGTTAAATTTCTTAAATACCAAACCACATTCATAACCAGCAGCCACTTCTTTGACATCATCTTTGAAGCGCTTCAAGCTTTCCAAATCGCCTTCATATACCACAATACCGTCACGAATGATACGTACTTGACAATTTCTGACAAACTTACCATCTTTGACATAACTACCCGCAATGGTACCTACGCCAGAAGCCTTGAACAATTGACGTACTTCTGCGTGTCCCAGTATTTTTTCTTCAAAGACAGGGTCTAACAAGCCTTTCATTGCCGCTGTAATATCTTCAATCGCGTTATAAATGACACGATACAAACGTACATCGACTTTTTCTTCGTCCGCAAAAGCTTTTGCTGCGGGTTCTGGACGTACGTTAAAACCAATGATAATGGCATTCGACGCAGACGCCAACATAACGTCACTTTCTGTAATCGCGCCGACACCGCCATGGATAATGCGCACACGTACTTCTTCATTCGACAATCTTTCTAAACTCTGGCGTACCGCTTCTACGGAACCTTGTACATCGGCTTTTACCACAATATTGAGTTCTTTCATATTGCCGCTTTGAATTTGAGAGAACAAATCGTCCAAAGATACTTTTTGTGGTGTTTCTTTGATGAGGTTTTCTCTGTTTTTCGCAATAATGCTTTCCGCTACTTGTCTAGCCTGTTTGTCATTTTCAGCTACATAGAAGCCATCGCCCGCGGAAGGCACTTCAGACAGCCCCAAAATTTCCACTGGTGTAGAAGGACCTGCTTTTTTCACACGTCTGCCCTTGTCGTCTGTCATGGCACGAATCTTGCCATATGCGCTGCCTGCCACAATAGGGTCACCTACATGCAAGGTACCATTTTGTACCAATACCGTAGCCACAGGACCGCGTCCTTTGTCCAACTGTGCTTCTACAATCGCGCCTCTTGCTTTTCTGTTTGGATTTGCGCGTAGTTCTTTCATTTCCGCCACCAGTATAATCATTTCCAGCAGGGAATCAATGCCTTCTTTTGTCACTGCGGACACAGGCACACAAATGGTCTGACCGCCCCAGTCCTCGGCTACCAATTCATATTCTACCAATTCTTGTTTCACTCTATCCGGGTTTGCAGAAGGTTTATCCATTTTGTTGATTGCAACAATGATTTCCACCCCTGCCGCCTTTGCGTGGTTGATTGCTTCTACTGTCTGTGGCATAACGCCGTCATCTGCCGCTACTACCAAAACGGCAATATCTGTAATTTGTGCCCCACGCATACGCATTGCGGTAAATGCTTCATGCCCTGGTGTATCTAAGAATGTAATCGGTTTTCCATCAATCTGTACGGTATACGCACCGATATGCTGTGTAATACCGCCAGCTTCTCCTTTTGTGACATTGCTATGACGAATGGCGTCCAATAAAGATGTTTTCCCATGGTCAACGTGTCCCATAACAACTACAACAGGAGGACGTTCCTGCAAATCATCTTCGCTGTCTTCTTCCTCAGCAAACACAGTTTCTAAAATATCTTTTTCTTCTTCCAATTCCAAAATAACATTATAATCTTCTGCAATGCTTGCTGCGGTATCAAAATCCAATGTTGCGTTGATATTGACCATTTGTCCTTTTTTCATAAACGCCATTACCAAATCGGAACCTTTTTTGCCCAGCACTTCTGCCAAATCTTTGACAGTAATGCTTTCTGGAATGCTCTTGATTACAGGATCATCTGCATTTGCAGCTTGTGCTTCTGCCTGTTTTGCTTCTTCCATTTCACGACGTCTGCGTTCGATTGGATTTTCTTTGGGTTTTTGGTCTTTTTTATCTTTCTTGCCTTTTTTGCCGCCATTTTGTTGATTCTGCTGATTTTGGCGATTTTGTCCCTTGTCCCCGTTATTGTTTTGATGATTTGCTTGGTTGGAACGATTTTGACCATTTTTATTTTCTTGTTTGCGATTTTCCTGTTTTGCCTGCTGTTTGCCTTGGTTTGGCGCATTGTTTTTATTTGCCGGTGCTTCGGTCTTTTGCTGTTCTGGCTTTGCCTGCTGCTGTACCGCTTCTGGCTGTTTTTGTTCTTTCTGCTGGTACATCGCCTGAATTTTTTCTATATCTTCTTCACCCACCATATTCATATGGTTCTTGGCTTCCACACCCATCTCTCTCAGCTTTTCCATCAATTCTTTATTGGCAATGCCCAATTGCTTTGCCAGTTCATAAATTCGCATCTTTGACATTCGCTGCACCTCTACTTTCCAAATATCATCTATTCATATCGTTCATCCATTCCTGTTGTGTTTATGGTGTTTGTTTGTTCTGCCAGCATCTTCAATTTGTTTGCGAAACCGGACTCTGTGACTGCCAGTACCGCTCTGATTTCCTCGCCAATTGCGCGTCCCAACTCTGCCTTTGTACCAAATTCTATGATTGGGATTTCATAAAATGCCGCAGAATTATGAAATTTCTTTTTTGTATTTGCAGACGCATCATCTGCCACAATGACCAGAAATGCTTTTTTTCCTCGGATTGCTTCGATTGCGGCAACCTCACCGCCTGCAATTTTGCCTGCGCGTTTGCATAGCCCCAAAAGAGAATATATTTTACGCATTGCCCATTTCCTCCAATTGTGCCAAAAGCTGTTCATACACCTCTTTGGGTACAGCCGCTTTGAAAGAACGTTCTAAACCTTTCGATTTTTGGGCTTTTTCCAGACATTGTACATTCGGACAAATATATGCCCCACGTCCAGGTTTTTTGCCTGTACGATCTAAAGAAAATTCGCCTGCGTCATTTCTGACAATACGAATCAATTCTCTTTTGTCTTTCATTTCTTGACAACCTGTGCATTTTCTCAAAGGGACTTTTCTTTGTTTCATGTTGCCGCCTCCTTTTTACACTTGTTGTTCGTTTTCTGTGTCCTCTTGTGTGGTTACTTCTTCTGGTTCGCCTGCTTCTTCTGCTTCTTCCGCTTCTTCTACGTTTTCAGTTTCTTCTGTTTCTTCTGTTTCTTTTACAGCTTCTGTATTTTCTACTTCTTCTGCATTGTTGTCTGTTTGGCTTTCTGCCTGTTGCATATCTTCTGCCAGAATTTCTGTAGATGTTTCTGTTTCGTCCATGTTTTCTGTTGTTTCTGACATTTCTTCGACATCTTCTTTTCTGACATCTTCCTCTAAGAAATTGGTTTCTCTTGCCTGTGTTTCGCTCTTAATATCAATGCGCCAGCCTGTCAGTTTTGCGGACAATCTTGCATTCTGTCCTTCTTTGCCGATTGCCAAAGAAAGTTGATGGTCAGGCACAACAATTTTTGCACTTTGTTCGATTTCGTTGATAGAAACCCCAACCACTTTAGAAGGACTCAAAGCCGCTGCAATAAATTCCTTAGGGTCTTCGCTCCAAGTGATGACATCAATTTTTTCACCACCCAAAGCATCTACAATTGTGTTGACGCGACAGCCATTCTGTCCCACACATGCACCCAAGGCGTCCACATTTTCATTTTTGGAATAAACTGCAATTTTGGTTCTGCTGCCTGCTTCTCTGGCAATGCTTTTGATTTCTACTGTGCCATCATGTACTTCTGGTACTTCTTGTTCAAATAAGCGTTTTACCAATTCAGGATGTGTACGAGATACATAAATCTGAGGACCTTTTGAAGTTTGTTTTACTTCCATCACATATACTTTGATACGGTCCATAAAATTGTAGGTCTCCCCTGGAATTTGTTCATTCGCTGCCAAAATCGCGTCCATTTTTCCAAGCTGTACAATCACATTTCTTCTTTCTTTGCGCTGTACAATCACAGTCACAACTTCTTTTTCTTTTGTGATATACTGGTTGTAAAGAATTTCTCTTTCTGCTTCTCTGAATTTCTGCACAACAACCTGTTTTGCTGTCTGTGCTGCCACACGACCAAAGTTTCTGGGTGTCACTTCCAAATCCACGACATCACCAATTTGATAGCTGGGATTCAAAACTCTCGCCGCATTCACTTCGATTTCGTTTAATTCATCTGTCACGGTTTCTACTACAGTACGTTGTGCATAACAAGCTACATTACCTGTATCACGATCGATTACAACTTTTATATTTTGATTCGCACCAAAATTCTTTTTGCATGCCGATACCAAAGAAGCTTCAATTGCCTCGAAAATAATTTCTCTGTCAATGCCCTTTTCTTTTTCGATCAAATGTAATGCTTCGATGAATTCCGCCTTATCCATTTTTCCGATTCCTCCCTTATGCCTTTTTCTTAAAATATGACTGCCAATCTGACATCTGCGGTATCTTTTTGTACAAAATTACGGATGGTACCGTCTTCTTCTTCCAGTGCGATCACGCCATCTGTCAAACCCAACAATTTGCCTTGATACTGTTTTTTGCCGTCTAATGCTTGATATAGTTTAATATCTATCATTTCGCCTTTATACTTTTCAAAATCTGCATCTTTGCGCAATGGACGGTCAATCCCCGGCGAACTTACTTCTAATACATACGCCTGTTCGATAGGGTCTGTTTCGTCCAACTTTGCTTCCAAAGCGCGGCTGACTGCTTCGCAATCATCTATATTGACGCCACCGTCTTTATCAATGTATACACGTAAATACCAGTTTGCGCCTTCTTTGACAAATTCCAGTTCCACCAATTCCAGCTGCAAATTTTCTATGATTGGTTCTAATAAGGGTAATACTTTTTTTTCTGTGTTGCTTTTTGCCATTTTTTCTCTCACTTCCTTTTGCTGATGCAATAATAAAGAGTGGGTTCTCACCCACTCTTTTCGCTACCGTCTCTGCTTGTTACTGAAGATAGTATACCATCTTTCACAATTGTATGCAAGTGTTTTTTCGTTTCCCTGCCCATACGTACTATACATACTGCAAGGAAACGCAAAAATCGTTTTTTTGTTATTTCTTTTCACTGACAACAAATTCGCCTTATGGTTGCAAACACACATTACAAAACTTTGTTTAAGAAGTCCTGTGTTCTTTTGTTTTGTGGGTTGCCGAAAACTTCTTCCGGTGTACCCTGTTCTACAATATATCCGCCGTCCATAAAGATCACGCGGTCAGCCACTTCACGGGCAAAGCCCATTTCGTGTGTCACAACCACCATGGTCATACCTTGGGCTGCCAGACGTTTCATAACTTCCAATACTTCCCCTACCATTTCTGGATCGAGTGCAGAAGTCGGTTCGTCAAAAAGCATAATATCCGGTTCCATTGCCAACGCACGTGCAATTGCGACACGCTGTTGCTGTCCGCCAGACAAACTGGAAGGATATTCCATCGCTTTTTCTAATAATCCAACAGTTTCCAATAAGCTTTTTGCTTTTTCCACTGCTTGATCACGTGACATACGTTTTCTGTCAACGGGTGCCAGCACAATATTTTCCAATACTGAAAGATGTGGAAACAGATTGAATTGCTGGAATACCATACCAATATTTTCACGAATTTTATTGATATCCTCGTCTTTTGACATCAAATCATGATCATCTACAATGATGCTGCCGCCTGTCGGTTGTTCTAATTTATTCAAGCAGCGCAAAAATGTACTTTTCCCGGAGCCTGAAGGACCAATCAAGCAAACCACTTCGCCTTCTTTGACTTCCAAGTTAATGTCTTTGAGTACTTCCAAAGGACCAAAGCTCTTTTTCAAATTTTCTACTTTTACCTTGATCATCATTTTAACCTCCTTTCAAGCAATTGGAACAATTTGGTCAGTATGATTACCAGTACATAGTACCATACCGCAACAATTGCATATGTTTCAAATGCACGGAAGTTATTTGCGACCAACTGCTGACTTTGACGCATCATTTCTGCTACCCCAATGACAGACAGTATAGAAGTATCTTTCAAAGTGATGATAAATTGATTTGTTACAGAAGGAATGACAACGCGAAATGCCTGCGGCAATATGATTTTACGCATTGCCACGCCATGCGGCAAACCTAAACTTCTTGCCGCTTCCATCTGACCTTTATTGATGGCATTGATACCACTACGGAAAATTTCAGATAAATATGCACCCGAATTGAGCATCAATACAATCACAGAAGCAACAAAAGAAGAAATTGTGATTCCTAATACCGCACTCAAACCAAAATAAATAAATGTAGCTTGTACCATCAATGGTGTACCACGAATGATACTCAGATACGCGCCAGAAATCATATTCAAAATCTTAAACCGCGAAATGGAACAAAAGCAAGCAATCAGCCCCACAATGATACCCAAAGCCAAAGAACAAACCGTCATAGCAATGGTCATCTTCAAGCCTTCAAACAATCTAGGAGAAATACTAACTGCATATTGCAAAAATTCCCCAATGACAGACGGCTCTTTTGTCGGTTCTGCCGCTGCCAGTGCGAAATAACCGATATTCTGAAACAAATCGGTCATTCCTGTTACAAAAACCTGTGTTTCACCCATAAGGCACTACTCCCAACTCATAGACAAAATTTATTTCTGAACGATACCATATGTCACTGTTTCATAGCATATATAGTTATATCTCATATGGTATCGTTCTGGATATCGCTATCCTTTGTAAAACTTATTCCTGAATGTATGTGTTCAGGATTTCGTCATATTTGCCGCTTTCTTTGACATTTGCCAAACCAGCGTTGAACATTTCCAGCAATTCTGCGTTCTGACCTTTGTTTACTGCAAAACCATAGGAGCTGCCCTGTTCTTTTTCAGTTACCATTTTCAAACCTACGCCCTGTGTGATTGCATAGCCCATTACAGGATAATCTTCAAAACATGCTGCGGAGTTGCCACTTCTTACATCCAGATACATAGAGTTGGAATCATCAAATGTTACTGTTGTAAAACCATACTGGTCTTTGATAGATTCAGCAAAAGTCTGACCTTCTGTACCAATTTTTACAGCTACTTTTTTGCCTTTCAAATCTTCATAGCTTGTAATGGTTTCGTCGTCTTCTTTCACGCCCATTACTACACCACTATCGAAATAAGGGTCAGAGAAATCAAACTGTTTCTGTCTGTCTTCTGTGATGCTCATACCAGCGATAACGCCATCTACCTGACCAGCTTCCAAAGCCTGTACTGCTGCATTGAATCCTAAGGACTGTAATTCAATTTCAAAGCCCTGGTCTTCTGCGATTGCGTTTAACAGGTCAATGTCAATCCCAACAAATTCGCCTGCATCATTTTGGAATTCAAAAGGTGCAAATGTTGTATCTGTACCAATCTTATACACTTTTTTCGCTGTGGTATCACCTGTGTTTTCTGCACTGTCGCCTGTGTTTTCTGTGTTTGTGGCATCTGTTGTGCTGTCTGTACCACTGCTGCATGCTGCCAGACCCATTGTCATTGTCATAGCCATTGCGATTGCTGCCCATTTTTTAAATTTCATACTAAATTCCTCCCTTAATCATAAAAAATTTTAAAATATTATGCTACTTGCCCATGATTCACACAGACAAGTCCTTTTGCTTTTTTCTGTACCTTATGTTTTTATGAACATATACAAATCTTTTTGCATATATACATTTTCACAAACCCACTTATACATACTTAAAGATTATAACACAAAATGAAATCCACAACAATACAGAAAATTTGATCAATTTCCAAAAGTTTTTTCTATAGATCGGTGATTCTTATTAAATTTTCACATATTTTTAATATGATGCATTTTTTTTAGATAGTTATGCTCTATTTTCCAAAAGTTTAAAAACCAGAGACATCAAAAGATTTTACATTTTTGTACATGCAAAATTTGAATAGATTGCGTATGAGAACAAAAAATAAGATTAGAATGAATAAATTTTTCATGTTTTGCATTTTTATTCATACAAACACTGTATACAAGTAGTTCAAAAAAAGAAAACGATAGAGCCTTATCTGACAAGACTCTATCGAATCTATTTATCTTCCTGTTTTAAGCGTTTCCTATTTTATCCAGAATACAATTATGCTTCTGTAGTTTCTTCAGCTGCTTCTTCTGTAGCTTCAGCAGGTGCTTCTGCTTGTCTTTTGGAAAGGCTGATTTTCTTCTGGTCAGGATTTACTTCCAGAACTTTCACTTTGATCACTTCGCCAACCTTCAGTTCATCTTCGGGTTTTACAACATGTTTGTTTGCAATCTGAGAGATATGAACCAAGCCGTCTACGCCAGCTTCCAGTTCTACAAATGCGCCGAAAGGAACCATACGTACTACTTTGCCTTCTACCACAGAACCTACGCTGTATTTTTCTGCTGCCAGTTTCCAAGGATTTTTGTCTGCATCTTTCAAAGACAGGCTGATTTTGCCTTTTTCTTTGTCTACATCCAGTACAAATACTTCCACTGTCTGACCTTCTTTTAATACTTCTCTAGGGTTGGAGATTCTGCCCCAGCTCATTTCGGAAATATGAATCAAGCCATCAACGCCGCCCAAATCTACGAATGCACCAAAGTCTGTCAATCTGCTTACTGTACCAGTTGCTTTTGTACCAGCCTGAATGGTTTCAAATAAAGCTGCACGTTTTGCTGCGATTTCTTGTTCTACCAGAGCTTTTCTGCCGCCGATGATACGACGTTTTACTCTATCCATTTCAATGATGTTGAATTCCAATTCCTGACCGTTGAATACGCTCAGATCTTCAATAAATCTATTAGAAACCTGAGAAGAAGGAATGAATACGTTTACGCCATTGACAACTGCAATCAAGCCGCCTTTTACTACCTGTGTCACCTGACCGGTCACAACAGCTTTGTTGTTGTAAGCTTCTTCGATTTCTTCCATACCTTTTTGCGCTTCAATGCGTTTTCTGGAAAGCATTACATTGCCGTCGCCATCATTTACGCGTACTACGAAAACTTCGATTTCATCTCCAGGTTGTACTGTCTTACTAGGGATTACTGTTGGATCGCTGCTGAATTCGCCTCTTGCAATGATACCGTCGGATTTATAGTGCAGGTTTACAGAAACTTCTTCTGTATCAGAAACACTGATTACGATACCTTTTACCACATCACCTGTGTGCAGGGTAACGAGGGATTCTTCCAACATTTGTGCAAATGTAGTTTCCTCACTTCCTTCTAAATTTTGTACTGCATTTTCTAATGCTTCGCTCATAGTAACAACTACCTCCTTAATTATTGCGGGTGGTGTAGAAGCACCCGCAGTTACACCTATTCTATCACCTCTTTTAAAATTATTCAACACCAAATCGCATTTTGTTTCAATATGCACGGTATTTCTACAATTTTTTGCGCAAATCTCCACCAATTTTTGTGTATTTGAACTATTTTTCCCACCAATTACCACCATAGCATCCATTTTTTGGGAGAGCGTTTCTGCCTCTTGCTGGCGTTTTTCGGTTGCGGAGCATATGGTTTGATGCACTTGCATCTGTATGCCGCGTTCTTGTAAAATTTGTAAAATTTTGTCGAATTTTTCTTGTCGAAATGTCGTTTGTACCACTACAGCATAACATGGCATAGGTGGAATTTCTTTTGTCTGCGCTTCTTCCACACTCGCCAAAATCACCGCGCTATTATCACACCAGCCATTGATTCCAATGACTTCGGGATGTGTTCCATCGCCTACAATGATAATTCCAAGCCCTTCGGCTTTTTTTTCATGTACAATATCATGAATTTTTTTGACAAAAGGGCAAGTGCCGTCCAAAATCTCTAGACCTTGCGCCTTTGCTTGTTTGTATAAATCTTCTCCCACACCATGTGACCGAATCAAAAGCGTGCCTTCTGTCAAACCTTCTAAATCCTCCACTACCTGCAAACCCTTTTGTGCCAAATCGTCGGTCACTGTCTTGTTATGAATCAACTGACCATAGCAGTATAATGGCTTTTGGGTTGCAATGGCGTCATATGCCATTTCTACGGCGCGTGTCACACCAAAACAAAACCCCGCTGATTTTGCTACTGTAATGTTGCTCATACTGCTACCCTCATTTCTCTGACTTTCTGCATGACTTTTTCTGTGATTTCTTCCATCATTTCTGTTGTCACTTTCTGCCCTTTGTATTCCTCTAAATCAATGGGCTTTCCATAACGCACATGCACCACCGCACGAAATTTGTGTGTACTACTCACAGCAACAGGTACAATCGGCGCGCCGCCTTTGAGTGCAAACAAAGCAACGCCCGCTTTTGCTGCCTTTGCTTCTCCTTCTTTGACACGTGTCCCTTCAGCAAAAATCCCCAAAAGCTCCCCATTTTTCAAAACCTTTATCGCCGTTTTCAATGCTTTCATATCTGTTGTTTCTCGATCCACAGGAAACGCGCCCAATCCATACATCACTTTTGCAAACAATGGTTTTGCAAATAATTCTTTTTTTGCGATATAACGAACGGGGCGTTTTGTGAATGCCGCCATAGTCAAAGGGTCATAATTGCTCATATGGTTACAGCAAAGCACAGCGCCGCCCTCTTTGGGAATATTTTCTTCTCCCACAATATCCATACGAAACATGATTCTGTAATACAATTTTACCAAACTTCTTGCAAATCGATAAAACCACATATTTTTTCACCTCACTGTACTTAATTCCCTTTTCTAAATTTTATTGTACTTTCTTTGTAATAATTTGCAGCAATGTTTCTACCACAGCCGCAATATCCATACCTGTTGTATCCACGACAGTCGCATCTGGTGCGCAGCGCAGAGGACTGATGGCGCGATGCATATCTTGGTCATCACGCTGCAAAATTTCTTGTTTCACCACTTCCAAATCCGCCTGCTTGCCTTGTGCCTGCAATTCTCCCACACGACGCTTTGCTCTTTCTTCTGCACTAGCATCCAGATAGATTTTGACTTGTGCCTGCGGCAATACCGTTGTTGCAATATCTCGTCCGTCCATGATGACAGAATGGGCTTGTGCCATTTTTTGCTGCAATTGTACCAATTCTTGTCTGACGCCTGCATATGCCGCTACAATAGACGCGCCTTTTCCTGCTTCTTGTGTGCGAATTTTTTGTGTAACGTCTTCGCCTTCCAGATAAATTTTCTGACCATCTTCTTGTGGACAGATTTTCATATCCAAATCAGATAACATTGCTGTCACTGCTGTTTCATCTTCCAACGCAATTCCTTTTTTTTGCGCAGCATATCCCACTGTACGATACATCGCGCCTGTATCAATATATAAAATCCCCAGTCGTTTTGCAATCTCTTTTGCTACTGTACTTTTTCCGGAACCAGCCGGACCATCTACTGCTACAGCAAATATCGTTTCCATATTCATTTCCTCCTATTCTTTCTATGCTTTCTTTGTAGATTTACACACTGTCACCCGCAGCATATCCTGTAGAAAATGCAATTTGTAAATTAAAGCCGCCTGTATATGCGTCCAAATCTAATACCTCTCCTACAAAATACAAACCTTTGACAAATTTGCTTTCCATGGTAGATGGGTCGATTTCATCGACACAAATCCCACCAGCCGTCACAACTGCCTCATGGTATCCTGTCACGCCTACAATCGTCAAAGGCAGACCTTTGATTAAATGCAGCAATCTTTTTCGTTCTTCCTTTGTAATCAAATTTACCTTTTTTTCTGGCGCGATTTCAGACAAACGCAATACAATCGGAATCAATTTTTGTGGCAACAAATCCCCTAAAGCATTACGAAAATCACGATTGCTGTATTTTTGAAAATCTCTTAATAATCTTTGGTCAAGCTGTTTTTCTTCTAATGCTGGTTTCAAATCTATATAAAGATGATATCCTTTTTCTGTTTCAGTCAAAATATGTCTGCTTGCGCTGAGTATCATAGGTCCAGATACCCCAAAATGTGTAAACAGCATCTCTCCAAAATCTTCATACACTGTTTTTCCTGCCTGATTGCAAATCCGTATTGCAACATTGCGCAGACTCAGCCCCATGACTTCTTGTGTCCAATCTTCCGCCGTTTTGAGTGGCACCAAAGAAGGATATAACTTGGTTACATGATGCCCTGCTTCTTTTGCCATGCGATAGCCGTCCCCTGTGGAGCCTGTCGCGGGATACGATAAACCGCCAGTCGCCACAATTACAGCATCAAAAGAAATTTCTTTTTTATTTTTCAATACAATGCCTTGTATCTTGCCATTTTCGCATAATAATTTTTCTACAGGGCTTTCTAAATGCAATGCCACATGATTTTTGTGTAAATACTTTTCTAATGCCTGTACAATATCTTGAGAACGGTCGGAAACTGGAAAGACTCTTTGTCCTCTTTCTACTTTTGTTTCTACGCCTAAACTGTGCAATAATGCACGTAACGCCTGATTATCAAACCGATACCACGCACTATATAAAAAATAAGGATTGCCTGGTATATTATCCAAAAATGTATCCAAATCTGCATCATTGGTCACATTGCAACGTCCTTTGCCAGTAATCAGTATTTTTTTACCCAAACGGTTGTTTTTTTCATAAAGATGTACTTCATGCCCTCTTTGTGCGGCGCGCCCAGCTGCCAGCATACCAGCCGCCCCACCGCCTATGACTGCAATCTTTGTCATACTCATTCCCCTTTATGTAACAATTCCGCCATCTCCAGATGTGCTTTGTCATTTAATGTCATCAATAATCTGCGATTATCTTCCATGACATCTACTGTTGTAATCGAAGTATTCGTCATCCAAGTTTTGCGGTAAAAATTTTCATCCATACCCAATATCGCTACCAACATCACACGCAATAATCCCCCATGGGATACAATGGCAACACGTTTTCCTCTTTCTTTCTCTAAGATTTTTTCAAACCCTAGTACGGCACGTTCTGCCACTTTTGCGAAAGAGCCTTCCCCAGGAAATGTATGTTGGAATGGATTTTCATAGAAATTTTGATATGCTTGTCCATAAGTTTCTAATAGTTGTGGAATGCTCATACCTTCCCATTCCCCAAAATTGATTTCGCGAAAATGTTCTTCCACAATCGGCGTAATACCTGTTTGCTTTGCAATTGCGTCTGCGGTTGCCTTTGCGCGCTGCAAAGGGGATACATATATGGCATCTAAAGGCAAATATTGAAATCGTTTTGCCAAAAGTTCTGCCTGTGCCAAGCCTTCCGAAGAAAGTGGAATATCTGTCGAACCTTGATACCGTCCCTCTCGATTCCATTGTGTTTCTCCATGACGAATCAAGTAAAATCTTGTTTTTTTATCTTCCATATGTATTTCGCCTTCCTTTTTCCAATCTATCTCTTTTCTTTGTTATATCTTTTCAAATTATAGGGCAAATACAAACCGCTTGCAACCCAAAATAAACAGGGAGTTTCCCTGTTTTGAAACCCCCTTTTCTGCCAACCATCTATTACAAATTCTTGAGATATTTGATTTCTCTTTCTGTCAAATGGCGATATTTTCCCTTTGGCAAATCACCCAACTGCAATTCGCCTGTTGCCACACGTTTGAGCTGCGCTACAGGATGCTTGATTGCCTCGCACATTTTACGTACTTGTCGATTTCTGCCCTCATGTATCGTAATTTCCACCATACTAAACCGTAAATCTTTATCTCGTTCTAAAATCCGAATTTTTGCCGGACTGGTTTTTCGACCATCCACCGTCACCCCACGACGAAATTTTTGCAAATCTGCTTCATCTGGTACACCATATACTTTTGCAAGATATGTTTTTTCCACATCATGGCTGGGATGTGTCAAACGATAAGTCAAATCACCATCATTTGTCAAAAGTAATAAACCTGAAGTATCATAATCCAATCGCCCCACGGGGAAAATGCGTTCCTGCACACCATGAATCAAATCCAACACCGCCGGACGCCCAAATTGTTCTTTTGCTGTTGTGACATATCCTTCCGGCTTATGCAGCATAATATATACCTTTTTTTCTGCTTTGACTGCAATCAAACGATTGTCAAATTCCACTTTATCTTTCTGAGGATTAATTTTTACACCTTGTTCTGTTACAATTTTTCCATTGACTTTCACACGACCTGCCGCAATCAGTTCTTCGGCTTTTCTGCGGGAAGCAATGCCCGCCTCTGCTAAAAATTTCTGCAATCTTTCTTCCATGCCATCTCCTCCATACTTTTCGCTCAACAGTATACAGGAGAACGGGCATAAAGTCAAAGAAAAATCAGTTTTCTGCAAGAAAATCAAGCCATCTGCACCATACCCCAAGTAATTCTTGCAATTGTTCTGCCAATGTATAAGACGCAATATCTTCTGCGGCAAGCAAAGATACTTTTTCTAAAACCTCACCTTGCAAAATAATTTCGACATGTCCAATCTGGGTTCCTTTTGCAATCGGCGCGCGTAAGGATTCCGGCAAATGTACTTTATATTCTATTTGTGCTTGTTCTTCTTCTGAAAAAACACCTGTATATTTTTCTGCTGTCACTGCTGCTACTGTCGTTTTTGGCGCATGTTCTACCAATACATTGCCCATGTTTTCGCCCTCTTGCATGACAGTATAGGGTGCGTATGTAGAAAAACCATAATCCATCAATTTTTTGGTATCTGTCCACTTTGCTTCTTTTCCTTCACTTCCCCAGCCACAGCCCAATACCACGCTGACCAATGTAGTGTCCTCTTGTTCCGCCGCACCTACAAAACAATGTCCTGCCTTATTGGTATAACCAGTTTTGACACCTAATGCACCTGCGTACATCTGTAAAAAACGGTCGGCATTCACAGCAGTATGCGTCTTTTTCCCTGAAACATCACAAAATGTATGTGAGGGCAATGCAACGATTTCCCGAAACATAGGATTTTGCAACGCATATCCTGTAATCAGCCCCATATCATATGGCGTGCTATGATGCTGTTCTTGGGATAAGTGACTATCCAAACCATTCGGAGAACCAAACACCGTATCTTTTGCCCCAATTTCCGCCGCCTTTGCTGTCATTTCCAAACAAAAAGCCTCTACAGAGCCGCTTACATGTTCCGCCAACGCTACAGCAGCATCATTATATGATTGCAGCATCATCGCTCTTAGCAAATCTTTCACATACCACTGTTCGCCTTCTTCCAAATCCATTTGCACATCTGGCTGTTTTGCGGCATTTTTGCTGATTGTTACAATTTCTTCTGGTCTGCTTTTTTCCAGCACCAGAATTGCTGTCATTATCTTTGTGGTGCTTGCCATTTCCATTGGTGTATCTGCATTCTTTCCCCAAAGCAAACGCCCACTTTCTGCATCTACCAATGCTGCGCCGCGTGCTGCCAGTTGCGGTTGTGCTGCAAATGTTGTTTGCAATGGCAGACACAATATCAGCAGCAAACACACAAACCATCTCATTGCACATCCCTCCTGCATCATTGTATGCGCTCATGTTCTGTGCTATGTCTTGCCTATTGAAAAGAATATCAAAAAACAGTATACTAAAATATATACAATCTATTACCACAATTGGCATAGGAAGGGGGGATTTTATGGAACAGGATGCTATCATCTTGACACAAGCAGAACAACAAATCTTACATTCTTTTGTACCACTTGCGGCAGGTATGCATGAGTTTTTAGGCGAAAACTGCGAAATTATTATACATAATCTGGAACATTTAGATGCTTCTGTGATGACCATTTTCAACGGGCATCTATCTGGCAGAAAAGCAGGCGCACCCATTTCAGAATTGACATTGTCTTATGTCGAATTAATGCGCAAAGATGAAAACCTGCGACATGTAACTTATTTTGCCAAAAATAAAAGAGGGGAAACATTCAAAGCCTTTACTTCCGCCATATTGGGCGAACAAGGGCGCATCATTGGGCTGTTTTGTATCAATTTCTATTTGCATGTATCGTTATATTCTTTTATGCAGCATTTTTATCCGCACGCACAGCCGGAACCAGAAAACATTTCCGAAATTTTTGTAGAAAATACAGAAGAATTGATGCTTGCTGCATTGGAAGACGCTAAAAAAACTGTCTATGGTAACCCAGCCATTTCCTCAGCAAATAAAAATAAAGAAATCATACACATTTTATCTCAAAAAGGGATTTTCCACTTAAAAGATGCTGTATATATCATTGCGGAACATATGGGCATATCCAAAAATACAGTTTATATGCATTTACGTAATCGTCATAAAGATTAAAAAATATTTTCTCTCCTCTTTGTATGATGTTTGTATCAGTGGGACATACTGGTAACAAACAGACAGAGAGGAGTTTTTGTATCATGAATTTGACAGGGACCAAAACCGAACAAAATTTACTTGCTGCATTTGCAGGCGAATCCATGGCAGCCAATAAATATGATTTTTTTGCAGAAGTAGCATCGCAAGAAGGCTATGAACAATACAAAGCTATTTTTCAGGAAACCGCACACAATGAACGTCAGCACGCAAAACTGATTTTTCAATATTTGAAAGGCATTGGCACAACCGAAGACAATCTCAAAACGGCAGCAACCGGCGAACATGAAGAATGGACCAATATTTATCCTGAAATGGCACAAATGGCACATGAAGAAGGGATTCCCGAAATCGCTGCTTTTTTCCATAATCTAGCTGCAATCGAAAAAGAACATCAAGCACGTTTTGAAGCATTGTTACAGCAATTACAGCATGGCAAAGTCTTTTCAGACACTGCACAAACGGTATGGATTTGCCGCAATTGCGGACAAATTCATGTCGGCGAACAACCGCCCAAAGCCTGCCCCGTTTGCAAACACCCACAAGGCTATTTTGAACGCAAAGTAAGAAATTATTAAATTATGAATTTATAAAAAAGAAGCTATCGTTTTACCAAATGGTATCGCGATAGCTTTTTATCTTCGTTTTTATTCTGTTTCTTCTGTATAGGATTCTGGCAATTTTTCCTCCAATGGCGGCAATTCCTGCACAGAATGAAATCCAAAGTAACGTAAAAATTCCTCTGTGGTACCAAATAAAATTGGTTTTCCTGGTACATTCAGCCTACCCACTTCACAAACCAAGTTTTTCTCCACCAATTTATTGACTGCATGGTCTGCTGTCACACCGCGGATTTCTTCTATTTGTGCCTTTGTAATGGGTTGTTTATACGCAATAATTGCCAAAGTTTCCAAGAGCGCTTGTGTCAATCCTTGTCGTTGCGAACTTTTGTACATACTGCGTAAATATACAAAACTCGAAGCCGCTGTACACATCTGATACGCTCCATCAATTTCGATAATGCGCAATCCTCTTTGTTCCGTTTCATATTGCGCTGCCAAAGATTGTACAATTGCGCGTGTTGTTGCCTGATCCATTTCTATGGTTTGTGCAATGGTTGCCAAAGGCACCGCATCTCCTGCCAGAAACAGCAAGGACTCCACCACTGCTTCCAATTGTGCCAATCTCATGCCCTCATGCCCTTTCTTCTTCACGATATCTGCGGATACAAATTTCGGCAAAAGCCGCGTTTTGTATCACTTGTACTTCTTTATGTTTGATCAATTCCAATAACGCCAGAAAAGTCACCACTTTTTCTATTTTCTGTACCTGCCTGCGGAACATACCAGAAAATGTAATTTGCGGCTGCAAAATCAATAAATCCCGAATATATTCCATTTTGTCCTGTATGGTAAATAAATCCGGTTCTACTGCACGAAAAGAACTGCGCACATGGTCTATTTTTGCTTCTTTGCGCCGCATCACTTCTTGAAACGCGCGATATAAGTCGTCCATTGTCACACCTGCCAAAAAATCCTCTAAAGGCATTTTTTCTTGTTGGCGTAATTTTGCAATGGCTTGATCAGCCGGTTTATAAAATACTTTGGCTGCGCGTTCTGCACGTTCTTTCCATTCATTTGTCACTTCTTTTATTTTTTTGTATTCCAATAATCTTTGTACCAATTCCGCGCGTGGGTCTTGTTCTGTTTCTTCGGTTTCCTCTGTTTCGCGTTTGGGCTTGGGCAGGAGCAATTTGCTTTTGATTTCTAATAATGTTGCTGCCATAACCAAAAATTCGCTCAACCCGTCCATATTTCGATCTTCTGCTGTATCCAAATAGGCAAGATATTGATCCGTCAGCGCAGCAATCGGAATATCATATATATCAATCTCGTTTTTTTCGATCAAATGATACAATAAATCCAAAGGACCTTCAAAAGCATCCAGTCGTATGGTCACATCCTGCATATTTGCCACACTCCTTACAATATCTTACAGTATAAACAAAAGGCTGCCCAAAACCTGAATCACACCTGTAATGATTGCTTGGAAAATGCCTGTAAAGAAGCCCAAAAACAGCAAGAACAAGAAAATCACCTGTATCATTTTTTCATATTGCAAATAGGTGTAATATTTGTTTGCCGGCAACAATACTGATAATACTTTCACACAGTCCATGGGTGCCACTGGCAATATATTATACACTGCAATCCCTACATTATAGTAACAAACATAATATAAAATCAAAGAAACATAGGGATGCATCATAGTACCTATATTCACATAAAGCCCTAAAAATACCATGCCCAAAAGCAGATTGATGACAGAAGGCAAAATCGCCACCAAAAGTGTATCTCGCTTTCTGTTTTTATAATATAAACCACTGGTTTCCACGGGTTTCCCCCAGCCAAAACCACCCGAATAAAACAGAAGCAAAAAACCAATCGGCTCAAAATGTTTGATGGGATTCAGTGTCAAACGTCCTGAATTTTTGGGAAATTCATCACCAAATGCAGTAGATGCTGCCGCTCTTGTAAACTCATGCATGGTAGTTGCAATCAAAAGTCCAGGAATACTACATAAAAACAGTAAAAAATAATTGTTCATATAATTTTCTTTCTCCTCTGATTCTATAAACTTTTGTATTTCTGCCCAAATAAAGCTCACTTTATGCCATGATACCAAACTTCCTTTCACAAGTCAAATCCTGTGATACTCGTTTCCTGTTTCCTCATGCTCCATTGATTTCATAGAGCAAATCACCTATCCGAAAAATAAAAAACAGAGAGTCCGTCATGCCAAATGCAAACATCACCCCTCTCTGTTTGTGCATCTATGTTTTGTTGTTACTACTGTTTGTTCTATTTGTTTCGTTTGTTCGATTCAGCACCATATATATAACATGCGCTGTAACATCTGTTCCATACCTGCTTTTGGTACATCTTGCGCCGCCACCAAATCCACGCGCCCTACCTCTGCACCTTCTAATATGTAAATCATCTCGCCCACTTTGGTATCCGCGGCAATCGGCGCTTGTACGGCTGGCAATAAGGAAACTTTGCTTTCCCACGCTGCATCGGAATTTTTTGGCAACAATACGGATATATCTTCTGCTGTGACAGCGTCTACCATCGCAATATTGCCTTTGCTGACAGGCACTTGCCCAGCGACATATCCTTTTTCTCTGCCTGTTTCGACAACATAATTGGCAAAACCATAGTCTAAAAGCTGCATTGCTTCTTGAAAACGCGTTTTAAAATCCGGTGCTGCCATCACAACTGCAATCAAATTCATACCATCACGTTCCGCCGTTGCAGACAGACAATATAAAGCATTGCCAGTAGAGCCTGTTTTCAAACCCGTTGCACCATCATACCATTGTATCAATTTATTGGTATTGGTCAAACCAAATGTTTCCTCGCCACGTCTGGTATGATGTACAATGCTGTCTTGCCAAGTAGTGGTATATTGTTGTATTTCCGGAAAATTGCGCATCAATTCGCGACTCATCAAAGCAATATCATATGCACTTGTGATATGTCCATCGGTATCCAGACCACAAGCATTTTCAAAGTGGGTGTCCGTCATACCCAATTCTTGGGCGCGTTCATTCATACGCTGTACAAAAGCGTCCTCACTGCCCGCCACAAATTCCGCCATTGCCACCGCTGCATCATTGGCAGAAGCAATTGCAATACATTTTGTCATATCTGCCGCAGTTTGTGTTTCGCCCTCCTCTAAAAACACTTGAGAACCGCCCATAGATGCAGCGTGTTCGCTGACTGTTACTGTATCGTCCCATGCAAACTGCCCCGCCTGTTCCGCCTCATAAAT
The DNA here is from genome assembly GCA_944384295.1 of uncultured Lachnospiraceae bacterium. Lineage (GTDB taxonomy): Bacteria > Bacillota > Clostridia > Lachnospirales > Anaerotignaceae > Anaerotignum. Next base: position 15,102 of record CALWSU010000011.1, on the reverse strand, counting down.
CAAAAGCATTGTCATGACTTTTGTTACACTGGCAGGCGGCAATGCCGCATGGCTGTCTTGCTCATATAATATAGTGCCGCTGTCTTGTTCTATCAAAATCGCACTTTTTGCGGACAGTCCCAAATCCGACAGATTGTCATATTGCTCTACTGCCCACGCTTGTGATGATATGCTCATGCTGCCTAAAATTGCCAAACAAAAGCACACCCCTTTTTTTCTCATAAATTTCCCTCCTGCTGTATCCTATCTTACATATATGTCAACAACAGGCAGGATATGCCTTTCGGCAAGCACAAACGCAGCTTAAATTTCTGGAGTTTCTTCGTTTTCTTGTGTTTCTTCTTCCTCCTGCAACGCCTCCATACCAAATAAGCCAGACTCACGATTTAAAAATAAAACCGTCATCACACAAGTAGAAAATGCAGTAGGCAAATATGCAATCCAAATGGATAAAATTTCTGTCACATATTTAGAAGGAAAGAAAATCCCTATGATAGAACTGCAAGCAGAAACAATAATACCTACAAAGAAAATAAATCCAAATGTTCTCCACCATCTGCCGCGTACCAACATACGGCTATGTCCCAAAGCGTCTAAACCTTTGCGTTTTGCTAATGCAATACACTGCAAATAAAATGTCCAAACAATGCCAAGATAAATCCCTGGTATCAACAATATAGAAGCAAACAAGATACAGATTGCATAAACCAATCCTACCCAAAGCACAGTTGGTGTATGCAGCATAGATTTTGCATAAGCTGTGATACTACGAAATTTTCTTTCTTCTAACCGCCATTTTGTCATTTTCATAAAACCCATATCTAAAATAGGCTGTAAAAAAACACCGATTGCAGCCAAAATCAAGTAATATCCCATCATCTGCAATGATATTTCTGTCAATTGCTGTGTAGATAGATACAAATCTGAGGTATTCAACTGCTGTACTTTTTCTGTCAAATTCAAAAGCTGTACTTGTACAATACCTAATAATATACTCAAAGGCAATCCAATGATGAGAATCCCCAACAAGATTCCTTTGATATTTTCTAAAAATAAGCGAAATCCAGCAGAAATCAATTCAATCGCATTCATTTCACGGCTGTATACCACTGTTCGTAATTCTTTCATGTCATCCATGGCTAATACCGTCCTTTCCACATTTGTCTTACAAACTGATATTGCTCCATTATACCTTTTTTTTCTGCTCTTGTCAGCCCATGACTTGTAAAATCTTTTGTTTTTCGTTACAATAACGATAATTCATAGAAAAAAGGAGTGTACTTTCATGCAGCCAAAAACCGTATTGGTCACTGGTTCCTCGCGTGGCATTGGAAAAGCCATTGCTTTTGCTTTTGGCAAAGCTGGCTATCGCGTTGTATTGAATGCTTCCCGCAGCCAAGACGCCTTATTGCAAACCCAATCCGAATTAGAAACCATAGGCGTACCAGTCATGTCTATTTTAGCAGATGTATCAGACTATACCGCCTGTCAAAGTATGTTTGCGCAAATTCGAGAACGTTTCGGCACCATTGATGTATTGGTCAATAATGCTGGCATTTCTCAAATTTCTTTATTTACAGACCTATCCCCTACAGATTGGCAACATCTGCTTGCGGTCAATCTTGGTTCTGTGCTAAATTGTACTCATTTGGCAGTTCCTGACATGGTACATAACAAAAGCGGAAATATCATCAATATTTCTTCTATGTGGGGCAGTGTGGGCGCATCATGTGAAGCTGTCTATGCCGCTTCGAAAGGCGGGATACATGCTTTCACACGCTCTATGGCAAAAGAATTGGGTCCTTCTCAAATCCGTGTGAATGCCATTGCCTGCGGCGTGATTGATACGCAAATGAACGCATGTTTTTCGGAAGAAGAACGCGCGATGCTCGCGGAAGAAACTGCACTCATGCGTTTTGGTAAGCCGGAAGAAGTCGCCAATCTAGCGTTGTTTCTTGCCTCCGAGCAGTCAGGATTTCTGACCGGTCAAATCATTACATTAGACGGAGGAATGTTGTGATGCACGCGAAATATAAAGCTTTGTTTTTTGACGTTGACAAAACACTTTTAGACTTTCACGCCACAGAACATCATGCCCTGACACGTGCTTTTCAAAAAGCAAATCTGCCTTTTACAGAAGATATGCGCGCTTTTTACTTAGAAATGAATGGGGCGCTTTGGGAAAGTTACGAACGCGGCGAAATCTCACGCGATACGGTATTATTTACACGATTTGGGAGGTTGTTTGCACATTTTGGTATAGAAGCTGATGGTATTGCTATGGAACATATCTATCGCCAAGAATTAGACAAAGGACATGATTTGATGCCATATGCAAAAGAAGTCATTTCCAATTTATCCAAACAATACCCACTCTATATCATCACAAACGGTACTGCACAGACCCAGCATCGTCGCCTGCAAGATTCTGGACTGAAACCATATTTTCAAGCGCTTTTTATTTCTGAAGAAATCGGCAGTCGAAAGCCTATGCCAGAATTTTTTCGCTATTGTCTGGAACAATTGCCTCATTTGACGCCTGCTGATATTCTAATCATTGGCGATTCTCTTTCTTCCGATATTTTAGGCGGTAATCTTTCTGGTATCGACACTTGTTGGATGAATCCAGAACAGCAAACAAACACAACAACCGCCATTCCCACTTATGAAATACAATCTTTGCGTATGTTATATGATATTTTATCATTTTATCATTTTACAAAATGATAAAAATAGGGCGTCTTGATTGATTCAAAACGCCCATTTTTTATTGCGATCACTTTTTTACTTTACAAATTTTATTCTTCATGAGACATTCTTTCCATATCCACATGGTCAATGGGGTATGTTGCCAAAATGTCCATTGGATTATCTGACTGCGAAGTTTTGCTATAACGATTGATCATTTCGATTCCCTTTGCGTCATGTAACAAAGAAGCCGCACCACCAGTACAACCATGTTTGCATGCCATACCTTCTATGAAATTCGCATCTAACTTGCCAAAAGATGCCATTTTCATTGCCTTGATACATTCCTCGATTCCGTTACAACGTACTGGTTTCACTTCTACGCCCAATCCCGCAGTTTCTATTGTGCGTACTACGCTTTCGGTCACACCACCTGTTCTGGCAAAATTGCGACCAAAAGAAGATGCTTCCCCTGCACTATAAGGTTCTAATTGTTCCAACTCGATTTCTCTTGCGTCAAAAATTGCCAATAATTCTTCAAATGTGATTACAATATCCACTGCATCTTTGATGGCTTCTCGTTTCATTTCGACCTTTTTCGCTGTGCAAGGTCCAATAAATACCACACGCGCTTTTGGGTCTTTTGCTTTGATTGCTCTTGCAATTGCCACCATAGGCGAAACTGCTGTAGATACATGATCTACAAATTGTGGATAATTTTTCTCAACATAATCCACAAACGCAGGGCAACAAGACGATGTTTTCCAGCCTTTTTCTTCTACTGTTTCTGCCAATTCTTTGGCTTCAAACGCAGACACCATATCTGCACCAATTGCCGCTTCTACCACATCCCGGAATCCCAATTGCATAATGCCTGCATACACCTGCTGTGTCGAAACCCCAGGAAATTGACTGGAAACAGCTGGCGCAACAACTGCATATACATGATAACTTGTGTTGTTCCAAGAATTTTTAATCATATTCAATACATCTATCACAAATGATTTATCCACAATCGCGCCAAATGGACATTGATAGATACAGGCACCACAAGAAATACATTTTTCATGGTCAATCATGGCTTTTCTATTTTCGTCCATTTTGACAGCACCTACAGAACAAGCACGAATACAAGGACGTTTTACTTCACTAATTGCATTGAATGGACAAACCTGTTTACAACGTCCACATTCTATACATAATTCTTGATTGATATAAGAGCGATGGTTGACAATGGTAATGGCATTTCTTGGGCAAACCTCCTGACATTTATGTCCCAAACAGCCACGGCATGCCTCTGTAACTACAAAACGGTCAATTGGACATTCGTCACATGCAGAATCCAATACATTGATGACACGATTGTCTTTTGTGGGTTCCATCACCAATCGTACACGATCTTCAATAATATGTCGTTCTTTATAAATGCAGCAACGGAATAACGCCTTAGGTCCCGGAATAATTTCTTCCGCAATCTCGCGCAACGATTCATCTGTATGATACAGATGTCCCTCAAAAAAACGCTTTGCCACTGCCTTGTTCACCAGATATTTGATGTACTGTACATTCGATTCAAAATTTCTTTGCATACTTATCCCTCTTTCTTTCCTATTTGCACACTGTATACAAATCAGTCACGTCGAAAAACTCTCTTATAAAATTTTATATAAAATGTCTATATTTTTCATGCAAAAAAAATATAATTTTTCTATTTTCCATATATGTTATCTCATTTGTGCTATCAGCAACATTGTAGCATAAACTTCATTCGCATGCAATATAATTCCCTATCGAAGAAAGGTAATATTTTCCAAATTTTTAGAACTTCGTTTCGTCTATTTGCAGCACTTTTGCCCCCAATAATGCTACATCTTCTGGCATATGTGTCGTCACAATCAAAATTTTTTCTTTTGCATATTCCAATATCACTTGTACCATATTTCGCTTTGTCTGTAAATCCAAACCAGAAAAAGGTTCGTCGAATACTAATATATCGCTTTCTGCCAATAACGCCCGTCCAATGGCAATACGTCGCTGCATACCCCCACTTAATACCGATACTGGCTGATGTTCCCATGCTGTCAAATCCAGCTTTTCCAACATTTTTGATATTTGTGCAGTTTGCTGTTTTGTTCTGCACACACATCGTAAATTTTCCCGTACAGAAAAATCTGGCAACAAACGATTTTCTTGAAATACCGCACGGATTTTTTTATCTTTTATCCCCTCTATGTATCCATGGTCTGGCTTTTCCAAATTCAAAAGCATACGCAATAATGTTGTTTTTCCTCTGCCTGAGCGTCCCATAATGCAAAGTCTTGCCCCATCTTCAATCTCATAGGAAAAATCAGAAAAAATGATATATTCTCCATATTGTTTTGAAACATGCTGTAATCGAATCACCAAAAAGCCCCCCTTTTGTTGCTTCTGTCACACCAATCAAGCAGCCACAAAATCACTTTTTCCACAAGCAAACTGACCACAATAATCACCACTGTCCATGCGAACAAATCCGGCATTTGCAGATAGATTTTTGCCTCCTGTAAACGTTCTCCAATCGAACCATCTGGAATCCCAATCACTTCCGCCGCCGTTCCTGCCTTCCAGCACATACCAAGCCCTGTTGCAAACGCCGCCCGCAGATAAGGAAACACTTGCGGTGCATAAAGGTATCGTATTTTTTTACCATATGACAATGCAAAGACTTGCCCCATTTCTAATAATTGTTTATCCATATCAGAAATACCTTGCAATACATTTGCATAGATGAACGGAAACACCATCAAAAATGAAATCAACACAGAAAGCCATTCTGACGAAAACCAAAATAATACCAATATGATAAAAGACGCCACAGGCGTTGCCTTGATTGCCGCAGTCATAGGCGTAAGCAAAGCACGGCACCACGCAAAGCGTGCTGCCGTAATCGCTGCCAATATGCCTATGCCTGCCGCCAAAAAGAATCCACCTAAAATACGGCTGGCAGAAAATAATATACTTTTCCAAAAACTTGCTTCTTGCATCAATTCCAACAAACGCAGTCCCACAGCACAAGGCGATACCAATATCAAATCCTGTGCAATCCACATACTGACCGCTTGCCATAACAATACCCAAAAAACAATAGGAAGTATTTTTTTATGCACCATGATAATAAAAACCGTCCTCTGGCAAAGCGCCGCCAACTGCTTTTGGATTCTGTTCATATAATACATTCAGATACCCACTTAATTTCTGTTGCATTTCGTCCCCTGTAATGCAAGTAATATTGCAATAAGGCAATGCCTTTTGGGCCACATTTGCCGCTAAAATATCATATTTTTCAATCAAAGCCGCTGCTTCTTCGTTGTTAGCATTCACATAATCTACAGATGCTGCATATTGTTCCAAGAATAATGCGATTGCTTCTGGATTTTCTGTAATCACATCATTTCTTGCAATCACAACGCCTGTAATCATACCACTTGGATTTTCTTTGCCGCTTTGCAATGTATCCCATTCTGCGCTCAAATCCAATGCAATCCGCAGATTTTCATTTTGCATCTGCGCAGTGGTTACAAATGGCTGTGGCAACATTGCAATACCAGTTGGGTCTGCCTCTAAAGCAGCAACGCATTCTGCATGTTCTGTTTTCCATTCTATTTGCACATCTGTTTCTGGATTCAGACCATTTTCTTCTAAAATATAGTATAAACCAAATTCTGGTGTAGACCCTTTCCCAGAAGCATAAATGGTTTTCCCTTTCAAATCCTGTACAGAATGAATGGTATCTCCATTTTCTACGATATAGATTACACCTAATGTATTGATTGCCAATACACTTACACCCTGATTTGTATTTTGATACAGCACGCTTGCCAAATTCGCTGGTACTGCCGCAATATCCAGTTCTCCTTTTGCCAATAAAGGCGTAATTTCATCTGGAGAAGCCATCAGCGTAAATTCATATGCGTTGGTTGCTGTTTCTTGTGCTTCATTTTCTGCCATCAATTCTACCATACCCATGGCAGTTGGACCTTTGAGCGCGCCTACACGCAATGTAGTCGTTGTTTGAATTTCTTCTGTTTGTGTACCTGGTGTTTCAGATGTTGTTTCTGTCTGCGTGTTACTTGTACAGCCTGCCAACATCAAAAAGCTCAACAACACTACCAAGAACAAAGATAACCCTTTTTTCATTCCGATTCTCCCTTTCCTTATCATAATCATATTGTATGAATTTTTTGCATTCTTATTTTACCCCAAACCATACATTCCTACAAGTTGCTTTTGCAACATTATTCCATTTTCCAACAAACAACAAAAAAGGATACCCAAAATCGGATATCCTTTGCAAATGAGTCACTCGGGACTCGAACCCGAGACACCTGGATTAAAAGTCCAGTGCTCTACCAACTGAGCTAGTGACCCGCGACAATGAATAGTATACACGCTTGTACCTATTTTGTCAACAAATTTTTTAAAATATTTTTTGTTTTTTTCTGTATACAATATATGTACTGCCATATCATTATTTTTTCCATATGGCAGTACATGCAAACTGCGATATTATCCCATATGCGGTGGCAAAATCTCCAACCAATATCCATCTGGGTCATTGATAAAATAAATTCCCATTTCTGGATTTTCAAAACAAATACAACCCATTTGCGCATGTTTTTCATGTGCCGCTGCATAGTCCTCTGCCACAAAAGCCAAATGGAATTCATTTTCCCCTAAATTATATGGTTCTTTGCGGTCGCGTAGCCAAGTCAATTCCAGTTGAAACCCTGTTTTTCCATCGCCTAAATAAACCAATTTCCAACTGCCGTCTTCTGCCTCTTTACGACGCACTTCTTTTAAGCCAAGTGCTGCCTCATAAAATGCCATACTTTTTTCTAAATCCAAAACATTATAATTATAATGTGCAAATGTAAATTGCATAGACCTTCCTCCTAACTATATTGTGTTTTAATGCTTATGTTCGTGTCCACAATCACAGCCATCATGGTGGTGATGTTCATGCCCACAATCACAGCCATCGTGGTGGTGATGATGTTCATGCCCACAATCACAACTATCATGGTGGTGATGATGTTCATGTCCACAATCGCAGCCATCATGGTGGTGATGTGGGTCAGATACGATTGGTGTATAATCGCTATTATCAAATACCGTGCCAATTTTGTTGACAATCAAGGCTTTTTGTTCTTCGCCTACCGTCAAATCAATGGCTTCTTGCACCATATCCATAAATTCTTCTACAGAATACGCTGGCGGAATCACACCCAATATGAGCTGCATAATCAATTTTCTGTTTTGTGTTGGTAAAGTTTCCAAATGCGCACGCATCTGTTCTATAAAAGTTTCTACTGTTTGATTGATTTCTTGCTGTGTTGCTGGCTCCTCTTGAGAATCATCTTGTTTTTGCCATTCATCTTCCAAATCTCCGAAGAAATATTCCTCAATCAAACTTTGTGTCACTAATATTTTTTTCGTATCTTCCTCTAATGTCATAGGGTCTTTGATTTGCTTCATATAGCTGTGTTGTTCTTTGCGTATTGCATTGGCACGGTCAATATTGGGTTCTATCGCTTGTTCCAGACGCTCGAACAATTCCTCTTGGTATGCTTCCTGTTCCACATCAGATAATGTATGGTCTAAATATTCGCATACGGTTTCGTATAAATCCGCATAATTGCTGTCACGTTCTGTCAAATCCGCAAAACCAAATGTCAGGAAAAACAGTAAAATCAGAGAATTCCAATCATGCAAGATACAAGAGAAATATTCTCTGATTTCCGCAATACTGTCTTCCATAAACGACAATTCTTCCAAATAGGAAGCCAATGTTTCATCGCTCATTTTATGCGGCAAAACCATTTGTTTTTCTCCCAACCACTGCGCCACTTCTGGAAAATATTTGCCATATGTGGCAATGGCTTTCGGACAGCAAATACCATAAAACATCTGCAATCCCTTTTCGATTTCTGCTTTGCTTTCGCCTTGAAACGCTGTTTTCAAATTCTGCGCAATCAAATCATAATATTTTTGTCTTGCCATGCGCATAGGCAATGCACGCAGCAAATCCCCCATATATTCGCGTTGCTGCATAGGTGATTCTGCGCTTTCCAAAAAACTATGGCAATCTGCAAAAAAGAGCGACCAATCCAAATCATGTGTATTGATATTTTCTTCGCGATATTTGCGCAGTGCCATTTCGTCTTCTGCCAAAACGGTCAAAACCTGTTTTTGCTCCATATAACAACGGATACATTCATACATCTGCATCAATTTTTGTTTTTGTACCATACATTCCTGCATGGCAGCTTCGCGTCTGTTTTCGTCTGTATCCTCTAAAATGTCACGCAATTGTAAAATATATTGTCGTATTTTCTGTTTATTTTCCAAAATATCCGCGTGAATGGCATATGGCAAAAATTGTTCACCTTTTTCCTGATCCTCCATCACACTCATCAACAACAGCAGCAAACTGCCCACTGCCTGTTCATATACATATTCTGCGCCTAAATCGCACAATTTCTTTTCTACAGCAGCCTTGTTCATTTGTATTTCTCCCTTCTTCACCCATTCTTGTCCCTCATTATAAAACAAAAAATTTCCTTTCACAATACCAAACCATAGAAAAAGAAGCTGAAAAATCGCTTTTTCTCTTGCAAAATTTTCAACTTCTTTGAATTGATTCTATTGATTTTCTACTACAAAGCCACTTTCGCTTTCGTTTGTACTTTTTATTGCAGTTTTTGTCCGCAGCCTGCACAGAAGCGATCGCCTGCGCTCACCTTCGCGCCACAAGACGGACAAAAAGCAGCAACTTCCAATTTTTGCCCACAGCCTGCACAAAATCTGTCGTTTTGCCCTACTGCTGCGCCACAAGACGGACAATGTCTGCCGCTTGCAGGAGCTGCTTGGGACTGTGTCCCTTGGGATTGTATCCCTTGGGATTGCATGCCTTGCATCATCTGCTGTGCCATCTGCATGCCTGCCGCCATACCAAACCCCATGCTTGCCGTACTGCCTGCACCGCTGTTTGGTTGGTCGAGACTGTCTGCCAATTTCCCCTGTTGGTATGTGTTCATATCACCCACCATATGATAGCTTGCCGCCGCATTGATTTTATCCTGTATTTCCTGTGGATAGCTAAAACTAGCAATCTGCATACCACTGACACACATGCCCATTTTAAGCAATTCCATGTCTAAATCCTGCTGCATGCCTTGTCCAATCTCATAGGCACTTGCTTGTAAATTGAACATATCTTTGCCTTCTTTGGAAATCCATTTCATCAAAAGCTGGTCTAATATACTCAAAATACGCGTTTTTAATTCATTGACTGTATAAGTATCTTTCACACCAGCAATTGCATCAATCAGACGTATGTAATCCGACACTTTCATCTGAAATGTACCAAAAGCGCGAATCGGCAACCCACCGGGCAATCCTGCATATGGCAGCATAATGGCATTTTTTGTACCCCAACGCACCGTAAATTCTTTTGTATTCACAAAAAGCACTTCCGCACGCATGCCGCTGTTGAATCCAAAACGAAACCCTTTGAGTGTACTCAAAAATGGCACAATCTGAGATTCTATATCAAAACTGCCTTCGTCTTTGAAAATCCCTTCTATTTTGCCATTATATAATACAATGGCGTCTTGTCCTGGACGAATGATCAATTTACTGCCTTTTTTGATTTCATCGTTATGCCATTTATAAAATATAACGTCTTCATCTGTTTCTTGCCATTCTACGACATTGCTAAATTCATTGCCGAACAGCCCCATATTTTTGCCCCCTTATCATTTGCCCAACTTGGCTTTCAATGCCGCCAATTCATCATCCACCACACTATTTTGCACATTGGCTGTATCGTCATATTTTGCCATCAAATCAGCCACATCATCTTTCTTGGTGTTTAATTCTGCCATCGCTTCCGCCTCGTCCAATTTGCGGTTGAGTTTTTCTTCCAAAGCATCAAATGCCGCAAGAGAACTTTGCCCATAATCGCTTTGTATTTTGCCTGCCATCTGCTGTGATTTCATCATTGCCGCTTTGGCACGGATCGCTGCTCTGCGTTCTTCGACCTGTTGCAGTTGTTCCGTCAGCTTATCATGCATTTCACGCATCTTGTTTGCATTTGCTGCCGCCATTTCCCATGCGCCTTTCAGGCTTTCCAATGTTGTCATTTTATTGCTTTTTTCCTGTAAAAATGTTTTTGCGTCTGCGTCATTACCTGCCATGACCGCTTTTTCTGCATAAGTCTGTAATTTATTGATTTCTGCCTGGCATTCATCATAAGCACGTTTTGCGCGTTTTTCCTCTGCCATCACAGCCGCGGTTTGTGCTTTGACTTCCCCTAAATCTTCCTGTAAATCTCTTGCCAGTTGGTCAGCCATTTTTACGGGGTCTTCTGCCTTATCTAATAATGCATTGATGTTTGCTTCCATAATGGTCTTAAATCTGCTCAAAATATTTGCCATGTGTCTGCTCCTTTCTGCTTCGCCTGTTCTATGAACTTTTTATACTTTTTTGCATTTTCTATCATAGATTCGCCCACATTCATACACTTTCATACACTTTTATATACTTTTATGTGTTGCATGCTTAGCGTTCCCCGAGTTTCAAACCTGGATTGGCATTCAAATCCCAACCGTCCCGCACACCTGCCAGATATTCATAATACGCGGCACAACCAATCATCGCCGCATTATCTGTACAAAGTATCGGAGAAGGAATACTCAAATAAAACCCTTCCTTTTCACATGCCTGCCGCATACTTTCTCGCAATGCGGAATTAGATGCTACACCACCGGCAAGCGCAATTTGTTTGACGCCTTTTTCTTTTGCCGCCTTTATGGTTTTGGATACCAATACATCTACAACCGCCTGTTGAAAGCTTGCCGCAATATCTTCTGGTACAATTGGTTCTCCCATCATTTTCTGTTTATTGACATAATTCAGCACTGCCGATTTTAAGCCGCTGAAACTAAAATCATAACTATCTTCTTCCAAAAATACCCTTGGAAATTTGACTGCTTGTGCATTGCCTTTTTTTGCTGCTGCATCAATTTTCGGTCCACCAGGATAACCCATACCAATGGCGCGTGCGACTTTGTCATATGCTTCTCCTGCGGCATCATCTCTGGTTCTTCCTAAAATCTCATACTTTCCATAATCGGATACCCATACCAAATGAGAATGACCTCCAGAAACCACCAAAGCCATATAAGGCGGTACAAAATCTTTATTTTCAATATAATTTGCACAAATATGCCCTTCTATATGATGCACCCCAATCAAAGGCTTGTCTGCCGCAAATGCCAAAGCCTTCGCCTCTGCCAATCCTACCAAAAGCGCACCCACCAAGCCAGGACCATATGTAACACCGATTGCATCTATTTCAGACAAGGAAACCTGTGCTTCCTGCAAAGCTTGTGTAATCACACCGTCAATCGCTTCAATATGCTTTCTGGAAGCAATTTCCGGCACCACACCGCCATACAATGTATGCAATGCAATTTGAGAAGAAATCACATTGGATAAAACTTCTCTGCCATTTTTGACCACAGCCGCAGCTGTTTCATCGCAAGAACTTTCTATTGCTAAAATCAAAACATCTTTGTCCATTTTTTATCCTTCCTTTGGGAAATACAATGTGGTACATTTGCGGTCTTCTCCCAATTCTGTATTGGGGAAAATATCTGTTGCCATGTGTAAAAATTCTTCCGGTTCATGCAGTGCAGGGCTAAAATGTGTCAACCATAACGCTTCTGCTTCTGCCTGTTTTGCCAGACGCGCCGCTTCTGAAAATAACATATGTTTATTTTCCAATGCTTTTGGCTTCTTTTCTTCCTCACCATACATACCTTCACAAATCAATAATTGCACACCTTTTGCCAATGTCGCAATACGATCCACCGGACGGCTGTCTGTGCAATATGCCACAGATGCGCCAGGACGTTCTGCCCCCATTACCATAGATTGTGTATATTCTTTCCCTTCATACAGTACATTGCCTTGTTTTTGCAACTGTCCCCATAAATTGCGCGGCAAGCCCAATGCTTCCGCACGTTTGGGATCGAACTTGCCTTTTCTTCTCACATCAATTCGATATGCGTAACACCGTACCATATGATCCGCAGGCGTAAACGAAATTTCAAATTCATCGAATTGTAGTGGACTGACGACATCTTTTTGCAATTCTAAATATACAATCTCAAAAGGCAGTTCTGGCGCAATCCTGCGCAGACCTTCCACAATCACGGGCATTCCCGCAGGTCCGACCAATGTCAAAGGCTCTGTTCTGCCTGCATTGCCAATGGTCAACAAAAGCCCCGGCAAACCCGAAATATGGTCTGCATGAAAATGTGTAAAACAAATGACATCTATATTTTTAAAACCCCAACCCAGCATTTTCATCGTTACCTGTGTCCCTTCGCCACAGTCAATCAACACCATACGTCCATTGACTCTTGCCAATAACGCAGTCAAAAAACGCTCCGGCATAGGCATCATACCGCCTGTACCTAATAAGCAAATATCCAACATGCCTATTCTCCTTTTCTTCCAACCAAATCATATTTCAAAAACAACAAAATATTTGTTTCTATCTTTCTTATATAAAACTGTCCACACTGTATGTAAGTGTGTATTTTTTATTGGTATCTATCATACCGCAAAACCTATCAAAATACAAGAGATACCTGATTTTCACTATCTTTCATTATCTTTCATTATCTTTCACTGTCTTGCGCCTTTTGTTATTTCTGTATTACTGATTTTGTTCGATTTGCACTTGATACAGATTTTTTCGATTTTGCAAAGATATATAAAAAAACACCAAAAATATAAGAAATCCCCTACATTCTTGGTGTTTTTGCGTATGAGATTGATTTTATCGTTTTTTCTATGATTTATACTATAAATTCGCCATATGCCAGATAAGTCGTTGGCGTACCCGCTTCATATACTGCTGTTTGGTCTAAAGAGAAAAACGGTAATGCTTTCCCTTTGCCTTCTGTGTACTGATATGGCACCACAACGCGATACTTTCCGCCTTTGATGGCTTCTTCCCATTGCCAGAATGTGAATTTTCTTTCTCTTTTTCCGTTTGTCGTACCACCTGTTGGTATACTATATGTGTCTGTATTTTGTGTTTCATTTGGTTTGGTTGGTTCTATTTTCTGCCAAGTATGACCGTCCCATTTTTCGAGCCAGAATGTTTCTGCTGCATAAAATACTACGCTTTCTTTATTTTCCCATTCCATTGTCATACTCATACTTTCCCAATCAAATTCTGTTTTTGGGGAAAGTAATACTTGTGGTGTTTGGGCGGAAGTCAAAACAACAGTATCCGTTGTTTCTCCTGCTTGCCAAACAACCTCTAAATTCATTGCCTCGGCAAGTTCACGCAAAGGCAGATATGCACGATTGTCAACCACCAAAGGCTTTGTTTCCAATAACATTTCGCAGGTATCCATCAATGTCAAATAAGGAGAATCCAAGCCCAAAGAAACTTTCCATTTCACGGGTTCTAAATTTTTGTCATAAATCCCCTTCATTTGCTTTTCTACAGTAGCTGTTCTTGTTGCGTTATCATATGTCACTTCTGCACCCAGTACATCTGCCATGGCACGTACCGGCAACATCATTCTGTCTTGTGCATATACAATATCTTGTTCTAGTGTAATTTTTTTCCCATCTAAAGTAAGTGCTACTTCTTTTTGCGCACCAAATACTATACTGCTGCATGCCATACTGCATACCAATACCATTGTCAAAAGCCTACGCATGCCATTCCCTCCTCGCGTTTTTTTTAGTATAACATTCAAATCTTATAATTCTTTTAAAAAAGTCTTACACTTCGCAAATTTTTTCTTCAAAAACTGCCATATTTTGGATTGTACAAAAAAATATTTGAAAAATACAAGGTTTTTTCTTGCAAAACCGTTTATTTTCTGCTAGAATAACTTTGTTGTGTCACATACAAGCGTTTAAGGAGGTGCAGGCAATGGCTAGATGTGAAATTTGTGAAAAAGGCCAAATCAAAGGTCATAGAATCAGCATTAACCGTAGTCAGGTTAGTAGACGTGCAAACAGAAAATGGAAACCCAACGTAAAGAAAGTAAAAATCGTTGAAGATAATGGAAATGTAAAATCCATCTACGTTTGCACAAGATGTATGCGTTCCAATAAAATCACTCGTGCAATCTAAGATTGTATGTTTTGTGGATATGGCGGATATGCAAAGAATAAGACCACGGAATATGTAAACACAGGATACGTTATGGCATCCTGTGTTTTTTATTTTTTTATTTTGTTTATTTTTTATGATTTTATATTTGAATTTATAATCTAAGTGCAACAAGTAAAAATGACTCACAGTTTCTGGTAAAATGGTGTTTGCAAAGACATCCA
>CALWSU010000010.1 GCA_944384295.1 uncultured Lachnospiraceae bacterium | reverse complement strand
TCAAAGCTATATTTTGACATAAAAATACCGACCTCCAATCGTTAGATTTTTGGTCTAACTTTTGGGGGTCGGTACAACTCTTCATTTGATAGAGTTTCTGCCTCTTTTTTTCATATCTTTATGGTAATCTATCTGCTGCTAACCTCATATCTACATCTGTCTATTTATGGTACGACAGAAAAATATATAAAATCATTATAAAAAAATCGTATCCCATAAAAAATTTGATTTTCATTTTATTTTATAGAATACGATTTTTCCTTTTTTGTTTGCTATTACTTAATTTTTCTGACGATACAATCTTTGTACTTCTTCAAACTCCTCTACAATCTCTTTTTCTGGTGCAGGTGTTGCCAGACTGACAATGGCATTGACTGCACAAGAAATCAAGAATGCGGGCAACAATTCATATATGCCAAACGCGCCGCCCAAAGGTGCAATCAAGTATTTCCAAACAAATACCATCACACCGCCTGCAATCATACCAGCTAACGCGCCATATTTATTGGAACGCTTCCAGAATAACGCAAATACAACGACTGGACCAAAAGACGCACCAAAGCCAGCCCAAGCAAAAGATACGATACCAAATACAGAACTATTCGGATCTCTTGCCAAGAAAATTGCTATGATAGAAATGACAATGACTGTAATACGCGCAATCAGCATTGCTGTTTTTTCTGAAATATTCACTTTCAAAAAGCCACGCAATAAATTTTGGGATACGCTAGAAGATGCTGCTAAAAGCTGAGAATCCGCAGTAGACATGGTCGCTGCCAAAATCCCCGCCAAGATTACCCCTGCTATCAATGCCGCAAGGATGCCTTGTTGACTCAACAAATCGGCGATTCTTACAATAATGGTTTCAGAAGTAGAGCCTTCCAAAAATGGTACTGCACCAGCTTTTGTCATCGCATAGCCTACAATCCCTATCGTTACCGCAATTGCCATAGAAATCACAACCCAAATGGTTGCCACACGACGAGAAAGTGCCAATTTTTCTTTGTCTTCAATTGCCATGAAACGCAGTAAAATATGCGGCATACCACAATAGCCCAAGCCCCATGCCATCACAGAAATGATGGTCAAAAGACTGTATGGTTCTGCACTGCCTGTCACCACATCAAATGTTTCGGTCATATTCAAATAACCGGGCAAAGATTGCGCATTTGTGATAATGGTATCCCAGCCACCTGCTACATGTACGCCAAACAGCAATATAATTACCAAAGCAATCGTCATAAATATACTTTGTATCAAGTCTGTTGCACTGGCTGCCAAAAAGCCGCCTGTTACCGTATATCCCACAATCACAACCGCACTGATAATCATAGCTGCCATATAATTCACGCCAAACAAGCTGCTGAACAGTTTTCCGCACGCAGCAAAACCAGAAGCAGTATACGGAATAAAAAATACAATAATGACAATTGCAGAAATACACATCAATATATTTTTGTTGTCACGATAGCGACGAGAAAAAAAGTCTGGTACCGTAATTGAGTTTGCCGCTACATGTGAATAAATACGGATTCTTTTTGCAATAATCAGCCAGTTGAAATAAGTCCCAATGGCTAGACCAATGGCTGTCCAAGCAGCATCTGCCACACCTGTCAAATAGGCAACCCCTGGCAGCCCCATCAAAAGCCAACTACTCATATCAGAAGCCTCTGCACTCATGGCAGTGACAAAAGGTCCTAATTTCCGTCCCCCTAAGTAAAAATCATCTACATTGTTATTCTTTTTGGCACAATAAATGCCTACGCCCAACATAGCAATCAAATAAACGGCTATGGCAAGCATGATACATACCTTTGCTGATAGCATGTTCTCAAATCCTTTCCCTGTTTTCTCTCCCCAGTCCGTTTGTGCATATTTGCATATCTGCATGTTTGTGTTTGCCTATTATTTTTTCAAACAAAGTATGGTCTGGTGTTTTTCTAGCATAGTATATCACAACTAAAATTAGACTGAAATACAGAATAAAGTATAGAATATATTCTATATTATTGTAGTATAAAATCGATTTTTTTCTTGATTTTATGCCATTTTAGAACCATATATCCATTAGAAGAAATACCATGCTTTCCTTTGGTATTTCCATAAAATATATATTTTTTTAAAAACATCATAAAAAGAGTCTGTCACAAAATACAAGGGGGTGTATCGGATGGACAGACTCTTTCTAAAGGAGTGAGGATGTGCTATTTTATATTTTTATATTTTTATATTTTTATATTTTTATATTTTTATATTTTTATATTTTTATATTTTTATATTTTTATATTTTTATATTTTGATGTTTTGATGTTTTAATGTTCGACTATGAAAAAATACATATTTTTGCGCGCTACCATTATAGACCACTGACTTCACTGGGAATGGTGAAGCTTACTGTTCCCATATATCCAGGAGCAACTTCATATTCACTGAATACAATGACGATTTCTCCTGCTTCATTGAAATAGAAATTTTCATCTCCTTGCAAGCCAGAGAATGCGCCTGGGTCACCTTCTGCAAAATATATTTTGCTTTCGTCCTGTGCCATTTGCTGTTGCATTTGTTCGCGAATATTTTCACTCATTTTTGTCAATACCGCAGGATCTGCAATCACATCAGACAATGCTACTGTTTGTCCTGTGGTTTTATCTACTGTAAAAATCTTGACATATTGCGCGCCGCTGGCTTGTGTGATTACAGTATTGATTTGAATACTCACATATTTTCCATAATCAGATACTACCTGATAACTGGATTCCATGGCATAATGACCTTCGCCCTGCACCTGTGCAACTTCCGCTTCATATTGTGCAATCAAATCTTGTGCATATTTTTCAATTTCTGCATTTGCAGGCACTTTCCCGTCGATTTGTGGTACATCAATTTGCGCCATCATGTGATCGGTTTCATCTGTGTATGTGTGCACAGTAATCACTTTCGCAATACTTCCAATGACAGGGATTCCCGCCATCGCGCTGGCTACGGCGGGGCTTGCATTGACTGCAATACCAAATGTTAAAACAACAGCTGCGGCTGTAATGCCTGTACGTTTCAAGTTTTTCATAAGCATGCTCCTTTTCTTTTCTATTCTCGCTCTCGTCAAACCAATTTCTATTCTTTCTCTTGCTTCTTTTGGTACGGGGATTGCTTCATAAGCCGCCTGCAAATCCTGCAAGCTTTTTGTATTTTCTTTGGATTGCTTTGTCATAAGCCCCGACGCTCCTTTCTATATATTGGGCACTTCCAGACGCAGTTTTCGCAATGTGCGATAGAGTCGCGCTTTCACTGTATTGATATTTTCGCCCGTAATCTGGGCAATATCTTCTAATTTGCAATCTTCAAAAAAACGCAATAAAATCACTGTTTTATCTTTTGCTGGCAGATGCTCTAATATCTCCGCCAATTCCCAACGGCAATGCAATAGGGAAAGCGTTTCATCAAACTCCTGCTTTGTCTGAAATGGTTCGATCACCTCCTCCACCAATGCCTCTCGCTTATGTTTTCTTAAAAACTCTAGCGCGGTATTGATTACAATACGATAGATCCACGTTGACAAATAGGTATCGTTACGTACTTGACGACAATCCCGCATTGCGCGATATGCGCTTTCTTGTACAATATCTAAAGCGTCTTGCTCGTTACGCACATAACTGTATGCCAACCGATAATATCTTTCATATTGTTGGAGAAGAAGCTCCTGCACTTGGGTTTCCCGGGTCATTCTCATAGGGTAAGCTCCTCTCTCAATGTGTTTCTGATGATTAGATGCACCAGCCACAGAAAAAGTTGCAGACTTTTCAAAAAATTTTTCAAAAAAATTTATTTGATGTTTCCGCCCTTTTGTATTGCTCTTTACAGCTTTTCTGTCGTGGTGTAAAATGATATACAAATTGTAGGCACAATAGCAAAAGAGAGGAAAAAATCATATGGGGAATTGGAAACAAAATATATTATTATTCGATTTAGACGGTACATTGACCGACTCTGCGGAAGGTATCCTACGTTCTGCGCAATATATGCAAAAAAAAATGGGTATGCGTGTTTGGAGTGAATCAGAACTTGCTTTTATGATTGGACCACCATTAACTGTCAGTTTTGGGCAAGGGATGGGTATGTCAGAAACACAAGTCCAGCAGGCAATCTCCTATTTTAGAGAGCGTTATTTTGATGTAGGATTATTTGAAAATAAAGTATATGACAACATTCCAGAAACCTTATCCGCATTGCGCAAACAGGGCAAACGCCTTGCCGTTGCCACTTCCAAACACCAAAGCACCGCACAAAGGATTTTAGACCACTTTGGGCTGACTCCCTATTTTGAAGTCATTGGCGGAGATGCGCCTGGTGGTGGACGCACAGACAAGCAAAAAGTTGTTGCTTATGTATTGGAACAAATGCAGGCAAAAAAAGATGATGTTGTGATGATTGGCGACCGCAAATATGATATAGAGGGCGCACACGCATTGGGGATTCCTGCTATTGGTGTATTATATGGCTATGGCAGCCAAGCAGAATTTGACGCTTGCCAAGCCGACGCCGTTGTGCATACACCACAAGAACTTTTGACACTTTTTGGCATCTGAGCAAAAAAAAGATACAATAGTAAGCAGGCTGTTCTTTAGAAAACCATTCCAATAAAAACAGAATCGCTGGAATCCCTTGTATTGCAAGGATTCCAGCGATTTTTATTTTCTTATGAAAATACCCCTTATGGCTGTATCTTCTATTTTTTATATTTTTCATTTTTTAGTCTTTGAAATAGATATGTCCATTTTCCACTTTTGTAATGACTGCCAAAGAATCCACCAAATAGCCAGCATCACGCAATTTTTTGCTGCCACCTTGGAATTCTTTCTCAATGATTGCCGCAATACCACAAACGGTACCCCCTGCCTGTTCTACCAAATTGGCAAGCCCTGCGGCAGCTTCTCCATGTGCCAAAAAATCATCAATAATCAATACACGGTCATTTTCATTGAGATACTTTTTGGACACGCGTGCAATAGATACGGTACCTTTTGTAAAAGATTTTACAGGCGCTCCATAAAATTCTTCTGTCATAGTATTGGGTTGTGTTTTCTTCGCAAACACGACTGGTACCAATTCAAAATAAATCGCCGTAACGGCTGCGATACCAATACCAGAAGACTCTATCGTCAATATTTTATTGATACCCAAATGTCCAAAACGTCGATAGATTTCTTTTCCCAAAGCCATAAACAAGCCAATATCCAACTGATGGTTTAAGAACGAATCCACCTTCACCACTTCTGTGCCAATTTCTGTGCCATCTTTCAATATTCTTTGTTTCAACAACTCCATGGTAACTTCTCCCTCTATCCAATACAAAATCCGCAACTTTCACCTATTGCATCGCTTCCTCTTGCCGTATCCTAAACAACCACAGCCCTTTTGTATATTTCTGCCGATTGGTCATTGGCTGTGCTTGTCCTGCTAAAGTACATTTATTATACGGTAGTCTTTCGGCAATGTAAACAGGTCTTTATACAAATAGACACAATTTTGTATGATTGCAGGAAAAGCCATACAAAATGTGAAAATTTTCTGACGCTTTCCATAAAACATGTGTTTTCCTGAAAAAACAAATTGTTTGATTTTCCGTCCTATTTTTTTACAAAATTGTGATACGAATTCTTATATTTTTCTGAAAGATTTGTATTTCGCTTGAAATGACAAATTCTTTTCGATACAATAAAACCATAAATAAGCTCCATATATGGGGACATAGATAGGGGGTATTCCATGAAAAGACATTCCAGATGGTTCAAGCTTTGTCTAGCAATGACCAGTGTCCTCGCATTGACAGCTTGCAGCAGCGGACAAGCCATCGAACAAGCGGCGCAACAGCGTATGACCCCTGAAGAATATGTCACAGCAGCAATCGAAGTATTGCAAACTGCGGAAAGTTTTACAGGTAACATACAAATCATTTCTCAAATGGATGAAAGCAAAGCCGATGTCAACGCCACCATTTCTATGGTGCGGCAGCCTTTACGTACATTCATTGAGGAAAATACAAGTTTTGACGGGCAAAGCAGCGGCAGTCAAATTTATTTAGATGCGCAAAATGATGGTACCAATGCCATGATGTATATGAAATACGGAAATCAATGGACAGAATTATCTTTGACACAAGATGCCGCATTAGACAATGTCCAGATTTATGATATTCGTGAAAACATGTTGCTTTTGTTGCAAAATAGCAACAATTGGACAATGACCACAGAAAAAAATCATCAAGTGACATTGCATGGCACTTTACCGGCTGACAATATCTATCCAGCAGTAGAGGGCGGAAAGCTCTTGCAGTTTACTGGCATGAGTGGCATTGGCGAAACTTATTTTACCAATCTATCTGATTTGGAAGTGGTATTTACATGCGAAGAAAACACAGGCACACCGCTTTCGCTTTCTGTTGATTTGACACAAGTGCAGCAACAAGTCACCAATCAAATTTTGGCAGAATTGCAAAGTGAGCCGATGCAGCCTGATTTTGCGCAATACGACGTATCTATGTCGATTCAAAATATCAACCAAACACAGCCTGCTAAAATCCCTGCGGAAGCATATGCAGCCATCAATTATGAACAGGAAATTTCACATATGAATGAAATGCAGGCAAGCCAACCAAGCGCATAAAACGAAATATAGGAAAAAACGAAAAACAGCATTTGATTATCATATGCTGTTTTTTTGTGCATCGAAAAAAGCTGGAAATTCCAACTTTATGGAACTTCCAGCTTCTATTTTTTCTATTGGGTTTGTGTCAAACAAACACAAACTGTTTTTCGCAAAACGAAATTATTTCAGGTTTGCTTTGATTACTTCTGCAATTCTTGTGATACCTTCTACAATCTTATCTTCAGGCATGCAGGAATAATTCAGACGGAAGTGGTTTTCTTTACCGCCGTTCGGGAAGAAGCTACCGCCAGGAACATAAGCAACTTTCTTATCCAAGCACTGTTTTGCCAATACTTTTGCGTCCATGTAATCAGGCAGAATTACCCAAGTAAACAGACCGCCTTCGGGATGTGTGAATTTTGCTTCTTTGGGGAATGTTTCTTCCATTGTTTTCAACATGCAGTCACGTCTCTTACGATATACGTCTTTGATTTTTTCTACGTGTTCGTCTAAGTCGTACATATCTAAGAATCTGTCAGCAATCAACTGGTCAATGGTAGAGGATTGCAGGTCAGCACCCTGTTTGATGAAGTTGTATTTGCCCAAAATTTCTTTGGAAGCGCAAACCCAACCAATACGCAGACCAGGTGCTAAAATCTTAGAGCATGTACCCAAGAAAATAACCAGTTCTTTGGTATCCAAAGATTTCAGAGAAGGCATATTTTCGCCTTCAAATCTCAGTTCACCATAAGGGTTGTCTTCGATTACAGGGATTTCGTATTTGTTTACGATTTCCATGAATTTCTGACGTCTTTCCAGTGTCCATGTTTTGCCTGTAGGGTTCTGGAAATCAGGGATAACATAAATCATTTTTACATTTTTGGTAGTTTCCAGAATTTTTTCCAGTTCTTCTGTGATCATACCGTGATCATCGGTAGGAACTTCCATAAATGTAGGTTCACATGCTTTGAATGCGTTTACAGCGCCTAAGTAAGAAGGGCTTTCCAGCAGAACTACGTCGCCAGGGTTCAAGAATACACGTGCGGAGAAGTCCAGACCTTGCTGAGATCCGCTGGTGATCAGTACATGGTCAATATCTGTATTGATACCATTTTTCGCTTTCATTCTTGCAACGATTTTTTCACGCAGAGAAGGCAGACCTTCTGTTGTGGTGTACTGCAAAGCAACGCGACCTACTTCGTCCATTACTTTGATACAAGCTTCTTTTACGCCTTCGCAAGGGAACAGTTCTGGAGCTGGCATACCACCGGCAAAAGAGATAATGTCGGGTTTAGATGTCAGTGCCAGTAATTCTCTGATTTCGGAACCTTTTAAAAGACTCATTCTGTTTGCATACTGTACCATGGGAAACTCCTCCTTATATGTATAGATTACAATAAATTACAATTGTTTTGCTTGTTCTCTGACAACGTGCGCACTTTGGCACGCATATCAGACAAATGACTAAAAATTATCATCTTTTCTTTATTAAAACACAAATAATTCACAAAGTCAATGGGCAATTTTTCCATTTTGATATTAAATTTTGCTTATAAAAAATGGGGTACACCTGCATTTTTTGCAGTATTTGCGCATAATCCGCGCTTTGTGCGTATTTACCTTTGCCATTCTGTATATTTTTAAATACAAAATACATCAGGGTGTCGAAAAAATCGACACCCTGTCGTCAAAGGCTCATTTCATTCAAGCCTTTGACGAATAGACAGAAGTATAAAGCTCTGGTCAAGCACTTTGCTTCGCAAAGTCAGCTTCGCTGCCCCCGTCTCTTTCGGGGTGCGGCATTCCATCGGCTAAAAAGCCTTGAAACTTCGGCTTTTCCTCGTCGGAAATAAATTCCGACTGCGGATTGAATTTGGGGAACTACACACCGCAAAGAAGTGCGGACAGCCATTTATGGCTGGCGTTTGCATAGCAAACGTGTTGACATTGGTTCCCCAAACCCTTCCGCGTTCTTGAAAAAAGTAAAAAATGTACTTTTCTACAATCTACTGTATATTTTGAAATACAATATATACTATTTTATTCTGATAAATTTTCGTCAAAAAAAATAGAAAAACCCCTCCTCATATGCAAAAATGCAATACAAGGAGGGGCAGTCCCTACCAAAAATCAGTCAAACAAATGATTTATTTCAGATTCGCGCGAATGACTTCTGCAATCGCTTTGACACCTTCTACTATCTTTTCATCTGGCATACAAGAATAATTCATACGGAAACAGTTTTCCTGCCCACCATTGGGGAAGAAACTGCCGCCGGGCACATATGCCACTTTCTTTTGCAGACATTGCAATGCCATATCACGTGTATTGATATAATCCGGCAGTTCTACCCATGTAAACAAACCGCCGTCAGGGTGTGTGAATTTTGCTTCTTTGGGGAAGTATTCTTCCATTGCCTGCATCATGACATCCCGTCTATGACGATACAGTTCACGGATTTTGTCTACATGTGCGTCCAAATCAAACAAATCTATATAAGCATTGACTTCCAGCTGTGTCACTGTAGGTGTCTGCAAGTCTGCGCCTTGCTTGATGAAATTATACATAGATAGTATTTCATCCGAAGCACATACCCAGCCCAAACGGTAGCCAGGCACCAGAATTTTTGAGAATGTACCCAAAAATACAACCAGACCTTTTGTATCCAAAGACTTCAGTGCAGGCATATCTTCATTTTCAAAACGCAGTTCCCCATATGGGTTATCTTCAATGACCGGAATTTCATAACGATTGATGATTTCCATAAATTTCTGTCTGCGTTCCAAAGACCATGTACGTCCTGTCGGATTTTGGAAATCTGGAATCACATATATCATTTTGACATTTTCTGTGGTTTGCAGTATTTTTTCGAGTTCTTCCATCACCATACCGTCATCATCTGTCGGCACTTCTAGAAAGGTTGGCTCACATGCTTTGAATGCATTGATTGCGCCTAGATAAGAAGGGCTTTCCATTAGCACTACATCGCCTTTATCCAGAAATACACGTCCCGAAAAATCCAATCCCTGCTGAGAACCACTCGTAATCAGAATATGTTCTGCATCTGTTTCGATATTATTTTTTTCTTTCATTCTTTGGGCGATTTTTTCGCGCAGTGCCGGCAAACCTTCTGTTGCGGAATATTGGCATGCGACACGCCCCACTTCGTCCATCACATGATTACATGCTTGACGCAGTTGTTCGACAGGGAATAATTCCGCTGCTGGCAAACCACCCGCAAAGGAAATGATATCCGGCTGTGCAATCAATTTTAGCAGTTCACCAATGTCAGAATTTGTCAGTTGTTCCATTCGTTTCGCATAACGCACCATATGTCATTTCCTCCTTTGTATCTCTTTTTTGTAGTTCTCTTTTGTTTTTTGTTCTTGTGCATTTTTTCTTTTGTACTGTTTTGTATTTATTTTCATACAAAACTTACGTAACATGAAACCACAAAATAGAAAATCTGTCAATGCCAAATCCGATTTGCGTAAGCATACATTGCAAACCAGAAAAAGCCTTTTGCCATTGTGCGAAACTAACGAAAGCAGATGCAATCCTGCATCTGCTTCAGACAAACCTTCTAATAAGTCAATATTGTATTTTTACAAGTACATAGAAATATACCATACCATTTCACTTGATTTTTATTTAAAATTTTTCTTTAGGAATCGGAAGGTTCCGCGCGAAAACCACCCAAAAAACATGGCATCATCTGCGCCGCATATCGACTCAAAGAATATTCCCCTCGACACAAACACCAGTCATAAATCAGCGCACGTTCACACAACGCATACGTTTTGACAAATTCATTGACCGATATGTCTTCGCGCAATTCTCCCCTGCGTTGTCCTTCTGCCGTAATCTGGCGCAATAATTTATAGTATACACGATTATGGTCCATCAAATGCCGTTCTCCGCTTGTAATCAACTGGGAAGAATATAGGCGCGCCAATAAATCCAAAGAAATGCTGTCATCAATCATACGAAACATTTCTTGATTCAAATACATCAATTGGTCGAAACAGTGCATATCCTGCGGCAATGTTTTCATCAATTCCGTATACTTATCGTCAAACAACTCAGACAAAGAACCTAGCAAAGCATCTTTGCCATTGAAATAATGATAAAAGGAGCCTTTTGATGTACCCGATTTTTCGACGATTTCCTCTACTGTCGTATCATCATACCCTTGCTCATAAAACAATTTCCATGCTGCCGCTATGATACGGCTTTTGGTATTGCGTGTGTTTTTTTTAGCCATACCTATCGTCCTTCCGCATTATTGCATTGTCATTATTGTCATTATTTTTTAGACTTTTTTCCACTTTAAGCTGACCAAATCATGTTCTTGTATGGTCTTGACCAAACGCGCGCCAAAATCTTCGGATAATATATCTGCGGCGTCTAACATCTCCAGCCCCAATTCTTTTGCTCGTTGATAGGTACCGCTATGCTCCACCTTTTCTCGACTGAATGTGACCAAAACACCTTTGGAAAACCAACCGCCTACCCTTTTTTTGGCAATCAGCAATTCATTGAGCGCGGCAGTATCTGCATTGCGCAGTTTGCAGGAAATAAAGACAGGCAGGGATTTTTCCATCAAAATCACATCTATTTCGTTGCCAGCCACCACCACACCATCATACGCATTCCAGTCAATCATCGTTCCCAACTTGACATCATCAAATACGCCCGAACGCGCGGCTGCTATGTATACATATAATTCCAGCCATACCCCATATCCTGTACAATAACTGCGGTCTTCCACAGAACAGAAAGAAAAATGGACTCTATCCTGTGTCATCACCAAATTTCTGATAAAGCCTAACCGTTGAAACTCTTTGAGTATCTCTCGATTCGGGGAAACTTTTTTCCCACTTTTCATATAAATCTGTTCTTTGCTGTCCATATAGACTTCATGGGGCAAATATCGTGCAGCTACCGTTTGCAGATAGCTGCAAGTCGTTTTCCATTCTGAAAGATGTCGGAATAAATAGCGCGCCATCTGCCAAATGGCGTCATATCGTTCCGGCATAGGTGGGCGATGTGACTCCCCTACAAAACAAGCCCCTCTCGCGTCTACAAAATCTTCTAAAGACAGCGTAGCCGTTTTTGCAATCACAGCATCGCTCAATAAGTCTTTGACACAATGCCCCACCAAATCGGTATGCACCAATCTTGCGCCGCTTTCCATACCTGCACGAAATCCAGCAATAACCATCAATTCACTACCGCCCGTCAATTCTATGGTACAGTCGTTATGTGCTTGCAGTACTTGCAACGTGCGGCGGTAAATCTTATCCATAGATGTACTTTCTACCGCACAGGTTTCTATCACCAAATCTGGCAAATGTCGCGCAAAGCAAGTACGCAATGCACGAAATGCTGTCATGTCGCGCATGCCGTTGTCATACAAAAAAATCACTTTTTCTGGGCGCAATGTCAATACGCCTACAATATTTTTTAATACATCTTTATCATAATATTCCAACAAAACAGACATAGAGGTTCCCCCCTTTGCTTCGTCAATCTTCTACCACCAGTTCTTCTTCAAATTTGACTGTATTTTCAGTCGGTTCCTTTTTCTCGCGTCCACTGAAAATTGCACCGAAATTGAGTTTATTGACTACACCAGGCGCCATATCAATCAATTTGCTGACTGCATCTTGATTTTTGATATTGATGAGCTGTACACTGCCATTTTGTATTGCTAATACGGCAGAAGGCGTGATTCTTGCGCCCATACCACCAGCAGAGCCGCCATCTTCTTTTCCACCCAGACCAACGCCCACGCCTACCTCAATCAAAGGCAGCAATGTCAGCCCGTCCATCTCAATGGCATCTCCTACCACTGTCTTTGTAGAAACCAATTCATCTACCTTTCCAAATAATACGTCTAATGACTCATTAAATGCTTTCCCCATTTTGCTTTCTTCCTTTCCATAAAATTTGTATCAAATGGCGTACTGGTTTTGTCAGCACAAATGCCGCCATAGCATAGCATAAATATCCTAATACGATTTTTCCTTTTACTGAAATAGATAAATCTTCCGCGCACATACGCGAAAAATCTCCACGCACAACCAAATTTTTCCCAAATTTCCCTTTGAGTATACCAAATACCGCCAACAAATACCCCGTCATAACAGGGTCGCCTGTACCCAAAGTCCCACGAAATGCCAATTGATGCGGCAAAATCCCTTTTGCCAAGCGACGCAATAAGCGTATCACTGCCTTGCAAATCCCTTTTTTATCCTCAATTTGCAACAGCGTTTTTTTCCATGAAAAACCTTCTGCTTCCTTTTCCTGCGTTTCTTGTGGTTCCCCAGTGAAAAAAGAGGCGTCCTCCTCCCATAAATCTTCCTTTTGCGGCGGTTCTTCCTCTATTTCAGACAGCTTGACGCGTCGTATGCCTTGTTTTGGCTGTGCAGACTGCTTAGACTGTTTTGGCTGTTTTGGCTGTTTTTGTTTGACTGTTTCCGATTCGACTGCCTTTTGCTGTACGACTTGTGGTTCTTCTCGTTTTTGCATCGGTGGTCGCTCTGATACTTCTGCATGATGAGATGTATCTGATGTCGGCTTTTGTATTTCTTTTGGTGTTTGCTTACTTTCTGTATTTTTTTCTGTATCTTTTTCTGTGTTTTTGACTGTCTTTTCTCTGACCGTCAACATTGTTTCTTGTTTTTTCTTGCTGCTTCGTTTGTTTCGTTTTTTCTTTTTCCAAGCGTCTAATGGTTTGCCAAACAAAAATATTTCTGTTTGCCATTCCTGCCCTGTTTCCCCATGCAAACACAATCTGGAAAACAGCCAGCGTACTTCTGCCTGCATATGGTAAGTGGTTGTTTTTTCCGCTGAGCATGCGTATCGTATCGGAGTACAAAGCACAATCAGGACTACCAAAAGCAAAAATACCAGCAATGCCAAAAGCAAGATACCAATGCACTTGAGTAATAATAGCAAAATTCCCATCGTTTGACTCCCATCTATGATTGAACTATGATTACACTAAGATTGCTGTATTTGTTTCTTTCCAAAACGGCGCAGCAGCAGGCTTGCCCCTACAAACAACACCACATTGCAGGCAACAAACACGCCTACAATCCAAAGCACCGTATCAAAGAAAAAGCCTAACGGCACTAAATTGATCAATCGGTCTACCGACGGGTCCAAAATCCAATCTTGATTATCAAAGAATATCAGATGAAATATGGTAAAATAACGATTGAAATCCGTCAGTATCAAGCCAAGGAAGGCAAGCGCAAGCGCAAAAAAGACCACAATCCCCCAACGCAATTGGCGCAAAAGGATTTCTGTTTTATGGCTAAACAAAAGCCCAACCGCTACCAATACAAAAAAAACAAAACATACATTGCGCAGTATCGTACCTTTTGCGAACAACTCCTGTACATCTACCATATGGCGAATTTCTTTCTCACTAAAAAATGGGGTTTGCACACCATCTATTTGGGCTTCTATTTGCAAAGAATCTGTCTCGCCTCCCAAATATGCCATCATATGCTCTGTGACGCGTAGTAATTCTGTCATATCCATATGCACGGTTTCCGGCACCGCGTATTTTGTATATTCCTGTTCAAAATACGGCAAATCGTCCATCACGCGCCATGCGACACAAGACAACAGCAATGCTGGCATCAATGCCAAAGCCGCCGCAAACGCCAAAACTTTCGCACCGATATTATGAAAGTGTTTCTTCTCTTGATTCTGCAATTTCTTTCCCTTCTTTATCACAATCACATTCTATATCAAACCAACTGATGGGAGTGCGCAAATCGTGACCTTCCGCCATCGCTTGACGGACAATAAAGCACAAAAGTTCCAGTGCTTCCTGATACCCCATTGCAACACCTACAATACAACCATCTGTTTTTGCATAATTTGTATATTTTGTTTGAAATAAATATTTAGACGATACAATCTCCAGACGCGCACGCTTTGTACGCACCACCAAACAATACAGCCGAAAAACCGGAATATCTCGACGCAGGCTGTATACAATGGTACCTAAATTTTCTATATTTTTTGCTACATATAATTCTTCTGCAATACGCACCAGATACACCGCCTTTCTGCGTTTTTTCGCTTTGTTCCTTTTTCTCTCTGTATTGCTTTCTATGTAAAACGTATTATATCAGATTTGGCGGAAAATGGAAACCAACAAAAACAATCCTTGCCTACGATATGCAGTATGAACCGTTGCGAAAAATAATATTCCAAAAAACGGTATTTTCATCTGGAAAATATGCGTTGATTGCGCAAATGGATGAAAAAAATCTCCTGCATCTGAGCAGACGCAAGAGATTTTGATACCATATCTCATACAGATTTTTTACCACAATGCTTGGTCCAGCAAGTTCCATTCACTTTTTGGATACATTTCGAGCAATTCGCGGTATTGGTCTTTTGTCAAATCCGGCGTATTGACATATAACGACACTTTTTCATCTGTATTGGCTTTTGCAAATTTTTTCTTGAGTTGTTCAAATTTAGAATAGTCCATACATTGCCTGCTCCTTTCTGGTTTTTATTGGTTAGATATGGGTTTTATGTGGGTTTTGTATCGGTTTTATATCGTTCTTACATCGGTTTGCGTTTGCAAAGCTCCATCCAGCCCATCACAAAAAGAAAACCGCCAAAGATGCGCCGCAACAGTGTCGCATCCAGCCACACTGCTAATGCAGCGCCACCCAATGCCCCCAGCCAGCCTACGGCAAGCAAAGGCTTTGCGATTTCCATACGCACACGTTTTGCACGCACATGCTGTACCAGCGCAATGATGGCAGTTGGCAAAAAATATAATAAATTGACGCCTTGTACTTGCTGTTGATTCAAGTCTGTCAAAAACAACAGCGCGGGAATCAGCAATACACCGCCGCCAATCCCCATACCGCTGATGATGCCGGCAAATACGGCGGCAATCAAAACGCCCCACATCATAGGAACATACGCACCGCCGCTGCCAGCATAAAAATACCAAAAATACGATGCAGCCATATGCCGCTTAGATGGGATAATAGCTTTGCACCAATCCAGCCGCCTACCACACCGCCTGCGGACGCCCATAAGGCAACACGCAAAAACGCCCCACTATCTGTACGCCACAGATAAATCCCCAAAGAGATGAGCGACAGGGGCAATATCACAGCAATTGCTGTTGCGTGCGCCTCATGTTCCTCCACACCTAAAAAGCGTTCCATTGCTGGTACCACCAATGTGCCACCGCCACTGCCAAACAGCCCATTGACAAAACCTGTCAACACACCAATCACACGAATCTGAAATTTTTGTCCCATATCATTCGTTAGTTCACCATAGCGGCAGAATTGGTGTTTGTGGCATCTTCCACAGTACGTGTGACAGGATTATTGGTCACAGCGTTTTTCATGTCATTGCCCAAGTCTTTGAGGTCTTCTTTGACATCATAGCCCAATGCGTCCAAATCCTCTTTTGTCGTGCCATACGTTGTGCGATCCATATCATAACCGGTATTGATGCCATAGCCGTCCCAATATATGTTACTGCCATATACGTCATCGTTTGCGTCTATCGTATTGCCCAGATGGTTTGCGGTTTTGCTGCCACAACCGCCACTGAACAGACAAACGGCACAGCAACATAGTGCAATCAAAAATTGTTTTCTCATTGCATACCCTCCTTTTTTTGCTTTGCAAAATCAGTTTGCGCCAACCGCACGGAAAAATCCTGTCTTTTTGTTGGTAAAGCGCGTAATTTTTGGCAGTTCTGCGGATAGTATCTTTGTATAAAAACTGATAAAATAAGGAGATGTCACAATGTTTGGTTTGTTTTGGCACATCATTCGATTGGGGAAACAAAATGAGAATATGTAAAATATGCAAACACATACCAACTACATTGGAAACAAACGCAGAGATAGCATTTTGTGAAAATCGAAAATAAAAAATAAAATTCCAAAATTGCAAAATACTATACTGCAAAAGGAGGCTATTTCTTATGGTATTTCAAGAACGAAAAAGCGGTATCTTATTACATCCGACTTCTTTGCCATCGCCATTTGGCATTGGTGATTTTGGCGCAGATGCATACCGATTTGTGGATACATTGGAGCTTGCAGGACAAACGTTATGGCAAATTTTGCCACTTTGTCCCATTGGGTATGGCAACTCACCTTACCAAAGCATTTCCGCTTTTGCAGGAAATATACTGCTCATCAGCCCACAACTTTTATGCGAAGCAGGTTTATTGACAGAAGCAGACTTACAAAACCTGCCCCATTTTGATAAAGAATTGGTGGACTATGAGGCGGCAGCGAATTGGAAACTGCCTTTATTCAAAAAAGCATATGCTGCATTTTGTGAGCAACCAAATTCCCAGTTGCAAGAAGATTTCGCAGCTTATTGCGAAAAAGAAGCCGATTGGCTGGACGATTTCGCGCTATATGTTGTACTGCGTGCGCATTTTCAAGCAGAACACGCCGCACAGCCACAAAGCGAAGACTGGAAAACTTTCTGCGCAGAATCCGCAGATATTTTGACAGAAGATGAACAGCTAGACTATTTTGCGGCAGCAAGCTGGGTCACATGGCCACGCGCACTGCGCAAACGCAATGCACAAACATTGCGTAAATGGACACGCCTTTTAGAAAAAGAAATCGAAGAAGAAAAATTTTATCAATTCTTGTTTGCCACACAATGGCAAAAACTCAAAGCATATGCCAATGCGCATGGCGTAGAAATCATTGGGGACGCACCTATTTTTGTTGCTTATGACAGTGCCGATGTCTGGGCAAATCAAAAATTATTCCAATTGGACAGTAAAGGTTTCCCCACTGTTGTGGCTGGCGTACCGCCAGATTATTTCTGTGCAGAAGGTCAGCTTTGGGGCAATCCCTTATATGACTGGAAAGCGCATCAAAAAACACAATTTGCATGGTGGACTTCACGTATCCAAAAAGCTTTGAAAGATGTAGATTATTTACGTATCGACCATTTCCGCGCCTTTGAAAGTTATTGGGAAATTCCCTTTGGCGCGCCAAACGCAGTGAAGGGCGAATGGAAAAAAGGTCCTGGCATGACATTCTTCCAGACCTTACAAAAAAAATTAGGAAACTTGCCATTGATTGCGGAAGATTTGGGCATCATTACAGACGAAGTACGCGCACTGCGTGCAGAAGCTGGTTTGCCAGGTATGCGTATTTTGCAGTTTGCTTTCGGGAATGATAAAAATAATGCGTATCTGCCACATAGCTGTGATTACAACAGCATTATGTATTCTGGCACACACGATAATGACACTACCATTGGCTGGTATGCTACCGCAACCGAAGCCGAAAAAGACCATTATCGCCGTTATCTGAATGTAGATGGGCATGATGTGGCTTGGGACTTCATTCGCATGGCGATTTCCTCTCCAGCGGCGGTTTCTATCGTACCTTTGCAAGATGTATTGAATCTGGACAGCAGACATCGTATGAATCTGCCTGGTGTAGCTGGCGGCAATTGGTGTTTCCGTTTTGATTGGAGTCAATGGGACAGCGGTTTTACAAAAGGTCTGTATTATCTTTCCACATTATTCGGCAGATATGCAGAACGCCCAGACCCTTATCAAATTTCAGACACAGATGAAACAATAGACGTAGAATAAAACAAATATAATAAAATACATTCTGCCCTTCCAGCATGAGAGGGGCAGGAAATTTTTGATTTTCTGCACAAAAGCAGAAAATTTCGTTATGGTAGGAAAGGAGGCGCACATCATGTGCGGCATTTGCGGCTTTACAGGACGTCTTGCGACTTCCGAAGAAATATTAGAAAATATGATGCAAAAAATCATACATCGCGGTCCTGACAGCGATGGAAAACATATAGATGATGGTGTATCTATGGGATTTCGTCGTTTAAGCATCATAGACTTAGAGGGCGGTACACAGCCCATATACAATGAAACCAAAGATATGGTCATTACATTCAATGGCGAAATCTATAACCATTTAGAACTGCGTGAAGAATTGCTGCAAAAAGGACATGTACTCAGCAGTCACGCAGATACGGAAGTCTTGCTGCATGGGTACGAGGAATACGGCGAAGCCCTATTGCCTCGTCTGCGTGGTATGTTTGCCTTTGTCATCTGGGACAAAAACAAACAAACCCTATTTGGCGCGCGTGACTTTTTCGGTATCAAACCGTTTTACTATGCCTTGCATGATGGGCAATTCATATATGGTTCTGAAATCAAGAGTATATTGGAATACCCCACACTACCAAAACAAGTCAATCCAGAAGCACTGGAAAATTATCTAACATTCCAATATAGCGTACTGCCAGAAACATTTTTTAAAGGTATTTTCAAACTGCCCCCTGCCCATTGTTTTACATTCCATGATGGAAAATTGGACATACATCGGTATTGGGAGCCTGTTTTTGAACCAGACCAAAACAAAAGTCTGGAAAGCTTTGTAGAAGAAATCGACCAAGCCATGCAAAACTCTATACAAAGCCATAAAATCAGCGATGTAGAAGTAGGTTCCTTCCTCTCCAGCGGGGTGGACAGTTCTTATGTTGCGGCATGTTTTCATGGAGATAAAACATTCACTGTGGGCTTTGACTATGAAAAATACAACGAAATCGATTATGCAAAAGCATTATCTGAAAAAATCCATATTGATAATTACAGCAAACTGATTTCCAAGGACGAATATTGGGATACCATCAGCAAAGTACAATACCATATGGACGAGCCTTTGGCTGACCCTTCTGCCATCGCGCTGTATTTTGTCAGCCAGACTGCCGCGAAACATGTCAAGGTTTCTTTGTCTGGGGAAGGCGCAGACGAATTTTTCGGCGGCTACAACATTTATCGGGAACCGCACGACTTGTTGCCCATTACCAGACTGCCACGTCCTGTACGTAAAGCTATGGGGGCTGTCGCAAAAAAAATGCCCCATATCAAAGGACGAAACTATATCATACGCGGCAGCAAGGAATTGCAGCAACGTTTCATTGGTAACGCGTTTATGTTTGACATGGCAGAAAGAGAAAAAATACTCAAATCCCCCAGTGGCAAATATCCCTATATGCAGTTGACCGCACCTTATTATGAAAAAGTAAAACATTTAGATGATGTGACCAAAATGCAATATATTGATATGCATTTCTGGTTGATTGGGGACATTTTGCTCAAAGCAGATAAAATGAGTATGGCGCACTCTCTGGAAGTACGTGTACCTTTCTTAGACCGTGTGGTATTTGATGTAGCGCGTACCGTACCGACACGTTATAAAGTCAATAAAGAAAATACAAAATATGCGATGCGTCAGGCGGCACACCGTTATTTACCTGATATGGTAGCAGAGAAAAAGAAACTCGGATTCCCTGTACCTATTCGTATCTGGCTGAAAGAAGACGCATATTACAACCGTGTGAAAGCAGCATTTGAAAGCAAAGCGGCAAAAGAATTTTTCAAAACAGAAGAAATTGTACGTTATCTGGACGAGCATCGCGCTGGAAAAGCCGACAACAGTCGAAAGATTTGGACAATTTATATGTTCTTGGTATGGCGCCAACAATTTTTTGAAACAGCAGCATAAAAAAAGCGGTTGTCCTTCTATGACAGAGAGACAACCACTTTTTTATTTTTTTTGCTTTTTTGTGTTTACACAAAAATATATTTCAAAATAAATGCAAGTGCCAACAAATACAGCAACCAATGTACTTGTTTGGCTTTGCCTGTACAAACATGTATCAAAGCATAGGAAATCACACCTAGTGCAATCCCTTCTGAAATAGAATACATAAACGGCATAGCAATCATAGCCACAAATGCAGGCATTGCCTCTGCCAAATCGGCAAACTCCACTTTGCAAATAGATTCTACCATCAAAAACCCTACCACAATCAATGCGGGTGCTGTGGCAAAAGAAGGAATTGCCAAAAAGATGGGTGATAACAACAGAGAAAGCAGGAATAAAATCCCTGTTACCAAAGAAGTCAAGCCCGTTCTGCCGCCTGCCATAACGCCGGAGGAACTTTCTACATAAGTGCTTACGGTAGAAGTACCTAAAATCGCGCCAGCGGTTGTGCCGACAGCATCGGCAAGCAGTGCACCTCGAATACGCGGTAACTTTCCGTTTTCGTCCAACATATCGGCTTTTGATGCAACACCAATGAGTGTACCAATGGTATCGAATAAATCCACAAACAAAAACGACAACATAATCGTAATAAAATTAAAATTCAGCAAACCAGAAAAATCCATCTGAAAGAATGTCGATGCCAAAGAAGGTATGCTCAGACCCGCGGAAAAATCTGGCAATACAGAAGCCATACCCAATTCTAAATTGGGCTGATACAGACCAGTCAACTCACACAAAATACCTAATATCCATGTACCCAAAATCCCAAGCAAAATACTGCCCGGCACTTTTTTATACATCAAAACAGCGGTCAATATCACACCCACAAACGCCAATACTGCGCCCATACCCATAGACCAAAAACTGCCGTCCTCCAAAGAAGTACGAAATGGGAATAAAGATACCAATGTAGAACTATCAACAACCAAGTGGCTGTTTTGCAGACCAATAAAAGCAATAAATAGCCCTATCCCGCTTGTAATACCCAGTTTCAAGCTCAATGGAATACAGTTGAAAATTGCTTCTCGTACATTGGTCAAAGAAAGCACAATAAAAATAATCCCTTCGACAAATACCGCCGCAAGTGCTGTCTGCCAACTAAAGCCCATTTTCAGTACGACCGTATACGCGAAAAATGCGTTCAAGCCCATGCCTGGCGCAAGCGCAAACGGATAATTGGAAAAGAATGCCATCAAAAGCGTTGCAAACGCAGAAGCAACGGCTGTCGCTGTAAACACCGCGCCGCTGTCCATGCCAGTTTCGCCCAATATACTGGGATTGACAGCCAAAATATACGCCATTGTCATGAATGTGGTCACACCTGCTGCAATCTCCGTTTTGACATTGGTACGGTTTTCGGAGAGATGAAACAATCGTTCCATATAATGTTGCATTGTTCTGATACTCCCTTCTGTTTTTCTATTGTTTGTTTTGCCAGTGATTAGAAAAAATACATTTTTGCCATATCCCCAAAAAACGGAAAGCGCGAAACTAGATTCATTGTTTCAAAGTTTCGTGCTTTCTTGTATGGCATATCAAAATCTTTTTTCTATATTTTTCATCATAAAGAAAAAAATATACATTTGTCAATTTATTTTCTGAAAAAAATGGTATGATTTTCAATACCAAAATCAGAATCAAAAAAAGGTATGATATTTTTTCTCATTCAAAAATATCATACCCTTTTTATATTCTGATACAAATATTTTTTTATTTTGGCAATACGCCATCTCCATGATATTCTGCATAAGGCTTGCCACGCACCTGCACAAATTCCATTTCAGGATAGCGCAATGCCGTTAAATATCCGCCATATACACAGCCTTGGTCAATATCTACCGTATGATTGACCAATATCGGCGCAGCCGTTACGGTATGTCCATATACCACCAATGCTTTCCCATGATAAGACGCCGCCCAATCCCTGCGCTGTGGTCTGCCGTTTTCGTCTGTTTCGCCTGTGGTTTCTCCATATAAGCATACCGCGCGAATCCTGCCGGAAAAATTCCCCATACTTTCTTCCTGCAAGCCGCCATGCACGATTGCCAGACGTTTTTTATCCAACAAAAGATAATAGCATTGGCTTTCATAACATTGCATATACCGACGGCGAAATGCCTGTCTTTCTTCTTTCGGCAATGCGTCCAATTCGCAAAGTGTTTTTTCCAGTCCATGCGATATACGTACATGATTCCCTAAAAAATAACGATATAATTTATTACAATGGTTGCCATGTACCCAAAATGCGCCATTATATGTTACTTGGTCCATCCAAAAATGTAGACAATCCAAATTGCGAGGACCTTTATCCGCAACATCACCCACAGAAATCAACCTTCTGCCTTCTGGGTGGACATATAAACCATCTTTTTTTTCATATCCCAACTGTTCTATCAATAAAATCAATTCTTCATAACAGCCATGTATATCCCCGATGATATCATATTTATTTTCACGAAACTCCAAAATACGGAAGTTTCGCTCTCGTCGTTCCTTTTTCATACTGCACCAGTCTTTTCCTTCTCATCTGTTTTTTCTTTTCATCATATCATAAAATGACGCTTTCGTGTAAAAAAAGGGCAAAAAACTTTTTCTCACTGCATATATCTAAAAAAAAGAGATTGTCATATCAAAAAGGAGTGTATCAAAATGTATACAAAAAAACAAATCCCTACGCCATTTCTGCAAAATCAAACTGCTGTTCCAACCATGTCGCACATGCCGCACATGTCGCACATGCCGCACATGTCGCACATGCCCATGTCACATACAGAAAACAAAGAGCCGTCCAAACATACCAACCCACAGCAAAAAAATACATCAGCTTTCCCTTCTGCCGCACTTGCATGCTTGCTTTTGCTTTCCCAAGGCGAACGATAACCATATAAAAAATACGCCTGTTCTTTCCCAATATTTTAGAACTGAGGCGTATTTTTTTACTTTTTTTATGCGTTTTGTGAAAACATGTGCATCAATTGCTGTGCCTGCTGCCATTGTTGTTTCTCTTGTGGAGATAGACTTTCTTCCATTGCCAAAATCAAGGCTTCTTTTTGTTGCGCAGAAAGCGCGCCGCCTTCCGCTAGTTTTTCGCTGTATTCTAAAAATACATCTAATCTGGCAAGCCCTGTTTTATCCCGGCTTTTTTCTACCGCTTCTTGCAATAAATGAATCCGTTCTTCCCCCAAGGCTTGTATTTCTGGTTTTTCCCATACCTGCATATAAATCCTCCCTTTGTTCTAAAATGTATTTTGCCTGCATCATACGACATAAAAAGTCGATTTGCTGTTGTTCCTGCTTCGGTAAAAATGGCAAAATCGCTTCCAACATCTTTTGTCTGCGGATTTGCGGTGCCTCCTCTTTGCTGCGCGCTTCCAATAATCCCCCTTCACACATACGCCGCATCTGCATCAGCCGTACCACAACATATAAGTCCTTTTGATATGCCCAATCTAAAAATGGGATTGCCGCCAGTATCATATTTTCCCTGCATTGTGCATCTTGTGGTATTGGTGTCTGTGACATGGATGTCTGTGACATTGGTGTCTGTGATATGGAAGGTTGTGCTGTGTTTGACATATCCGAATTTTCTGTACTTTGCATCAGCTTTTGGAACCGGCGCAATCTTTCCATCATACCCAACAAATCTTCGGCTTTTTGTTGCTCCATGGTATTCCCCCTTTTTTTTGCGCACAACGATGATGGCATACTTTATTTTTATGTTGTTTTGTGCCAAAACATGCCATAGCACAGAAAGTTTTTTCTCTCAACAATCACCGAATTGCGTCTGCTTCATAAGTTGAGAGAAAGGGGGTTTTTGCTATGCACACAGATACACATTATACCGGCAAAGGAATTGGCATTGCTTTTTTGGATACCGGCATCTCTGCCATTGCAGACTTTACAAAGCCCATCAACCGCATTGTCGCTTTTGTGGATTTTTTATATGGACGCACACAGCCATACGATGATAACGGGCATGGCACGCACGTCGCCGGCATCGCCTGCGGCAATGGCTGGTATGCAGATGGCAAATATTGCGGCGCTGCACCGCAAGCGCATATCATTGCTTTGAAAATATTAGACGCCTATGGGCAAGGCACTTCTGCCCGTGCCATACGTGCCATGCGATGGATAATGGACAACGCCGCCAAATATAATATAAAAGTAGTCAATTTATCTATCGGCACCAATGACAGAAAAATCCATGTTCCTCTTGTGGAAGCAGTGGACGCACTTTGGCAGAAAGGAATCGTTGTCACTGCGGCAGCGGCAAACCCAGACGGTGGCGTCTGTTTTTCACCACCGCCGCTCATCAGCCCCAATGTACTGTCTGTTGGCACATGGGAAGACCAACATTATTTTGCCGCTTTGGCGGGCAAGCGTTTTGCCGCGCCTGTATTGCCTGATGTTTGGGCACATGGTGAAAACATCATTTCCGCGCTTTCACCGGATTACAATTTCTCATTGCCCAACCGCAGTACCAACAATATCATAGATGGGCATTATATCGCCATGAGCGGCGCTTCCATGGCAACACCGCTTGTCAGTGGTATCGCTGCCTGTCTGCTCGAACAATCGCCACACTTGACACCTGCACAAGTCAAGGCATATCTTTGCGCGCAGGCGCAACAACATGGCGGATTGCTTACGCCTGCATTATGTCAAGAAAGTTTCGCCAGTTCTGGCGCAGATGCAGCGATTTAGCCCATTGCTT
The DNA here is from genome assembly GCA_944384295.1 of uncultured Lachnospiraceae bacterium. Lineage (GTDB taxonomy): Bacteria > Bacillota > Clostridia > Lachnospirales > Anaerotignaceae > Anaerotignum. The sequence goes on along the minus strand of CALWSU010000010.1, from coordinate 42,467 downwards.
CTCATCACGCTATGGATTTTCTGTTATGGGATATGCCAGCACAGAAAGGAGTATACTTATGGAAGAAAATCAAGTCTTTGCATTGGCACGCACTTTGCAAAACACCACAAGCGCACAACGTGAAATCGCTTCTTTTTTAGATACCATGCGCCAAAAAATAGACATAGAGTATCTACAGAAAATCCGCACTGCCGCCACATTACAACAACAGGAAGCCGTTTCCCAACCGCCCAAAGAAGTCACATTATTGCGCGCGTTGAGTGCATTTGTAGATACAGATACACAAAAAAGATTGCATGATGTTTGTCAAAGTCTGCTTTTTTGTCATACACTGCAACAAATTCAAAATGGTATGCATTATGATGACGCACTTTTACAGGCACGCAGTCAAGGAGAATCTTTTGTTTCACCTGTTTCTTTACAATTTGCAGGTTTTTGTATGATGCTTTCTTTATTGGAACAAACGCAAAATACCGACTAATCACCCAAATTTTCCCAATTTTCGTTTTTTGCACGCTTTCCTTAAGAATTTTGAAGATTTTTCGCAAAATTTCCGTCAAAAATATATGTTATGCTATCTATGTCACAAACGAAGGCACAGACGCATTGCCAACCCCTGTAGCAAATTGTAGTGTCTGCTGCCTTCCCCCTCCTCGATATACTCGATATATCAGAGGAAACATATGTGATTTGCTTACGACGAAAGGAAATATCCATTTGGATTTCACTCCATCCAAAATTTCCTTTATTTTGATAGATAGGACACACTGCTTTTGATCCCTGTGCAGTGAATCCAGAATACTACCCCCTCTCTATGAAACGAAAGATCGGCGGAGATCCCCCGCCGGTCTTTCGCGTTGCGTATTTCGCATTTCTTATGTTTGATACAATTTGTTTCTATCGGTTTCTCAATCTTTGATTTCGTCCCAAATGCCTGCTTTTGTATATAATTCGTAAAAATGATTGGTTGGACCAACGCCTTTGCCAATATCCAATGCATGGGCAATTGCAGTTGTGATATACGCTTTTGCAATGCGCACTGCTTCTTCTACGCTTTTGCCTTTTGCCAAATTTGCCGCAATACAGGAAGATAATGTGCAGCCTGTACCATGTGTATTTTTGGTCTGTATGCGTTCAGATTGCAATGTAATCACATGGGTACCATCAAACAGCAAGTCTGTTGCGTCATTTTCCAAATGTCCGCCCTTAATCAGTACATGCTTTGCGCCCATTTTGTGAATGGCTCTTGCTGCCGCTTCCATTGCAGATAAGTCTTTGATTTGCATACCTGTAATCACTTCTGCTTCTGGTAAATTGGGCGTAATCACATACGCCAAAGGAATCAGACGAGAAATCAGCGCTTCTTTTGCTTCGGGCTGCATCAAGTCAAAGCCGCTTTTGGAAATCATAACAGGGTCTAATACAATATTTTTTGGTTGATACTGTTCCAATTTATCCGCAATGGCGTGTATGGTCGGAATCTGAGATACCATACCGATTTTTACCGCACTGACTGCAATATCTGTAAAAATGGCGTCCATTTGCCCTTTTATGATTTCCGGCGAAATATCTTGACAACCAAAAACACCCTGCGTATTTTGTACAGTTACCGCTGTGATGACACTCATACCATAGGTGCCTTGTGCGCTGAAGGTTTTTAAATCGGCTTGTATCCCTGCGCCGCCACAGCTATCCGAACCGGCAATTGTCAAAACATGTTTCATATTGCGTTCCTCCTATTCTGTTTCCTGACTATTCTTTTTTTCCATAGAAAAAGCGCAGCTACGAAAAAATTTCGCCTTTGCTGCGCCTGCTCTGCATTTTCTCATGCTTCCCTACGCTGGTATGATCCAGATCAGGTGAAAAAGGGTATTTCTCAGCCGATTGTATCCGGCACCCCCAGCAAAAAATATATCGTTGTGTGTTCAGCATACCACGCTTTGGGATTGCTGTCAATGTTGGTTTCTATTGGCTTATATCGGTGTTCTGTTTACTCCATTGGCTGAAGCAATACCGCATTAGACGAGAATGTCATATTATATCCCAAAACGTCCATCAATCCGCTCCAAGGATAATACAAATCCCCATCTACTGTATAACCTTGTAATTCGTAAGGTGTCCCTGCATAAGTCAATGTATTATTCGCTTTTTTGACTACCAAACGTCCTTGTGTGTCTAACAGCAATTCATTGCCTAAAGTGGTGAATGTACCTTCTTTTTGTAACTGCACTGTATGATTGACTGGGTCATAACTAGCAGAAAAACCGCCATTTTCAGAAAGCATGGTTGCAACATCACGTAAAGATACATATTCCATACCCATAATATTCATCATATGCAAGCCATATTGTTTCTGATTGAGTGTTACATTTTGTGTGGTCAATTTTCTGAGATTGCTCAATCCTACCCAAGGCAATTCATATGGTTTGATGGTATCGGTATAAATGCCGCTGACCCCCATATTTAACAATTCTTGCAACTGCATATAACGATTCACAGTATGTACATACACCTTCACGCCCTGCGCTTTGAATGTCTGGACAATATCCCATGTCACACGGCTTTTTTCGATTGTAACAACACCAATGTTATTTGCGGCACAAAATTGTGCTGTTTCGGCATAATCAATATCCGCTTGCTGATACAGTGTATAAATCCATTGTGGGAATGGATAAATGGATTGTACCCAACCCAACATATCCTCATGATAGATTTGCGGAATGATACGGTCTAAAATTTCAGGGTGTCCGATTCTATGCGCGATTTCATACAAATCTTGAAATTGGCTTTTTATGGTTGCTTCATCTGTATTCTTGGTATCTGTTACCAAATATACATCGCTGTATTCTACCATCAATTCCAATAAATCTTCTGCGGTAAGCGGTGTCTGTTCATACACGATTTTTGTATTTAAGAATGTATTCAAATCCATGACAGGCTGTGTGGCATTGGGCTGTATTTCCAAACGGTAATAACTGCCGCCTGGCTCAAAATCATGTCTTACCACCAACACATTATCTGAAGTATATACAAAATCGGCTTCCATGACACGAAATCCATTTTCCCATGACTGCAAAAACGCTTCCTTGGAATTGGTTTCTATTTTCCCTTCGTACTCCCCTAACGCATGTGCAATCAAAGCATTCCCTTCTGTCCAATCCGCATTTGCAGCAAATGCCTGTGTTGGTGCCAGCACACCCAATACAGTCGCCAGCACACATGCAATCCATCTTTTTTTCTGCATTGATTTTTCTCCTCCTTTATTTTTGACAAAAAATAGAAAAGGCTTGAAACATTGACTACCCTTTCTCGTCACGCCCTGCCTTTTCTCATTTCAATCATTGCAATCGTTTCTTATTGCCGAATTTTCTATGCTTTCTTATTTTTTATTTTTTTATTCTTCGTCCCCATACAAATCATAGAAAGCATTGGAAACTTTTTCAAATTCGTCATCTTCTTCAATAAAACCTAATTCGATTTCGTCCCCGACTTCTTTGTATTCATACAGCAATACAGTTTCATCTTCCAAAGGCAGTAAAGCAATATATTCTTTGCCTTCCAGACCTTCTACCTCAAATACGCCTAATATGCCGCATTCCATTTCTGTATCATCGTCCAATGTCAGGAACATGGTTTCCAATTCCATTACATCTTCGTCATGGTCGTGGTCATGTCCGCAACCACAGCCGCATTTTTCGCTCATATTGATATCCTCCTTTTATGCCAGTCGGCTTTTGTATCCTTACTTTCAATATACATGATTTTTTGTCATGTGACAATCATTTTTTTCTTTGATTTGTTTTCTTTTTGGCAGCATCGCCCCGTCTTGCCTGTTTCTTCTGGGTTGTGCCTACTTGATTTCCAGATGTTTCTTTTTTCGGCTTTTGTTCCAAATCTTTTTTCGTTTTTTGGCTGGGTACCAGTTTGCCATATGCCATATCTTTTTGCCCAAACACAAGCCCCCATTGTTTCTCATACCGATGAATCCAACGTCGTTCATATGGCGTAACCAAAGAAATGACATGTCCCTGTGCGCCTTGTCTGCCGCAGCGTCCCGCACGATGCAGATAATGGGTCGCGTCTTCTGGAATATCCAAATTGATGACATGTGTCACTCCCGCAATATCCAATCCTCTTGCGCCCAAATCGGAAGCCACCAATACGCGTACACGTCCTGTACGAAAATCCTCCAATGCATTTTTTCGCTCCAGCTTGCCTGCCTGTCCATAAATACCGGATGCAGCAATGCCATGATAATTGAGCTTGTCCACTGTCACCTCTATATTTTCTGGATTATTCAAAAATACAATAGCTTTTTCTGGTTTCAGTCCTGCCAATACTTTTCGCAGCATCACAAATTTTTCTCTGTGTGTGGTCAATATAAAATCGTGTGCAATCTGCTTTGGTACCGCGATATTTTGTGTTGTGCCATCTAAAAACAGTGCGTTTTCCTTCATCAACTCAGCAGCGCGTTTTTTGGTCTGTCCGTCTACAGAAGCGGACAACAGCACAAGCTGGCGGTCACGCAATGTCGTTTTTATGACAGCCTGCACGTCAGCGAAATTCCCATCTGCCAGCAGGCGGTCGCCTTCGTCCAGCACAATGGTTTTGACCAAATGTGCCTGTATTTTCCGACGACGAATCAATTCCAAAATACGTCCTGTCGAACCCACCACAAGCGGTGGTTTTTCTTTCAGGCGTTCGATTTGCCGTTGTATGCCTGCTGTGCCGATAATCAGCGCACAACCGGCGGAAATGCCAGAATTTTGTATCAAAAGTTCTGCCTGTCTGTGTACTTGTGCGGCAAGTTCATGGGTTGGCGTCAATATGATTGCCTGTGTACCGCGAATGGTTGGGTCGATTGCGCCAAACAGCGGCAGCAGATATGCCAATGTTTTGCCAGAACCCGTTTCCGAACGTCCAATCACATCTTGCCCTGTCTGTATGGCAGGTATCATTTTTTGCTGTATTTGTGTTGGGGTGGTGATGCCCTGTTTTTCTAATCCTTTTATGAGTGCATCAGAAATACCCAATGCACGAAATTCATTCTCCATAAAACAATCCTTTCTCTCTACAAATGCAGTCTTTCTCCTCATTATATCTGCTTTCGCTATGCCTGTAAACCATTCGCGCCGCCTTTTTGCGCAAAATAATCCAGAATCCCGCAATAAATCCCCCATGCCATTTTTGCCTGATACTCTGGGTCATTGAGCAATGTTTCTTCTGTCTGGTTGGACAAAAAACCACATTCTACCAAAGCCGCTGGAATTTCTGTGGTACGTAAAATATAATAATCGCTATTTGGTTTTTGTATTCTTGTATTTTGGCTGTCTACGCGCAAACGCAAACTTTCTTGTATACATGTTGCCAAACGTTCTCCTTCTTCGCTTTGGGTATGGTAAAACACCTGCGCCCCCTTTGCGGAAGAAGCAGAAAACGCGTTTTGATGGATACTGATGAGAATATCTGCCTGCGCAATATTGGTAATATCTCGTCTTTGCCGCATATCTTCGCCTTTGCTGTTGCCCAATGCCATACCGTCGCTGCGTGTCAAATAAACGGTTGCACCGCCTTGTTCTAAATATGCCTGTAATTGCTGTACAATCGCTAAATTCAATTCTTGTTCATCTGCGCCGCTGCTGCCTGTCTTGCCCGGGTCCCAACCCCCATGTCCAGCGTCTAACACCACAACACAGGAGGCTACCGGCAATATCGTGGGGGTGCGTTGTTGCAGTACCACCATACCAATACAAACGCCCAAACAACAAAAAAGCCCCAAATGTCGTATTTTGTTCCAATGTTTCATGGATTCCACTCCCCTCTGTGTATTGTATGAAACAGGCTGAAAAAAAAGACGAACATTTCAGGCTGCTTGATAAAAAAACAAAAAATGCTGAAATCCTTACAAATATGGAGGATTCCAGCATTCTAATTTTTACTGAAATAAATCAGGTATATTTTCTTTTGCAGACAGCCGTCGCAGTTGCCTTTCAGAAATCCAGCAAAAAACAATATTTTTTCTGGCAAGTCTAGTGGGATTTTATTTGATAGATTTGATTCTATTTATTGTATTTTTTCTGCTTCATGCTGAGGCAATGGTTGTGGTCTTTGCAGCAATACCAAAGCCACAAACAAAAGCCCTACCCCCAACCAGCCAAACAAGTCAGGATATTCTCCAAATACAATCACACCCAATACGGTTGCGGTCAAAGGTTCCGCAAACGCCAATACAGAAGCGGTGCCGGAAGAAATCCCAGAAAGACCTTTTGTATACAATAAAAACGGCAATAATGTAAATACAAGTCCCAATAACAAAGATACTATTGCTACTTTTGGGGAGGAAACCGCGATTTGTACCAACTCTACTGGGTGGGAAAATGGCAGTAACGTCAAAGCCGCCACCAAAAAAGTGTATAATGTGACTGTTTCAAAGCGATATTTCTGCAAAGCAAATTTACCAAATATACTATATAACGCATAGCAAAAACCAGACGCCACCCCCGTCAAAATCCCAAGCGGTGTGACAGATAAATTACCACATAATATCCCTGTCGTACAGATACAGCCGCATAATGCCAAGATAGAGCATATGATTTTTTGCCGTGTCAAACGTTCGCCAAAACAAACCGCAGATAACAATAATACAAAAAATGGCGCGGTATAGAGCAGCACTGCCGCCAAAGATAATGTGGTCTGTGTCATCGTCAGAAAATAAAATATATTGAATCCCGCAACACTACACAGTCCTGTGCCTAAAAACATCCAAATATCTTTATAAGAAATCCGCCATTTTCCTTTGCTCCCTGCCCAAATCAACAAGCCAATCGCTGTTACCAAACTGCGTGTCGTTGTGATTTGTATGGCATTCATGCCTGCATCGGTCAAGATACGCGAAAATAAACCAATCGCACCCCACAAACAGGCTGCCACAACCACCAATCCACCCGCATATTTTGTTTGCATGCCATTTCACACCCTTTCTTTTTTTCTACATGGTATCTTTGCGCAACAGTATATCGCAGCTCTTGTATAAAGTAAAACGACGATTTATACTATCTTTGTTGAAAAAATTTCATAGATAAAACATCAGAACAAAGAAGGGAATTTTATGGATTTGAAAAAATACGAGGCACTCTTGACTGCCATAGACTGTGGCAGTTTGACAAAAGCCGCACAGATACTGCATTATACCCCCTCTGGCTTAAGTCATATGATGCACACATTAGAACAAGAATTGGGATTTGCATTGCTGTATCGCAATAAAAACGGTGTCACGCCTACCCCCAATGCAAAGGCATTGCTGCCCATTTTACGCGAAATGGCAGATTGCGCCAATCGTTTTGAACAACTTTCCAGCCAGATTATAGGCTTGGAAACAGGACGTTTGACCATAGGCACCTATACCAGCATTGCAACTTGCTGGCTGCCGCCGATATTACAAGAATTTGCTACCGCACACCCCGGCATTCGCATTATATTGAAAGAAGGGATTCATCAGGAACTGGACGATATGCTTGCCAATCATCAAGTCGATTTATGTTTTTACAGCGAAAAACCAGACAGCCCTTATCCTTGGGTATTTTTACGCAAAGACCCTATGATTGCTGTATTGCCATGCCATCACGCTTTGGCACAGGAAGCCGCCTATCCGATTGCTGCTTGTGAAAAAGAAGATTTTATCATGCCAGCGTATGGCGCCGATTATGATGTGTTACAACTCTTTGCCGCATACCAAATACAACCCCATATCAAATACGAAACCATAGAAAACCATGCCGCATTGGCAATGATTGCGGAAGGTCTGGGCATGAGCATTATGAATCAACTCATTACACAAGGACATATCGCCAAAGTGGTCAAATTGCCCCTAGAACCCGCATACAGCATTGCAATGGGTGTTGCACTGCCTTTAGATGCCGCACCTTCTCCGGCAGCATTGGCATTTTTAGAATTGGCAAAGGCGCGTTTGTCTGTTTCCGAAAACTAAGTATACCAAAACGAGAAACACAATAAAAAACGCCCTCATAAGAAACCTTTTTTCTTATGGGGGCATTTTTTTCTATCTTTTTCTCAATATCTTATTTTAGTTGAATACAGGACCGCCGCCCTCTGTCAAACAACCTTCTGTGGTCTGTTCTGGAACTTGTTCCACAGGGGCAGACTGTGTGGGCTGTTGTGCCGGTTGTGCAGCTGGTTCTGGCTCTGCTTGCGCGGGCTGCTGCGCGGGCTGCTGTACCGGTTCTGCGGGTGCTTGTTCTGCTGGCTGTACCGCAGGCTGTTCTGTTTGTTCTGTTTGTTCTGTTTGTTCTGCTGGTGTTTCTTCTTGTGGTTGTGCTGCGTCTTGCTGCGCTTGTGCCGCGCTTTCCTGTTCTTTTGTGGATACGGCATCACCAGAAGCCTTGCTGATATATTTTACAAATACAATATCATCTTCTTTGCAAAGTTCTACTTCTTTTTCGATGTCGTCTAATCCCAACGCACTCAATTCGTATACCATATCCCCTTCACAGGTGATTTGCATTTGATAAGTTGGATTGAGCAAAACGTCTGTTTCTCCTGCTGTCTGTGTTTCTTCTGTACTAGTTTCTGGCAAATAGAAACATTGTGCAGTTTCGCCATTTTTCAACACCAGATCACTTGGCATCATATTCGCCGGATATGTTGTTTCGTCTGCTGTCTTGATTGCAATGCCTGTAATATCCTGCCCTAAGCTGTTTTTAAGCAGTATATCATACGCGCCTTCCGCCTGTACCCCAATGATGGGATAAGTTTGTTCTGTTTGTTCTGTCTGCGCTGTATTTTCTTCTGTTGCGTCCTGACCGCCACAACCTACTGCACCTACACACAATCCGAAGGCAAGTACCAGCCCCCATACTCTTTTTGCTTTCACAATATTCTCCTCCTTATGCTTCACTCCATGTTATCGTTGTATCAGCTACCACAAATGGCTGTTTTTGCTTGACCGCAATCACAGAAATCTGTATTTCTCCTTGTGGTACACTTGCGCCTTTTAAATACAAATGGTAACCATTTGCATCCACATCCTCTGTTGCGGTATAAAATGTTTGATATGTTTTTGTCTGCATGGTCTGCAAATCTTGTACCGCTACATAAATTTCTGTATCTGTTTGCAGATAACTTTCGTCTAATCTGCCTTTGATTTCTAAAAAAGAACCCGCTTTTTTGGTTTCTATGGTGGTAGAGGTTTCGACTTGCGGCGCGGCAATATCAGACACTTGTGGACATTCCATAATCGGCATATCCCATATAAAATCGTCTAAATTGCGTTCCACTTTTTCAATCACCACCACATCTGGGTGATATTGTTCCACTTGCAGCAAATTATACGGCACCAACCTGGAAAAATAGCCTGTCCCAAACGCGTCTGCTACAAAGGGCAATAAACTTTCTCCAAAAGAATCCCGATACATCAAAATACTGCCTGTCTGTTTGGGATTTTTTGTTTCAATCCATTCGTCCATATTGTCTATCACATCATTGACATAAACAAAATCGGGTGTTTTGTCAAATACAGTATCCGCTTCTAGCTGCACTGCCAAAGGATAGAGCATTTCGTCCAAGTCCCCGACATGGTTTTGCTCTACATGTCTGGGTACATTGCGATATGTTTCATAGGTATCAGAGGTACGCCCTATTTGTTCCATCAAGCTGGTATATGCCAAAAGCGCACCTTGATTGTTCCAATGAGAATCTCGCTGAAAATATAAAACCTCTTCTTGTTGGCGGAAAATCTCGTATAAATCCAGATATGCAATACCTTCCGCCGCAAATTTTTGCGAAAGCTGCTGCAAATTGCTGGTTTCGCCTTTTTGGTAATAATACGGCATATTTTCGTCGTATAAAGTATTTTTGTTTGGTGGAATCAGAAACAAACACTGACTACCTTGTGCCTCGATATAATTTTGCATCAATTTCATATTATGTATGAGTGCATATTGTTCTCTTTCCGAAAACAAGTTTGTACCTGTATAGTCTGCCAGTGTTCCGCTAAAATACAACCAATCCTTGTCACCCAAAACCACTTGGTCGGTTGCACTGGTATGCAGCACTTTTGCGCGCAAAACTGCATTGGCTGTAACAAACGCTTGCCGAAATGCAAAATGGTCTTCAAAATACGCGCCCATTTCCTGCAAATATGCCTGATTGTAACCATCTTCTTTTTTCCATTGCGGCCATTTTGCTAGCTCTGTATTCTCTGTCGTTTCATTGGTCGCCCAAAATGTCATACCAACAAATGGCAGAATCAAAACCACCCAGACGATGCCAATAAAACACAGATATTTTTGATTTTTCATAGCGCATCGTCTCCTTAAAACCGAAAATAAATAAAGGGATTATAGGTACCGCTGGACAGACTCAGCATACATAATAGCAATAAAAGAAAACTACATACATAGCCTACCGTTTCCGCTTTCTGTCCGCCTTTCTCACAACACCATTGCGCTACTTTGGGCAGCCATGGTGTACAGCCTACAAAACTGCATAACAGCGTCAAAATCAAAAGCGGTGTCATCTGCTCTAATACCGTTGTCATTTGCAAATGGGTAAATTCCCAGCCTGTAAACATATTACCAATCAAAAATACACCTTGTTGCAATGTATCCGCGCGGAACAGCACAAAACCGATACAAACTACAAGCAGTGCATATATATGTGCCAAGCCTTTTTGTAATTTGTGTATCGGGCAAACCTGTTCCAAAAGCAAAAATGCGCCATGCCAAAGCCCCCACAGCACAAATGTCCAGTTTGCGCCATGCCAAAGCCCTGTACAGAAAAACACAATCATTTTATTCAGACAGGTACGCGCAAGCCCTTTGCGATTGCCGCCCAAAGGAATATACAAATATTCCTTAAACCACGTCGACAGCGAGATATGCCATCTGCGCCAAAATTCTTTGATGCTGGTCGAGATATAGGGATAACGGAAATTTTCCAAAAACCGGAATCCAAACATATGTCCCAAACCGATTGCCATATCGCTATATCCACTGAAATCAAAATAGATTTGCAGCATATAGCAAATGGCTGCCAGCCATGCCGAAAGTATATTGATTTCAGCCGGTGCCGCACCAAACAGGGCATCTGCCGTGATTGCCAAAGTGTTGGACAGCAATACTTTTTTGGATAGCCCCAATATAAAACGGCGTAAGCCTTCCGCAATCTCTCGACTGTCCGCCGTTCTTGTATGTATCTGCTGTGCAATGTCATGATATTTTACAATCGGTCCCGCAATCAATTGCGGAAAAAATGAAATATACAACATGACATTCCATAGATTTTTTGGGGAAGGCACTTCTTTGCGGTATACATCAATCACATAAGACAATGCTTGAAATGTAAAAAAAGATATGCCAATTGGCAACGCCAACCCTACCAAAGGAATTTGACTGCCACTGATGCTGTTGATGGTTTGTAAAATCATATCGGTATACTTAAAAATCACCAACAGCCCCAGATTGATGATGACTGCCAGAAACAGCACTGCTTTTCTGCGTGTTTGGTTTTGTGAATCCAACCATCGTCCAAAGAGATAATTCATCACAATGCTGAAAATCATCAGCAATACATAAATCGGTTCGCCATACGCATAAAACAGCAAGCTGACCACAATCAATAAAATATTGCGGATACGCAATGTTGGTAATAGATAATATACTGCCAGCACAACCGGCAAAAATACACACAAAAATGTAAGCGAACTGAAAACCATACGCGCCCTACCTTACTACCTTACTACCTTACTACCTTACTACCTTACTACTTGACTATCTTACTACCTCAACTACTTCATATATATTTATATTGTTGCTTCATTCCTATCGAATGTATCGAATGACAGGGCTGCCAACTGGCTGCATATAAAAATTATGTCTTGGCGCTTCGCGCTGCATATCTGGGTCACAAATATAAGTTGCGCCATCTATGGTGATTTCTACCCAGCCATGCGGACCATTGCCACCTGCCGCCATTGCCACTTTGCCCTCTACATATCGTACATCATAGCCCAACGCTTTTGCCAAATGGTAAAACGCGCCAGCATAACAGAAGCAATTGCCTTGTCTTTGTTCAAAAGCCTGTATCGCATACCATTGGTCTGCCGTATAGCCTGCGGGCGGTTCCAAAGGAATTGGCAATTTTTTATAGCTTACATTTTGTGCCACCCATTGATAGCAAGCGTATAAATCAGTACCCACTTCATCATATACAGCATTGATATTTTTGCTGATGCGCATTTGTGCCTCACTGCCTGTGATTTGTGCGCTTTGGGTGCCTGCCAAAATCCGTATGCCATTGGATAATGTGACATAAACCTGTACTTGATAAGTACCATACTGCATTTTATGATTTTTCACACTATCTGTCGCAGTATAAGTATCTGCATCTTGTTTTTGCATCACACGCAATACGCGGTCTTGTGGGTGACCTTCACAATACAATACCGCTTCTACCTGCACCACTTCCATAGTTGTGTTCATATCGGATACTGTGATATTAAAATCACCTGTATTGGGGTCTGCCGCTCCTATGGTGATTGTTTCTACTGTTGCATAAATCGGAATATTCGGGTATGTATTGGGTAGATATGTTTCACAAAAATGGGTAATCATTGCCGCACAAACAGCGCGATTTGTCGCGTCTTGTGGTCGCAATAATTTTTGTTCCCCTTCGCCCGAAATCAGACCTGTACCGACTGCCCAAGCCATTGCTTCTTTGGCAAAATCAGAAACCTGTGTCCCATCTGCATATACAGATAAATCTGCTTTTTTACTGGTATCAAAGCCTTTGTTTTGGGCATAACGATACAACACAGAAACCATTTGCTCCCGTGTTATTTCTGCTTGTGGCTGCATGGTAGTCGCATCTACGCCAGACAGCAAACCTTCCTGCTCTGCCCACAGCATGGCTTTTGTGTAAAACGCATCATTTGGAACATCGGTATAAGCAGAAACCGCATCTACTGCGGGTGCACCCTCCATACGATATAATATGACAGCAAACTGTGCACGATTGACCATACCAGAAGGCGCAAAATTGCCGTCCATCATACCCGTCATCAGCCCTTTATTCATTACATAGCTGACGCTTGGATAAAACCAATTGGAAGACTTGACATCTGCAAACAATTCCCCACCTGTATAAGTAATTTCGTCCTGTACTGCAATGGTAGAATTTTCTGAATTTGTTGGATTTTCTGATGTTTGCGTATCTTGTTGGTCTTCTGTCAGTTCTTCTGTTGGTTGTGTTGTTTCTGCGTTCTGCTGTTCGTTTTCTGGTGTTTGCGTTGTTTCTGATTCAGTTTCCTGTTCTGGTTTTTGTTCTGTTTCTTCTTGCTCTGTGCCTTGTGTAGATACTGCGGCTTCTATTCTTTGCACAATGCGTGTCATGTCATCTGTAGCAGTATCTTTTGTTTCTTCTTCGACAGGAATCAAAACACTTTGTCCATTATTTGTATACAGTACGGAAGTATCTTCTGTTTCCTGTTTTGCCGTTGTATAAGAAATTTCCTGTGCCAGTTTTGCAAAATCAAAACGGTATCTGGTATCCCCTTCTGTCCATGTTACAGAATCCAGCACAATCGTTTGGGGCTGCAATGTCAATTCCAGCAGTTGTTTTTGTCTGTCGGTCTTTGGTTCCGGCGCAAACAAAAACATGTTTTCTTGGATTTGCACAGCATCGATTGTTTTGACTTCCCCTGTTTCCACGATATGATATTTCAATTGTGCCGTTTGGGGCATTTGTGTTCTTGGTACCAGTTGTACCAAAATCTTTTGGTCTTCTTTGGGAAGTTCGATTTGTTCTTCCAAATACAGATATTGTAAAACCCCCTGTTGGCTTGCTGTTTGTACTGTTGTTTGCCCTGCTGTCGTCTGCTGCGCAAAAACTGGTACACTGCCTGCACTGCCTACATTCCCTGTTGTTGCAAATAGCAAAGCAGCCACCCCGAAAACAGCAGCTCTTTCCCATCGTTTCACTGACTACCTCTCCCTTTTTTGCAATGACGTCCCTGTTATGTTTCTATGTTTTTATGTTTTTTTATGTTGCAGCAATACCAAAAAACAGTATTGCTACAACATTATACGCTTGTCAGATGCGGTATGCAATATATTTCATAATTTGACAAAAAAATCCATTCCATCTATTGAAAAGACAAAGAAAAACATAGAAAGACATAGTAAGACAAAAAAGACTGTGTGATTATTTTGTTTCTTCTTTCTTGTCTGTGGTTTCTGCTTCGTCTTCGTCGTCTTCCCAATCGGCAGGATCAATGTCGCCAAACGCCGCTTTGAGGAAATCCTCACACTCATCAATCTGTTCCATTTGCAATTGTACGGAACTCATGACAGATTCAACATTCTTTGCATACTTTTCCATGTTTGGATCGTACATGTCTGCCTCGTCTGCGGTCAATGTGTTTTCCGATATATCCTCTGGTATGGCTGTTTGTGCCAATGCCTGCTGTGTTTCCTCCGCTTCGAGTGCATCGATGTCCGCTTCGTTCCAGTGCTCCCCCTCGTCTCGGTTTTTTTTTTCTTGTAATTTCACTTTGTAAAATTTTGCATCTTCTTTGAGTTCCTGTGCCTTTTCTGTCATACGGAATGCCGCACTGCGCACTTTAGGCTGTAAGTCATCTGCACGGTCTGCCATTTTAGACGCCATTTCTTTCACTTTTGGCTGCAAACGTTCTGCCTGTTCACCTACCGTTTTTGCGACACTGCTAAACGCAGAACCTGCTTTTTCCAACGCAGAGCCTACTGCTTTGCCCAAACCTTCTTTTTCTAAGCCTTGATGCAGTACAGTCAACAGTCGTTCTGCTTCATCTACTGTAATCAGACCTTTTTCCAACATATGCAGAATTGCCATTCTTTCTTCTTTCATAGGTTTTTCCTCCTTGTCACTTCGCTTGCGGCTTGGAACAATATAATCCTGTGGGCGCGTTTGTGAGATGCCAAACGCATAATAAATTGCCTGTAAAATGCGTTTGGAAGCATTGCCGTCGCCAAAAGGATTTTTTGCCTGTGCCATAGACGCATAAACACTTGGATTGGTCAAAAGTGTTTTTGCCATATTATAAATCGTATCTTCATCTGTGCCAGCCAGACGCAATGTACCAGCTTCGATACCTTCAGGGCGTTCTGTCACATTACGCAGTACCAAGACTGGTTTGCCCATAGAAGGTACTTCTTCCTGCAAACCGCCGCTGTCTGTCATCACAAAGAAAGAACGACACATCAAATTATGCATGTCTTTCAAATCCAGAGGGTCGGTCAAGTGGATTCTGGGGTGTCCGCCCAATATAGCATGGGCAACATCAGACACAGCAGGATTTTTATGCACTGCATAAACCACTTCTACATCTTCAAATTCCTCTACCAATCTTTTGACAGCATGGCAGATATTTTGCAACGGCTGCCCCAGATTTTCGCGGCGATGCGCTGTCATAGCAATGACACGTTTGTTTGCAAAATCCAAATCATTCAAAACAGATTCTTGGAACGTATAATTTTCTTCTATGGTATGTGCCAAAGCATCAATCACAGTATTGCCTGTAATGAATATATTATCCGGCGCAACATTTTCTTTCAAAAGATGTTGTTTTGCCAAAGGGGTAGGCGCAAAATGCAAATCTGTCAAAACACCAGTCAAGCAACGATTCATTTCTTCTGGAAATGGCTGATACTTGTCATAAGTGCGCAGACCTGCTTCCACATGCCCCACCTTGATTTGATTGTAATATGCCGCCAAAGCGCCGGCAAATGTGGTAGAGGTATCGCCATGCACCAATACAAGGTCGGGCTTTTCTGTTGCCATCACTTCTTCCAATCCTGTCAAAGCGCGTGTGGTGATACCCGCTAATGTCTGTCGGCTTTGCATGATGTTCAAATCATACTTGGGGTGCAGGTCAAAAATCTCAAGCACCTGATCCAACATTTCGCGATGCTGTGCGGTCACGCATACCACGCTTTCAATGCCTGCCGCATCTTCCAGCACTTTGACCAAAGGTGCCATTTTGATTGCCTCTGGTCTGGTGCCAAATACACTCATTACCTTAATTGTATTTTTTTGCATAAACTTCTCCTTTTATTCACACAAATTCTGTCAATTTGCAATCAACGCACTTTATTTGTGATTCTGCCAATGCCTTCGATTTCGCAAATGACTTCATCTCCTGCTTTCAAAAACTTGGGTGGGTCAAATCCCATACCCACGCCAGCCGGTGTACCCATAGCAATGATGCTACCTGCTTGCAGCGTCATGCCTTGAGAAAGCTGGCTGATGACTTTTGCAATGCCGTTTATCATCAAACCAGTATTGCTGTCTTGACGCAATTCGCCATTGACATAAGAACGTATCGGCAATGCAGGCGGGTTTTCAAACTCATTTTTGGTGACAATCCAAGGTCCAATCGGTGTAAAATCATCCAAACTCTTGCCGAAATACCATTGTTTATGTGATGTTTGCAGATTTCTTGCGCTGATGTCATTGAGTATGGTATACCCAAATACATAAGAAAATGCATCTTTTTCGGCTACATTTTTTGCATCTTTGCCAATGATAACAGCCAATTCTGCTTCATAGTCCAGACCTTCTACAATATCAAAATGTCCGTCAATTTCTTCTCCATCGCCTACCGCACGATTCACGCGTTTTGAAAAATAAATGGGTTGTGGACGTTCTCCGCCAAAGGCTTCATCATGAAAACGTGCTGCTTCTTCTGCATGTGCATAGTAATTGATGCCCAAGCAAATGACATCTTGTTTGGGGTGTACAATTGGAGAAAGTATTCTGACATCAGAAAGCGGAATCCCCAGCATCAATTCTGCATTTTTTTCTAATTTTGCTTGTTTTTGCTCTGTCATAGATGCAATAAATTCTGTCATATTTAATAAGCCACAGCCCAAATAATTGACTGGCACAACTTCAGAGCCATCTTTTTTCAATATGCCGACTGCTTTTTGTCCATTATATTGATACGTCAAAACTTTCATCACTGCATCTCTCCTTTGCATTGTTTCTCTTGTATTCTCTTATTCTCTCATTTGATTTGCGAAATTTGTCAAAGCCAAATTCTTTTTGTTACATCATATCACAAAAGGTGGGTTTCGCAAAGCAAAAAAACCATTGCATACATACTTAATATACAGTATTTTGCATACATAACTACGCTCTATACATTTATGCATCGCATATTGAATATTTATAACTGTATAAAACGAAAAAATTACCAAAAGAAGTATTGTAAAGTGTTTCTATATCATAATTATACACAAAAAGCATATATTTTTCCAATTTATACTTGCATTTGTAGCACATGCTATGTATAATACATTCATAATTATTCAAGCAAAATACACGGCGCATTTGCCGTTTGTAAAAAGCACAAGATTTGAAGGAGGAACTATTATCATGAAAGAAAAAATTGTACTGGCTTATTCCGGTGGTTTGGATACATCTGTTATCATTCCTTGGCTGAAAGAACATTATGATGCAGAAGTCATTGCTGTATGCGGTGACGTAGGTCAGGGCAAAGAAACAGAAGGCTTGGAAGAAAAAGCACTGAAAACAGGCGCAAGCAAACTTTACATTGCTGACCTGACAGAAGAATTTATCACAGACGCTATCTATCCTTGCATCAAAGCAAATGCAGTATATGAAGGAAAATATCTGTTAGGTACTTCTATGGCACGTCCTATCATTGCAAAGAAACTGGTAGAAATCGCGAAAAAAGAAGGCGCAACTGCAATTTGTCACGGTGCAACCGGCAAAGGCAATGACCAAGTACGTTTTGAACTGACCATCAAAGCACTGGCTCCCGACCTGAAAATCATTGCTCCTTGGCGTCTGGATACATGGGGCATGGAAAGCCGTGAAGATGAATTGGCTTATCTGGAAGCACATGGCATTCCTTTTGAAGCAAGCCATGACAATTCTTACAGCCGTGACCGCAACATCTGGCACTTGAGCCATGAAGGTCTGGAACTGGAAGACCCCGCAAACGAACCCAACTACAAACATCTGCTGCAATTGGGCGTTTCTCCTGAAGATGCACCAGATACACCCGAATATATCACATTGGATTTTGAAGCAGGCGTACCTGTTGCAGTCAATGGCGAAAAACTGGGTCCTGTAGAAATGCTGAAAAAACTGAACGAAATCGGCGGTAAAAACGGTATTGGTATTGCTGACATCTGCGAAAACCGTGTGGTTGGTATGAAATCCCGTGGCGTATACGAAACACCTGGCGGTACCATTCTGTACTATGCACACCGCGAACTGGAATACCTGTGCACAGACAAGAAAACACAGGCATTCAATGAAATCGCAAGCAACAAATTTACAGAATTGGTATACAGCGGCGAATGGTATACCCCTCTGCGTGAAGCACTGAGCGCATACTTCGACAAAGTAAACGAAACTGTTACAGGTACTGTAAAACTGAAACTGTACAAAGGCAATATCATTCCTGCTGGCAGCACATCTCCTTACAGCCTGTACAATGAATCTATGGCAAGCTTTACCACAGGCGAACTGTACAACCACAAAGACGCAGACGGCTTCATCAATCTGTTTGGTCTGCCTTTGAAAGTACGTGCTATGATGATGGCAAATCAGGAAAACAAATAATATAAAAAACGTCTATATAGAAACGAAACCAACGAAAAAATGGATAAATGGATAAAACCCTCTTTTATCCATTTTTTCTTTTATTACCTTTTATCACCATGTATCAACCGCAGAAAGGAACGAACAATATGCAAAAACTTTGGGGTGGACGCTTCACAAAATCCACAGACAGCTTTACCGACCATTTCCATTCTTCCATAGGCTTTGACAGCCGCATGTATCACGAAGATATTACAGGCAGCATGGCACACGCAGCTATGCTGGGCAAACAAGGCATCATTCCACAACAGGACGCAGACTTGATTGTCAAAACATTAGGCGAAATTTTAGCTGATATAGAAGCTGGCACAGTATCTTTTGACGAAAAAGCCGAAGACATCCATATGAATATCGAAACCATATTGATTCAGCGCATTGGAGATGTCGGCAAACGCCTGCATACCGGCAGAAGCCGCAACGACCAAGTTGCTTTGGATACACGCATGTATACCAAAAAAGAAATCACAGAAATCAAGCAGCTTGTCAAAACTTTGATGCAGACACTCAATGATTTGGCAAAAGACCATACAGAAACCATACTGCCCGGCTATACCCATTTACAGCGCGCGCAGCCTGTGACACTTGCCCATCATCTGCTGGCATATCTGGAAATGTTCAAACGCGACTATGACCGCTTGTGTGATGCGTACAAACGTACCGATGTACTGCCTTTGGGTAGTGGCGCACTGGCAACTACCACATATCCTTTAGACCGTTATTTCGTTGCAGAACAACTGGGCTTTGCGGCAATTTCCGCAAACAGTATGGACGCTGTCGCAGACCGTGATTTTTGTGTGGAATTGGTATCCGCACTGTCTATGCTGATGATGCATTTGAGTCGTTTTTGTGAAGAAATCATACTTTGGAGCAGTCACGAATTTCATTTTATAGAACTAGACGACGCTTATTCTACAGGCTCCAGCATCATGCCTCAAAAGAAAAACCCAGACATGGCAGAATTGATTCGCGGCAAAACTGGACGTGTATACGGACATTTGATGGGCTTGCTCACAACACTCAAAGGTCTGCCTTTGGCATACAACAAAGATATGCAGGAAGACAAAGAAGCGTTATTTGATGCTATTGATACTGTAAAAATGTGTTTGCCTGTATTTACAAACATGATTGCGACCATGCAAGTAAAAGCCGAAGCTATGTTGCAAGCGGCAAAAGGCGGCTTCACCAATGCCACAGACGCAGCAGACTGGCTGGTAAAACAAGGCGTACCATTCCGTGACGCGCACAGCATCATTGGACAACTGGTATTGTACTGCATCGAACATAATACCAATCTGGACGATTTATCTTTGGAAGAATATCAGGCGATTTCCCCTGTATTCAACGAAAGTGTATACGAAGCAATCAGCGTAAAACAATGTGTCGAAGCACGTAATCTGGTAGGTGGTCCCGCAAAAGCCGCTACCACAAAAGCCATTGCAGACAATGCGGCATATCTGCAAAGTTTAGTATAATTTCCATATCACACACATAAAAAAACCTGTGATTCTTCACAGCAATCACAGGTTTTTTTTATTTGATTTTCATTTTTTTATCTTTGTGGGCGTTCTTCTACCAAGTCAATATCTACCATAATTTTTCGACAAGATGGGCATAAAAAGCCATTCATTTTGGCATCACCCATAAAGCTTTTTGCCACTAGATACTCCTGTCCTTTTTTGCCGTCCAGCATTTCCTGAAACTGTACATATCTTCCGGCTTTGAGATAGCCTTCCATCATTTCCAAATTACAAAATGGACATTTCATATCGTTTCATCTCCTTATGCTTATTGTCTAGCCCAACCACTTAAAGCCTTTATAATAACGCAGTACCACTTTGCCTAAAATCTCATCTTCTGGGACATACATATTTGTCCAATACCGAGAATCCAAAGACTGATTGCGGTTATCTCCCATCATAAAGTAATGCCCTTCCGGCACAGTATATGGTCCAAAATTGCCCTCTGTCTGTTCACGGATATAAGGTTCGTCCAATACTTCGCCATTGACCAATACTTCGCCATTTCTAACCTCAACGGTATCGCCGCCAACGCCAATCACACGTTTGACAAACAAGGTATCGCCGGAAGGGTCGTCTGGGTAACGAAATACCACAATTTCGCCACGCTCTGGGCTGGAAAACCAATAACTGGTACGCAGTGCCAATATGCGGTCATTCGTCATAATGGTATTTTCCATAGAACCAGTTGGCACAGTCGCATTGACAATAAACACTGTATCTACAATGACTGCCAACAGCACAGCCAATGCAATGGTCTTAATCCATGATATGATCTCTGCTTTCAAAATTCTTTACGCTCCTTATTCAACGGACGGCATACTGCCCGTGTATTTCGTGTATTTGCTTGCGGCTTATCTTTTATTTCAAGAAACCGTTTATGATTTGCGCTTCAGCTTCTGCTTCTGTCAAGCCCAACGTCATCAGCTTCATCAACTGGTCGCCCGCAATTTTACCAATTGCCGCTTCATGAATCAAGGTTGCATCAACATCATTTGCCACAATTTCTGGTTCTGCGGCTACAATACCATCATCCATAATAATAGCGTCACATTCCGAATGTCCATAACAATCTGTATTGCCCACAATCTTGGAACGGAACAACTGACGGGAACGGTCTTTTGCCACAGAACGAGAAATCAATTTTGCAGAACTGCCTGCGCCTTCCAACACAACATCAAAGGAAGTTTCTGCATACTGTTCGCCATGTGTCATGATTTTTTCACGAATCACAATCGTTGCGCCTGCCGCCAGTTTTGCACTGGAAATACGTTTTGTAGAGTCTACGCCCTTCAGTTGCACAGTATCCATTTCCAAATAGCTGTTTTCGCCGCCTTCGATATAGGTTTCTGGGTTGATGATACGTTTTCCGTTGCCATCGCCTTCCCCGATATGCTTTTCAATATATTTTACTTTTGCATTTTTGCCTAAGAAAAATCTGTGTATCCCTTGATGCAAGGATTCTGATTCTCCACAGTTGTGGATACCACAGCCCGCAACAATGGTCACATCAGCGCCTTCGCCTACATGAAAATCATTATATACTACATCATGGATACCACTTTCTGTAATCAAAGCGGGAATATGCACATTTTCGTCTTTGGTACCGGGCTGTATAAAAATGTCAATGCCAGAACGCCCCACTTTTGGCTCAATCTGTATATTTTCTGTGGAGTGACGTCCTGCGCTTGCGCCATTGCTGCGGATATTGAACGCGCCATTGGTCGGTATTTCGGGCAAATCCGAAACTTCGGCAAGCAGATTTTTGATTACATCATCTAACATTATGCATTCCCTCCCTGAAAATATCTGCAACCTGTGTCCACACCGAACAAACCAGGCAATACTTCATCTTTTGTACCAATCTTGGAAACACTGCCATTTGAAATCACAACCACTTGGTCAGCAATATTCAAAATACGTTCCTGATGGGAAATAATCAAGATAGAGCCTTGTATTTCTTCGTGCATTTTTTCAAAAACATCAATCAAATTTTTGAAACTCCATAAGTCGATACCGGCTTCTGGTTCGTCAAAAATGGTTACTTTTGTTTTTCTTGCCATCACGGTTGCGATTTCAATACGTTTCAGTTCGCCGCCAGACAGGCTGGCATTGACTTCACGGTTGATATAATCTTTTGCGCAAAGTCCAACTTCTGACAGATAATCACAAGCCGCCGCAGTCGATAAATCTTTGCCGCTTGCCAATGTAATCAAGTCTTTGACAGTTACACCCTTAAAGCGTACTGGCTGCTGAAATGCAAAGCTAATGCCAGCATTCGCGCGGTCGGTAATCGACCAACCTGTAATATCTTTCCCATCTAACAAAATCTGACCGCTATCTGGTGTGATGATACCTGCAATCACTTTTGCCAATGTAGACTTACCGCCGCCATTGGGACCTGTGATTACAATAAATTTTGCATCATCTACCACAAGATTGATATGGTCTAAAATCTGTTTGCCGTCTGCGGCATAACAGATATCCTTCAATTCTAACATAATTGTATCCTCCTAATTGTTGACACGCCTTCTGTCCTTTTCTAAAACTGTGTCATAAATTGAAAATTGTCTACAATTCACAATAAACCATCGTTTATTATACCAATTCTTTCCTGAATGTGTCAACGCTTTTCCCATAATTCCACTGGGTTACACAGACAAAAAAATAAAAAAACTAATTTTACAAAATTTATACAGTTATGTTGTATTTTGCTAAAAACAAAACCGAAATTTCACAGGCAAAAAACGCGCTTATTCTGCAAATATTACATTTGTGAAGGGAGGCAAAAAAACATGCAGAACTGCCGTATTCTCTTTTTTCTGGTTTTTTGCCTGCTTTGCAGTGGGTGTGCATCACATACTGTGACCAACCATTTGGCGCAGGCACAAAGCCACATCAGCCATGAACGCCAAAACAACACACAAAATACGCAGGACAGCATGCGCGCCACTGCCCTAGAAACTGTGCTGCAATCTCTAGATGGTGTCACTGATTGTTGCGTATTGATTGACGGACAGACTGCCATCATAGGGCTGCATACCAATGCTGACACCATGCAGGCACATCAAAATTTGACCGCACAGGCACAGGATTTGGCTTTACAAACTGATGCACAATTGCGTATCATTTCTGTCACGACAAACGACAAGATTGTACAGCGCATAGAAGCATACAAAGCTGCAAAAATATAAAAAGAATATGTCCCACAAGTCAAAAAACTTAGGGGACATCAGGGTGCCGAAAAAGTCGACACCCTGTCGTCAAAGGCTCATTGCATTCAAGCCTTTGACGAGTAGACAGAAGTATAAAGCCGAAGTTCCATCGTCTAAAGTCCTTGAAACTTCGGCTTTTCCTCGTCGGAAATGAATTCCGACTGCGGATTAAATTTGGGAAACGCTTCGTTTCCCAAACCCTTCCGCGTTCTTGAAAAAAAGTAAAAGATATACTTTTTCTACAATCTGATGTCCCACAAGTCAAAAAACTTAGGGACATGTTCCTTTTATTTTTATTGTCTTATTTCAAGTTTTCAGGATTCAAGCACTCTAATTCTGGCACGACAAATCTACCATCTTTGCGAATCAACACATCATCAAACCAGATTTCACCGCCGCCATATTCTGGTGTCATAATCAACACCAAATCCCAATGGATTGCGGAATGGTTGCCGTTTGGCGCATCATCATAGCTGTTGCCGGGTGTAAAATGAATACTGCCTGCAATTTTTTCATCAAACAAAATATTATTCATAGGCTTTGTGATATAAGGATTCACACCAATCGCAAATTCTCCCACATAGCGCGCGCCTTTGTCTGTGTTGAAAATCTCTGTCAGACGTGCTTTATCGTTGCCGTCACAATCCACAATCTTCCCGTTTTCAAATGTCAGCTTAACCTGTTCAAATGTAAAGCTATTATATTCAGAAGGTGTGTTATAGGTAATCACGCCTTGTACAGAATCACGTACTGGAGCAGTATACACTTCGCCATCTGGGATATTGCAGCCACCTGCGCATTTGATGGCAGGAATGCCTTTGATAGAGAATGTCAAATCGGTACCCTTTGCTACAAGGCGTACTTTATCGGTACGTTCCATCAAAGCTACCAATGCGTCCATTGCTTTTGACATTTTGCTGTAATCCAGATTGCAGACATTGAAATAAAAATCTTCAAAATCCTCTAAACTGGTATGTGCCGCTTGCGCCATAGCGTTTGTGGGATAGCGCAGCACCACCCATTTTGTATGTGGTACACGAATATCATGATGCACTGGCGCGGAATAAAAACGCTCATATAATGTTTGCTTGTCATTGGGTACGTCTGCTTGTTCTGTGATATTATCCTCACCACGCACGCCGATGAAAGCGTCCATCTCTTTCATGAGGAGGGCGTCTGCTTCTGCCATCAATGCAAGCTGTTCCTGTTCTGCGCCCAAAAGCAGTTCCCGTTCCAAAGAATTGGTCATCAAGCGCAAAAATGGTACACCGCCTGTACGATATACTTCTTTTATGATTGCCTTTACCAAAGGCGTGGGATGTATCCCATTTTGATGAATCATAATTTTTTCGCCCTTTTGCAGGCGGCAGGAATGATGCACCAGATTATATGCTAAAGTTTCGATTCTTGCGTCCATAAAAAATCTCCTTTCCTGTGATACAAAAATTTTTTCCTTGCTATATCCTTCTATTTGTATCGTACATTATTGTACCCTTTTTTGACGAATTAGGCAAAAATTTTTATACGAAAATTTGACAATTCCCTATTTCTACGGATACAATACAAACAGAAAGGCGGTGGCGTGTATGCGGGTTGCTATACCAACCGAAAACGGACAAATCTGTCTGTTGTATGAACAAGCAAAAGAATTTACCATCTATGATGTGGAAATCGAACTGGTACGGGCAAAAGAAACCGTCGCACTACGTGGGCGTATGGCGGATTTTTTGACAAAGCAGGAAATTAACGCTGTCATTTGCGCAGCAATACGTTCTGAAACAAAAACACTTTTGCGCACCAAACGAATCGAATTGACGTATGGCGTGACAGGAGATGCAGACGCAATTATGATTCGGTATCTGAGCGGAGAGCGTTTGGGTACTATTGAAGAAAACGCTTTGTTGCGTTTGGAAGCAGACGAAGAATTGGAAGAGTTTTCAGGGTGTCAAAAAAGTTGACACCCTGTCGTCAAAGGCTCATTTCATTCAAGCCTTTGACGAGTAGACAGAAGTATAAAACCAAAGTTCCATCGGCTAAAAAGCCTTGAAACTTCGGCTTTTCCTCGTCGGAAATGAATTCCGACTGCGGATTAAATTTGGGGAACTACACACCGCAAAGAAGTGCGGACAGCCATTTATGGCTGGCGTTTGCGCAGCAAACGTGTTGACAATTGTTCCCCAAGCCCTTCTGCATTCTTGAAAAAAGTAAAAAATGTACTTTATTACAGTCTGAGAGTTTTGATTTTTTGGTTTGTTTGATAATTTTTGTCAAATCGAAAGAGGAGGTTTATTTGACGGTATGATTTTGGAACGATTTTTCCCTGATATTTATTTGCCCTCTGTGTATGACCTGCCTTTGGAAACATTGCGGGAAATGGGCATACGTGGTCTGGTATTCGATATTGACAACACGATTGCACCCTTTGATGTGGCTGACCCGGACGAAAAATTGATTGCATATTTTGCGCATTTACGCGCGCAAGGGTTTCGACTTTGTATTTTATCCAACAACAATCAAAAACGCGTACATCGTTTCAATCAGCCCTTACGCACATTAGCCATACATAAAGCAGGCAAGCCCAGTCCGCGCAAACTCAAAGCAGCTTTGGCAAAATTAGGGCTTGTACCGCAAGAGGCGGCTTTGGTAGGCGACCAAGTGTTTACCGATATGTGGTGTGGGCACCGCGGCGGCTTATACTGCATTATGACGGCGCCTATCTGCGCACGTGACCAACTGATTACCAAAGTCAAACGTGGTGCAGAACGTTGTGTGATGCGTGTATATTTTCGTAGAAATGGCATAGCACAGCCCCCAAAAGTGCAAAAAAACTTGTAAAATATGGTTTTTTTTGCGTAACGTATTGAAAAAGAGCTGATTTTCCAGTAAAATAGATAAGGATATGCTTATTTTGCGGAAAAGATTTTTGTTTCTTTTTGGGCATTTTAAGCAGTATAAGAATACAAACAGCGGGGAATTTTTTCCCTGTGAGATGATTTTGAGGAGGAAAACAAAACATGATTTCTGCAGGTGAACTTAGAAACGGCGTAACAATGGAATACGAAGGCGAAATTTACAGCGTTCTGGAATTCCAGCATGTAAAACCTGGTAAAGGTGCTGCTTTCGTACGTACCAGATTAAAAAATATCAAAACAGGCGCAGTGGTAGAAAAAACATTCCGCCCTACTGAAAAAATGTCTAAAGCACACATCGACAGACAGGATATGCAATATCTGTACAACGATGGCGAACTGTATCACTTCATGAACAACGAAACATTCGACCAGATTGCATTGAACGCAGATGATGTTGGCGATGCACTGAAATTTGTAAAAGAAAACGAAAACGTAAAAATCCTGTCCCACGACGGCAATGTATTTGGTATTGAACCCCCTCTGTTCGTAGAACTGGAAATCACAGAAACAGAACCTGGTTTCGCAGGCAACACTGCACAGGGCGCAACCAAACCTGCTATCGTAGAAACAGGTGCATCTGTTCAGGTTCCTCTGTTCATCAACCAGGGCGAAATCATCAAAATTGATACACGTACTGGCGAATACCTAAGCAGAGCAAACAACTAATTTTGTAAATTTTTAATTTTGCATGTATCCATGTATCGTCCAAAAGGGAGGCTTGCATCATGGAATATTTTGAAAAGAAAATCACATATCTGAGAGGGCTGTGTGATGGCAGCGGTTTTGATCCAGAAAGCAAAGAAGGAAAAATCTTTCATGGTATGATGGATATTTTGGAAGATATGGCTTTTATGCTGGAAACATTTCTGGACGATGAAGAATTGGAAGAAATGGAACTAGACGAAGCCGAAACAGAAGAACCTGTTTATTTTTATTCTTTTATCTGTCCCAACTGCGGCGAAGAAATCGACGTAGACGAAGAAACCATGGAAACTGTGACAGAAATCGCCTGTCCCGCATGTGGCAACGCAATCCCAATGGGTACGATTGATTTAGATGAATTGAAATTTTAAGCAAATGATAAGGCTGTCGACCAAAGCATATTTTCCGATACTAGACGATACTAGAGGAAGCCCAAAGTCGACGGCCTTTTGTCAGATTTCGGAAAGGAAGACACGTATATGAAATTAGGTATTGTAGGACTGCCCAATGTCGGCAAAAGCACATTATTCAATTCTATGACACTGGGCAAGGCAGAAGCGGCAAACTATCCCTTCTGTACCATAGAACCCAATGTAGGCATTGTGACAGTACCAGACGAACGCCTGCAAAAATTGACAGAAATGTATGATTCCGCAAAAACCACACCTGCTGTGATTGAATTTGTGGATATTGCGGGGCTGGTACGCGGCGCAAGCAAAGGCGAAGGCTTGGGCAACAAATTTTTGTCACATATCCGCGAAGTAGACGCTGTGGTACATGTGGTACGTTGTTTTGAAGACCCCAATGTCGTACATGTAGACGGCAGCATCGACCCAATTCGCGACATCGAAACCATCAATCTGGAATTGGTATTTTCCGACTTGGAAATTTTGGAACGTCGTATTGCAAAAACTGGCAAAATGGCAAAGGCGGACAAGTCTTTGCAAAAAGAAATGGACACACTGCAAAAACTCAAAGATGCTTTGGAACAAGGTATTTCTGCGCGTTCTGTGGTCTGTGACACACCAGAAGAACAGGCTTTTGTGGACAGTTTAACACTTTTGACTGCAAAACCCGTACTGTATGCAGCAAATGTGACAGAAGACGATTTGGCGGACGATGGCGCAAGCAACGAATATGTACAGCGTGTACGCGAATATGCGGCACGTGAAAACAATGAAGTGTTTGTATTATGCGCAAAAATCGAAGAAGAAATTTCCGATTTAGACGATGCCGACAAAAAAGAATTTTTGGCGGATTTGGGTGTCGAAAGCAGTGGCTTAGACCGTCTGATTGCGGCAAGTTATCGTTTATTGGGTCTGATTAGCTATTTGACCGCAGGTCCACAGGAATCTCGTGCATGGACTATCAAAAACGGCACAAAAGCACCACAGGCTGCCGGCAAAATCCACAGTGATTTTGAGCGTGGTTTCATTCGTGCGGAAGTTGTGGCTTATGACGACTTGATGCGTCTGGGTTCTTATAACGCCGCAAAAGAACAGGGTTTAGTACGTTCCGAAGGCAAAGAATATGTCGTCAAAGATGGCGATGTGGTATTATTCCGCTTTACTGTATAATCCGTGACAGGAGGTGCTTTTTGTTATGCTCGGCTTTCACTCTGACGGGATGCGGTTATATGGCGCGTCTGATACCTTACAGGCGCAGCTCAAAAAAAGAAAATTGCCCATCAGCACCAAAATCAGCGGCAATACATTGGTATTTGCCATAGACGATTTTGAAATTGTGCAAAAACGCCCCTATCATATTTCTTTTGCCGCAGATACCACACCTTGGTTTATCTGCACATTACAAAAAAATTGTCAGCCACAATTTCCACTGACACTTTCTTTTTCGGGCGAGCATGATTTATTAGAAATGATGACAGCATTATACTATGCCTCACAGGAGTTTTTGCATTTGGATATTGAACTTTCTTTTTTGAAACAAACATTATCCCAAGACAAAAACAAAGTCATACGCGCATTTTCAGAAGCAGAATTTTCCCAACTGCCCAAAGACAGCCACATCATTTGCTTTTATTTTGGCAATGGCGGCTTTTTGGAAACCGACCGTATTTTTTCTACTTTGACACAGACATACGGTTTGGATATGGGCAATATCACGCTTGCGGGGTCTTTTGCCTCTCGCAAATCTCTGCTTGTGGCATTTGCGCTTTGCCCCATCGAAGCATAAAACATATTGAAAAAAATCTACGCACAAAATCTTTGCATACTGATTTTGTGCGTTTTTCTTTTTTCTGATTTCTCTCTTTACTTTCCCTTGTATGCGTGCTACAATGGCGTTGTATGATACCAGTCATACAGACGCAAATACAGAGTAGGGCTTTGTGCGTTAAGTGTCTTGTGAACGGGGAGTTGTCACAGGAACGAAAAGCATAGCTTGCGATACAAAACCCGCATCCCGCTGTTTCATAATAAAGAAGTGAGCGCTCTTTGTTATCACAGCAAACCTTGTTTTTTGGGACAAGGGTATTTGCAGTTATCGTTTGAAACATGGTTTTATAACAAAGGGGGTTCTTTTTTTATGCCAACGACACGTAAAATTTCTACACAACACCTTGTTTTTATGGCATTGATGATTGCACTGAACATCATATTGTCGCGCTTTCTCTCCATCGCGGCATGGAATTTGAAAATCGGCTTTGCCTTTGTGCCTGTGGTATTGACTGCGTTATATTTGGGCAAATGGCAAGCAGGGATTGTTGCCGCAATTGCGGATTTTTTAGGCGCGATTTTGTTTCCCATTGGGCAGTATTTTCCCGGATTTACACTGACCGCATTTTTGGTAGGATTCGCGTATGGTTATTTTCTGCACGAAAAGCAAACCATGTTGCGTATTGTTGCTGTGATATTCCTAACAGAATTGATTGGCTCTCTTTTGCTCAATACATTTTGGATTAGTGTATTGTATGGCTCACCCTTCCTGCCTTTGATGGCAACACGTGTGGTACAATGTTTGATTATGGGCATTGTAGAGATTGTAGCGATTCGCGCACTGGTCGCATTTGTGCCGCGCATACGCGCTTTTGCACCAATCAAATAAACAGTTCCATCTGCATCAAAAAAACCTGTTGCCACTGCTCACGGCAACAGGTTTTTTTGTATGGTTGATTTTTTGATAGATTTTATTCAGATTTTATTCGGTTGGGTGCAATACCGTATCTGTTTGTTCGGTTTGTTCTACTGTTTCAGATGGCTCAGATGTTTCTGCTGTTTCTGACAAAAACAATTTCGATACGACTGTATCTAACTGTTCTTGTGTCATTTCCCAACTGGTCAGCAGATGTACGATTTTTTTATCTTTGACCAATAAAAACTCGTTGCAAAGTTCCTCTCTATAGTACCGCTGATATGCCATATCTATACCGTCGAGCAACAACGTTTGATACCCTTGTAACTCATCATCATTTACATTTATGCCAGAAAGCATGTATTCTAAAGCATTTTCAAATTGTTTTTGTCCTCGAAACTGCCATATTTCATATTCTAATTTTGGCAATTCACTCACATTCGGCGGTGTCATTTGTGTGCATCGCGCATATGTCGCCAAGATAGAGCCTTTCATGAGATACCGCTTGGAATATTTGCCCTCCTGTGCCCCCAGTAAATCCTCAATAGACAAAGGCAATGTATCATCATAAACATAAAATTCAGAAACCAAACCGGTACTTTCTTTGACTGATACGGTTTCTATCGCACGTTTTGGAAGAAATTCGCCCTTTTCTCCTACATACATCACACCCGACAACAACACAGGCACGAGCAATGCCACAATGGACACACGCAAATATGCTTTTTGAAAAGGTACCTTACTTCGTATTGGCTGTTTATGCTTGTCCCAAATGCGCCAGCCACAAAACACCAAAAGCAATATGCCCGCAAAGATGGAAACATACGAAAATTCTATATGCAAATCTGGTACAATGCGCAGCAGCAACAATATGCTATAAAATAACAATACCACTAATGTGCTGAAAAATGACAATTTTGTTCTGCGGCGTTGTCCCAATAAAACCGGCGCGCATAAGCCATATTGATACATACATTCTTTCGAGCGTTTACACCATTTGCGATATTGGTGCAAACGTCCAAATGTATATAAAAACAACAATACCCCAGACAATGTACTTAACATCCAAACACCATCTGGCAGCCATGTCAAAAAATCCCGCAGTATGGCAAAACAAGGCAAAAACAGCAACAACAATGCCATAAAAATACCCAAGGTATAAATCGGCACAAAACTTTGTTTCATCTGTTTTTGGATTGCTTTTAATTTTGTGCGGCTATCTTGTATCGGCACCACCACAGAAGTATCTTCTGTACGGTAAATTTCCATCTCTTGCCAATTGGTTACATAAGTCCAATCTTCTTCCTGATACCCAAAAATACCTTGTGTACCGAATGTCAGAAAATAATTGACACGCTTGGGCGTATCTGCTTCATATTCCCAATACAATGGAGTAATACTTTGCAGATACCAGCCTTTTGCCGCCATTTTGCGCAGGTGTTCGGCAATCCCTTCCATATCATAATAGGAAAAATGTTCAATTCGCCGCTTTGTTTTCTGCATGCTGCCACCTTCTTTCGCTTTGTATGCCTTTTCTGTTATTATCATATAATAGAGTGGAATTTGGTGTCAAGAATGGCGACGCAAGTTGTTTGTATACAATAAAGAAATATAAACAAAAAAACAGCGTCCCCCGACATCACTTTGCCGAAAAACACTGCTTCTAAAATGCGCCCTCAGGGACTCGAACCCTGGACCCACTGATTAAGAGTCAGTTGCTCTACCAACTGAGCTAAGGGCGCATACTTCTATCAGATTGCAAAAAATATACTATCACGATTTTTCCATACTGTCAATACTTTTTTCTGCAAAAAACGATTTTGTACCAGCCATCTATACGAAAACTTTCTATCTTATTGATACAAATTTATGTTATAATATGTATGCTTGGAAGAACAACCATCAAAAATACCAAAGGAATGAAGTATATATGAACGCCATTGATTACAAATTGATACCACAAGACGTGCATACATTGCTCCAAACATTATGCCAAAATGGCTATGAAGCCTATATTGTAGGCGGTTGTGTGCGTGACTGTATATTAGGACGCACACCGCAGGACTGGGACATCACCACTTCTGCATTACCAGAACAAACAAAAGCATTATTTGCGCATACATTTGATACTGGCATACAACATGGTACCATTACCGTTGTGCTGCATCAAACCAATTACGAAATCACAACCTATCGTATTGATGGCGCATATGAGGACAACCGTCACCCGACTTCGGTGCAGTTTACCCCCAATCTGAAAGAAGATTTGCTGCGACGTGATTTTACCATGAATGCCATTGCATATCACCCCGCCATTGGATTTCAAGACCCTTTTGGGGGACGTGCGGATATTGCCAAAAAATGTATCCGCGGCGTGGGAGAACCTGCCAAACGGTTTCAAGAAGACGCTTTGCGTATGCTGCGTTGTGTACGTTTTGCGGCGCAATTGGGTTTTTGCGTAGAACCAGCGACCTATACCGCATTACAGCAAAATGCCGCTTTGATTGCCCATATCAGCGCGGAACGCATTTTCACAGAATTGACAAAGCTTTGGCTTTCGCCTTTTTCTGACCGTCTGCCGTTGTTATTGGAAAGTGGATTATTGCCACATATCGACACTTTGTTTGCAGAACGTCTGGCAAATTATGGTGATGCGCTTTGTACACAGCTTTCGGCTGCACCTGCCGTTATGGCATTGCGTTGGACATTGGTTTTACAAGGTTATACAGAATCTGAAGCAAAACAATTTTGTAAAAAACTGAAATTTGATAACCAAACTACAAAATATATTCTCACCTTATTACGTGTACTGCATCAGCCTACCCCACAAACCAAGCCTCAGCTACGCCGTCTTGCGGGTACCATTGGCGCGGATATGACGCGAGATTTACTCACACTACAACATATTTTATATCCGCAAAATGGCGCGGACAAAGCACAAACATTGCTTTGTGAAATCCTTGCAAGCGGTGATTGTTTGACACTCAAAACACTCGCCATAGATGGCAAAACATTGATGGCAGAAGGTATCCCTGCTGGGAAAGCAATCGGAGAAATTTTATCCGCCCTTCTCGCAGATGTATGGGAAGAACCAGCCCACAACCAAACAGAATATTTGTTGTCATTGGCGCATCAAAAATACGCGCAAATGGCAGAAAACATATGATTTTGAAGGAGGCAACATAATATGCAAGAACAAGAATACTATACATTATATAACGGCGTAAAAATTCCAAAAATCGGTTTTGGCACTTACAAAGTCACAGACGATACTGCGGAATCCGTGCTTTGCACTGCTTTGCTGGCAGGCTATCGCCATATAGACACCGCGCGTATGTATGGCAATGAAACACAAGTAGGCAATGCGATTCGTACCGCAGGGATTGACCGAAAAGATTTATTTTTGACTACCAAAGTATGGCGTTCTGCACTGTCTTATGACGATGCAATGCGTAGTATAGAAGCATCTTTACAAGATTTGCAAACCGACTATCTGGATTTGTGCCTGTTGCACTGGCCCATGCCTGAAGTTGACCGCGACGCATGGGCGGAAAAAGTAATTTCTGCATGGCATGCTATGGAAAAATTATATGAACAAAAAGTACTGCGCGCCATTGGCGTGAGCAACTTTTTACCACATCACTTGATGCCATTGATGGTTGCTGCCAATATCACGCCTATGGTAGACCAATTGGAATTTCACCCTGGTTATACGCAATCTTATGCCGTATCCTATTGCCAATCACAAGGGCTTTTGGTAGAAGCATGGAGTCCTTTGGGACGTACAAAAGCATTAGACGACCCATTTTTACTAGAGCTTGCACAAAAATATGGAAAAACACCTGCACAAATCTGTCTGCGTTTTGCTTTGGAACAGCATATCCTGCCATTGCCGAAATCTTCTTCTTTACAGCGCATGCAGGAAAATTTAGATATCTTTGATTTTTCTTTGACACCAGAAGAAGTTTCCCGTTTGATGACAGCACCACAAGGACAATGGAGCGGACATCACCCAGATACATTCTAATTACTAGAGTGTCGAAAAATCGACACCCTATCGTCAAAGGCTCATTTCATTCAAGCCTTTGACGAGTAGACAGAAGTATAAAGCTCGAAGTTCCATCGGCTAAAAGCCTTGAAACTTCGACTTTTCCTCGTCGGAAATGAATTCCGACTGCGGATTCTATTTGGGAAACGCTTCGTTTCCCAATCCCTTCCGCGCGCTTGAAAAAATATAAAATCTAGTTTTTCTACAGTCTGTAATTATTTTAAGCATTTGCATATGGAATCTATTGTAAAACCAAAAAATAACGCCTGCATTGTGGGTATCCTATCCAAAATGCAAGGCGTACTTTTTTATCATTGCATATTTTCTTTTTCTATTTCCAGCAAAGCTTTTTTGATTTCCAATCCTGCGGCATAGCCTGTCAATTTCCCATTTGCCCCTACCACACGATGACACGGAATCAATATTGCAATTGGATTGTCATGGTTTGCGCGACCTATTGCGCGTGCTGCTTTTGGATTACCAACTGCCGCCGCAATTTCGCCATAGGTCGCTGTTTCGCCATATGGTATAGTTTGCAAAGCTGTCCATACGCTTTTTTGAAACGGTGTACCTTCTGGCGCAAGTGGTACATCAAATTTTTTTCGTTTTCCCGCTAAATATTCTAAAATCTCTACTGCTGCTAATTTCAAAAGCGGCGTTTCCACCATTTCAAAATCCGGCGGCAAACCGCCCATTTCTCTTCCAAATGTCACACGCACAATCGCGCCATGCTTTTCTCCAATTCCAATTTCTCCAATCTTTGTTTGATAAAACCATATTTTTTCCAATTCCATCGCTTACTCAACCTTTCTTAATTCCTTCAGCCATGCAATTTCTTTGGCATATCCCGCGGCATCATTTGGCGTTTCCAATACAAAAGGTAGATGACACAATTTCGGATGATTGATGATTTGAGACAATGCTTCTATGCCAATTTCTCCCGCGTCCAGACAAGCATGTCTATCTTTATGACTTCCCAAAGCATTTTTGCTGTCATTGAGATGAATCGCTTTGAGCCGTTCCAAACCAATCACAGTATCAAATTCCTGCAAGACTTCCTCTAAATGCGAAACAATATCATAACCCGCATCAAATACATGACAGGTATCCATACAAACGCCCATTTTGTCAGAAAGCTCTACTTTATCCAATATCGCGCGCAACTGTGCAAATTCGCGTCCGATTTCTGTACCTTTTCCCGCCATGGTTTCCAGCAAAACAGGCGTTTTGGTATCTGGCTGCAATACTTGGTTCAATAAATCGGCGATTTTTTGTATCCCTACTGCTTCGCCTTGCTTGACATGACTGCCGGGGTGGAAATTATAAACCACATCAGGCAGAAAAGAAAGCCGTTCCAAATCTTCTCGCATGACATGCAATGCAAATCTTTGCAAATTTTCATCTGCTGCACAGGCATTGAGTGTATAAGGCGCATGCGCTACAATCGTACCGATATTGTGTTTTGCAGCAAAATCACGATATGCCGCCATATCGTCCAAATCCAAAGGTTTTACGCTTCCGCCGCGCGGATTGCGTGTAAAAAACTGAAACGTATTTGCGCCTAGATTGACCGCTTCTTTTCCCATTGCCAAATAACCTTTTGCCGCCGAAAGGTGACACCCTATCCAAAACATAATTTTTTCGTCCTTTCTCTCATTTCTTGCTTTGTATTGTACGCAAAAAATAAACGCTTTGCAAGCGAAACAGGGTGTCGAAAAAGTCGACACCCTTTCGTCAAAGGCTCATTTCATTCAAGCCTTTGACGAGTAGACAGAAGTATAAAGCTCTGGTCAAGCACTTTGCTTCGCAAAGTCAGCTTCGCTGCCCCCGTCTCTTTCGGGGTGCGGCATTCCATCGGCTAAAAGCCTTGAAATTTCTGCTTTTCCTCGTCGGAAATAAATTCCGACTGCGGATGGAATTTGGGGAACGCTTTGTTCCCCAAACCCTTCCGCGTTCATGAAAAAAATATAAAACTTTTTTCTACAGTCTAAAACGCTTTTCAAGTGAAAATACAGGCGTATTCGCTTGATTTTCGCAATACAAAGCAGTATAATGTGTAACCGTTGGAAAGATTTTTCGGCAAAAGAGAGGACGAAATGACATGCAAAAATGTATTGCATTTTTCAAAAAAGAAACCATACTTTGTATTTCTGGTATCTTGGCACTTTGTTCTATGTGCATCATACCACCAGACGCCGCCTATATCGACTATCTAAATACACAAGTACTGGTGCTGTTATTCTGTTTGATGGCAGTGATGGCAGGTTTGCAGGAACTAGGGATTTTTCAAAGTGTGGCATATGCCTTGCTCAAGCGTACTGGGGATTTACGTCAGCTTTCTTTGGTATTGGTACTGCTCTGCTTTTTCTTCGCCATGCTGGTGACCAATGATGTGGCATTGATTACATTTGTACCATTTACCATATTATTGCTGCGCATGGCAAAACTAAGCACACAGATGATACCTCTTTTGGTACTGCAAACGATTGCGGCGAATTTGGGCAGTATGCTGACACCCATCGGCAACCCACAAAATCTATATCTATATACCATTTCTGGTATCTCGCCATGGGAATTTATACTGACTATGCTTCCTTTGACGCTGTTGTCTTTATTTTTGCTTGTGGTATGTTGTTTGCAAATTCAAGATACGCCGCTTGCTGCGGAAGTGGTTACCAGCCAACGTTCTGAACAGATGCAGGTAAAACAAAAAATCACACTTTCTGTATTATTGGCTATTTTTGCGGCATGTCTGCTGACAGTATTTCATGTATTGCCTTATACCACTGCATTGATTATTACATTGGTTTGGTTTGTGTTATTTTCACGCAAAGTGTTATTGCGTGTGGATTACAGTTTATTGGTTACATTTGTATTTTTCTTTATTTTTATCGGAAATTTGGGACGTATTCCTGCGATGCAAGAAGCCATATCATCTATATTGGAAGGACGCGAATTATTTGTTTCTTTCCTGCTTTCTCAGGTGGTCAGCAATGTACCGGCTGCGGTGTTGCTTTCTGGCTTTACGACAGAATGGAAAGGTCTGCTTTTTGGCGTCAATATCGGCGGCTTGGGCACATTGATTGCTTCTATGGCAAGTTTGATTTCGTATAAATTTTTTGTACAGGAAGTGCCAGAGGCAAAAGGCAAATATTTGAAAGATTTCACAAAAATGAATCTGATATTTGCTGCTGTGCTTTTGATTACGGCTGTAATGCTGTAAGACATATTTTCTGTATCAAAAAAGCGTGTTTTTCGACAAAAACTGTCTGAAAAACACGCTTTTCTTATGCTTTACTATTTTATTATTTTATTATTCTATTACACTTCTGCTACTTTTGCGTCAATGTCTTTTTCCAAAGCATCAATTTTTGCTTTTGCATCGTCCAGAGAAGTACCCTGTACGCCGATATAGAATTTCAGTTTTGGTTCTGTGCCGGAAGGACGCACACAAATCCAAGAACCGTCTGTCAATGTGTAATACATAACATCAGAAACTGGCAGAGGGCTATCTGTTTTTTCGCCTGTTTGCAGATTGCAGAATACTTGTGACTGATAATCTCTTGCCCAAACCACATCGACACCAGCAAATGCTTTTGGTGTATTGGCACGGAATGCCGCCATAATCTGACGGATTTTTTCTACGCCGTCCAAGCCTTTGAGTGTCAGAGATTTCACGCCTTCGCGGAAATAACCATATTTTTCATACAATGCCATCAAGCCATCATACAATGTCATACCTTGTTTTTTGTAGTATGCTGCCATTTCACAAATCAAGAGCGTTGCAACGACCGCATCTTTATCTCTTGCATAAGTACCTGCCAAACAGCCATAGCTTTCTTCAAAGCCAAATACAAACTGGTGGCTGCCGGTTTCTTCAAAGCCTTTGATTTTTTCACCAATGAACTTGAAGCCTGTCAATACGTCCATCAATGTCACGCCGTATGCTTTGCAAATTGGTACAATCATTTCGGTACTTACAATGGTCTTGATGACTGCGCCATTTGCAGGCAAAGTACCATTTGCTTTCTTCTGAGAAAGGATATATTCTGTCAGCAATGCGCCTACCATATTCCCAGTCAATACCACAAATTCGCCTTTGTCATTGCGTACCACTGCACCCACACGGTCACAGTCGGGGTCAGTGCCGACAATGATGTCCGCGCCTTTTTCTTCCGCCAATTTTTGCGCAAGCACGAATACTTTGGGGTCTTCTGGGTTTGGATAGCCAACGGTAGAAAATTCTGCATCTGGCAATTCCTGTTCTGGTACCACAAATACATGTTGGAAACCTGCTTCTTTCAGCGCGCGACGTACTGGCAGATTGCCAGAGCCATGCAAAGGTGTATACACGATTTTGAGTGTATCGCCCATTTCTGTAATCAATGCGGGATTTTGACGCTGTGCCAATACATTGGCATTGAATGCATTGTCCACTTCTTCGCCGATATAGCAGAACAGACCTTTGTCCTGTGCTTCCTGCAAATCCATTTCTTTGATGTCGCCAAAGCTAGCAACACTATTTACTTCATGGATAATGTCTTTATCTCTAGGTGCAACGACCTGCGCACCATCTGCCCAATATACTTTATAACCATTATATTCTGGTGGATTGTGGCTTGCTGTAATCACAATACCAGCGGTGCAGCCCAATTCTCTGACTGCAAAAGACAGCATCGGTGTCGGGCGCAGAGAAGGATATACATATGCACGAATGCCATTGCCAGCCAGTACCAAACCTGCAATCTGTGCAAATTCGGGGGACATATGACGAGAATCATACGCAATCGCAACGCCTTTTGCCTGTGTGCCTTCTTTTAAAATATAATTTGCCAAGCCTTGTGTGGCACGTCCTACGGTGTAACGGTTCATGCGGTTGCTGCCTGCCCCAATAATCCCACGCAGTCCACCTGTACCGAACTCCAATTCTTTGTAAAAACATTCCTTCAGTTCTTTTTCGTCCGCCGCAAGCGCACGCAGTGCGTCCTTTGTTTGTGCATCAATTGCGGGGTCGTCCAACCATTGTTGGTATCTTTCTTTATAATCCAATTTCCATTCCTCCCTTTGTGTATTTGATATATCACTTTTTCTGCAAAACATAGGAGCAGAAAAAGACGATTTCGTTATGGCTGCAATATGGCGTCGATATGCACAGTATCCTGTGTCAATTCCACCTCTTGCCGATAGGTTGCAAAACCTTCTTTATAAATTTCTACCACCTGCAAGCCAGTCGGCAGCTTAATCTGTAACGGCGCAATCCCTTGTTCCACGCCATTGATGATGATATGTGCATCTGGTTCATTACAGGTAATGGCTAATGTGCCATATTGTATGGATTCTTCCAATTCTGCTTGAACCGTTACTGTGCTTTGGTTGATAGTCACAGTCTGATTCCAGTCGGTATATCCGTTTTTCAGTATGACAACATCATATGTCCCAAATGGCAAAACCGCCGGTTGTGTACTGTCTGTCAAAGTACCATTGATATAAAGTTTATAATCCGTGACATTTGCCTGTATCACCAAAACGCCCATTTTTTCCTGTGCGCGGGATAAATCATATGTCACTTCTTCGCCACTTTCGATAAACAAGGTATCTTGTCTGGTTTCGATATTATCGCCGGTAATGGTAACGGTATGTGTGCCTTCTGCAAGCGGCATACGAGATACTTCTGATAACGCTATGGCATCTTGTGTATCAATTTGTATTTTGCCATTTTGTATATTGCCTGTATTCGTTACAATAAAATATCCATGATAGCTATTGACTTCTGTCAGCCAAAGTGTATCTTCTACCAAATATAATGTCAGAACATCACAGGGCGCAAGTTCAGATGGTTTCAATGCTTCGCCTTGATATAAAAATTTGCTGTTTTTTTGATAATGATAGGTCTGTGTGCCATCTTCGCTGCGCAATACACTTGCTGTGGTATCCACCTGTAAATCTGTGGCTTCCATTTGTGTAATGCCGTTGTAAGAAAGCGATATGGTCACATTTCCAGTACTGTCTAATGTGGCAAGCACCAAATCGCCTTCCTCTAAAATATCGGATACAATCACAACATTTTTTTCATTATATATTTTGGTATCCTCTGACAACTGTAATGTTGTTTGTTTGCCGCTTTGCAAATCATACACCAGCAATTCATCTTGCGCCAAAATCGACGTAATCAATACCGGACGTGGTGTACCTGGTGTCAATGGTATTTCTTTGGGCGCAAAAAACATGCGCGCCAATCCAAAACAAACCATCACAACCAAAATACAGCCTATCGTTGCCAGCCCTATGGTTTTTTTATTCCAAAATGATGCGGATTCTTCTGTTTCTTCTAAATCCGCTACATCTTCTTTATTTTGTGTCGTTTTTGGTTCTTGGGCATTTTGCACATTTTGTTTTTCTGCGGACATGCTGTGCATGGATTGCGTTTGTTGTATAGGTTGTGTTTGTTGTGTTTGCTGTATTGGTTGGATTTCTTGTGTTTGACTCAAATCCAATGTTCTCTCTGTATCTTCTGTATCTTCTGTATCTTCTGTATCTTCTAAATCTTCTAAATTTTCTATATTTGTTATATCTTCTATCACTTTTTGTGAAATATCGTCATATTCTGATACAGATTCCTGTGGTGTCAAACGTTCGGATTCAAACGCATTCAAGAATGCGTCTTTATCACCCAAATCCTCTAAATCGTCTTCTGTTTTTTTCTCTAATGCTTTTACGGTTTCATGAATGGCATCTAGCCGTATGGTTTCTTCTAATTCTGTGGTTTGGTCATCGTCCTCAAAGTGATAGTCCCTCATACCGCGCCTCTCCTCCTTTGGGGAATGATTGCAAAACACAAATATCATATATCATAATATTATATTTATATATTTATATTTCTGTCTTGCATAAAAGCGCAATACCGCAAACTGCGGGATTGTCTATCCTTATTTTATACGTTTCCTCGCAAACTTGCAAGAGAAAATACATACCGCAAAACAGCACATCCGCCCGATATTTCCTGTATAAAATGCCCCTTTTTCTTTCTATGACTGCATGAAACAAAGATGCAGCCCAAAGACATAGATAAAAAAACCAGAAATTCCCATAATTAACAGGATTTTCTGGTTGCTTGCTTTATGTGTTGTGTTTCCTAATTTTCTGTCAAATACTGTTCTAAAATCCCCATGCTGGTTTCTTCTTCTGCCGTCTGTGTCAAATGTGCCAGCATCGCAGGGGAAATACATACCTGACGTTTGTTATAATTTTCATGTACCAAACGCAAAAATTTTTCGGGATATGCCGTCAGAGGCAATAAAAGACGCATTTCCTCCTCTGACACATCACGTGTACTGCGGTATGTATCGACTGCATTTTCCAATAATGTCACATCGCCCTGTGTTTTCCGCCAAAGCCGTTTGAGATACGTTGCCAAATCCAGCAAAAACACATCTGCGGTACAGTGTTCAAAACCACCAATCCACAGACTGCCGTCTGTTTGCCGATATAAATGATTCCCTTTGATACGATTATGACAAAATACGCCTTGCGCCTGCTGTTGTTTACGCAATTTGGTATAATTTGCTTGCTGCAACTGTTCCAAAGCCCGTTGGGCACGTGTAAAAAACGGCTGATAATAGCGCAATACCAATAAATCCAATGCAGAATATCCGCTTTGCCGTTCGATTCTTTTTTTAATTTTTGCCAATTCATTCAGCCGCTTCTGCCAGACCTGCGGCAAAGCCTCTGCTTGTGCCAAGCCTTCCCGCAGTTTTAGCCCATTGGCAGCACAATGCATCTTTGCCATCAGTGCGGCACCGTCCAACCAGTCTTGTGGCTGTTCTTCTTCTATGGCTTCCCCTTGCATGACATCTTCTAATAAATAATAGGTGCCGTCCCATACAAAAAAAGGATTGCCGTCCTGTGCGGTAGCGAAGCGACAGAGGGAAGTGAAGCCATTTTCATACAGCCTGCACTTGACGTCATGCGCCAATAAAATTTCTCTGCGGCTGCTGCGTGCTTTTTTCAATTCCCGCAGACCTTGATCTGTTTGGCATACCAAGCCTGTGCGCGTACGCACACCGCTTTGATACCGCAAGCCATAACCTTCCCACAGGATTTTTTGATACATATCTTCCATAACTACCTTCCCCCGTTTCTCTTTTCCTGCGAAAATATCTCTTTAACAGTCTATGGGGCAGGCATACAAAATATGAAAAAATATGAATCTGTTTGTATCAAATTTCAGGGTGTCGAAAAAGTCGACACCCTGTCGTCAAAGGCTCATTTCATTCAAGCCTTTGACGAGTTGACAGAAGTA
>CALWSU010000009.1 GCA_944384295.1 uncultured Lachnospiraceae bacterium | reverse complement strand
TACTTCTGTCTACTCGTCAAAGGCTTGAATGAAATGAGCCTTTGACGACAGGGTGTCGACTTTTTCGACACCCTGAAACCGGAAATCTTTTGGATAAGAGATTTCCGGTTTTTTGTATGTATCTGATGATATAGATTTTATAGATTTTGTATGATTGATTAGGCAAAGAATTTAGAATAATAACCCATGACGAATATAAATAATACAATCAAAGGTAAAATCCATTGCATGTAGAAGCGAATCCCTTTGGGGAATTTCAAGCCGTTGCCGCTATTTGCTTCTGCAATAAAGTTATCCCAGCCCCAGCCCATTTTGAAGCTACAGAATAATACGAAAATCAAACTGCCCAAAGGTAATATATTTTGGCTGACGATAAAGTCTTCTAAATCCAGTACAGCGGAGCCTTCGCCAAATGGTTGGAACCCACTCCAAAGGTTATATCCTAATACACAAGGCATAGAAAGCAGTATGATCGCAATCAGATTGATGCAAATGATTTTTTTTCTGCTTGCTTTGGTCAAATCTTCTGCAAAAGAAATGATATTTTGGAATACTGCAATGACTGTGGAGAAGGACGCAAAGCACATAAACAGGAAGAATAAAGAACCCCAAAGTCTGCCGCCTGGCATATTGTTGAATACATTCGGCAATGTCACAAATATCAAGGAAGGTCCTTGGTCAGGGCTGACATTGTATGCAAAACAAGCGGGGAAAATAATCATACCAGCCATCAATGCTACAAAAGTATCTAATATCGTAATTAAAATTGCTTCACCGGTCAAAGAACGAGATTTATCAATATAACTACCAAAAATCGCAATCGCACCAATACCGATACTCAATGTAAAGAATGCCTGCCCCAATGCTGCGAATAATACCTCTAAAAGACCAAATTCTTTCAATGCCGCAAAATTCGGCTTCAGATAAAATTCCAAACCGGCTTCGCCGCCTTCTAACAGTGCGGAACGAATCGCCAATACCACCATCAGGAAAAACAGACAAAGCATCATCACTTTCGTGATTTTTTCTACACCATTTTGTAGCCCTTGGGCACAAACGCCAAAGCACAGCAATACAACGATTACCATAAAGCCTGTCATCAAGCCCGGTCTGCTTAACATAGTATTGAACGCTTCGCCTACACCGTTTGCGTCTAATCCTTCAAAGCCGCCGGCTGCCATCTTAAAGAAATAATAGAGCATCCAGCCCGCAACTGTTGTATAGAACATCATCAGTATGTA
Organism: uncultured Lachnospiraceae bacterium; assembly: GCA_944384295.1. Classification (GTDB taxonomy): domain Bacteria; phylum Bacillota; class Clostridia; order Lachnospirales; family Anaerotignaceae; genus Anaerotignum. The sequence goes on along the minus strand of CALWSU010000009.1, from coordinate 67,217 downwards.
GTTACCTGCCATACCAAAATATTTGTACCAATGCCATTTTGTGCCCTTTGGTTCCAAAGTGTTCATCGCACGTGCAATACTTTGTTGGCTGCCACGTCCTACGGCAAGTTCTGCAACCAAAATTGGAATCCCCATCAATACCAAAAAGGCAAGATAAATCAATACAAATGCTGCGCCGCCATATTCTCCTGTAATATATGGAAATTTCCATACATTCCCCAAACCGATTGCACAGCCTGCTGAGATGAGCAAGAACCCGAGTCTGGACGAGAAACGCTCTCTCTTTTGTTCCATAAAAATACCTCCCTCAAATGTTACATTGTGTTTCTGCTGTGTTGTCAGTCAAGTGCTGAAGCAAACAGCAATGTTTATTATAGTAGGGTATTGTGGGGAAAACAACAAGAGTGCGCAAAATGCACGATATATTTCAACGTATAGAATCACAAAAGCCAATTTTTCTTATCTCAAATCTTGAAAAATAAGAAAAATTGGCTGATGGTTCGCGAAAAGGATGCCCTATATCATTTGAAAAGTATACAAAATAAAATATGCATTGTTAATTTAATAGTGCAAAACTATCAAATTTCCATTGGTTCCCTTCTGGCACAATACGGAATGTATAATCCACAATTTCGTATGCGCTGCTGTCCTCTGGTGCTGTGTCAAATATGGTGCCGTCATATGGTGTGTCTTTTGTATAATATCCCTGTACGGTAAGAGAAATTGCGTTTTCGCTTTCCACCACAGGCTCTTGCAGCACTGCGCCAGCATAGAATATATTCGCGCCGCGGTTGGCGTCTAATACATATAATCCGCCGCCTTTGCCTTCTACAAAACGGGTATCATTTTCAGAAAGTATATCTTCTGCAATGAAATCTTTGGTAAAATATTGTTCCAAATAGCTTTGGAAGCTGGGCATGTCTGGAAAACGTGCATCTGTCACACGGCAATATGTATAGCCGTTCATATCAATGACATCATCATAACTACATTCCAGACCAGTCAACATGATTTGTTCATAGATGGCATGTGCATCTTGATATAATTTTTCCACTTGTGGCACTGCTTGTTGTGCAGTGGGTGCGTTGGTGGTTTCTTCAGATACTGCTTCCTGTTCTACTTGGGGCGTGTCAGTGGTTTCTGGTGTTTCTTTTTGGGAACAGCCAAATGCAAAAGCCGTACAGCAAATACATAAACTCAATACAATCCAGTTTCGTTTCATATCATAAAACCCCTTTCTGTATCAATTTCCTTTTTTCTTCATCATATCATGAGAAAGCAAAAAAAGCAGTAACCTTTCTATATGTTTTCGGAAAATGTATGGAAAATGTAAGAAATAATTGCTTTTATTGCAAAAATAAACGAAAATGATTTTTATGATAATCCAACAAGCCATCTTGTTTCATACGGCTCAATTCTGCGCACATGGCACTGCGTTCGACTGCCAGATAATCAGCCAATTGCTGGCGATTGAACGGTATGGAAAAAACTGCATCTTTGGCGTCATTGGCTTGTGCAGAGAGATAGGAAAGCAATTTTTCCCGTGTGGTGCGGCAAGTCACATGCGCAATTTTGCGCGTCAATGTCAAATTACGTCGTGCAAAGGACTGCATCAGACGATGTGATATGGTAATCAAAGCGGGTTCTTGCGTGGTCAATAAAGTTTGTAGATTCAGATACAATACAGTCGTATCTTCTGCCGCTTCTACGCTAACTTCTGCGGGCAGATGCAACATGGCATAGGTTTCGCCGAATAAATACCCAGCGGAAATCTGTGTCAATATGGCGCGATTGCCCCAAAAATCTTCCCGCAATACCAATACTTTGCCTTGTAATACCAAACCGGCTGCTGCAACAATATCTTGATTGTGTAATAGATATTCTCCTTTTTGATAAGAAACTTGATGCGCAGAAAGTGCTTGTAGTACCTTTGGCAGTGCATCAGGCGCAATCCCTTGAAAAAGTGGCAGGGAAGATAAAAAAGAAAGCGTGGTATCTGACATGTACAATCACTCCATTCTAAAAGCGTTGGAAAAACAACATACTATTTGCCGCAAGTATAGCATACTACTATCAAAGAAACAAGAAAAGCAATCCAAAATCAAAAAATCAAAATGGAATATAAAAAGGAGGCTGTACTTTTATGGTACGCAGAATTATAGAAATTGATCAAGAAAAATGCAATGGTTGTGGTTTGTGCGCAAATGCTTGTCATGAGGGCGCAATTGGTATGGTAGACGGCAAAGCAACTTTATTGCGTGACGATTATTGTGATGGTTTAGGCGATTGTTTGCCCGTTTGTCCTACCGGCGCGATTTCATTTGTGGAACGCGAAGCGGCGGCATATGACGAAGCGGCAGTACAGGCGAATATGAAACAAAAACAAAAACATACAGGTTGTCCTGGCAGTCAAAGCAGAAGTTTACAGCCCGCACCCCAGCCAGTACAACCCACACAGTCTGCACAGTCTGCACCGCCTATGTCCAGCGCGCTGCGTCAATGGCCCGTACAAATCAAACTTGCTCCCATACAGGCGCCTTATTTTGACGGTGCAAAACTGTTGATTGCGGCAGACTGTACCGCATATGCATATGCAAATTTCCATCAGCAGTTCATGCAGGGCAAAATCACATTGGTAGGTTGTCCCAAATTGGACATGGTAGACTATAGCGAAAAATTGACAGAAATTCTCAAACAAAACGACATTCGCAGTTTGACCATTGTTCGTATGGAAGTGCCTTGTTGTGGCGGGATAGAATTGGCGGCGAAAAAAGCATTGCAGGCAAGCGGCAAATTCATACCTTGGCAGGTAGTCACCATTTCCACAGATGGACGTATTTTAGAAGACTAAAAAATAAGCAATTGTAAGCTGTCATAGCAAATTGAAATGCTGTGACAGCTTTTTTATTATCGAAAAAACCAAAAAACGCATGATTGGATTGTCCGTAGACATAGATTAACACGAGGGGGAATGGATATGCTCAATGTGATTTGGGGATTTTTTTTGATTGGCGGCATTTTGACCGGAGCGTTTTTGGGACGTATGGATTTGGTGACAAATGCTGTGATTGATGGCGGCAAAAGCGCGGTAGAATTGGCGTTTACGATGGCGGGTGTCGTGGCAACATGGGCAGGTGTTTTGAAAATTGCGGAACGCGGCGGCATGATTGACGCTTTGGCGCAGAAATGTACACTTTTTTTGGATTTTTTGTTTCCAGAAGTGCCCCGTACCCACCCCGCACGAAAATATATTGCGGCGAATTTTGCGGCAAATTTTTTGGGTTTGGGCTGGGCGGCAACGCCTGCGGGTTTGCTTGCCATGCAGGAACTGGCTAAATTGAACCGACAAGAAGGAAGGGCAAGCAATGCCATGTGCATGTTTTTGGTGGTCAATATGTCATCTTTGCAATTGGTTACAGTCAATATACTTGCCTATCGTGCGGAATATGGCTCTGCGGCGCCGGCGGAAATCATGGGCGTTGGGATTGTAGCGACATTGGTCACAACCATAGTCGGCATACTGCTTGCCAAATTGTTGGAAGGGAGGGGGCATTGATGCGGCTTTTGTTGGTGATTTCTGATTTTATCATACCTGTGACAGTGCTTTTGATTGTCGTGTTTGGCTGTTTGCGTCGTGTCAATTTATATGAGGCGTTTTTGGAAGGCGCAAAGGAAGGGCTGCAAACAGTTGTTGAGATTTTGCCGACTTTGATTGGGCTGATGGTAGGGGTGGAAGTGCTGCGCGCTGGTGGCTTGTTGGAACTTTTGACAAAATTGCTCACACCTTTAGAAACTGCTTTTGGATTTCCGGCGGCTTTAGCGCCATTGACATTGGTACGTCTGGTATCTTCCTCTGCGGCTGTGGGGCTTTTGACGGATATTTTCGCCACATATGGACCGGATTCTTTCGTCGGGCGTGTATCGTCTGTGATGATGTGCTGCACCGAAACTGTGTTTTATACCATGAGTTTATATTTTTTGTCCGTACATATCACAAAAACAAGACATACTTTATTTTGTGCATTGGTAGCCAATTTTACAGGAGTATGGATTGCGCTGGTGTTGGTGCGGTATGTGTTTGGTGTAGGCTGAAAACAAAATGCGTTTGAAAAAATTCTGCAAATCCGTTATAATGGATTGCATATGATGGCGAAATGGATTTTTTGCCACACGTTCTCGTGGCGAAGCACAGCCGCGCAGGCGATACAGCATGTGCGTAGACAAGAGAGAAGGGGAAATACGAATGAACAGAATCAAATTCTGTCTGTTGGTGTGTACATTGTTCGGCTTGACTGCCTGCGGGCAGGAGGAAGCGGTGTTTTCACTCACAGCCGCACAGCAGGAGCAGTACAGCGCACAGATTGAACAGATTACAGAAGAATATTATTGGGATTTTGACGGAGATAGTTTGCAGTTTTCGGAAGTCAAATTGCCGGAAAACAGTGGAGCGGCAGAAAATTTATACACAGCCTCCGCAGACTGTACCTATGATATGCGCAATTATGCGGGTTCTTCTGTCGTATTAGGCACAGCATCTTTGGTGCATTATAATGGCGATGTTGCGGGACAGCTTTTATGCTATTTTTCAGGCAGCACATTGATTGGGGTATGTTATCAGGGCGGATATGATAATGGATATTACAGCTTACAGGAACGCAATCCCTTCTTGGCAGACGGACATTTTAAACAATATGAACAATGGGAAGCACCGCTTTCGACAGATGCGTTTTCTTCCAGTGCGGCAAGTTTTCCAAAAGATGGCTTTGTGTCTGTGGGCAAAGATGCAAAAGGCAATGTATTGACAGCCTCGATACAAGACGGCGCAGTCCAGATTTATCGTTATCAAGGCGGCGCATTGCGTTTGTGGCGCACTTTGACATTTGGCAGCGGATTAGACGCAACAGCGGCTACATTCTATGACGGGGAAAACGGCAGCGAATTGGCGGTTGTACTTTCTTCTTTGACAGTACAAGGACAAGGCGAAGGCGAACATACTTATACACGTTCGGAAAAAATCGTATTTTATGATAACAACATGCAGCGCATGAATACAGAAATTGCTTTAGAAGCCAGTCAAGGCAGTGCCTTGGCGGCAGAAGGCAGTCGGCTTTTGGTCGGTGGTGAAAAGCTGATACAATATTATGAAAAAGGTGCAGAAGGCTGGGAAAATACAGGATATACCAGACTCAAACATACCATACATTACATACATATCACAGATTTGGACGGCGATGGTACCGCAGAATATTTGATGAGTGATGGACTGGATTTATATTTGTATCAGAAAAACGGAAACAATTTCCGCTTGATTTGGTCGACACATTTGGGTGTAGAAAGTTTGTATGGTGCGATTACCAGCGGCGATTTGAACCGTGATGGCGTAAAAGAAATTTATATCTGTGACATGACTGGTACGACCATACGTTATATTTTGACAGAAAAAGGTCTGCGTTCGTCGAATGAAGATATTGTATATGCACAATGTATTTATGCTTGTGATATGAATGATGATGGTTTAGACGATTATTGGTTGGTAACCGATATTGAAGCGCGCAAAGGCTCCTTATGTATTGCGAAGGAGGTGACGCAGACCAGTGCAGCAGAAAAATGAAAGTATGACTGAGCAAATAGAACAAACAGAGCAAACAGAACAACAAATAGAGCAAAACGAGCAAGATATTTGCTATATGCGGGAGGCTTTGGCGGAAGCACAAAAAGCCTTAGACATGGGAGAAGTACCGATTGGCGCGGTGATGGTACGAGCAGGTGCAATCATTGCGCGTGGGCATAACATGCGCAATACTGCAAAAAATCCACTGCGACACGCGGAAATTGATGTCATCAACGCGGCGGCAGAGATAGTAGGCGATTGGCGGCTGGAGGATTGTGTGTTATATGTAACAGTAGAGCCTTGCCCGATGTGTGCGGGCGCGATTGTACAGGCGCGCATTCCCAAAGTGGTGTTTGGTACACGCAATAGTAAAGCAGGCTGTGCCGGTTCTGTGTTAGATGTACTCAATGAACCAAAACTCAATCATCAAGTCGATGTTGTGGAAGGCGTATTGCAGCCAGAATGTAGCGAGATTATGAAACGTTTTTTCAAACGGTTTCGCAAAAATGCCGCAGATACCGCATGTACAGCAAATACGGACAATACGGCACATGCTGCGCCCATATCCTCACATTGACAACCGACACAAACCGTATTATAATGACAAAAGAATGCAAAGGGAGCTTTCATAAGGAAGGCTGAGAGGAAGGGCATCTCCTTCGACCTTTACACCTGATTTGGATAATGCCAACGTAGGGAGTGCAGTATGATACATATGCGGATACAACGAAGGATTTCCAAAGGGAAATCCTTTTTTCTTGTGTTTGTATCTGGTATTTGTGCTGCGGCAAAATCCAATCATTTGACAAAAAAGGAGCAGTGCTGTCAGAAGGAGGGCTTTGAGATGAATGGCAAACAAAATAAAAATTATGTGTTTGAAATGATATTGACGGCAATTTTCGCGGCGATGGGCTTTGTGTTATCGTCTATCGTATGGTTTCCGAATATGGCACCGTTTCAGCATTTCATCAATGTGCTGGCGGCGGTATTTGTAGGACCGTATTGGGCATTTTTGGCGGCTTTGATTACAGGGATTTTGCGTATGATGACAGGACGCACGGCTTTGGCAGTCATCGGGGCAGTCATCGGTGCGTTTTTATCTGGTCTGTTGTACCGCAAATCCGGCGGCAAGCTGTATATGGCAGTGATTGGGGAAGTTTTTGGTACAGGTATTTTGAGTGCTTTGGCGTCCTATCCTGTGATGAAATATTTATACGGTATGGATTTGCAAACGCCTTTGGTTTATATTCCGGCATTTGTGCCATCTTCCGCAATGGGTGCGTTTTTGGCGGTATTGGTCATCACTGCGCTCAAAAAAAGCGGCGTTTATGCTAGATTGATAGAAAAACGCAAAAGAAATATAAAATAAACAATCAATAATCAATAATCCATAATTCATAATCAGAAACTGAACAAGCAGGAGGGAACGAACATGCAGACAGAGGCTTTATTTGCACAGATGATGCAGAATGTAAAAGAAAAAGAACCTGTAGTACAGGCGATTACAAACTTTGTGACCGTCAATGACTGCGCCAATATCATATTGGCGGCAGGCGCATCGCCAACGATGGCGCATGAAGTGGACGAAGTGGCGGAAGTGGCTTCTGTGGTTCAGGCGCTTGTGATGAATATGGGCACGATGGAAGATGTAGAAGCTATGTTGGTAGCGGGCAAAGCGGCAAATGCAGCAGGTGTACCGGTTGTACTTGACCCTGTGGCAGTGGGTGCGACTACCTTACGACGCAATGGCGGCAAAGCCTTATTGGAACAAGTGAAATTTGCTGTCATTCGTGGCAATACTTCCGAAATCAAACATCTGGCACTCGGCAGCGGCGCAACAAGAGGCGTAGACGCAGCGGAGGAAGACAAAATTACAGAGAAAAATTATAAACGCTTTGCGCGTATGGCGCGGGATTTGGCACGCAGAACAGGCGCAGTGATTGCCATTTCCGGCGTGATTGATATTGTGGCATCTGCGGAACGTGTTTTTGCGCTGCGCAATGGGGACGCCATGATGTCACGTATCACTGGGAGCGGCTGTATGCTGACCGCACTTTTGGGCGCGTTTTGCGGCGGCAATCCCAATCAGATTTTGGAAGCGGCTGTATGTGCAGTGACATTGATGGGTGTCAGCGGCGAAATCGCACGCCAGAAAACAGACGCACAGGGCGGCGGTACTTTGACATTCCGTACCCATCTGGTAGACCAAATCAGTTTGCTGGACGCAAAAACTTTAGCGCAGTATGCCAAAGTAGAGGAAATCTTCCTGCCGGAAGAAGCCACAAAAGAATCTATGAAACTGTATGCCATTACAGATAGAACTTGGTTGGGACAACGCACATTGTATGATGTGACAGAAGAAGTTTTGGCAGCAGGTGCAACATTTTTACAGATTCGTGAAAAAGAATTAGACCATGACACATTTTTGCAAGAAGCCAAAGAACTGGCGGCTTTGGCAAAACGCTATCATGTGCCTTTTGTGGTGAATGATGATATTGATATTGCTTTGGCTTGCGGTGCAGACGGTGTGCATGTGGGACAAAGCGATATTGTGGGAAAAGATGTACGCGCTATGATTGGACCTGACCGTATTTTGGGCATTTCCGCCAATACGGTAGAAACGGCAGTACGCGCGCAGGAAAGCGGCGCGGATTATATCGGCGTAGGCGCTGTGTTCCATACCGATACCAAGAAAGATGCACAGTCTTTGAGCAATGCCGAATTATTGGCAATTTGCAAAGCAGTGGACATTCCAGTCGTTGCTATCGGCGGCATTTCAGAGGAAAATGTGATGCAGCTCAAGGGTAGTGGCGTAGACGGCATTTCCGTGATTTCGGCAATTTATGCCAAAAAACACCCAGGCGAAGCAACCAAACGCCTGTTGCATAAAGTAGAGGAAATGTTGGGCGAAGCATAAAAACAATTGGAAAAACCGGAAATCTTTTACTTACCAAAAGATTTCCGGTTTTTTTGATTTGTTGCGGTAGGAAAGAATTGACACAAAATTAGTTTTATCTTAAAATCATTTTGTTACCATGCAGTACATGAATTTCGGGGAGGACGGTATTATGTCAATAGATTGCGCAAAACAAATTGCAAAACAATTGATGGCATTGAATATGAATATATTGTGTTGGAATCGTGCGCATATCGAAAAATCATTCAATATCAATGGAAAGACCAAAGAGAGGGCTCTGACAATACGTCAATTCCATGTGTTGATGTTTATCAAAAACGCAAATATACATACACTTTCAGAGATTGCCAAGTGGTTCAGTATCAGTAAAAGCAGTATGTCTATCATACTTTCCAAGCTAGAAAAACTCGGCTATTTGACCCGAAAACAAGAAGCAGACATGGACGGCAGAAAAGTTTTTTTTCATTTGACCACAAAAGGCAAGGAGGCTGTGGCAGAGGCAGAAGAAATGGCTTTGGATACCATTGCTGCTTGTTTTAGCCAATTCGATGCCCAGACACAAGCACGTTGTTTGGCGCATTTAGAAGAATTTAATCAAATGATGACAGCAGGAGGAAAACAGGAATGAAAAAAACAGGGATTTGTTTGGCTTTGCTCTGTGTGCTGGCAGTGAGTGGCTGTACCGCACAGGAGGAGCCGGTCGTGGAAGAAAAAGCAGTACGTACCGTACAAACCACCACCGTGACAACAGGGGAGATTTCCAGCGATTTTTCGTATTCTGGTACGGTTGCGCCGTCACGAGAGGTTTCCGTTGTACCCAGTATGGCGGGAAAGGTCACAAGTTATGCGTATGATGTGGGCAATACAGTACAAGAAGGCGCAGTATTGTTTACATTAGACAGTACAGACTTGCAAAATAATATGCGTTCTTTAGAAGCCAATTATGCCGCTACACAATTGCAGGTCGACAACGCAAAATCACAGTTAGAAAGCAATACCATATTGTATGAAGAAGGCATTTTAGCAAAGAATGATTTAGACCAATTGCAGTTGGCATATGATAGTGCGCAGGCGAATTTGACTTCAATTCAAATACAGATGGAAAATTTGCAAAAAAATATTGATGATTGTAATATCACTGCGCCCATCAGTGGCGTGATTTCTGCCCGTGGGGTAGAAGTGGGCAGCTTTGCGGGACAAAGCGCGCCAGCTTATACCATCATTGATTTGTCTACAGTCAAAGTAGAAGTTGGGGTATCAGAACAAATGGTCAATGATATTGCAGTCGGCGAATCTGTAGATGTGCTATTGACAGCGGTTTCGGAAGAACCTTTTTCTGGTACGGTTTCTACCATCAGCCCTACCGCAACACAAACGGGTACATATACTGTCAAAGTGACATTAAATAACAGCAAAGGGGCATTCAAACCGGGTATGATTGCGGAAGTCAAATTCGTGACTGCTGCGTCTCAAAATGCTTTGATACTGCCTCGAGATGCTGTCATCGAAAAAGAGGAAGAAACTTATGTATACATTGTAGAAAATAATACTGCCAAAAAAGTGCCTGTCACATTGGGCATTGAAAGCGGCGAAAATGTTGAAATCACAAGCGGTCTGACAGCCGATATGCAGGTGGTGACAAAAGGACAGACCTATATCAGCGATGGCGAAGAAGTGCAGGTGCAAAATCCGACGGAAGATACCGTGCGCGTACCCATTTCAGGCGCAGAGCTGACAGGTGAGGGGGAATAAAGCATGATTTCAAGAATTGCCATTCGCCGCAGTGTAACGACTTTAATGGTGACGATGATGGTATTTTTGGCAGGGATTGTCGCCTATATGAATCTGGATATGAACTTGATGCCGGAAGTCGATATTCCGGTTGTCGTAGTTAGCACAACGTACGTTGGCGCAGGTCCTACAGAAATTGAAAATCTTGTGACAGAGCCTTTGGAGGAATCGCTCAGTACGGTTTCTAATGTAGAAAACGTGACTTCGGTTTCTTCGGCAAATATGTCTTTGGTTATGGTGCAGTTTGTCGACGGTACAGACATCGACATCGCAGCAATGGACTTGCGTGATGTGGTAGACCGTACTAAAGCATTGCTGCCTGATGATGCAAACGAACCAAACATCATCAAAATGGATATGAATGCAACCCCCATTTCGGTTGGCGTCACAGCGGAAAATATGGATTTGACTGCACTCAATGAAATGGTAGAAGATAATGTGCTCAACCGTTTGGAACGTATCGAAGGTGTAGCTTCTGTTGATGTAACAGGTGGCGTGGAACGTGAAGTGCGTATCACCATTGACCCCCAGAAAATGGCAGGCTATGGGCTTTCTACTACCTCTATCAGTCAATCATTATCCGCAGAAAATATGAATTTGCCGTCTGGTTCTTTGCTGCAAGGCACGACCGATGTGCAAGTACGTACCATGGGCGAATTTGAAAGCATAGAAGACATTGAACAGCTTCCCATCACAACACCAAGCGGCGCGCTGATTCATTTGGAAGATGTGGCACGCGTGGAAGAAGTGGAAGTAGACCGTACCGCTTTTAGTATCATAGATGGCAATTATGGTATTTTGCTTTCGGTCAACAAACAATCTACTGCAAACTTGGTAGATGTCAGCGAAAAACTGAATGCCGAAATGGAACAGCTCAATCAGGATTATCCAGAAATCCATATGGTAATGCTGACAGATACGGCAGATTACATTCAAATGTCATTGTCGAATGTAACAGAAACGGCATTGCTCAGTGCGCTGATTGCGTTTTTCGTATTATTGGTATTTTTGAAAAATCCCATTACATCAGCTATCATTGCTATGTCGATTCCAACCTCCATATTGGCGACCTTCGGCTTGATGTATCTTTCTGGCATGACGCTCAATATCATCTCTATGGGTGGGCTTGCCATTGGGATTGGTATGTTGGTCGATAACTCAGTCGTAGTATTGGATAGTGTATATCAGTATTATGAACGAGGCTATGACCCCAAAGAAGCAGCGGAAACGGGTGCGAAAGAAGTAACTATGGCAGTTACTGCCTCTACCTTGACCACAGTTGCCGTATTTTTGCCGATTGCCTTTACTTCCGGTTCGGTTGGGCAAATCATGCAAAGTTTGTCTTTCTCGATTTGTTTTTCTTTGGTTTCGTCCTTGGTGGTTTCGATTACATTCGTACCAATGGCTTGTGCCGTATTTTTGCGCAAGAATACAGAAAAAGAAAAAACAAAACGCAAATTTCGGATTTCGTTTTTATTGGATTTGTTTTTTGATGCATTGACCAATGGATATGAAAAATTGATGCGCGCGGCATTGCATCACCCCATTGTCACTGTGTTGATTGTTTTGGCAACATTTTGCGCCAGCCTGATGACCATTCCTTTGGCAGGTATGGACTTTATGGACGAAACAGACGAAGGGGTAGCCAATATTACCATAGAATTGCCCAATGGTTCCGATTTGGACAATACAGAAGAAGTGGTATGGGAAGTGCTGTACCGTTTGCAGGATATTCCAGAGGCAGAAATGATATATGCTTCTACTGGCGGTGGCAGTATGTCAAGCGGCAGTTCTTCTGGTGCAAGTGTGACAGTCAATCTGGTGGATAAAGCAGAACGTACACGCTCTACGGCGCAGGTCTGTGACGATATACAAGCGCGTATGGCGGATATTGCTGGCGCGGAAATTACAGCGGCACCTTCTGGCTCTGCAATGGGCAGCTTTGGCGGTGCAGATGTATCCTTTAATATTTATGGTTATGATGCAGAAACCTTGATGGCAGTAGAGCAAGATGTGATAGATGTCATTGCGGCGATACCCGGCTTTACAGATGTCACAGGTTCCACAGGCGATACCGTGCCAGAGGCGCGCGTGGTGATTGACAGAGGGAAAGCTTCTTTATATGGCATCACAACAGCATCGATTGCCAATTCTTTGAACACGGCAATTTCTGGCGCAACTGCAACACAGTATAAAGTCGATGGTATGGAAATAGACGTTGTGGTGAGATATGATACACAACAAGTCAACTATTTATCCGATTTGGAAAATTTGACTGTGGCATCTGCTTATGGTGGGCAAATTCCACTTTCCAGCATTGCGACGGTCGAAATGAGCGAAAGCGCGGCATCTATTACACGTGAAAATCAGAAAAATTATGTCACGATTGAAGCCAGCGCAGATGGATTAAATGGGAATATTGCGCAGCAGCAAGTCATAGCGGCATTGGACAGCTATCCATTCCCAGAAGGATGCTCTTATGGTTTCTCTGGTACATTGGAAATGATGAATGATGCATTCCAATCTTTGACCACAGCTTTGATTGTGGCGGTATTGCTGGTATATATGATTATGGCATCACAGTTTGAAAGCCTGCGTCACCCTATGATTATTATGTTCTCTATGCCTTTGGCGTTTACAGGTGCAATTTTTGGTCTGTATTTGACAGGCAATTCCATCACTATGACCTCTATGATGGGCTTTATCATGCTTGCTGGTATGGTAGTAAATAATGGTATCGTGTTGATAGACTATACCAATCAATTGATGGCGCGTGGTATGAATTGTTACGATGCTTTGACCACAGCGGGACCGCGTCGTCTGCGTCCTATTTTGATGACAACGCTCACAACCATTTTGGGTATGCTGCCTTTGGTATTTTCACAAGATGAAGGTAGCGAAATGATGCGCTCTATGGCAATCAGTGTTATTTTTGGACTTTCTTTATCTTCTTTGGTCACATTGGTATTTATTCCGGTATTGTATGCGGCTTTGGATAAACGCAAACGCAAACGGTATGAAAAACGTGTCTTAAGACGCGCCAAAAGAGAAGCCAAACGCAAACAAAGATTGATGAAGCGCGAAGCAAGAAAACAAAAAGCAGTATAAACAATATCAATCAGAAAAAAGGTATGAAATCTATTCATAAGAAAGATTTCATATCTTTTTTTATACAAAAAACAGGATTTATAGTATCAAAAAGATGTCCTATTTTGATAAATAAGACGTTTTGCTGAATCAATTGCCATATATTTGAAAAATGATTGTTTTTTTGAACGAAAAGAAAATGAGACAACGAAATCACATTGTTTATTTGCAAGAAAATATTTGGCAAAATTATCCATGTATACTTAATTCAACATGAAACTGAACAAAAATTCTATTTTTAATAGAAAAAATTTCGGATAAATAGAAAATAATATTGCCAAAAATAAGAAATTGTCGTATACTCCAATACAGTAATTTTTTACTTCCGGCTGTAATATCATACAGTCAAAGCACTATTTTTTGTAATATGGAATGGGAAACTCTACTATTTTGTCCATAAACCATAGGGGGTGGCATGGACAAATAGTAGATACATTCCAGGTAACATTCCAAAAGGAGGAGTATTTATGGCAACATTTCTGATCGGGTTGGTTCTGCTGATTGGTGGTGGCGCGCTTTATGGTAAATTTGTAGAGCATATCTTTCACCCTGATGACAGACAAACACCCGCAATCAAATTTCAAGATGGCGTAGACTTTGTGCCAATGAGCAAAAAGAAAAACGCATTGATCAACCTGCTCAACATTGCGGGGACTGGTCCTGTCTTTGGACCCATACAGGGGATTTTGTTTGGACCCATCGCATTTATCACAATTCCTATCGGCTGTGTCATCAGTGGTGCCACACATGACTATTTGAGTGGTATGATGTCATTGCGTCAAGATGGCGCACAGATGCCAGGGATTGTACATAAATTCTTGGGCAATAAAACATATCAGGTATATAATATTTTCCTTTGCCTGCTGATGCTTTTGGTAGGTGCGGTATTTACTTATACACCTGGGGATTTGCTGGCAACACAGATTTTTGGTATTGAAGGGATTACACCTGCAACTTGGGTAATTTATGCTATTATTTTGGCATATTATTTGATTGCGACATTGTTCCCAATTGATAAAATCATTGGTAGAATTTATCCTATTTTTGGTGCTGTATTGCTGTTATCTGCAATCGGTGTATTCTGTGGTATTTTCTTCAAACATTATGAACTGATTAATATTGATTTCTCAAATGGTTTGAGCGGTATTTTTAATGTGTATCCTATGTGGGACGCAGCGGGCAACTCTGGCGCAGGCACAGCGTTTATCCCTGTATTCTTTGTGACAGTTGCTTGTGGTATCACTTCTGGTTTCCACTCCACACAATGTACTTTGATTGGTCGTAGTGTGGCTTCCGAAAAAGAAGGTCGTTTTACATTCTATTGGATGATGATTCTGGAAGGTTTTATTGCTATGATTTGGGCTGCGGCTGCAATGGGGATTTATAACAAAGGTTCTTTGAGCGGCGCGACAGGCGTTGTTGGTGAAGTTGCAAAAGACTTGTTGGGACCGATTGGCGGTATCATTGCAATTTTGGGTGTTATCGTACTGCCGATTACATCTGGGGATACAGCGTTGCGTTCCTGCCGTCTGATGGTAGCGGATTATCTGCATATCGACCAGAAAGCAAGACGCAATCGTATGATGGTAACCATTGGGCTGTTTATTCCTGTAATTGCAATTCTGATTTTCGCAAAACTCAATGCAGAAGGCTTCAATATTTTGTGGCGTTACTTCTCTTGGGCAAACCAGACCATTGCTGTGTTTGCATTTGCCGCAATCAGCGTATATCTGCGTGCGAAAAAAGGTGCGCCAAAGTATGCGTATCTGATTTCTTTGATACCAGGTGCATTTTATCTGTTTATCATATCTTCTTTCCTGCTCAATCAGTCCATCGGCTTTGGTCTGCCATTGTCTGTAGCATATGGTATTGCGGCTGTACTGGTTGTGCTGTATATCATTGGTTTGGTTACAGCAGGCAAAAAATATGCAGCAAGAAAATTAGAAGAATAATATAGTTTTATCATACAAAAGAAAAAAGAAGAAAAAATTTCAGAGTGTCGGCTTTGCCGGTACTCTTTTTTTGATAAAATATACACCAAAAACTCCTAAAAAAGGAATAAAGCACTACAGTTTGGCTTATATTAGAAGTACGAGTAGAAACAAAAATTTTAAATCTATACAAAATCCATACAAAAGAAGGGAGGCTGGCACGCATGAAACGACAGAACCGCAGAAACAATCAAAAAGCGGATATGTCTGAGCAAGAAAGGATTTTGCATACACTGCATCACATTCAAATCCAGCTAATCAGTGCACAGTCCGGCTTTGCAAACGAAACAGATGAGGCTTTGATTGACAGCTATATTTATGAAATACATGCATTGCATAAACAGTACGAATATTGGTTGCGGCGCGCAAAAGAACTGGCGGTCGATGGCAGGGCAAAAATCAGTTGATCGTCTGTTTGGTATTGTATGTAGCAATATAAAACATGTAAAAGCATGTAAATGGGTAAGTTTGTAGGTGAGCATATCGTTATGTGTTCATATGTTCGGGGGAGGAATGGTCATGAGTGCAACGTTACTTGTGGTAAGTTTAGGCATATTGCTTTTGGTCGCTTTGGCAAAGCCCTTGCGTCTGTTGCTGCGTTTTGCACTGTCGGCGGGGATTGGCGGCGTATTGCTCTATTTGGGCAGTTCTCTGGGGCTGAGTGTGGGTATCAATGCTTGGACACTGTTGGTGAGTGGCGTGTTAGGTTTGCCCGGTGTGGCAGGAATTGCGGCATTGAGTATATTGCTATAAAATGTTGCTTTTTGTGATGTTTTGCCTAATTTTGTCGAAATAAAATCAGGACTTTAAATTGACAGCAATCATAAGATGTGATATGATAAGTACAGATGAGAACAGGAATGGAAACCTCTGTTCCCATCAAAAAAGTCTTCTTTACGATAAGAATACCCCCATTTTTCTTATCACTTGCCGAAAAGAACCATCGGACCCCATCCGGTGGCTTTTTTCTTTTTCATATCTTTTCTATAGAACTTTTCTGTTTTCCAATTCTGTTCTGAAATGATACAAAATGATACAAAAGCCAAACATACACAATCCAATCAAAATATGCCTGCGTATGCGGGGATATTTTTTTATGATGAGATACGATTTTATTGTTGTGCTATATGGTAAACCACAATAGAATAATGTCACAAAATCATAGGATATAGACAGTTTTCGTAGTCAGATAGCATTGTTTTTATAATTATTTCATATTGTGACATTTTCCTGATGTGTATATCATACCAGATTTACATGACTATGGCAAGAGACAAAAATATAGCAGAGTAAAATATTTTACAATAACGTAAAAAAATACAGAAAAAAGAGATTTTTTGTTTGTATATTTGACCAATGCTTTTGGTTCATGGTATCATACAAAATAAGGCATTTCAGAAAGGAGGTAGTTCGACATGACACCAGAGGAATGTATCTTGCAATTGGAAAAATTGATTTTGCAAAAAGATTTTCGATGTGTCAGCAATGGGATTTACCTGCGTATCGAACACCCAATATGCTATTTGTTAGCAGTGCAAAGTGTACAAGATGATATTACATTGCGTCAAGATATTGTACGGCAAATGGCAATACAGATGCAGCAAAAAAGCGCAGAATTGAATTGTACACAAACCATCTGTTTATATCTGTGTATCGGCACAGAAACGGATAGAATGCCTACGCTTTTACAAGAAACCGAACGTATGAGCACATTGCATCATATCGCATGGTATTTTGATTTGCAAACCATGCAGCTCAATACAGCCCAAGATAGTCCCAAAAAATTATTGGGGCTGGAAAAATATCTGCGTATGGCAGCGCAAGGCGAAACTTTGCCACAAGACTATTTACCAAATCATGCAGTCATCAAAAAGCCAATCGTGACATGGGGGATTTGGTCTATTTGTGTGATATTGCTTTGTTTTGGTATGCTGGAAGGCACACAAGAAACTTTATTGACACAATATTGTATCAGCCGCCAAACGGTATTTAGTTTGGGGGAGTATTATCGTTTGTTGACCTCTCTATTTTTTCATGTAGGGTGGATGCACCTTGCAGCCAATAGTGTGTATCTTTTATATTTTGGTATGCGCAGCGAAACAGTTTTGGGGCATGCGCGCTTTTTGGTATTATACCTTTTGTCTGGACTCGGCGGCAGTTTGTGTAGCTTGCTGTTTTCTGGATATCCGGCGGTAGGGGCTTCTGGCGCAATCTTTGGCTTGTTGGGTGCGATGCTGTTTGTGACCAAACAAAAAGGCGCACAATACAGCGGCATGAATTATGCAACGATGTTGTTATTGGCAGTCAGTGCTTTGGGTATGGGCTTTTTAGATGTCGGTGTGGATAACTGGGCGCATCTAGGAGGATTTTTTACAGGGCTTTTGTTTATGATTGGTATGATGTATTTTCCACGTAGTACAAAGGAGCAATAACATCATAAAAACGACTGCATTTTATAAAAACTATCCCCAAGCAAGATACGACATTTTTGGGGATAACTTGTACGTTATACACAATATCTATTGTCATTTCCAAATTTTGTATAAAATCAAACAAAAATCGTCAATATACTTCAAGATATGCCGTATTTTGCAGTAGAAGGGAACAATATATAGCATACACAAAATATAGTTATCAACAGAAAAACTGTGGATAACTATGTGGATTTGTGGATAAATAGAAAGGAGACATCAAAATATGGACCAACTCGAACAATGGCGCGCAAAATTGCAAGAAGCCGCAGCAGAAACCTATCCAGAAAACAAACTTGTATTTGGCGAAGGGGAAACAAAGCCTCGTTTGATGATGATTGGTGAAGCACCGGGCGGCGATGAAGAACGCTTAGGCAGACCATTTGTGGGAAAAGCTGGCAAAAATTTATCTTCTTTTTTAGAAACGGTAGGTTTGCAAAGAGAAGAAATTTATATTACCAATGTGGTCAAACTGCGCCCGACCAAAATCAATCCCAAAAGCGGACGTACTGTCAATCGTCCGCCGTCAGCATCAGAGGTGGAATTTTTCCTGCCTTACTTAAAAGAAGAAATCAAATTGATTGCGCCAGAATGGATTGTGACATTGGGCAATGTGCCTTTGCGCGCGGTAACAGGGGAAAAACAGGCAGTCATAGGCGATTATCATGGAAAAGCATCACCATTAGAAAATGGCGCTACACTGTTTGCGCTGTATCACCCAGCAGCTATCATCTATAATCCCGATTTATCAGCAATCTATCAACAAGATTTGCAGGCTCTGCGCACAGCTTTGGGGCAGTAATTTTTATGAAAATAGAAAAAAGAGAAAAAATATGAAATAAAAAAATAAAAATTAAAATGAAAAGCCGAAAAGCCAAACGGGGAGGTGTGCTATGCAGTTTCAAGTCGTCAGCGATAGTTCCTGTGATTTGTTGCAGACGCAAGTGGAGCATCTGCAAATTGAAATTGTACCATTTTATGTATCATTTATGGAGGGCGAATATTTACGAGAGCGTACAGAAATTGCAGTAACAGAATTTTATGCGCAAATGGAAACGCAACCGCAAGTATTCCCAAAAACCGCAATGCCAACACCAGAGGATTATTTACAAGCCTTTTTGCCGGCTTTAGAAGCAGGAAAAGATGTGTTGTGTATTTGTTTGAATGCGGGTTTTAGCGGCTCCTTTCAGGCGGCATGTCTTGCGAAAACAGAAGCAGAAGACAGATTTCCAGAACGCAAAATCTTGGTTGTGGATTCTTGTTGTGCAACAGCGGCACAAGGGCTTTTGGTATTGCAGGCGGCACAATATGCACAGGCAGGACACAGCATAGAAGAAACGGCGGCTTGTTTGGAGAAAGCAAAGCATACCGGACAAATTTATTTTACAACGGCGGATTTGCGCTATTTGAAAAAAGGCGGACGTATTGGAAAAGTCATCAAAATGGCGGCAGTTGCACTGAAAATCAAGCCTTTGATGGAAATGAGAGATGCAGAATTGCACCCAATCGGCATTGTGCGCAGCCGCAAAAAAGCATTACAGGCAATCTTGGAACAGATGGAGCATAGATTTCCGCTTGCACATTGTCCTGAGATTGGAGAATATATTTTTGCCGTAGGACATGGCTATTCCCAAGAAGAAGGCGAAAATTTCCGTGTGGAAGTGGTCAATGCATTACGGCAAAGAGGGTATACACAAGCGGTGGAGCTGTTTCAGATAGGCGCGACCATTGGCGTGCATACAGGTCCACATCCGATAGGGTTTGGATTTGTGAAACGGTTTGAATATGTGTAAATGTGTAAATGATGCAAAAGAACAACATAAAAATATAACAAAATAACAAAATAACAAACCCCATCTTGTAGGATTTGTACAAGATGGGGTTTCTGTTTTGTATGAAAAATTTTTAGTACAGTTTTGCCCCTGCGGGGATTCTGTCATCCACCATGAGCAGATTTAAGCCTTCGTGTCCGTCTACTTCATGCACAGCGGAAATCAGCATACCACAAGAGTCAATGCCCATCATGTTGCGAGGGGGCAGGTTTGTGATTGCAATGCAGGTCTTGCCTACCAGTTCTTCGGGTTCATAGTAGTCGTGGATACCGCTTAAAATCACACGGTCTTTGCCGCTGCCGTCGTCCAGTACGAATTTCAGCAGTTTTTTGCTCTTAGGTACTGCTTCACATGCTTTTACTTTTACGGCTCTGTAGTCGGATTTTGCGAATGTATCAAAATCTACAAATTCTTCAAACAAAGGTTCTACCTTTACATTGGAGAAGTCGATTTTTTCCGCTACAGGCGCTTTTGCAGCAGGGGCTTTTGTTTCTGCTTTCTTGGGTGTGTCCAAGGGTTTCATAGTAGGGAATAAAATTACGTCACGAATAGAAACGGATTCTGTCAACAACATAACAAAACGGTCAATCCCTACACCCAGACCACCTGTAGGAGGCATACCATATTCCAAAGCAGTCAGGAAATCTTCATCGATCATATTTGCTTCATCGTCACCAGCTTCTCTCAAATATTCTTGATATTCAAAACGATGACGCTGGTCGACAGGGTCATTTAATTCAGAATATGCATTGCCGTATTCTCTGCCGACAATGAACAATTCAAAACGTTCTGTAAATTCTGGTTTATCCGGTTTTCTCTTTGTCAAAGGAGAGATTTCAACAGGATAATCAATGATAAAAGTCGGCTGTATCAGATTCTTTTCTACATATTCTTCAAAGAACAGATTCAAAATATCACCTTTTACATGGCGTTCTTCAAATTCGATATTGTGTTCGGTTGCCAGTTTTTTCGCTTCTTCTGTGTCTGCAACTGCGTCAAAGTCTACGCCAGCAAATTCTTTGACAGCATCTACCATTGTTTTTCTTGCGAAAGGCTGTCCCAAATCCAAATCATATCCGCCATAGTTGATTTTGGTGGTACCCAATACATTTTGTGCAACGGTGCGGAACATTTCTTCTGTAATGTCCATCATGCCGTTGTAGTCTGTGTATGCTTGATACAGTTCCATTAAAGTAAATTCTGGGTTGTGGCGTACAGAAATACCTTCGTTACGGAATACACGACCAATTTCATATACACGTTCAAAACCGCCTACAATCAAACGTTTCAAAGGCAGTTCCAAAGCGATACGGCAATACATGTCTATGTCTAATGTATTGTGGTGTGTGATGAAAGGTCTTGCAGAAGCACCACCTGGAATGGTCTGCAAAACAGGGGTTTCTACTTCTAAGAAGCCTTTGCCATCTAAGAATTTACGGATTTCGGTGATAATACGGGAGCGTTTGATGAAGGTATCACGCACTTCGGGATTTACAATCAAATCCATATATCTTTGACGATAACGCAGTTCTTGGTCTTTCAGACCATGGAATTTTTCAGGCAATACTTGCAAACTCTTGGAAAGCAGTGTGACTTCTTTGGCATGTACAGAGATTTCACCTGTTTTGGTTTTGAATACAAAACCTTTGATGCTGATGATGTCGCCAATATCAAATTTTTTGAAAGCAGCATATGCTTCATCGCCAATGTCATTGCGGCTGACATAAGACTGTATGGTGCCGTTTCTGTCCTGAATGTTGCAGAAAGAGGCTTTGCCCATGATACGTTTGCTCATCAGTCTGCCGGCAATGGCAACATCTTTTTCTTCCAATTCTGCAAAGTTGTCTTTGATTTCATCGCTGTGATGTGTCACTTCGCATTTTGTGATTTCAAAAGGGTCTTTGCCTTCTGCCTGTAATTGTGCCAGTTTTTCACGTCTGATTTTGATTTGTTCGCTCAACTCTTGCGCCTGTTGTTCGGGCGTCAAAGCGGGCTGTTGGTTTTGTTCTGCCACTGTATTTCCCTCCCGTAGCCTTATCTTTGGATATTCACAATTTTGAATGCAACTTCGCCATCTGGTGTATCTGCCATAACGGTTGCGCCCAATTTCTGCCCCAAAAGCGCAACGCCTAAAGGCGATTCATTGGAAATTCTGCCGTTCATGGGGTCTGCTTCTGTAGAGCCGACAATGGTGTATTCCATTTCTTCGTCAAACTCAACATCTAAAACCGTTACTTTGGAGCCGAGATTGACAACGTCCATTTTCAAAACATCTTCGTCAATGACTTCCGCATTACGCAGCAAGTTTTCCAATTGTACGATTCTGCTTTCGATTTCGCCTTGTTCTTCTTTGGCTGCGTCATATTCTGCGTTTTCGGAAAGGTCGCCTTGTCCTCTTGCTTCTTTGATTTTTTCAGCAACTTCTTTTCTTTTCACGGTTTTGAGCAGTTCCAATTCCTGCTCCATTTTTTTCAGACCATCATAGGTAATGACTACTTTTTTTGCTTCTGCCATACTTATTTTTCATCTCCTAACGGATATTTTTTTCATTTTCTGTGTTTTTACAACAAAAGAGATGGTTTGCCAAAGCATAACGCAGACAGCGTATGGCTGTATCTGGCTACATCTTGTGTCAAACCACCTGAGCATCTACATGATATTGCATGATATTATCAAATAGAAATCAGAATTGCTTCCTATTCTATTTTGACGGTGATGCGCAAAAAAATACATTGATAAATTATATAATAAAGACCTTGATTTTGTCAATGTTTTCTCGCTTTAGTGGCTTTGTTTTTTCGCAATTTTACACGTTTTTGTGCCACTTTGGAACCCACATACACAAAAATCTTGTTCTTGGAATGCAAGCAGCGCATTTTTTGCGGCAGTCTGGCTTTTGGTTTGATGAAATAATGCAAAAGGCGCAATGTGACAATATGCCCATGCTTCCGCTTGTGTGCATGGGATACGTGTGCCATTTTGGGAAAAGAAAAAACCATCTACCGCGGCAACATCGGGACGTTGTTGTTGCAATGCTGCAAGGAGCGCGGGATTTCCGTATGGCATACAGACATAGGCGTCGGAAGCGACAGTATGTACCAGATTCTTGCTGTGACTGCGCAATGTCAACACAACATGGGCTTGTTTGAGTGCCTGATGTCCCAAAGAAGAAAAGAGTTCGGTCACCAAACCGCGATTGGCGAGCATGTCTTCTTGCCAATCCATAAAATCAACAGGACGGTCGGTACAAAGTGCGAAATGATTCACCCAATCCGGCAGAAGTGACAGCAATAAATGGGTATCTTCTGTACCGCCGTCAATCAGTACAAAGCGCGCTTGCTCTTTTGCAATCTGTTTGCGGCGCAGGGCTTCTTCTGCGCCTTGCATACAACAAAGCAATGTCAAATGGCGTCCTGTTGCAAAAGGGAGTATCCCTTGTGGCAAATCGGCTGCCAAAGGAGAAATCACAATTTTTGCGCCGTTTTCTTGCGCGGTTTGTAATAATTGTGCGGCTTTTTCCCGCCACGGCTGACGGAAACAATTTTCGCGGTCTGTTTGCAGACAATAGGTTGACTCGTCTGTTTTGCGCCAAGGTTGATAGCGCAGTAAATAATACTGCTGCCAGCTTTGCGGCAGGTGATACAAAAAAGATGGCAATTGTGGGCGTTCTTTTTCTTGTAAACAATTGAGTATTAGAACAGAATCTATTGATGATAACATAAAAGCTCCTTTCCAAAACAAACGGTTGATTGTATTTATTTTTGTGCTATCTGTTTGTAATTTTTTGGATATTTGAATATATTTTGTATAAAATTTTTTCATGGATTTTCCGCTGTACGAAGCAAATGCTTGAAAATGATAGCTTTTCTTGGTTTCTACAAGTATGCATTGTATACGGTATGCTATATTTTTTATTCATTTTTTCTATATTTTTTTATAAAATATGGAAAAAGAATTGCAAATTGTACAGATAAAAATACAAGTGACGAAAAAATATATTATTTTTTTGAAATTTTTAGTAAATTTGATTGACATTGTATGCAAAATACACTATCATGAAGACATAGATGATAGACAGTGCTTTTCTATGTTTTATTTATATGTTATTTATATGAAAGGAGTTTTTTTCCATGAATACAAAAATCATGAAAACCATGGACGGGAATGAAGCGGCTGCTTATATTTCCTATGCTTTTACGGAAGTAGCAACCATTTATCCCATTACCCCTTCTTCTCCTATGGCAGAACATGTAGATAGCTGGTCTGCCAATGGCAAAAAGAATTTGTTCGGTCAGACAGTTCGTTTGGTAGAAATGGAATCCGAAGCAGGTGCGGCAGGTGCCATGCATGGTGCATTGGAAGCAGGTACTTTGACAACCACCTATACCGCTTCTCAAGGGCTTTTGCTGATGATTCCTGGTATTTATCGTATCGCTGGGCAGTTGAAACCCGGTGTATTCCATGTAAGCTCCAGAACCGTAGGGACACATGCTTTCTCTATCTTCGGTGACCATTCCGACGTAATGGCTTGTCGTCAGATTGGTACTGCAATGCTGTGTTCTGCTTCTGTACAGGAAGTTATGGATTTGGGCGGCGTAGCACATCTGTCCGCAATCAAGAGCAGCGTACCTTTTATCCATTTCTTTGATGGTTTCCGTACTTCTCATGAATTACAGAAAATCGAAGTAATGGATTATGAAGAAATCGGCAAATTGCTGGACGAAGATGCATTGAAAAAATTCCGCAAAAATGCGCTGAATCCAGAACACCCCGTACAGCGTTCTACAGTACAGAATCCTGACGTATTTTTCCAGAACAGAGAAGCGGCAAATCCTTTCTATACCCGCTTGCCTGAAATCGTGGAAAATTATATGCAGGAAATCAATAAAATTACAGGCAGAAATTATCAATTATTCAACTACTTCGGCGCACCCGATGCAGAACATGTATTGATTGCAATGGGTTCTATCACAGGCGCAGCACAGGAAGTCGTAGAATATTTGAGCGCAAAAGGCGAAAAAGTGGGCTTCTTGCAAGTACATCTGTATCGTCCATTCTCTATGAAACATTTCTTAGGCGCATTGCCTGAAACAGCAAAAGTGATTACTGTTTTAGACAGAACAAAAGAACCCGGTTCTTTGGGCGAACCTTTATACCAAGATGTATGTTCCGCATTGATGGAAGCAGGCAGAACACCACTCGTACTGGCTGGTCGTTATGGTCTGTCCTCCAAAGATGTAACACCTGCACAGGTAGTTGCTGTATTTGACAATATGAAGGGTACAAAGAAAAACCACTTTACCGTAGGTATCATAGACGACGTTTCTATGACTTCCATCGAAGTGGGCGCAGAACCCGAAGTTACAGACGAAAGCACAATCGCTTGCAAATTCTGGGGACTTGGCTCTGACGGTACCGTTGGCGCAAACAAAAACTCCATCAAAATTATTGGGGACCATACCGATAAATATGCACAGGCATACTTTGAATATGACACCAAAAAATCCGGCGGTATCACAAAATCCCATCTGCGTTTCGGTGATGTGCCAATCCGTTCCAGCTATTTGGTATTCAAAGCGGACTTTGTGGCTTGTCATAATCAATCTTACATATCCAAATATGACATCGTTTCCGAAATCAAGCCCGGTGGTACCTTCCTGTTGAAC
The DNA here is from genome assembly GCA_944384295.1 of uncultured Lachnospiraceae bacterium. Taxonomy (GTDB): domain Bacteria; phylum Bacillota; class Clostridia; order Lachnospirales; family Anaerotignaceae; genus Anaerotignum. The sequence goes on along the minus strand of CALWSU010000009.1, from coordinate 41,791 downwards.
TGCGGCTGGAAGGGCGAAGAATTGGAAAAACATCTGCCCGCAGAAGTGAAACGTTATATCGCAAACAATAACATCAATTTCTATACCATTGATGCGGTAGAAATCTGCCGTGAAATCGGTTTAGGCAATAGAACAAACTCTGTATTGCAGTCTGCATTCTTCAAACTGGCAAACATCATTCCAGTAGATGATGCAGTGGGCTATATGAAAGCTGCAATCGAAAAATCTTATGGCAAAAAAGGCGAAAAGGTTGTTAATATGAACTATGCCGCAGTTGATGCAGGTTTGGACGGCTTAGTAAAAATTGATGTGCCTGAAAGCTGGAAAGATGCGAAAGATGTGGATAAAGAAGAAATCAAACGCGTATTGCCAGAATATGTAGAAAAACTTTTGATTCCTATGAATGCATTGAAAGGCGATTCTTTGCCAGTTTCTGTATTCGTTGGCAGAGAGGACGGTACTGTGCCTCTGGGTACTTCCGCATATGAAAAACGTGGCGTAGCCATTGACGTACCAGAATGGGATGCAACAAAATGTATTCAATGTAACCAGTGTTCTTATGTCTGCCCACATGCTTGTATCCGTCCTTTCTTGCTGACAGACGAAGAAGCACAGAATGCACCAGAAGGCTATATCACAAAGAAAGCCAATGGCGCAGGCGAAATCGCAAAATATCAATATCGTATGCAGGTTGACCCTCTGGATTGTCAGGGTTGTGGTGTCTGCGTAACCGCATGTCCTGCAAAAGAAAAAGCACTTGTGATGAAACCTTTGGAAACACAGCTGCATGAACAGCCCAACTGGGATTACTCACTGTCACTGTCTTATAAAGAAAATCCTATGGACAAATACAGCGTAAAAGGCAGCCAGTTTGAACAGCCTTTGCTGGAATTCTCTGGCGCATGTGCAGGCTGTGGCGAAACTGCTTATGCAAAACTGATGACACAGTTGTACGGCGACCGTATGTATTTGGCAAATGCAACTGGTTGTACACAGGCTTGGGGCGCAGCTGCACCTTGCGTACCTTATACCACAAATAAAGATGGTTGGGGTCCTGCATGGAGCAACTCTCTGTTTGAAAACAATGCAGAATTCTCACTGGGTATGGTATTGGCAGTAGAACAGCAAAGAGAACGTGTCACCATGAAACTCAAAGACCTGTTGGCTTTGACAAATGACGCAGAATTCAAAGCGGCTGCTGATGTATGGCTGGAAAACTATGACGATGGACATAGAAGCAAAGAAGATACACGCGTATTGCTGGCAGCTTTGGAAAAATTGTCTGTAACAGGCGAAGCATCTGACCTGAAAGCATTTATACTGGAAAATAAAGAACACCTGACCAAAAAATCTATGTGGATGTACGGCGGCGACGGCTGGGCATATGACATCGGTTATGGCGGTTTGGACCACGTATTGGCTTCCGGCGCGGATGTGAATGTATTGGTAGTAGATACCGAAGTATATTCCAACACAGGTGGTCAGTCCTCCAAAGCAACACCAATCGGTGCAGTGGCACAGTTCGCGGCAGGCGGCAAACCAACTGTAAAGAAAGATTTGGGTATGCTGGCAATGAGCTATGGCTATATCTATGTAGCACAGGTATCTTTGGGCGCAAATCCTGCACAGCTCATCAAAGCTTTGAAAGAAGCAGAAGCATATAAAGGACCTTCTTTGATTATTGCATATGCACCTTGTATCAACCATGGTATTTCCAAAGGTATGGCAAATGCACAGTTGGAAGCAAAACTGGCAGTAGATGCAGGTTATTGGTTCTTGTATCGTTATAATCCAGACCTGAAGAAAGAAGGCAAGAATCCATTCATACTGGATTCCAAAGAACCTAGCATGGATTACAACGAATTTATCATGGGCGAAGTACGTTATGCATCTTTGGTACGTACCTTCCCTGAAACAGCAAAACATCTGTTGACAGAAGCGGCAGTATTGGCAAAAGAAAAATACGAAAGCTATAAAAAGTTGGCAGAACAATAAAAATATAATAAAATCATAAAAAAGAAATAAAAAAATATGAAATAAGCAAGTTCCTCTTAAGAAAACATAGTTTTTGTTTTTCTTGATTTCTTAAGAGGAACTGCGATGGCTATCTTCAGAAGAAAACATACCTAATCTATATTTGTAAAAATAAGAATGCCAAAATTCTTTATATTGTAAGGATTTCGGCATTCTTTGTTTTCTTATGAAGAAGCCCCTGAGGGCGTTCCTTTTATCTGGTATACTACTATATAAAAAATGTATAGATATGCCAAAAAGAGGGGACGCCCTCTTTGCTATTGAGAAATCCTTGTGACAAATATGCCAATTTTTGGATTCTGTTTTTGTATGTGATATAAATTGACGGAAAAGCGTGTTTTGTTTTATACTGAATACATATCGTAGAAAAAGCGAAAGGAGGAAAACACAATGGGTGTTGCTTTTGGCTGTATGCTCATATTGGGCTTTGGCGCATTGGTGTTTACTATATTTTTGCTTTATATCACACGTTGGTTTCAAAAAGATACAACCATATTGGCAAATTCTCCAAAATGGAAACGGTTTTGGACGGTTGTGCTTTGGATTTTTTCCATTTGTGGGATATTGTTCGTGATAGGTTGTATGGGTATGGCGGTTGCGATATGGAATGCTATGATGACGATGTTTTGAAAAAAAGGAGGGTATGTCGTATGAAACGGAAAATAGGAGTGTTACTTTCTGCGCTGTTGTTCGTTGGTGCATTTGGCGCACCTAGTGCATTTGGCGCACAAGAAATACCTGTCACAGTAGATGGGGAATTGTTACAGACAGATACACCAGCACAGTTGATTGATGGCAATACTATGGTGCCTTTGCGCGCAATCTGTGACGCTTTGGGTGCAGAAGTGGATTGGAATGCATCAGAACAAAAAATAACAATCAGCGATGGCACAACAGTACATACTTTGGTAGTGGGCAGTCGTACTGTGACCACAACACAAGATGGCAAAACAGAGAATCAATTGATTGCTGTGGCACCCGTTGTGATTGATGGTCGAACCTTAGTACCTTTGCGGTATGTTGGGGAAAATCTGGGTGCGGAAGTGGTTTGGAATGCGTCTGCAAAAACAGTTACCATTCGTACACAAGATGACATTGATAAACCCATTGCACAGATGGAAACCATTACATTAAAAACACCTTGGCGTACCATTACAACAGGTATGAGCGTGGACGAGTTAATCGCAGAGAGAGGCAAACCGGATAGAATTGATAAAAGCATCGGTGGTCTGGATTGGTATGTTTACAATCGAGATTATGAAGAATTTATGATGGTAGCTATTGATAAAGATACTGTTTGTGGTTTTTATACCAATGCAAAAGAATTTAGTGTCAATGATAAAATTGTTGCGGGAGAAACAACATATTTGACAAATTTACCGGATATTACTGTTTATCTGGATAAATATGCCAATAATGCGGTGCATGCGGTTTTGGTATTCCCAGACGAATATCGTTCACAAGCAAGCACAGCTTATGAAACTTCTACAGAATATCTGGCAGTACAAGCAAAAGAAAACTTTGACTGTGTAAATACATTCCGTTTCAATCATGGTTTGGCACCTTTGAAATGGGACGATTTGGTGGCAGAAGCGGCAAGATTGCACGCGGAAGATATGGCAGAACAAAATTATTTTTCCCATACGGGATTAGATGGTTCTCAGCCACATGAACGCTATTATAATATCGGCGGAACTTCTTATGGTGCGTATGGAGAAAATATTTCCGCTGGACGCAGCACAGGGATTGCCAACTTTGATGGTTGGGTCAATTCAGAAGGACATCGCAACAATATGTTGCATACCTCCTATACCACAATGGGTGTAGGTGCAGCGTATAACAGTGATTCAGATTATGGATACTATTTTGTACAGAATTTCAAGGGATGATGGTATCTGTGATAGTTCCATGAGTTTCTGACTATGGGAAAGATAAGGAATAAACAGATAAACAGATAAACAGATAAAGGGATAAAGAGATAAAGAGATAAAGAGAAGCAGAGATTTCAGGCAGGATAGCCCGAAATCTCTGCTTTTGTTTTTCTGTGCGATATAGCTATTGTTTATTGTAATTGGAACTCTGAAATCAAATGCCGCATTTTACTAGATTGCAGATTCAATTCATTGCTGACCGCAGCACTCTGTTCTGCGGTTGCGGAATTAAGCTGTACGACTGCGGAAATTTGATTGATATTTTCTGAAATTTGTTGCACTGATTGCGATTGGTCTTGAGAAGCCTGCGCAATTTTTGTGACCATAGATACAATTTCTTCGGCATACTGTGTCACACGTGCAAAAGATTCGTTTGTACTGATTGCCAAAGTTTCTCCGCGAGATACCTGTTGTATGGTGTTTTCAATCAAAGTTGTGGTTTCACGCGCAGCATCAGCGGATTTTTGCGCCAAATTTCGTACTTCATCCGCAACGACGGCAAACCCTTTGCCGGCATTTCCAGCACGTGCAGCTTCTACAGCGGCGTTCAATGCCAAAATATTGGTTTGGAATGCAATGTCATCAATAACTTTAATGATTTTTTGTATGCTTTCAGCGGCTTTTGAAATATTTGTGATGGCATCGCTCATTTGTTTCATTTCTGTTTGACTTTGTTGTATCATTTCTGAGGATTGTTCCCCTAAATCATTGGTTGCTTTTGCATATTCCGCGCTTGCGGTGATTTGTTCGGATACTTCGTGAATGGTTTTGGATAATTCGTCCAGACTGCTTGCCTGTTCTGTAGCACCTTGTGCCAAAGTCTGCGCACCACTGGAAACGTGTTGTGAACTGGTATCTACTTGCATTGCCGATTGCTGTAATTGCAGCAATGTTTTGGACATCTTCTGTTGGAAAGCTTCTATATTATGCTGAATATTCGCAAAATCTCCTAAAAATGTGATAGGACAGGCGCAAGTAAAATTACCTTGAGAAAATTCTGCCATGCCAACATCAATGGCATCGATGTACTTGGATAATTCTGAGAAGGAAAAATTGATGCGTTCTGCCAATTCCCCAAATTCATTATTTGCTTGATAATTGACACGTTTTTGTAGATTTCCTTCGGAAAGCGCAATCATTGCATCTTCAATTTCGTGGGTGGTACGTACAATCTTAGAGGTGGAACGAATAGAAGCAAATAGACTGAATGCAACAGCAATCAGGAATACGACTGCCAATAGTATGATATAAAACCATAATGTTTGCTGTGTTTGTGATGCAGATAATGCTTTTTGTTCTGCAATAGTAGCATCAATTTCTTTTGCAATGCCACTCAGTATATCTAATTCGGGCGCGCATTGCGTCAAAATAATATTGGTTGCTTGTTCTTTTTGACCAGATTGTAAAGCGTTGATTGCATTTTCCGCAATTGCGAACCATTGCTGAAAAGCTTGCTCATATTCTTGCGCCAATCCATCGGCGGTACCATGTGTTTGCTTAAAAATTTCGATTTGTTCGTTGATGGTAGCGTTTGCTTCATCAATACGTGCAATATATTCTTCATATCCACTGCCATCAGGTAGCAATGCCATTTCTCGCAGTTCGCGCGCTGCGACATTGACTTCAATCCGGCAAGTTTTTACTGCAAGTTCTGCCCCCAACACATCATCAATAAAGACTTGCATCTGTTTTTTGCTTTGCATCAGACCGCCAATCCCTATCAAAGCAATGACTGCTGCAAAAATAATAATGGTAGAGAATACAGTCAGCAAGTAGGGTTTTAACTTCATTTTTTCAAACATACTGTTTCACTCCTTTGATTTTTGTTTTTCTGATGAGACTTTTTCTGACCACGACAGAATCAAAAATCATGTATCGCTTGTTTGGAAACAACAACATGCCCCCCCCGTTTTATATTCTGTGAGGTGTGGTGGCTTAGCGCAAGATTCTAAAGATAGCTTCCTAAAAGAAATACATTGAAGTTACAGTGAAACCAATTTTTGTTATTTTTGCAGGAAAGGTACACCTTTATGACAAAAGGCTATTTTTAGGAATTTGTTTCTAAAGCCAACATTATTCTACTACTATTTTTGTTAAACTTCAAGAATCTGCTTGGTCTAAAAGAGCTGTTTCTGTACATATTGTATAGTAATAACTCCTACAAGAAGGTGTACCTTTGCACAAAAATTGAACCGATTTTGCATAGAATCCAGCGTGAAATTTAAATAATGTACAAAAAAGTTACATTTTATGTAAACTTTCGCAACTGAATTGTATATTATGTGAAAAATTTTTTACTGAATTTACGATAAGCTATTATTTCACTGACCAAATCAGGCTCATAAAACAAAGAATTTACAGAAAAATTGATTTCTTAGATATCAAATATGAAAAAAAGAATTATGCATATTTTGCATAAATATAACATATAAATAGTGATTTTCTCTATCCCTTGGTGTTGTATGTCGCTATCGTCATCAAAGGAAAAATGGATATGCTGTCAGAGAAAATTTGACAATACGATGTTTCTATTGTAAAATAAAGATTACAGTTTGCACTCTTAGCTCAGGGGATAGAGCGTTCGGCTCCGGACCGAAAGGCCGCAGGTTCGAATCCTGTAGAGTGCAGTAGTTGCCGCAGGCATGTGTTCGCTTGCGGCTTTTTTGATGCTGAAAGAAAAAGAAATGGGGAGGTCAAATACGATGCAGTCACGATGTGAAAGTTGTTTGTATTTTCAATATGATGAAGAATATGAACAGTATTTTTGTGATGTTTCTTTAGATGAAGACGAAATGGAACGTTTTTTGCAAAATACATTTTCAGATTGTCCATATTATCGCCAGTATGATGAATACGCCATCGTAAAACATCAAATGTAATGGCAAAACAAAACGAAAAAAAATACTAAAATTGGAAATATTTTCTAATGCCTTTCCTCTTGCCCCTTGTGTGGAAAAAACGTATACTTGATTTATACGGAAAAAACGGTTTTTTTGTCCGAATTTGGGAAATAGAGGAGAGGGCAATGTGAAACAAAAAGTCAAAGAGTGGGGCAATGTGATATGGCGTGCTGCGGTCATATTGCTGATATTGTTTTTAACATGCTGGCCCACACGGTTGGAAGGCAGTTCTATGGAACCGACGTACGAAGCGGGTGACGTGGTTTGCTTCAGCCGTTTGGCAGGTTGGCTGGGTGGATACCATACAGGTGATGTGGTATTATTTCAATATGAAGATACAGACGGCAGTCGTATGGTAATCAAACGTGTGGTTGCGCAGGAAAATCAGCGGATTCAAATTGCCGCGGGTGGTGTTTTGATAGATGGTGTGTTGTTGGAAGAACCTTATGCACAAGGCGAAACGATAGGCGTTGTGGATTTGCTGATTCCGAAAGAATGCGTATTTGTATTGGGCGACCATAGAGAAATGAGCATAGATAGTCGAAATATGGGTCCAATTCCTGTCAAAGATATCAAAGGAAAAGTGTTGTTTCGACTGCCATTTTTCTAAAAAATCAAGTTGGCTGTTTTTGTTGTCAGAAAAAGCAGTACAAACAATCAAAAGATAATAGGCTTTGAAATTTTGAATGGAAAGAAATCAAATGAGGAGGGAATGAGAATGATACTCTTTTTTATTGCTGTATTTTTGATTGCAATTATTTTGGTGATTGCAGAGTATTTTTTATGTATCAAGCTGCATAGTCCACTTTGGGGTGGAATCATTCCTGTTTTGGTATTGCTTGCTACGATTGCGACTTTGGCAAGTGGGCGCGTATCTTGGGATTGGAAAGCCATTTTGTTACTGATTATTTTGAATACATTATGTTTTGGGGACTGGGTAGCAGGCAGAGAGCAATATCGCAAAAAGCACCAATCAGAAACAGAATAAAAACATTACAAAAACAGAAAAAGTGGCACATTGCAAATTTTGCATATGTGTCGTTTTTTTATATTGTTGGAAAAGCAATTCCGAGCGCAAATAAAAAAGAGGATATGGCAATGCCAAGATTTTTGGTTGACATTTTGGAATCCATTGCATATAATTAACATTATTAGTTAACGTTGTTAACAATATGATGCACGATAAAAAATAGAAAGGAATTGTCAATGGATATAGATTGGATGGATATGGTGTATTATCAGCAACAGGTGCAAAAGCTGACAAGACTGCTCTTGCCTGCAAAACAAACCAATTTGACGGTCAGTGAATGTGAACTGTTGGCATGGCTGTATTTAGAACCAGAACAAAATACACCTATTTTGCTGAGTCAGCGCAGTGGCATGAAAAAAGAAGCGGTCAGCCGCTGTTTGAAAAGTTTGATTGAAAAACATTGTATTCGCAAAGAAAAACAACAACATGACGAACGCAGTTATAAAATATATTTGACAACAACAGGTGTTTCAGAATTGAAAAAAGGGTATGAAATCATTTTACAGCCATTTTATGACTTATGGAGAGAAACAGGGGTAGATTTTGAAGAATTTTTACGCTATACCGATAAAATCGTTTCTCACATACAAAACGATGAACAGGAGTGATATTGCTATGAATTTTTATCAGGCTTTACAAATGGACCCTTCTGTTTTGAAACGCAAAATTGCACAATGCAACACAACAAAAGAAAAAAGGTTTTACTGGGTTGCAATGGCATTGCGTTCTGTTTTGATTGTAGCATTTGCAGTGCTATTTATCAGTACGCTTTCTCATTTCTTTGGTCAAGAAAATACACCTTTGGCAGTGGCTTTATTTTGTTTTCTATTAGGGATACGTTTCGTCAATTTTGAATATTGTATGAAAGACTCTCTCATCACTTTGGCAATCACGTTGTTTATTTTGGTATTGGTACCCAGCATAGTTACGATGATACCTGCTTTTGCAGCACTGCTGTTGCATTTTGTAAGCTTTTTCTTGATAATTTTTATCACTTCGCAAAGACCAGAACTGGGCAATGGTAGGTTGTATAGCTTTGCTTATGTGTATTTATCAGGAAATCCTGTCTATGGTGCTGTATTGGAAAAAAGAGCAATGCTAGCACTTGTGGGATATATGATTTGTGCAATTGTGTTGTATCGGAAACATAGACAGATGCATACAAAGGTTCGTTTTCATCATGTGATTTTGCATTTTAATTTGCATAACATTGTGCATTTGTGGCAATTACGCATGGCGATTGGTGTCAGTCTGGTATTGACAGCAGGGCAGTTTTTTGGCGTAGAACGTTTTATGTGGATGGGATTTGCCTGCGCATCTTTGTTATCAGAATATCCGTATTCTGAAAATGTATCAGGGCGTTTCTCGCAGCGCATCATAGGCGTATTTGCCGGTTCAGGTATATTTTTTGTGATTTTTTCTATCATACCAGAATCTTTCCATTCAATCTTGGGCGTATTAGGCGGACTATGCCTTGGTTTTTGCACAGATTATCGTTATAAAGCGGCTTGCAACTGCATTGGAGCGTTAATGCTGGCAACCAGCATTTATGGCGTACAGGGTGCTGTAGTGCTGAGAATTGTAGATACGATTTTGGGTGTGATTTTTGGTGTAATTGTTGCTTTTCTTTTTCATAAATGGATTGGAGTAAAATTTGATACAACAAAACAGACGAGTCAGGCAAATGAAGAAGCATAAAAAAAGCCGAAAATTTTTCAAGATTAGGGGTTTTCGGCTTTTTATGCACGTCCATAAGAGGATTTGAACCTCCGACCCCACGCTTAGGAGGCGTGTGCTCTATCCAGCTGAGCTATATGGACATATTTTGTCATCGCGCAATTTTGGAATTTATGCGATACACCTATTGTATTATTGTACCATTTTCTATGTATTCGTCAAGATGTACTTTGCAAACGTAACAAACGTATCTTTCCAGATGCAGTAGGGATTTCCTTTGACTGCGCTTTACAATAGCGGTATAATATACGAGCAAAATACTATGTTTCCTTTTGAAAAAGAGAATTGAGGGAAATTATGTTAGATTTATATTATACATATTGTGCCGAGGGTGTAAAAATCATAGGCATATCTCATAGAACCAAAGAAATTGTCATACCAGAAACAATAGAAAATTTGCCTGTAGTAGAAATTGGCGCATATGCCTTTGCGATAGAACAGGAAAATGAGCCAGATACACAAAATACAACAGAGCAAATGCAATTTGTTTCTGTGAAAGACCAAGAAGAAACACAGCCCAAACAAAATACAGCAGGTTGTGCCATAGAACGTATGGTTTTACCCGATAGCATACAAAAAATTGGCATTGGTGCGTTTTTTGGCTGTAGTGCATTGACCAGTATCCATTTGCCAGAAAATTTGAAAATCATTCCAGAAAGATTGTTTTCCGGCTGTATTGCCTTACAGCGTTTGGCATTGCCGCAAGCTTTGGAAGTGATATCAGATTATGCGTTTTATGATTGTCGTGCGTTGGAACGTCTGTCACTGCCCGAAACAGTGCAAAAATTGGGAAAATATGCTTGCTACAATTGCCGTAGTATGCAGGAAATCAATATCCCAGAAGCCGCGGTGGATTTGGGGACGGGTTTATTTCTCAACTGTGATAGATTGAAATATATGACTTTTGGACGATGTCGGCATATTTCTGATTTGATTGCGGTACTCAATCATGAATTGCATCTGACTATAGATTTTGGAGAAGGCAAACGGGCAAAACTTTTGATTCCTGATTTTCAATATGAATATATCGAAGATACACCTGCAAGACAGTTTCATCAGGTGAATTATGGTACAGGGCATTTGTTCCGTCAGTGTATCGGTAATTCGGATATTGATTTTCGCAGATTCGACGAATTGTTTTATTTGACACGTCGCGAAGATGGGGCGGAAATGGTGCTGCTTTTGGTGATGTATCGTTTGGAATATCCTTACCGTTTGCAACAACAGCGTAAAGCCGATTATCTGCAATATCTCAAAGACCATATCGAAGCGGCATTTACTTATTTTGCATCACGCAATGACCGCCATACCATAGCTTTATTGGTGGATTGGGAATTGATTGACGCACAAAATATAGACAAACTGCTTGAGATTTCCGGCAATCTCAAACGAACCGAAATTACAAGCTTTTTATTAGAAGAACAAAACCGCAGACAATGGCGGCAAGAATTTTCATTTGATTTGTAAAGGGGGGAGAGCATGAACGAAACCCATCAAAAATTGATTCAAATTGGACAGAAGATATTGGGTGCTTCCCGCAATGAATTATATCTGTCGATGCGCTTTTTAGATGTGGCACTCAGTATGCTGCCTTATGAAATGAATTTATCTTCTCTTTATGTTGGTACAGATGGCATCAAGATATTGTTCAATCCACGTTATTTGATACAGCGGTATTTATCCGACCGCGTGTTGGTTAATCGGCTGTATTTGCATATGTTGTTGCATTGCATATTCCGCCACCCCTTCCACCAAGGAGAACGAGACGAATCATATTGGCATTTGGCATGTGATATTGCAGTCGAATCTATCATAGACGCTTTGCCATATCGGAGTGTGAAATTGGTGGTTTCTGACCGCAGGGCGGAATGGTACGAAAGACTGCGTGCGAATTTGAAAGTATTGAGCGCGGAGGGGATTTACGAACAGTTGCAGCAGGCGAATCTTTCCATACAGGAGTTTGGCAAACTGCAATTAGAATTCTGGGTAGATGACCATGTGTTTTGGGAAAAGCAAAAAGACGATGACCAAGAAAATGACCAAAATCAAGACCAAAACCAAGAAAATCAGCAAGACCAACAAGACCAAGAAGACCAAGAAGACCAAGAAGAACGCAGACAGCAATTAGAAGAACAATGGCGCGATGTCAGCGAAAAAATGCAGACTAATCTGGAAACATTTTCACAAGAAGCCGGACAGGAAGCAGGGGACTTATTGCAATATCTGCGTATCGAGAATCGAGAACGGTATGACTATCGTCGCTTTTTAGAAAAATTTGTGACCTGCAAAGAAGATTTACAGGTGGACGATGATAGTTATGATTATATATTTTATACCTATGGTTTGCAGTTGTATGGTAATATGCCTTTGATTGAGGCTTTGGAATATAAAGAAGTACAAAAGATTGAGGAATTGGTGATTGCCATTGATACTTCAGAATCCTGTGAAGGGGATACGGTACGGCGGTTTTTGGAAGAAACGTATGCGATTTTACAGCAGCAAGAAAGCTTTTTCCATACCTTCCATATCCATATCATACAATGCGATACCAAAATACAGCAAGACCATGTCATTACGTCCGCAGAAGAATTGGCGGCGTATATGGAATCCTTTGATTTACGCGGCAATGGCGGAACCGATTTTCGCCCTGTGTTTTCGTATGTATCCGATTTGATTGAGAAAAAGACATTTCGCAATCTGAAAGGATTATTGTATTTTACAGATGGCTGGGGCGCATTCCCCAAAAAACGCCCGCCATATGATACTGCCTTTCTGTTTTTCGACGAAGGTACATACAACGAACGGGAAGTACCACCTTGGGCAATGAAAGTCATATTAGGCAAAGAAGATTTATATATCAAACAAAACAAGGAGTAAAACAAATATGAATATCGAGCAGGCAAAGCAAGAAATCAAACATGCTGTACAAGCGTATCTTGCCAAAGACGCATACGGCGCGTATCAAATCCCTGTTGTGCGGCAGCGTCCGCTTTTGCTGATGGGTGCGCCTGGGATTGGCAAAACGGCAATTATGGAACAAGTGACCAGAGAATGTAATATTGCTTTGGTATCTTACAGTATTACGCATCATACCAGACAAAGTGCAATCGGTTTGCCTTTTATCAGCCATAAATATTATGGTGGGAAAGAATATGCTGTCACAGAATATACCATGAGTGAAATCATCGCGGCAGTCTATGATAAAATGGAAGAAACTGGTTTACAGGAAGGTATTTTATTTTTGGACGAAATCAACTGTGTATCGGAAACACTTGCACCCGCAATGCTCCAATTTTTGCAGGCAAAAACATTTGGTTCTCATCGTATGCCAGAGGGCTGGATTATCGTAGCGGCAGGCAATCCACCAGAATATAATAAATCGGTACGCGAATTTGATATTGTGACATTAGACCGTGTGAAAAAAATAGATGTAGAACCTGATTTTGAGGCATGGAAAGAATATGCATGGAAACAGGGTTTGCATGGCGCGATATTGTCCTATCTGGAAATCAAGAAAAATCATTTTTACGCTATGGAAACCACAGTCGATGGTAAGCGTTTTGTGACAGCGCGCGGCTGGGAAGATTTGTCTAATATCATGCAGGTGTATGCTTCTTTGGATATTGCGGTGGACGAAGGTCTGGTATATCAGTATTTGCAGCATAAAAAGATTGCGAAAGATTTTGCCAATTATCTGGATTTGTACGAAAAATATCGTACCGATTATCGCATTGGTGATATTTTGGCAGGACAATATAGCAAAGGTGCTGTAGAAAAGTTACAACAGGCGGCGTTTGATGAGCGTTTGAGTGTCATGGGGCTGTTGTTGAGCCGTTTGTCAGAAGACTTTACAGAAGCGGACGACGCGGATTTACGTGCAGTAGCACTGCATGGCATGTTGAAAGAATGCAAAGCACGTTTGCAGGCAGCAACCGAATCCCATTGGGCTGTTGTATTAGGCAGTTATCTGGAAAGCGAATGGCAAACTTTTGAGAGCCAAAGAGCAGCCAATCTTTTGGAACGCAAACAGGAACAAACAAAACGCTTTGCGTTGCAGCAGATTGAAGAAGATATACAGCAAGCAAAAGCGGCAGGGCTGCAAGATGCAAATGCAGTATTTGACAGTATGAAAACAAAATTTCAAGATGTGGTACAAGCGCGTACCCAAGCCATTGCTGCGGCTTCCCAAGCCTTGGAAAATGCCTTTGCTTTCTTAGAGGAAACATTTGGCGCAGGGCAGGAAATGGTGATTTTTATTACAGAATTGACCGCAAATTATTACAGTGTAAAATTCATCAGCGCACATGGCAGCGAAAAGTATTATCAATATAACAAAGAATTGCTATTTGATGAAAAACAAAAATCTATATTAGATGATATTGAAAAAGCAAAAACAGAAATGACATTGTTATTCTAAGTTTTATCAAAGAAAAAGGGCTGAAACGAAAATTTCGTTTCAGCCCTTTTGTATGTTCGACCTTATCGACGGTCTTATTAAAATTCCATTTTTTCTTTCAGATAAGCAACCAGTTCGGAAATTGGCATTCTCACCTGATCCATAGTATCTCTGTCACGTACGGTTACACATTGGTCATTTTCAGAATCAAAATCGTATGTGATACAGAATGGTGTACCGATTTCGTCTTGTCTTCTGTAACGTTTGCCAATAGAACCTGTTTCATCAAATTCGCAATTGAATTCTTTTGCTAACATGGTATAGATTTCAACTGCTTTGTCGCTCAGTTTTTTGGACAGAGGCAATACAGCAGCTTTCACAGGTGCCAAAGCAGGGTGGAAATGCAATACAGTTCTCACATCGCCTTCGCCTACTTCTTCTTCGTCGTATGCGTCGCACAGGAACGCCAATGTCATACGGTCTGCACCCAAAGAAGGTTCGATACAATAAGGAATAAATTTTTCATTCTTTTCTGCATCATAGTATGTCATATCCTGACCGCTGGTTTCTTGGTGACAAGTCAAGTCATAATTGGTTCTGTCTGCGATGCCCCACAGTTCACCCCAACCGAATGGGAACAGATATTCAATGTCTGTAGTACCTGCGCTGTAATGGGACAATTCTTCTTTGGAATGGTCACGCAAACGAATATTGTCTTCTGTCATGTTCAGTTTCAACAGCCAATCTCTGCAATAGCTTCTCCAATAATCTAACCATTCTAAATCTGTGCCGGGTTCGCAGAAAAATTCTAATTCCATTTGTTCAAATTCTCTGGTACGGAATGTAAAGTTACCTGGTGTAATTTCGTTACGGAAGGATTTCCCAATCTGACCGATACCAAAAGGCAGTTTCTTTCTGCTGCTGCGCTGTACGTTTTTGAAGTTTACAAAAATACCTTGTGCAGTTTCAGGACGCAGATAAACCACATTTTTCGCGTCTTCTGTAACACCTTGGAATGTTTTGAACATCAGATTGAATTGACGAATGTCTGTAAAGTTATGCGCGCCGCAGGAAGGGCAAGCAACCTGATTTTCGTCTACAAATTGTTTCATTTGTTCATTGCTCCAGCCGTCTACAATGGTTTCTGGCATGTTGTGGCTTTCCATGAAATCTTCAATCAGTTTGTCGGCACGGAATCTTTCTTTACATTCTTTACAGTCCATCAATGGATCGCTAAAACCGCCTACATGACCGGAAGCAACCCAAGTTTGCGGATTCATCAGAATCGCGCAGTCTACGCCGACATTGTAAGGGTTTTCCTGTATGAATTTTTTCCACCATGCTTTTTTGACATTGTTTTTCAGTTCTACACCGATTGGACCATAATCCCATGTGTTTGCCAAACCGCCATAAATTTCAGAACCAGGATATACAAAACCTCTGTTTTTTGCCAATGCTACGATTTTTTCCATTGATTTTACCATAATACAGACCTCCTAAAATAGAAAATAATTTTGTTTCGAGGAATGTCTGGTTTTTCTATTTTTTGAATAAAAAAAGCCTCCCATCCCTCGCTGTGACAGCAAGGGACGAAAGACCAAATATATCAAATATCTTCCGCGGTTCCACCCTCATTGATCGTAATTGGTTTATCACGACCCACTCTTGTGAAAAAAACTGCTCCAAAGTGCCGTTCCCCACTTAAAACTATCATCTTCCACCACCGATGACTCTCTGTCAGTTCGCCGCGGCTACTCCTCTTTTTCAACGCAGTATTGTGTATTGAATTTGAACCCTATGCTAACACGTTCTTTAGTGATTGTCAAGGGGGAATTTGCATTTTTTCAAAAACAAATGTCCGCTGCAAAACGACGGCTTTGCAAATCTAGTCCTGTATGTACCTGTAAATAGCGGTGCAAAAGTCGGTCTAATTCTGTGTATGATTTGGGGGAAAGGCGGAAAGAAAATATCTCTGTGCCTTCTTTTTCCAATACATGCATCAATGCAGCAGACAGAGCCTCAGAAAGCACAAAATCTGATTTTGTGGTATGTTTGGCACAAACAAAACAAGCCTGTGCAGGAGAAAAAGCGCTTGCTGGTGCGCCACACACATCACAATCCAATGTTCCCAAAAGTCCCGAAAGTTGTAATAGCTTGATTTCAAAAATACGCCCTGCCAAGAGCGGTTCTACTTTGGCTTTTGCAAGCAGTTGTAATGTTGTAAGCAGCAAACGCAATATGCTGTCTTGCTCCATATCATCAGGACAGACACGTTCTACCAATTCTGTAAGATAGACCGCTTGCGACAATACTGCAACATCATTGCGTAAACCATAAAAATTTTCGATTAAATCGGCTTGTGTCACAGTGCCAAATCCACGTCCGGCGTATACCGTAAAGTCAGAATAGGAAAAAAGCTGTGTGCCGGCAAGCAAAGGACTTTTTGCTTTTTTTGCGCCGCGTGCGTTCAGGCGCAGTTTGCCTGCGCCCTTTGACAATACAACCATATATTTACTGCTTTCGCCGGATTGTTGTTCTTTGAGTACGATGCCTCTGATTTTTCCGACACTCATTGGCTTTGCTCCTTTCGTTGCTTCATTTGCCTCATTTGCCTCATTTGCCTCATTTGCCTGTGTTGTCTATGTTGGCTTGCGGTATGGCGTTTGGCTTGTGTTTGATAGTGTAAATAATCTTCGATACTGCCGGTTTTTTCAAATTGCTGCCATAAGAATAAGGTTTGTTTTTCCATCATATACACCCTTTCTAACAAAAAGCGTATGTCAGCCAAACAAAATCATACGGTGCAAATCTTGCCAATGTATCAAAAAGAAAAAGAAAACCGCGCATTGCCCCAAAAGCAAGCCTTTTTTGCGGACAATGGCGGTTTTTGGAAATTTACAGACTTTTTTTGTCGTAGCCAAAATTTTTGAGCAAAAAGTCACTGTCACGCCAATCTTTTTTGACTTTTACCCAGATTTGTAAGAAAATCGGAGAACCAAGCAGACGTTCCATATCTTGACGGGCATATGTCCCGATTTTTTTGAGCATACTGCCATGTTTGCCTATGATGATGCCCTTATGGGAATCTTTTTCACAGTAAATCAAGGCTTGTACATCTACCAAATTTTGTTCTGGACGTTTTTTCATGGACATGATTTCGACCGCGATACCATGCGGGATTTCATCTTGCAATAAATATAATGCTTTTTCGCGTATGATTTCGGACGCAATTTGACGTTCCGGCTGGTCTGTCACCATATCGCTTGGGAAGTATTGTGGACCTTCTGGCAAAAATTTGCGAATTACAGACAATAGTACATCTGTATTCTTTCCGGTTGCGGCGGATATGGGTACAACTTCCTGAAAAGGATATAGCTGACGATATGCGTCTATGATGCCTAACAATTTTTCTTTCTCTGGTATGGTATCAATTTTATTGATGACCAGAATCACAGGCGTTTTGGGTTTGCCCAATTTTTCCAATACATAGCGGTCGGCGTCCGGTATGGTTTCCATAGGCTCTACCAAAAACAGTACCAAGTCTACTTCTTTGAATGTGTTTTCTGCCGCACGCATCATATATTCTCCCAGTTTATGGCGTGGTTTATGAATCCCTGGCGTATCCAAGAATACACATTGAAAATCATCTTTTGTCAAAATACTGGTGATTTTATTGCGTGTGGTTTGTGGCTTGTTTGATGTGATGGCAATTTTTTCTCCAATCAAGCAATTCATCAATGTAGATTTGCCGACATTGGGTCTGCCAATCAAAGATACAAAGCCAGAATGAAATTTCCCCATAATCTTGTGTTATCCTCCTTTTATGCCTCTGTTTGTGCTTCCTGCTGCAAGTCAGCTTGTGCAGCTTCTGCGGCTTCTCTTGCGTCCCACTCTGCCTGCAATTCCAGCATCATCATATATTGCAGCCAACGGTCATTTTTGGTATCAATGTCTTCTTGTGTAAGACCTTTGAGCACAGTCAATGCTTGATAATATTTCAGACCGTCCTCAGCGGTGATGTATTCGGATTGCATGCCCAGTACAATGGCGATGCGATTGGGCAGCATATAACGGCGGATTTCTTCTTGTACGCCTTCTGTACTTTTGCCCATACGCTGCATAAATTCCATAGCGTTTTTATAATGTATGATGTATTCGCTTTCTTTGATTTTGACACGTTGTCCATGCCATTTGGTTTCAATATATTCCACAATTTCCTCCATAGTTTTGGGATTTGCAGTTACAGGAATATCGGCAAAACGTGCTTTTAATGCGTCTTTATTCATGATAGGACTCCTTTTTTATTCTGTTTCTGTATTTTGTAATTCGTCTAATTTGCGCCGTATGGCTTGTAAATCTTCCCATGCAGGACGTTTTTTGCTTTCATCACGCAATAATGCGGAAGGGTGAAAAGTAGCCGTAATCCAATAGCCTTTGCGTTCCACCCATATACCATGCTCTTTTGTGATTTTGAAATCGGGGGAGAGTATAGTGGTTGCTGCGATACGACCCAGACAAACAATGATTTTCGGGTGTATCATAGCAAGCTGGTACCGCAAATAATTGATACATGATTGTATTTCGTCCTCATGCGGGTCACGGTTGCCAGGTGGGCGGCATTTCACAATATTGCAGATGTAAGCATTTTCGGTCGAAAGTCCAACAGATGCTAACATTTTATCCAAAAGCTGTCCGGCAGGTCCCACAAAGGGAACGCCGGTCAAATCTTCCTGTTGTCCAGGACCTTCTCCGATAAACATAATATCCGCATTGCGGTTGCCCTTGCCAATGACAACATTGGTACGCATTTCCCACAAACGGCATTTTTTGCAGCTCAAACATGCGCCTTCTAATATTTCCCAACTTTTTTCCAAGGAATATCACCTCTCATTTTCCAGCCGAAATCCCAAAGGCAATAATGCAGATAAAGAAAAAATTTCTGTGCCTTTTTCTTCGCTCCATAATATGACTTTGCCTTCGGGCATAAATTCAAATAAAACTTGTCTGCAAATGCCGCAGGGCGGGGCAGGGGTGCCGTCTGCGGTACAGATGGCGATTGCCGTAAAACGTCGTATGCCTTCTGATACGGCTTTTGCAACGGCGCAGCGTTCGGCACAAATTGTCGCGCCATAGGAAGCGTTTTCTACATTACAGCCAGTAAAGATGCGTCCGTCTTCTGCCAAAAGTGCAGCCCCAACCGAAAAATGAGAATAGGGAGCATACGCCGCTTTGGCAACAGTTTGGGCATGGGATATTAAGGCTTGTACATCTTGTTGCGTCAAAAGGAACACTTCCTTTCTCGTGTTTATTCGTGTTTACTTGTGCTTGTTAAGCGCGAGGAATGCCGACACGCTCTAATATTTCATGTTGTTTGGCAAACATTTCGGCTTCTTCTTCTGGTTCCATATGGTCGTAGCCCAAAAGATGTAGCATACTATGCGCAGTCAAAAAAGCAATTTCACGTTTGAGAGAATGTCCATATGCCTCTGCTTGCTCTTGTGCGCGTTCCAAAGATATGATAATATCGCCTAACACAATTTCGTCGTTTTCGTTGCGTTCCATAATTTCATCTTCTGCAAATGTCAACTGTGGAAAGCTTAAAACGTCTGTGGGACGGTCAATGCCACGAAATTGTTTATTGATTTGATGTATCTCTGCATTATCGACAATCGAAACGCTGATTTCACAAGCTTCGCAAAAATTTTCTGATTTTAGGCTTTCCAAAGCAACGGTTTCTATGACGCTTTCCAATTCTTGCGGAAAGCCGTCTGTACGAATATCTATGAGTACTGTCACGCGTCTTCCTCCTGTTTTTTGTGTTCTTCTTCGTCTTTTTTTGTTTTTTCTTCTGTTGTTATTTCGTCTTTTTCTTCTTGTTCTGCTTCCGCTTTTTTAGCTTTGGCTGCTTTTTGAATTTCTTCTTGCTTGGGATAGCTGACACGCTCATGATACATACCATGAAAAACATGTAAGAAAGAAAGCCGTATGATTTCCAATTCGTCTATGGTCAAACCGCTATGATTGAGTTGTCCGTCGTCCAGCTTGTCCTTCATAAGCTGGCGCATGGCTTCTGCGGCTTCGTCCAGAGTTTTGCCATGTCCCAACATAGAACGCACAGCGGCTTCTATGGTATCCGCAAGCATGACAACGGCGGATTCTCGTGAGGAGGGGATTTTTCCCTGATAGCGATAGTCGCTTTCGTTGACCTGCTCTGCGCCATAGCGTTTCAAAGCCTGAAAATAGAAATATTTGACCAATGAAGTACCATGATGCTCGACTACGATATCTTGTATAATCGGTGGCAATTTATATTGCTTTGCCAGCTTTAAGCCTTCTGTGGTATGGCTGGTAATGATTTTTGCGCTTTCTTCGGGTGGCAAATCATCATGCGGATTTTTACCGGTTTGATTTTCTGCGAAATATTGCGGATTATATAATTTGCCAATGTCATGATAATACGCACCAGCGCGCGCCAATGCAGTATTGCCGCCAATCTCATATACGGCGGTTTCTGCCAAATTGCCCACAATCAAACTATGGTGATAGGTGCCTGGGGCTTCAATCATCAGCCTGCGCAAAAGTTCATTATTTGGATTGGTCAATTCCATCAGACGCAAAGGTGTGTTTGCCTCAAACATATTCTCCCAAAAAGGCAGACTGCCCACAGCTATGATGACAGATAAAAGCCCTGTCAGCGCACCTAATGCGCTATGCATCAACAATTCAGAAGAATAGCCTTCTCCAAAGAATAAACCTAAAGCCAGCATACTGCCAAAATCTACCGCCGCCATACCAAGCGCCGCCGGAATCAAAGCGGTACGCTTGTCCGTTTTTTGTATGATCAAGGCGGCAAATGTGCCGCTGATAAGCGCATACATCAAAAATTGTACATCACCATTGAATATAAAACAGCCTATGATACAGAACAAAGCATTGAGCCATAATGCCATTCTGCGCCCCACCAAAAGGCTGACCAGCATGGCGAATAATCCAGCCGGTATGATGGTAAATATGGTTAAGTTTGCCATCATGCGTATCAAAAGTATCATCAAAATATAAATGGTAAATAACATTTTGATTTCATTTACTTTGAGCAAAATGGGACCTTTGCCCCAGCGGAAAAACAGATATAACGCCGCAAACACCATACCAGTAATCAATAAACTGCCGACCAATGGCATGAGATTCGCTTCTAATCCGGTTTCACTCACAAGCTGTAATGTGACCAATTGGTCATAGATTTCTTGTGTAATGATTTCGCCTTCGTCGACGATTTTTTGATTTTTGCGTATCATCACATCACTGATTTCGGCGCGTTTGGCTTCTTTTGCCTCTGCGACTGCCGCCTCATCTACAATGAAATTGGGTTCTATGGCGGCAGAAAGTATCACACCTGCCATGCTTTGCAGGTCAACATTCCATTGGGATTCCTGCAATTTTTCTTGTGCGTCTGCTTTGGCTTTTTCCAAACCGTCGGCAGTCACACCAGTTTCATAGATTTGTTCTAAGATTGAAATACAATCATGTGCAAAACTCTGTCTTTGCAGCGGCAATAAATTTTGATATGCCATCAATTGCCGATTGGAAAGCACAAGCGGCAGTTTGAGCGATGCTTCTTGTAGGGCACTATAAAAACTTTCTTCTGCGGAAAGTTCCGATAATATCGCATCTAATTCAGAAAATACATCCGTGACATCAGAAATGCTGGATTCCGCTATAGTGGTGTCTATTTTATAAATGGGTCCAACACTTTCCGCAGCGGCATCTTTTAATTTTTGTGTTGCGACTTCGTCTACCGTATCTTCTGGCGCAACATAGCGTTTTGTCGCGATAGAGCCAACCTGTACTTGGGTGCGCTGTTGTATGGAGCCTGTCGCAATACAAAGTATGGTCAATACAAAGGCGAGCCAAAACAATGCGCTGCAAAAGGTCAAGCGACGCAGTCTATGCCCGTCTGCTCCTATCTTTCTTTCCATCTTTGGAATCACTCCGCTTCTGTGCTTCAAACGTTTCATAGGCAAGTATAATTTTCTGTACCAATGGGTGACGTACTACGTCTTTGTTAGTGAGTGTAATCATACCAATGCCTTCTATGTTTTTTAATATTTTGGTTGCCTCCAGCAAGCCGGAATGTTTGCCTTCGGTCAAGTCGATTTGTGTCAAGTCGCCAGTAATGACTGCTTTCGAGCCATATCCAATACGTGTCAAAAACATTTTCATCTGCTCTGGTGTAGTATTCTGGGCTTCGTCCAGCACAATATAGGCATTGTCTAACGTACGCCCACGCATATAGGCAAGCGGTGCAACCTCAATCAGACCTTTTTCCATATGCTTCATAAAGTTTTCAGCGCCCATGATTTCATGCAATGCGTCATATAAAGGGCGTAAATAAGGGTCTACTTTCTGCTGCAAATCACCCGGCAAAAATCCCAGTTTTTCGCCGGCTTCTATGGCAGGGCGTGTCAATATAATACGGTTGACTTCGTTATTTTTGAATGCTGTGATTGCCATAGCCATAGCCAAATAGGTTTTGCCAGTACCAGCCGGACCAATCCCAAATACAATGGTATTTTTCCGCATCAAGTCTGTATATTTTTTCTGCCCCAATGTTTTGGGTTTTAACGGTCTGCCGTTTGCGGTAATGCAGATGAGGTCATCATATACTTTTTCCATTTCCTCTAAGCTGTTTTCCGCAGCCGCAGAAAGGAAATATTCTAAATTTTGTTCCGTAATGGGTTCGCCGCGACGTGCCAAAGCAGCCAAAGAATGCAATACATTCCACGCAATGTGTACGCCGTTTTCCTCTCCTACGATTTTGACATCATCTGCACGGTTGACAATTTGTACCCCGCAGCGTGCTTCAATGGTTTTGATGTTGCAGTCAAATTGACCGAATACAGGCAGCATCAGTGCATGTTCGAGCTGAAACGCTCTTTCGATTTGACTCATGTTCTGTGGTCACATCCCTTTCTCTTGTTTTTGTGCAATTTCTTCTATCATTGTGACGGTACATTCTGCCCGTACACAATCGGTATATACTTGGTATTGTATGTCAAGTGCTTCTATGGTATCCCCATCGTCTAAAAGCCCTTCGGCTTTTTGGCGGCAAAGACTTTCCAAGGCTTGCTTTGCTTCGTCTTCGGTACGCTGTACTTTTGTTGTGGTATAGGGACGATATTGTTGTGTGACGATAGAAAGCGGCAAACGCCAATCTCCAATCGAAAGGCTTTGTGGTGCTTGTGCTTCTATGTCATAGGTGCCTTTCATATGTGGACGCAGCCAGTCAATTTCTAAATTGTCACCCACCAATAAAATATGGTTTGTTTTTTCTTCTGTGTCATATACTTTCTGATCTTCTGTCAAAGATAATTCTTCTGTGAGTTTCGTCCAAGTGCGCGCCTGTACACTGCCAGAAGCAGCAACAGATTCTGTATGTCCTTCTTCTCCTTCTACACCAACAAATATTTCAGAGGAAATCAGCACATCACCCGTTTTGACAACATCACCAACTGCGACAGCAGGTGTACCACGTTCCGTTGCGATTTGTAAAATTACGCCATCTTTTGTGGCTACGATGTCGCAAGGCGTTTCTTTGTCTATGATTTCAGGCGCTTCTATGGTTTCGGCAAGCGATACGGTAGCCTGTGTACCATCTATCCGTATGCTGACCCAAGAAATATCGCTGTACTGTGCCAAAAGTGCTTGTGTCAAAGCTTCTGGGTCAAGATTGGCTTTCCATGCGCCGGGGTGCAATTGATAATCGGCACAGCTTTGTAAAATATCTTCTGTTGCCAGACGTTCATTGCCTTCTACTTTGACCACCCAGACAAAAGACGAAAGCACATATAATGCGATTGCAAAACAAAATATGCCTACGAAAAATACAGGATGCCCATGCAATCGACGCAGACGCGCAGGTAAGCCGCCATAGGCAAGCACTGTCAAGGTACAGCCGGTTTTGTCCGCGCAATACTGCAATTCTTGTAATCCAGCAAAAGAAGTTTTCATACGCATTGCTGTACCACAATAGGACGCGTCCCAAAATAAAATTTGGCGATAGGTCGCCATATTCAAAAAGCGTTCTACGGAAAAACCGCTTACGCTTATCATAACATATCCACGCAAATAATACCAGAATGCAGGCAACAAAATCCCATTCCCGCCTTTCTTACAATTTTTTTATTTGCAAAATTCCAAAGTGTGTATTTTGCCTTGTATCACAATACTATCTGATGACATTTGTTTGAGTGTCATTTCTTCGCCATGTATGCACAAGCTGGCTTTGCCTGTGCCAATACGTATGGTATCTGGGGCGTATTCCATCAGCCCTTTATGGTTTTCTATGGTCAGCTCCTCCTGTCCAATCATAGAGATGAGGGGCAAATCCCATACAATTTCTTTGGGCAAATCCAGTTTTTGCCCGATTTGTTTGCCAAGCTGCAAGATATTTCCCCTCCTTTCTGTGAGTGTTACGCTTCTTTTATACTTATGCACAAAAGAGATTTGACATACCCGAAAGCCACAAGCAAAGGAAAATTGTGCAAACCTAACTTTTTATATTTCATATATTTGGTATATTTGACATTGACCTCGTTTTTACAGTATTGTACGATACCAATAAGAAATAGAAGGATTGATGTATCTGGCAAAGGAGGGGAATGAGATGAAAAAAGGAATTTGTATGCTGTTGTCTAGTGTGTTTTTGCTGTGCAGTGTGCCTGTTTGGGGGGCTGAAATCACAACACAAACCCATACATTTACGGCACAGGTAGGAACTACAAACTTTACAAAAAACGGTGTAGCACAGCCTTTAGATGTTGCAATCTATCTCAAAGATGGGTATGTGATGCTTCCAATGCGGACGTTTTTTTCTGCAATCTCAGAAGATGCCATTATACATTGGGATGCAGAAAGCGGAATAGGAACAGGTATGCTGGGAGCGCATGTTGTGACATTTGATGTCACAAAAAATCAAATCCAGCATAATGGGAAAAATATTGCTGTTTCTGGTCAAATGGAAGTCAAAGAGGGACGGCTGTTTGTGCCATTGCGCAACTGGGGTGCGATATTACAATCATGTGGGTATCAGATAGAGGAAAACGCCATCACATGGGACAGCAATACCAAACAAGCCAAATTGCAACTGATAGAATATGGTATACAGCCAAATCGAAACTTAGAAAAACTGACTCTTTCGGGTGAAGGCGCGGCACCAGTTTATACGCTTGCACCTACACAGGCATATGATGCCATAGAAAATATAGGTGATGGGCTTTTTTTGGCGGCAAAATCTCCATATCCATATGAAAATGATGGCGTTTTGTTAGGTGGTTCAGAAAATACATATTTTATTTTAGACCAGACAGGACAACCGATACTGACGTTAGAAGCGGGTAGTGTATTTCATATTTCGTATTTAGGGGAAGGGTGTTTTTTTGTCATTGATGCAGACCAAAATACAAAATCTGTGATTGACAAAAATGGAAATACATTGTTTGCATTGCCATATGAAGAAATAGAACCATTTTCAGAAGGTTTGGCGCGTGTGCAAGGGCTGGTAGATGGTAAGAGAAAGTACGGCTATGTGGATACGACAGGAAAGCTTTGTATCCCCCTGCAATTTGACCAAGCGGAACCATTTTCGGAAGGTTTGGCAAAGGTACGTATGGGGATAGAAGAAAGGAAATATGGTTTTATTGACAAAAGCGGAACATTTGTCATACCGTTGACAGATACCATTTATATGGATTTTTCGGAAGGTTTAGCAGAAGTGCGCACAGAAACA
Source organism: uncultured Lachnospiraceae bacterium (assembly GCA_944384295.1). Taxonomy (GTDB): domain Bacteria; phylum Bacillota; class Clostridia; order Lachnospirales; family Anaerotignaceae; genus Anaerotignum. The sequence goes on along the minus strand of CALWSU010000009.1, from coordinate 15,978 downwards.
GGACGAGGCTATATCAACCAAAGCGGAGAGATTGTCATACCACCACAGTATACATGGAGTACGCCTTTTGTAGATGGGACAGCGTTTGTCTGTGAAAATGATACGATTTGGTTGATGGATACAGACGGAAAGAAAATCAAACACATTGGGCAATGTGAAAATGTGACAGCGATTGTACAAAATAAAAACAAAGATATGCTGCAAATGGAGCAAAGCATAGCGTTGCCAAATGGAAACCAAGCAAATATCAATATGTGGTACGACAAAACAGGAGAGATTTCAAAAGAAGTATATGAAATGAAAGAAGATATGGCAGAAGGTCTAGCCCCAGTATTCGATGATACCACAAAGAAATATGGATATGTAGATGAAAGTGGAAAGCGTGTCATTGCTTCTGTATTTGACTCTGCTTCCACATTTTTAGATGGGTATGCTGTGGTCAATCAAAAAGTGACATTAGCAGATGGTACAGAAGATACGGCGTGGGGGATTGTATGCAATCCCAATACACAATAATATAACAAAAAATCAGACTGTCGAAAAAATAGATTTTATATTTTTTTCAAGCGCGCGGAAGGGTTTGGGAAACGAAGAGTTCCCCAACTGGAATCCGCAGTCGGAATTCATTTCCGACGAGGAAAAGCAGGAGTTTCAAGGCTTTTTAGCTGATGGAACTCCTGCTTTATACTTCTGTCTACTCGTCAAAGGCTTGAATGAAATGAGCCTTTGACGACAGGGTGTCGACTTTTTCGACACCCTGAAAAGAGTGTATCCCACAAAAAGGAGATACACTCTTTTTATAGTTCGGTTTAAGACAACAACGCGCGGTCGTTTGCAAATTCGCTACCGCTTGCCAATGAAAATTGGTGCAACAAGTCATCTACAGTTAATTTTTGTTTTGCTTCCCCGCGAATATCAAGTATGATTTGTCCGTTATTCATCATAATCAAACGATTGCCGTAAGTAATGGCATCTTTCATATTATGTGTAATCATAAGCGCAGTCAGATGGTTTTCGGAAATGATACGGTCGGAAATTTCCAGCACCTTTGCGGCGGTTTTGGGGTCGAGTGCGGCAGTATGTTCGTCTAGGAGCAATACTTTTGGTTTTTTCAAAGTTGCCATCAAGAGTGTCAATGCTTGCCGCTGTCCGCCGGAAAGCAGACCAACCTTTGAGCGCAGACGGTCTTCCAATCCCAAATCCAAAGTACGTAATAAATTGCGGTATTCTTCTCTTTCTTTCGCACGAATCCCCCAACGTAGTGTGCGGCGTGTGCCTCTGCGGTAAGCGGCTGCCAAGTTTTCCTCGATTTCCATATCTGCGGCAGTACCCATCATAGGGTCTTGAAATACACGTCCCAGATAAGCGGCACGCTTGTAATCTGCCAGTCGCGTGACGTCCTGCCCATCTATGATGACTTGCCCGCTGTCCAAAGGCCATGCGCCCGCAATCGCATTGAGCATTGTGGATTTTCCGGCACCATTGCCACCAATAACAGTCACAAAGTCGCCTTCTTCCAGTTTCAGATTCAAACCGTTTAAGGCGCGTTTTTCGTTGATGGTGTTGGGATTGAATGTTTTATAAATTTCGCGTAATTCTAACACGATTATGCCCCCTTTCTCGCGCGGCGTATGGCGCGTTTGCCTTTCAGATATGGCGCTGCCAAGAACAAAGCAACAATCAATGCACTAATCAGTTTGAGGTCTGTGGTTTCCAGTCCCAGCCAAAGTACAACGGCAATGACCACAAAATACAAGATTGCGCCAAATACTACACTGCACATACGCAATGCGAAATTATGAAAGATTTTGCCGAACAATACGCCGCCAATGATAACAGCAGCCAAACCAATGACGATGGCACCGCGTCCCATATTGACATCTGCATTGCCTTGATATTGTGCATATAATCCACCAGCTAGACCGACCAAGGCATTGGACAGTACCAGCCCGAAAACTTTCATGATATTGGTGTTGATGCCTTGCGCGCGGGACATATTTTCATTATTCCCAGTTGCACGAATCGCGCGTCCGACTTCTGTGCCAAAGAACCAATACAATATGGCAATGGTTGCAATCACAAATATAACAGAAATCAGTATGGCATTTGGTATATCACGTAAACTGAGTATCAAATCATATTGATTGACATTGATGGCTTTGTTCGATGCGCCCATAATACGCATATTGACAGAGTATAGACCAAGCTGTGTCAAAATACCAGAAAGGATAGGCGGAATCCCAAAAGCTGTATGAAACAAGCCAGTTACCAAACCAGCCACAGCGCCCGCAAGCGCGGCGCACAACAACGCAATATAGGGATTGACACCAGCAAGCATGAGCACAACCGCCACCGCACCGCCAGTACCAATGCTCCCATCGACCGTTAAGTCTGCATAGTCTAAAAGTTTGTATGTAATATAGACGCCAATTGCCATAATGCCCCAAATGAGTCCCTGTGCGATGGAGCCGGGGAGCGCCTGTATCAAATTCATAATGTTCACAAGGAAACCTCCTTTATCAAAATGAAATTTCAAAAAAACAACTACAACATATAAGAAGTCTGACAAGGTATTTGTAAGAGATAGGTGTCGGAAAATCCGACACCTAACAAGATACGATCTATTCTTTTGTTGTTTGTATTATTTATTATGATTTGTTTTTATTCAGTCTGTGTTTCAATCGCTACCATATCTTCTGGCATTGTCATGCCCAGTTCTGCTGCGATTTCTGCATTATATTTTGGTGTGATATCATCAGATACATAAGCAATCGGTGTTGTTGCAGGGTCTGCGCCATTGACTAAAATTTCATAAGCCATTTCGCCTGCTTTGCAGCCCAATTCATAATAACTGATGCTCAATGTAGCCAGACCGCCAACACCACACATATTTTCTTCGCCGCAGATAACGGGAATTTTTGCAGGAACGGTCACATTTTTGATGATTTCCATGTTATTTGCCATTGTGTTATCGGTTGGGATATATACCACGTCGCAATCAGTGATTGCGTTTGTGATAACGGCTTGGATTTCGTTAGAATCTGCTGCGGTAAATTCTTCCCAAGCAATGCCGGCTTTGTCCAATTCTGCTTGTGCCAATTCAGATTGGAACAGAGAGTTTGGTTCTGCACTGCAATATACAATAGCAACTTTTTGTGCATCTGGTACGAGTTTTTGCAGCAGTGCAATCTGTTGGTCAACGGGTGCCAAGTCAGATACACCTGTCACATTATATCCAGGTGTATCATTGGATTGTACCACACCAGCGGTCACATAGTCGGTTACAGAAGTACCAACAATGGGAATATCGCCCGTAGCAGCGGCTGCGGATTGCAATGCAGTTGTTGCATTTGCCATAATCAAATCTACATCATCCGATACAAATTTTGTAGAGATAGTAGCACAGTTGGTTTGTTCGCCTTGTGCGTTTTGATAGTCAAAAACGACTTGGTCACCTAGCTTTTCTTTGAGAGTATCTTGGAAACCGCGTGTTGCTTCGTCTAAAGCGGCGTGTTCCATTTGTTGAATGATACCAACCGTATAGACAGTATCACCATTTTCGGCTGTTTCATTTTCTACGGCTGTGTTATCACTTTCGGTAGGCTCTGTGGTTTCTGAACTGGTGCCGCAGGCACTCAATGCGCACATCATGGCTGCCATGGCAGCGGCAGCAAAAATACGGATTTGTTTTTTCATTGTCATACACTCCCTCTAACATAGCTAAAAAATAAAATGTGCGTGCCATACTTTCGTACACACACGCGGTTATGCTGTAACTTGATAAAGTAAATTATAGACATTCTTTTTGAAAAGTCAAGTGTATTTTATGCAAAAAATAGTAATATATCGTGCATGATGCGAAAGAAAGTATAGGGAAGAACAGTCTGGATTTGTATATAGATGTATAAATATTGTATACTTATGGTATATTTGTATGTTAGTGTATGTAGGTATATGTTGATATATGTGGATATATGTGGATGGGGTAGCATGATTTGTGTCAAAACGAAAAAGCAACAATAGCATGAAGCGCATAAGAAGAATTAAGCATAAAAAAAGCTATCCAAACTATATGGATAGCTTTTAGAATCTCTGATTTTATTTGCCTTGGAGCATTTTCTTTACAAAATTACCCACGACCTTATTATCTGCGCGACCTTTGACTTTTGGTGTCACAATCGCCATCACTTTTCCCATGTCTTTCATGGTAGCTGCACCGCTTTCTGCTACAGCAGCTTCTACAATCGCTTGAATTTCTTCTTCACTTAACTGCTCTGGAAGGTAACCCAATAAAATTTCGATTTCTTTGTTTAATTTTTCAATTAAATCTTGTCTGCCGCTTTTTTCATATTCTGGCAGAGCGTCACGACGGCTTTTCAGCTGTTTGGCAATGACATCGATCACGCCTTCGTCGTCCAATTCAATTTTCTTGTCTTTTTCGATCTGCAAAATACCAGAACGAATAAGCTGTACCGTATCTTTGCGAACGGCATCTTTTTCTTTCATAGCGGTTTTCAGATCAGCAAAGAGCACATCTTTTAATGACATAAACCATCAATCCCTTTGTGCAAAAAATTATTTGAATTTACGTTTTCTAGCAGCTTCGGATTTCTTTTTGCGTTTTACGCTGGGTTTGTCATAATGCTCTCTTTTGCGTACTTCGCCCATGATGCCATCTCTAGCACATGTTCTTTTGAAACGACGCAGTGCGCTGTCTAAGGATTCATTTTCTTTAACTTTTACCTCTGACATGAATTTCCCTCCCTCCAGATGCGAGATTCGTGTACGATGTAAGAAGCGTTAAGAAGCGTTCCGCTTACCGTACATCATAGAATTATACACAAAAACACACCAGCCGTCAATAAAAAATAACGTCTTTATGCGCCTTTTTTCATTTTTAGCAAAAGAGAGAGGCTGTTTTTATCGGGCAAAAGCGGGAAAAAGTGCGGATACCTCTTTGGAAAAAATTTGAAAATCACAATGGAACTATCGCTCCAAATAGCAGACAAATTGGAGAAAAATTGGGTAATACAAAAACACGTTTTGCAGGAAAAAACGCTGCAAAACGTGTTAGAGTTATGTTTATTTCTTATTTTTATCTTCTGGAATGATTTCTTGTTCCAAAACCACCATACCCAAAGGTGGTACTTTGATACGAATGCTGTTTTGATAACGGTTCCATGGCATTTTTTCGCTGTCGACCGCTTTTTTATTGATGACACCACTGCCGCCAAATTCTTCTGCGTCACTGTTGAAGATTTCGCGATAGCTGCCGGCAAATGGTACGCCTACACGGAAGTCTTGATAAGTCTCTGGTGTGAAATTGCAAATAAAGTACAATTCCTTGTCTTCACTGCGACGGATAAAGGAAACCACAGAGGAATCCGCATCGTCACATTCAATCCATGTAAAACCATGTGGGTCATAATCTTTTTCCCAAAATGCGCTTTCGCTTAAGTACAAATGATTCAGCGCGTTCATATAATGCTGCATTTGCTGATGGTCTTTATATTGCAATAAATGCCAATCCAAGCTGCGTGCTTCTGACCATTCATTGAACTGGGCAAATTCCCCACCCATAAACAATAATTTTTTGCCGGGGTGTCCATACATAAAGCCATAAGACAAACGCAGATTTGCATATTTTTGCCACAAATCTCCTGGCATTTTACCAATCATAGCGCTTTTTTCATGTACCACTTCATCATGGGACAATACCAAAACAAAGTTTTCTGAATAGTTGTATGCCATACCGAATGTCAAATTGTTATGGTGGTACTTACGATAAATGGGGTCTTTTTTGATATAAAATAGGAAGTCATTCATCCAACCCATATTCCATTTCATGGTAAAACCAAGCCCGTTGTCTTTGACACCCTTTGTCACGCCTTCCCAAGAAGTCGATTCTTCGGCAATCATCATGGTGCCAGGCAGACGTTCGGAAATGATGGAATTCATATGTTTGATAAATTCTACCGCTTCTATATTTTCTCTGCCGCCATATTCATTGGGTGCCCATTCGCCTTCATTTTTACCAAAGTCTAAATACAGCATGGAAGCAACGGCATCTACACGCAAACCATCAATATGGTATTCATCTAACCAGAACAGGGCATTGGAAATCAAGAAGTTGCTGACTTCTTTTCTGCCATAGTTAAAGATATAAGTGCCCCATTGCAGATGTTCGCCGCGACGTGGGTCTTGATGTTCATACAGTGCGGTACCGTCAAAACGTCCCAAACCAAAATCGTCTTTTGGGAAATGTGCGGGTACCCAGTCCAAAATGACACCAATGCCATTTTGATGGCAAGTATCAATAAATTCTTTGAACATTGCTGGTGTGCCATAACGGCTGGTTGGTGCGAAATAACCAGTTACTTGATAGCCCCAACTGCCATCAAAGGGGTGTTCTTCCACAGGAAGCAATTCAATATGGCTAAAGCCCATTTCTTTGACATAAGATACCAGCTTGTCTGCCAATTCTGTGTAAGTCAAGAAACGATTTTCTTCTTCTGGCACACGCATCCAAGAGCCTAAATGCACTTCATAAATATTCATAGGCGCAGTATAGACATTATTTTTCTTGCGCGCGGTCATCCATTTTTTATCTTTCCATTTATAGCGTCCAATTGGGAAAATCACAGATGCTGTTTCGGGACGCAATTGGGAATAGAATGCATAAGGGTCGCATTTGTCTACATGACGCCCTGTGGACTGTACGATATGGAATTTATACTGATCCATAGCTGCAAGACCGGGGATAAACAATTCCCAAATGCCGGAATTGCCCAACAAACGCATGGGGTGTCTGCGTGTATCCCAGCCATTGAAATTGCCGATGACGCTGACACTTTTGGCATTGGGTGCCCAAACAGCGAAAGATACGCCTTTTGCGCCTTCAAATGTCATCAAATGCGCACCCAGTTTTTCATAAATATTATAATGATTCCCTGCACCGAACAAATAGCGGTCATATTCTGATATGGTAGGCTGGAAGGCATAAGGATCATATGTATGCCAACTGTTGCCTTGATAGTCTGTGCATTCCAGACGATAACGGAACCATTCGGTACGATCTGGAATGATGACTTCAAAAAATCCATCCTCATGGATACGTTCCATAGGATATTTGAAGCGCCGACTTGCCGCGTCTACGACAGTGACAGTCTGCGCACCGGGGATAAATGCTCTGGCAACCACGCATTTGGTACCGTTTTCTTCCACTTCGTGCATACCAAGCACGGCATGGGGGTCGGCATGCTCCCCGTTGATGATTTGGAAAAGTTCATTTAAGTGTTTAATGGTAATCATCCTCTCATCCCCTTTGCTCTTTCGGAATTCTGCAAAGATTGTTTTGTTCCGGCAAGCGGCGGTGCGTGTAGAAAAAAAGCTGTATCCAAACCGTTCGCATTGCAGGTATGATGTTGTATGACAGAACAGCACCGTCAAACAGGGCTTTTGGGTCATCAGTGAATCCTCAAAAGATGGATAGGCACTGCCAAAAACAAAGAAAAACAACTGTCATAAAGACTCATAAAGACTCCCCAGCATGTGTATGACAATGTATGACAATCTGTTAGATGTCTGTTTGGGTGTAGCTGTCCATATGTATTTTATTATATACTATTTTTTGCATAATTTCTATCCCTGTTTCTCATTTCTTTTGACAGAAAAACAGGGAAAATTTGGTCGAAATGTTGCAAAGGGTCAAAAAAGGTCTACAAATCTATGTTTTGCGCGGATAAAATGTCGTTCTTGTGCGGACAAATGTACAAAAATTGGATTGTAAATTGTGAAAAAAATAGCTATACTGAAAATAGAAACAAATCCCAAACTGTGAAAAAAAGTAGATTACGTATATCATCATATGCCATACAGCACAATATGGCGATATGAAATACCCTAATAATACTGATAAACAGATAACAAATAACAAATGGAAACAGGATAGGAGGTTGAACGATATGAAACTGATGTTTTTGGGGGCAGACCATGAAGTAACTGGTAGCTGTCATTACATAGAAGTAAATGGCAAAAGTATTTTATTGGACTGTGGAATGGAACAAGGTCGGGATACCTATGAAAATCAAGAAATACCCGTTGCTGCTTCTGCGATCGATTATGTATTTTTGTCCCATGCGCACATTGACCATTCGGGATTGTTACCATTATTGTATAAAAATGGATTTCAAGGCAAGATATATGCGATAGATGCTACTTGTGATTTATGTCGCATTATGTTGTTGGACAGCGCGCATATTCAGGAATTTGAAGCAAAATGGCGCAATCGTAAGGCAAAACGTGCCGGGACACCGCCGTTTGAACCTTTATACACCATAGAAGAAGCAACTGCGGTGATGGAACATTTTGTACCATGCGATTATATGCAGATGGTGGAAGTGGATGAGGGGATTCGTCTGCGTTTCACAGATGTTGGGCATTTGCTTGGGTCTGCGAGTTTGGAAATTTGGCTGACAGAAAATGGCGTTACCAAAAAATTAGTATTTTCTGGAGATATTGGCAATATCAATCAGCCCATTATCCATGACCCGCGTTATACTGCACAAGCAGATTATGTCATTATGGAAAGTACATACGGCGACCGTTATCACCAAGTGCCGCCAGATTATGTAGCAGCTTTGGCAGAAGAAATACAAGATACACTCGACCAAGGCGGCAATTTGCTGATTCCTTCTTTTGCGGTTGGGCGTACACAAGAAATGCTTTATTTTATTCGCGAAATCAAAGAACGTGGTTTGGTCAAGGGGCATGACAATTTTCCAGTATATGTAGATAGCCCGCTTGCGATAGAAGCAACGAAAATTTTTATGGAAAATCGTCTGGATTGTTTTGATACTGCGGCGATGGAATTGGTCAAACAAGGCATCAATCCTTTGGAATTTCCGGGGCTAAAATTGGCTGTGACTGCGGAAGATTCGACAGCAATCAATTTTGACCGTACACCAAAAGTCATCATTTCTGCTTCTGGCATGTGTGAAGCGGGACGGATTCGCCATCATTTGAAACACAATTTATGGCGCGCGGAATGTAAAGTGCTTTTTGTAGGGTATCAAGCCATTGGTACACTGGGACGCAATATTGTAGAGGGCGCATCGGAAGTGCGGCTTTTTGGAGAAACCATAGAAGTCAATGCGGCGATACGAGAATTGGCAGGTGTCAGCGGACATGCAGACAAAAAAGGTTTGCTCAATTGGATACACCATTTTGAACAAAAACCGCAAAAAGTATTTGTGGTGCATGGAGAAGATTTGGTATGTGATGATTTTACAAAATGTCTGCGGGAGGAATATGGTTTTGCGGCAGATGCACCATACAGCGGTGCTTGTTATGATTTGGAAACAGGCAAAATGATTTCTGCGGGTGTGCGGATTCCAGTGATACCAAAATCCACACCACAAGTGCGCGCGGCAAGCGAGGGCGGCAAACGAGCAGCCTATTTGGCAAATCAATTGGACGAAGCGGGCAAACGTTTGCTGCGCATCATACAACAGAACAAAGGCGGCGCAAATCGCGATATGGAAAAAATGCTCAAGCAAATACAGGCATTATGCGACAAATTGGAAAGTTAAATCCGGCAGAAAATGGATATTTTGTTAGGTCGAATCGTGTCCCGCCGAGTCAAAAATTGTCTATCTTGATACAGAATACAAAAAACATGATGAAAATATCGGAAATTTTCTGCAAAAGTACCTTGCGTAATACGGAATTTTGTTATAATCTTATTGCAGGGAAAATTCTGTAAAAAAGCATGGCAATTTGCATGCATATTTGCCCAAAAAAACGTCAGGTAGACCATTTTGTTTTTACAAATGCAATAGGGTAAAACAGAGTCAGCAGAACACGGATTATACGAATCATACGAATGATATCGTTTTTTCGTTTTTGCTTGTGTCTACGCGTCAAAGAGTTGCAAAAATGCGTCTTTGGCGAAGCGGCGTCGACGGAATCGACACCATTCACGTCAAATTCTTATTGGGAAAAAAAGAGGGGGCACAGGCGGCATTGCATTGTTTTTTTCACAAAATTCGAGCAATCGGGTTTTGGTTCATGAGGGGATGGTCCCGGAATATCATTACATATTGTAGGAGGTAACAAAGTATGAGCAAAAAGTATGTTTATATGTTCAACGAAGGTAACGCTTCTATGCGCAATCTGTTGGGCGGTAAAGGTGCAAACTTGGCAGAAATGACCATTTTGGGTCTGCCTATTCCACAGGGCTTCACAATCACAACAGAAGCCTGCACAGAATACAACGAAGGCGGTAAAAAACTGACCGACGAAATGATTGCACAGATTGAAGTTGCGTTGGGCAAACTGGAAGAAATCGCTGGCAAAAAATTGGGCGATCCAGAAAATCCTCTGCTGGTATCTGTTCGTTCTGGTGCTAGAGCGTCCATGCCTGGTATGATGGATACAGTTTTGAATCTGGGCTTGAATGATGTTTCTGTAGAAGGTTTGGCAAGAAAAACAGGAAATCCTAGATTTGCTTACGATTCTTACAGAAGATTTATCATGATGTTTGCGGACGTTGTTATCGGCGTATCCAAATCCAAATTTGAAAGAAAATTGGACGAATACAAAGAACAGGTTGGCGCAAAATTTGATACTGATTTGACAGCAGAAGATCTGAAAAAAGTAGTAGATATGTTCAAACAGATCTATTTGGACGACCAGGGCAAAGAATTCCCACAAGATCCAAAAGAACAGCTGTTTGAAGCCGCTATGGCTGTATTCCGCAGCTGGGATAACCCTCGTGCTTTCGTTTACAGAAGAATGAACGATATCCCTTATAGCTGGGGTACTGCTGTAAATGTACAGATGATGGTATTTGGTAACATGGGCGATACTTCCGGTACTGGTGTTGCATTTACAAGAAATGCGGCAACTGGTGAAAAAGCAATGCTGGGCGAATATCTGGTAAACGCACAGGGCGAAGACGTTGTTGCTGGTGTACGTACTCCTAAGCCAATCGCAAAATTGGCAGAAGATATGCCTGAAGTATATGCACAGTTTATGGAAATCGCAAATAAACTGGAAAATCACTACAAAGATATGCAGGATATGGAATTCACAGTAGAAGAAGGCAAACTATATTTCCTGCAGACCAGAAATGGTAAGAGAACTGCAAATGCTGCACTGCGTATTGCAGTAGAAATGGTAGACGAAGGTCTGCTGACAAAAGAAGAAGCACTGATGAAAGTAGATCCTAAACAGCTGGATCAGATTCTGCACCCTGCTTTCGACCAGAAAGCACTGAAAGCTGCAAAAGCAATCGGCAAAGGTCTGCCTGCATCTCCTGGTGCTGCTGCTGGTAAAGTATGCTTCACCGCAGAAGACGCAAAAGCACAGGCAGAAGCTGGTGACAGAGTGATTCTGGTACGTCTGGAAACATCTCCAGAAGATATCGAAGGTATGGCAGCTGCACAGGGTATCCTGACAGTACGTGGTGGTATGACTTCTCATGCTGCAGTAGTAGCACGTGGTATGGGTACATGCTGCGTATCCGGTTGTGAAGAAATCAAAATGAATGAAGAAGCAAAAACCTTCACATTGGGTGGTTTGACATTCAAAGAAGGCGACTATATCTCTTTGGACGGTTCCACAGGTAACATCTACGGCGAAGACATTCCTACTGTAGACCCTGAAATCAGCGGCAACTTTGCAAAATTCATGGCTTGGGCTGATGAAAAGAGAGTACTGAAAGTAAGAACCAATGCAGATACACCTCACGATGCACAGACAGCAATCGACTTTGGTGCAGAAGGTATTGGTCTGACAAGAACAGAACATATGTTCTTTGAAGGCGACAGAATCATGAAATTCAGAAAAATGATTCTGGCTGAAACAGTAGAAGAAAGAAAAGCTGCTCTGGCTGGTATTGAACCATTCCAGAAAGAAGATTTTAAAGGCATTTACAAAGCAATGGGCGAAAGACCAGTAACAATCCGTCTGCTGGATCCTCCTCTGCATGAATTTATGCCAAACACAGACGAAGAATTTGAAGTGCTGGCAAAAGAAACAGGCAAAACTGTAGAAGAACTGAAAATCAAAGCAAAAGGTCTGCATGAACTGAACCCTATGATGGGTCACAGAGGTTGCCGTCTGGCAGTAAGCTATCCTGAAATCGCAGAAATGCAGACAAAAGCAATCATCGAAGCCGCAGTAGAAGTATCTATGGAACAGGGTATCGAAATCGTACCTGAAATCATGATCCCTTTGGTAGGCGAAATCAAAGAATTAAAATATGTAAAGAATGTTGTTGTAGAAACAGCAGATAAAGTAATGGAAGAAAAAGGCAAAAAACTGAAATATCTGGTAGGTACTATGATTGAAATTCCTAGAGCTGCTCTGACAGCAGACCAGATTGCAACAGAAGCTGAATTCTTCTCCTTTGGTACCAATGACTTGACACAGATGACATATGGTCTGTCTCGTGACGATGCTGGTAAGATTTTGGCTGACTATATCGACAAAAACATCTATGAATGTGACCCTACAGCAAGACTGGATAGAACAGGCGTTGGTCAGTTGATGAAATGGGCAGTAGAAAAAGCAAAACCTGTACGTCCTGACATCCATCTGGGTATCTGTGGCGAACATGGCGGCGATCCTTCTTCCGTAGAATTCTGCCACCAGATTGGTCTGGATTATGTATCTTGCTCTCCTTTCCGTGTTCCTATCGCGAGATTGGCAGCGGCACAGGCACAGATCAATTTCCCTAGAGCATAAATAAATTTTCAAATAGTTATTTTTTAATATAATGAAATATAAACACAGGTGATTTTGGTGTTTCGCTTGGAATTGCCTGTGTTTATTTATAGCCAAAGGAAGGATGGGAATTATATGCCATTGGTTTCTGAAATAAAAAAATGCATTGAAATGGCATTAGAACAAAAAAAGAAAATTATACTTTTTCCATTTGGTGATATTGGTTTGCAAGTGAAAAATATTATGAAAGAAATGTATGACATAGAACCTGCATATATTTTGGATAATCAGGTTTGTAAATATAATTCTAAAATAAAGCCGGTATCTTTTTTAGGAGAAAAACAAATCAATTGTAAAGAGTATGCTTTGATTTTAGCAAGTACAAATAGTTCAATTTATCATGAACTGAAACAAAATGTACTGCAATATATGGATGCAAGTCAAATTATGGAATTTGAGGATATGAAAATAGAATCATATATTTACTCAAATGGGACACGTCTAAGCCAAAGTACAAAAGTGGGGAAATACAGTTATGGACCCTTAATCAATCATTGGTTGGTGGCATCGGTAGGGGCTTTTTGTAGTTTTGCTCCAGGTGTACAGGTTGTAGAAAATCATACCATACAATTTGTTACTACGCATCCTATTATATATGCAGGAAATCAAGCAAATAAAGAGTATGAAAAAACATATGATCAAATGAAGGATCAACCTTGGTATATGGAAGGAGTGGTTCCAAAAGGAAAAATACAAAAATTTCAAAAAATTAGTATAGGTAATGATGTATGGTTAGGGCGAAATGTTCTTATCACAAATGGAGCTAATATAGGCAATGGTGTCATTGCAGGTGCGGGTGCAGTCATTACAAAAGATGTGCCAGATTATGCAGTTGTAGTTGGTGTACCAGCAAGAATTATACGATATCGTTATACACCAGAACAGATTGCTGCTTTAAATCGGATTCAATGGTGGGATTGGTCAGACGATGAAATTAGAGAGCGATATGATGATTTTTATTTGCCGATAGAAGAGTTTATCAAAAAATATGATAAATAAAATAACGAAAGGGTTGAAATATAGGTTTCAACTCTTATTTTTATGCATTTTTAGCTTGTAATGTGGAATTTATTTATGGTGTAGATATAAGAAATGTTATATTATGATTCATAATAATAGTGTGTTTTCAAAATTATAAATATGTCATTTTGATATAGTGAATTTTGAGAAAAACATATTTTTTTCATGGAAAACTACAATTTACTTTTATTTTACAATTCAATATAATACAAATAGGAAGAAAAACAAGGAAGTTTCAAAAAATGGATGAAAAGGATTTAGCGAAGGATATGGAAAAAAAGAAAGCGACAGAGGTGCAAAAGAAGTATTTTCATAAACAAAAATGGTTGTTTTATTTGTTTTTGTTGATTGGTGTATTTGAAATTTTTGCAACGGCATTACTAGGTAAAGATTTGCTTGGCAGCAAGTATATCGAAACACAATTGATGGTATATTTGCAAGCACAATATACACAAGAGCGTATCGAGGACGCAAAGGCGGTTTTGGAGATTGCGGCAATCAATGATGATGTATCTGCACATCATACAAAAGAAGCAGAAACATATTTAAAACAAGTGATTCAAACCAATCCGGACATGTGGTCACACTTCTTGATTGCAGATGAAAATGGCGTAGAAATCGCACATACAGAAGGCGAGAGATATTATGGGATTTCATTGCGTGGGAAAGAGTATTTTGAAAAAGCATGGAAAGAATTACATACGATTGTAGCACAACCCACAGTTTCCGTGAGTACGGGCAGAAAAATCATGGCAATTGCAACGCCTATTTATCAAGATGGTATACCAAATGGCGTATTGATTGGCTTCATATATCTGGAGTATGTATCAGAGGATTTGAATGCGGTGAGTGTTTCTGCGCATAATCAAACATTTCTCATGAATGCAGATGGTACCATTGCAGCGCATAGCAATCCTGACTTTATTTTACAAAAAAATATTGCGGACTTAGTAGATGATGAAGAAGTAATATATGAAATACGGAATCAAATCCAAGGAGCCAAATTTGTGAAAATGCAGGGGCATGGGGGACTTATGGTTTATATGCCGGTTGGTTCTTCTGGATTGATGTTAGGCTCTTTTGTACCTTGGGAAGAAGCGTTTTATATATTTTTGGGTTTGTTGATATTGATTTTTATGATTGGCGGCGCCATTGTCATATTGGTGATTTTACGTACACGCATGCAAGAGGCGGAAGAACACAGCAGAAAAATGGAACAGGTGGCAGTGACAGACCGTTTGACGGGTTTATTCAATCGCCATAGTTTGGCGTATATGATTCTAGATGATATTTGCCAGAATTACGTCACAGCATTGTTTTTTGATATTGATGATTTCAAAAAATATAATGATTTACATGATCATGCATATGGCGATGATGTGTTACGCTATGTAGGGAGTGTTTTGCAAGAGAATGTGCGAAAAAAACAAGACGTATGTATTCGCTATGCAGGCGATGAATTTGTGGTTTTGTTTTGCGATATGACCATACAAGAAGCTAGAAAAGCAGCAGAACGTATTCAAATAAAACTGCGCCAATATCAAACAATATGTGGTGCAGAACCGATTCATATTAGCGGGGGCTTGGCATTTATGCGTTGTGGAACAGGAACGTTAGATGATTTGATACGCAAAGCGGATACTATTTCTTATGAAGCAAAGCGAAAAGGTAAGAATTGTATTGAGATAGAACGTTAACGAAGGATAAGGAAAAATGGGAGCAGGCGATATGTTTTGCCTGCTCTTTTTTGTATGAAAGGTGTATATCATAGGAGGATTGTAAAAAAATAAAGAAAAAAGTAAAAAATATGTAAAAAAGGGGTTGACAATCTGTAAAATAGTTGATAGAATAATCAAGCACTCGATGAGAGCGCAACTCAATACAGAAAACAAGTCATTTTGGAAAAAATATTTGAAAAGTATGAAAAAAAGTACTTGACAAAGAAAAAATGATTTGATAGAATATATAAGCGTTCTCGAAAGAGGATAAGCAAATATCAAATCTCTAAAAAGTATGAAAAAAAGTACTTGACAAGAAATAAGAGATTTGATAAAATAAAAAAGCTTACACGAAAAAGTAAAAAAGAGTAAGCAAGACTGATCCTTGAAAACTAAACAGCAGAAATAAACTTACAACCCATAGTTGATTCCTGTGATACTTTGTATCACA
>CALWSU010000008.1 GCA_944384295.1 uncultured Lachnospiraceae bacterium | reverse complement strand
TACAGTGGATGGCTATGGGTGGTTGGTTGAGAAAGAGTAAAAATAGGGCAGCAGTATCAGGACTAGTGATAAAAAAGTTATCTGTGTATTTAGAAAATAGCCTGTTTCGCTGTGTTTGGCTGGGTAGTGGTTTATTTGTGGATATTGTATCTGAAAATAGGCTAGTTGTAAGAAATGCAGCAAGAGATTTGCAGAGGTTGATACATTTGAGTGGATTTAGAGGAAAAATTGACATTACCAAAAATGTGATTTTTAATTACCGAAATGATTCAAAAGATTGGTAACGAGTTTTTCCAGAGAAAAAAGGTGGTTTTGAGGGGAAAATAGGGGGTTTTTGGAAAAAAGGAAGAGAAAATAGATAAGTTTGAGTAAGTTTGGAAATGACAATTCTTAAAGAGATGAAAAGAAATAGAAAAAATGTTAAAATAATAGCATTATTTGTTTTATCGATTTTTAATCAGATGAAAAGGGGCAGTTTGCATGAGTCAGAATAAAGAAGAGAGAATATACTGTATTAAAAAAAGTGATAATAAGCAGAAAAAAGATGGGGGCAATAAAGAAGTTAAAGATAATACAGAAGAACAAGAAAAAGATACGGAAGAACAAGGGAATAGTAAAAGCAAGGAAGAAGAGGAAAAAAAGGAAGAAGAGGAAAAAAAGGAAGAAGAGGAAAAAGAAATTGATGAGAAGGAATTGAACTTGGAGGACAAGTTTACAAGTATATTAAAAACAGTTATACCTAAAAGATATAGTCTGTGTCGTTTTAATCGCAATTTTGAGTTTTCTGAACTTTGGTTTATTAGAAAAGGAAGCCTCAAAATACAGGATGACATAAAAGGAGATATATATGAACTTTCAGCTGGAGATTTGATTATATTCCCTGCTGGAAGTAAAACAAAAATTGTAATTAAAGAAGATAGTTTAATTAAACAATGTTTCTTTGATTTATCAATAAAACAAAAAGGGGAATCAAAAGTTTATATAGCACAGCAAGAGCAAGAACGTAGAAAGGTTAATATTATTATCAACTATATGATCATTGAAACTATTTTGCGTTTGACAGGTCAATATAGGGATTTTACTGATGTACCTAATAAAACGGATCTTATATTTAAACGTGCTAAGACTGGTGATTTATATGGCAAGGATAAAGAAGCGAACTTTGTAGATGAATGTGTAGATAATTTTGCAGATAGAACAGATATTGCAAAAGCCGTATGGACAGGAGAACGCCGTTTGAAAACTGGATTAAGATATCAGCGTGAGGGGATTGATGAGTTAGACGCTTCTCATATTGATATGATAGATTTGAATGAGCCAGGTATTTGCTCGATAGAGAGCAGTAAAAATTTAGATTATGATTTATACAATGCTATTAAACGGAATCCATTAGGTTTACCGATGGAAAAGGTGAATGGAATTCCGTTTGACGATATTATCAGAGAAAATACAGTGTATAGTTTAAATGGGTTGATAACGATGCTCATATTATCAATCTTAAAGAATCATGGGAGAATAGGAGAAATATATATAAAGAATACAGGTTTGAGGATACGTAAGGAGTGGAAACCTTATATTACAAAGAAACAATTGCCTAAATATGTAAGATATGGGCACGAACTTAAAACGATAGTAGAAAAATTATTATTTGTTACTTACTAATTGTGTTCATAAAGACGGGTTTAGCAGTTGCTTCAAGATGTAAATTTGAAAATTTCAGAGTCGAGAGAGAAAGTACGTTGTACTTTCTCTCTTTTCTTATGCGTATACGTTTTAAAGAGAGAGGGCAGCGTTGTAAAAAAAGCATCTGCTGGAAAGATGGTATCTTAATTATAGGCCTAAATAACAGAGATGTACATCTCCAAAAGGAGAATACGCTTGAAAACAAATAATACAAACGACAATAAGACAAATTCTAATCATTCCACACAAACGCATACCCATATTAAAAAAGGGAGAAGCAAGATGAAACAGAAAATATTGTTGCCCGTTTTTGATGTGTCGTTATTGGATGATGAAACAGAAGAATATATATGTGAACAGTTTATTGATAGGATGGTTAATTTTGCCATAGAAAGTATGAAGAAAGACAAGATTAACCAAATGAATCCGGCAGATCGACAATAGACGCGGATAAAATAAAGCGATATAATTGCCCACAATTTAATTATTTTATTTAGGTATAAGGAGGAAAGATTTTATGAATAAGACAATAGTTGCTTGTTATTGTAGAGTAAGTACAAAAAAAGAAGAACAGATATTATCTTTAGAGAATCAGAGAAAAACTTTCGAGGAATACGTTGAAAAAAACAACATGGAAATTTACAAAGTATATGTAGATAATGGTGTTTCTGCGAAGAGCATGAAAAAAAGAGATGGTTTTAATCAAATGATTAGAGATGCTAAAGCAGGGGATTTTTCAAAGATACTTGTTAAAGATATCAGTAGGTTTGCAAGAAATACAAAAGACTTTCTTGAAATTATTAGGGATTTAAAGAAAAACGGTGTAGAAGTTTATTTTATCAATGCAAATTTAGATACATACGAAAATGAAATGTTATTAACCTTGTTTGCGTCAATAGCACAAGAGGAAAGTATTAACTTATCAAAAAGAGTAAAGTTTGCAAAGGAATTAAGTGCCAAAGAAGGCAGAGTACCTAATTATGTATATGGATATGATAAAATTCCAGGAGATAAATATCATTTGAACATCAATGAGCAAGAAGCACGAATTGTAAAGAGAATTTTCAAGATGTATACAGATGAACAACTAAGTTCAGGTAAAATTGCAAAATGTCTTAATGAGGAATTAGTGCCAACAAAAAGAGGGGGTGCATACCGCTGGTCGCAGACTGTGGTAAGCAATATACTAAAAAATCCAATTTATATTGGACAGGTTTGTAATAAAAAATCAGAGGTAGTAGATTTTTTGAATGATATCAGAAAAAAATATGATGAGTCAGCGTGGATCAAAATAAGCAGACCAGAATTGCGTATTGTATCAGATGAAGTGTTTTTGAAAGCAAATGAGATACGGAAAAGCAGATCAAACTGTTTTCAGCAGTTTGAGGATGATGGAATTACGAAAAAGAGAAGAATAAGTGTAAAATACCCTTTATCAAATTTGTTAGTATGTGCAAACGATAATTATAGCTTTAGAAGAAGAGCATATGTCTATGAACCAACAGGTTACGAATATACAAGTTGGTTTTGTTCTAAACGAGATTATGGTGTGGAGGAATGTGATAACAAGGTCAAGGTAAACGAGAAAGATATGCAACAAGTGATTGTGACTTTTTTATTTGAATTGTTTAAGAATAAAGAACATCTAGCAAAGAAATTTAGAGATAAGTTAAGCCAAAAGTTAGAAGAACAATATAAGAATGAATATAATATAGATTCATTACAGGCAGAAGCAAAACAATTAAAATCTAAAAGAGATAAGTTATACAATTTATTTCTGGATGAAGAAATGAATCAAGTAGACTTAAAAGATAGAATTCTTACACTAGAAAAAAGATTAGAAGAAATTGAAAAGAACATAACAATATATCAAGATAAAGATCAGGTGTGTGCTGACACGGAAAAGTGCTTGAAACAGATGTTTGAGAACATTGAGGATAATCTCGGTAACTTAATGGATAATGCTTTTTTGAAATCTATATTCGAGAAATTTTTGGTTTATCCTGATGGAAGAATTGTTGCATATGTTAAGATCAATAAAGACCTTGGTAATGCGTTAGAATTACCATTTGCTGAGGTAATAGATCAAGCTGACCTTTGTTTACCGAAATACACTTCCCATATTTAACGCACTGACCGGCTTACATCAACATACAGGGAACTGGTCTGGCAAAACAGTAGACTGTGCCAGTGGTTTTTTCCGTATCGGCGGCAAAAAAGCCGAATTGATTGATTTGCCGGGTATCTACTCTTTATTTTCCGAACAAGCAGAAGAAAGCTGTGCCGGCGATTTTCTCTCTTTTGGAGAGATGGACGCCATATTGGTTGTATTAGACGCTTCTTGTTTGGAACGCAATTTGCCTTTGGCATTACAGCTTTTAGAATTATCTGACCATGTGGTATTATGCCTGAATTTAATGGACGAAGCAAAGAAAAAAGGTATTTGTATCAATACCAAAAAATTATCTGATTTGTTAGGTGTGCCTGTGGTGCCAACCGCAGCCCGCAGCCGCAAAGGATTACCTGATTTACTTTCTGCACTAGAACAGGTGCTACAAAATCCCACCTTACCCAAACGTCTTCCTCAGTTGCATACAAACGATACCGATGCATTTTCGTATCTGCAAGAAGGCTGTGCGTCTTTGCTTCCACAAGTCAAGCAATATCCTTTGCTTCTGGATTTTATATTGGAGCAAAAAAGCGCATTGCTGCCTGCTTTACAAGCACAAGGATATGACGCTTGGCAATGTCAGGAAATCTTATTGCGCGCACAAGCTGCACAAAAACTTTTGACAAAAGATATCGCAATTTATCAACAAACACGCGCCCTTTTATTCCAGACACAAGCCGATACCATCGCTGCTGCTGTCTGCAAACGTGTATCAAACAGTGATACCATAACAAAGCGCATGGACCACATCATGCTCCACAAACGTACTGGGATTCCTTGTATGCTACTTTTGCTTTGTTTTGTATTTTGGATTACGGTTGCTGGTGCGAATGTGCCTTCCGCTTATTTGATGGCTGGTTTTGAAAAATTGGGCGACCTATTACGCCAAGCTTTATACAATATGCATACTGCGCCTTGGCTGATTCAGCTTTTGATGGACGGTGTATATTTAACAGTTAGTTGGGTGGTTTCTGTTATGCTACCGCCTATGGCGATTTTCTTTCCCTTATTTACGCTGTTAGAGGATTTCGGTTTGCTGCCGCGCATCGCGTTTCAAATGGACGGGTTATTACAAAAAGCTGGCGCACATGGCAAACAGGCTTTGACACTTTGTATGGGCTTTGGCTGTAATGCTGCTGGTGTCACTGCTTGCCGCATCATAGATTCTCCAAGAGAGCGTCTGATTGCGATTTTGACCAACGCTTTTGTGCCTTGTAATGGACGGTTTCCAACGATTATACTACTTGCTAGTATTTTTCTATCTGCTGGAAATGCGTGGCTTTCTGGCATTGCTGTGATATGCGTGGTATTTTTTTCCGTATTGACCACATTGGCAGTATCTTTTCTGCTGAGTCGCACCGTATTGCGTGGTGTACCTTCTTCTTTTGTTTTGGAACTGCCGCCTTATCGTATGCCACAAGTTGGACGTGTATTGGTGCGCAGTCTATTAGACCGCACCATATTTGTATTATGGCGCGCCATATTGGTCGCAGTGCCGGCAGGTGTTGTAATATGGCTATTTCAAAATATCTATATTGGTGATATGACATTATTAGGCTATTTGTCTGCATTCTTAGACCCTTTGGGCAATTGTATGGGGCTATCTGGCGTGATATTGGCAGCATTTTTATTGGGCATGCCTGCCAATGAAATCGTTTTGCCGATACTCTTGATGGTTTATACGCAAAATGGTATGCTAGTAGAAGCACAAGGTATGGCACAAGCCGGCGCATTATTATCTGCAAACGGCTGGACTTGGTGTACTGCACTTTGCGCGATTTTGTTTTCACTCAATCATTTTCCTTGTACAACTACATTGCTGACCATACACAAAGAGTGCGGCAGCTGGAAATGGACTTTGTTTTCCTTTGCACTTCCTACTGTGATTGGCATATGTTTGTGTATGTTATTGCATGGTATATTCGGATTATTTGGTATTTTGTAAACAAAAGAAATAAAAAAAGAAGGTGCCTCATATGAACGAAAGTCTATGGAAATTATTGGAACAAGCAAAAACAGATTTTCATTTACGCCAAGAAATATGGGAAACACAAAACAAAGCCGACCCCGCACTGGCTTTATGCAATCTCGCAACCGAAAAAGGATTTCCTCTCACAGTCGGTGCATTATTTGCCGAAGGAGAGGAATATACGTCCAATTTACTCAAAAGTTGCAATGGCGGCGCAAGTTACCCTTTGGATGGCTGGGAAGATTCTTATGATTTATTTTTTGCGGCTCTTGCAGCATTGGAATCCTAAGAGAAAAAAACAAAAATATTCGTTTCGTTCTTTTTCCTGCTACGCACAAAATTTGCATCGGTGCATACAATACTGTGAAGCATAAATAAGAAAGAGGCGGATTTCTATGTATCGTAATCCCAATACAAACGGTAATGGATACTATCGTTCCAATTACTACAATTCGTCACGTACCAACAATTGTAGTAATACACAAAATGAAGCGACACAATGCAATTCCTGTAATACAATGCCGAATTGGACACCTTGCCCGCCTTGTCATCCTGGTTGTTGGCCTGATTGGCAAAGCTGCTTTCCTGGTTGTTACGTAGTAGTCGTGGCTGGTGCTACTGGTCCGACTGGGGCAACTGGCGCAACGGGGGCAACAGGGGCAACAGGAGCAACAGGCGCAGCTGGAACTGGGGCAACCGGTCCAACTGGCGCGACCGGCGCAACTGGCGCAACCGGTGTGACCGGAGCAGCCGGTGTGACCGGAGCAGCCGGTGTGACCGGGGCAACTGGTCCAACTGGCGCAACTGGTCCAACTGGCGCAACTGGTCCAACTGGCGCAACCGGTCCTGATGGCGCAACTGGTCCGACTGGGGCAACTGGTGCTGATGGCGCAACTGGCACAGATGGCGCAGCCGGTGCAACCGGGGCGACTGGTGCGACTGGGGCGACCGGGGCAGATGGTGCTGATGGCGCTGATGGTGCAACAGGTCCTACGGGTGCAACTGGCGCAACAGGGGCAACCGGTCCTACCGGCGCAACCGGTCCAACTGGGACTTCCAGCCCCTAATTGATATATCGTCCTTTTCCTAAACTGTGAATGATACAAAAAACAAAAGCAATCAAAATATCAGCAACATACTGTATTTTGATTGCTTTTTATAAAAATACGGTTTGCTTTCCTACAAATCAACTGTTTCCTGTATCACAGTTTTCTCAACTTGTATCAAAACCATACAAAAATCAATGAAAGAAACCCTTTTGTTTGTGGGGGAAGAGCTGCACTGCGCAGCTCTCCCTCACAAATAGCATTTGCGAAATCATTTGCCTTTTGCTATCGCATGTATCGCATATATCACGTATATCACGCATATCACATATCTTGCTTATCGGAAACTTTCCATATTCTCCCATGCTTCTGGTATCTTTTCCACTTCCTGCATATCAATCAAAGATGCAATTCTTTCTTCGGCATAAGCAGATTGTACCATATCTTGATAATCCTTTTCTGCTTGGGCACGCACTTCCTCCTCTGTTGGGGGTGTAATGGCTTTTACCTTCAATACAAAATAATGTGTATCTGCCTGTACTGCATCTGTAATCTGTCCAACTTCTAAAGGCTGGGTAATCCCAAACTGTATTTTGAGATAATTTTGATATAATGTCATTTCGCCACCATGTTCGCTTTCTTTTGCGGCATCATCTACATCATAAGCTGCAAATAATGCATCAAAATCTTCTCCCGCTTGTGCGCGTGCCGCCACTTCCTCAGCAGTCTGCAAATCGTCTAACATAATGGTATCAATTGTAATTTGTGTATACCCTTCTCGAATGGAATCCGCATTTTCTGTATAATAATTTTCCATTTCTTTGGGATTGACTTCACATTCCGCCGCCAAGGTATCATACACTACGGAGTACAGATAAGATTCTTCCATCAAAGCTTGTAATTGCTTTTCTGTCACATTCATTTTTTCCCAATCTTCTGGGGAAACCTTTGCCTTAAATTCTTCTGCAGATTGATGCGCTTCTGTAATCTGTTCTTGTGTCAAAGAAATATTGTTTTCTTTGGCATATTTTTTTGCAGCAATCACACTTTGTATGGTACTAAAAGCGCGCTCTTGTACCAGTTCTTCTGCTGACATGCCATCAAAGTCCAGATTCCAAACATCTTCTCCCGCTGCCTCGACAAAACTTTTTGTTGTTGTGTATAAATATACCATATATTCCGATTGCATAATTTCTTCGCCGTCAATACGAGCAATGACAACATCAGAAAAAGATGCACTGCATCCAGAAAAGAAACAGAGCGACAACAGCAGAGATAGCAAAATGCGCCATTTTTGTTTCATGATTCCTCACACTCTCTTTATCTATGCTTTTTGATGATATTATCATATTTGTTTTCTTGATATTGCTCTATCATGTGGTTCTGTTTCATTATACACATTTTCCAGCAAAAAAACTATGCTTTGAGCGCATGTAATAAACTTGTAATATAAGTCATACTTTTGGCAAGTTCTGTTTGCGCCACACGAATGGTGATGGTAGGCGTTGCACCCGGCGCAAAAAGATACCGCCCTTTCCCCTCTGCCATCGCCATTTGCAGGCGTTCTTTCGTAATGTCATGATGTGGTGTCAATGTCACGACAATATTTGTGCTCTTTTGGCTGATTGCTGTAATCCCTAAGGCATGTGCTGCTTGTTTGAGCAATACAATCTCTAAAAGCGTTTGTACGCTCTTTGGTAAATCTCCATATCTGTCTTCCAGTTCTTCTTGTAAATCGTAATATTCCTCTTGTGTCTGAATGGCAGCAATTTTTTTGTACATTTCCATACGTTGTTCTTGATTACGGATATAGAAATCTGGCAGATACGCATTCACATGCAAATCAATGGAAGTTTCAAATTCCTGTGTGATTGGTTCGCCTTTGAGATTCTGCACTTCTTCTTCCAACAAACGGCAGTACATATCATATCCCACAGATTCCATATGTCCATGCTGTTCTGCGCCCAACAAATTGCCTGCCCCTCTGATTTCCAAATCGCGCATTGCCACCTTGAACCCAGAACCAAACTCTGTAAATTCGCGTATGGTCTGCAAACGCTTTTCTGCTACTTCTTTCAACATTTTGTCCCGTTTATACATCAAATATGCATAAGCAGTTCGATTGCTACGCCCGACACGCCCGCGCAATTGATAGAGTTGTGACAAACCCATACGGTCAGCGTCTTGTATAATAATCGTATTGACATTGGAAATATCTAGACCTGTTTCGATGATTGTCGTACATACCAAAACATCAATCTCTCCATCAATAAAATCTCGCATGATGCGTTCCAATTCGCGTTCTGACATTTGACCATGCGCAAATGCAACAGCCGCTTGTGGTGCCAGATTTTGCACACGGAATGCTTCTTCCGCAATCGTTTCCACACGGTTATACAGATAAAATACCTGACCACCACGGCTCAGTTCTCGTTGTATGGCTTCGCGTACAAATTCTGGATTATTTTCCATCACATACGTTTGTACCGGACGGCGTTCCTGTGGCGGTTCTTCCAATATACTCATATCTCGAATCCCGGCAAGGCTCATATGCAATGTACGTGGAATTGGTGTTGCGGTCAGCGTCAAAACATCTACATTCTCTCTCAGGCGTTTGAGTTTTTCTTTATGTGCGACACCAAAACGCTGTTCCTCGTCCACAATCACAAGCCCCAAATCTTTGAATTTGACATCTTTGGATAAAATACGATGTGTCCCAATCACAATATCAGATAACCCTTTTTCTAAACCTTGCAAACTTTCTTTTTGCTGTTTTGGCGTGCGAAAACGGGATAGCAGTTCAATCTGTACCGGATAACCAGACATTCTTTGTACAAAAGTATTGTAATGCTGTTGTGCCAAAATGGTGGTCGGTACCAGATAAGCAACCTGTTTGCCATCTTGTACGGCTTTGAACGCGGCACGGATAGCAACTTCTGTTTTTCCATAGCCCACATCGCCACACAGCAAACGGTCCATCACTTTTGTGCTTTCCATATCCTGTTTGACTTCTTCTATGGCGTTCAATTGGTCATCGGTTTCCTCAAAAGGAAAAGCTTCTTCAAATTCTTTTTGCCAAATAGTATCCGCATGATAACAATAGCCTTGTGCCGCTGCACGTTTGGCATATAATGCAACCAAATCTTCCGCCAATATTTTGACAGCCTTTCTTGCTTTTGTTTTGGCTTTGAGCCAGTCTTGCCCGCCCAACTTATTGAGTTTTGGGGCAGCACCGCCGGCACCAATATACTTTTGTATCAAATCCATTTGATTGACTGGTACAAACAAATTGCCGCCATCGCGATAGGAAATTTTCATATAATCTTTTTGCACGCCATCGACACGGATTTTCTCCAAACCACGAAAGATACCAATACCATGATTGTCGTGTACCACATAATCCCCAATATGCAAATCAGAAAAGCTTTTTAAGGCTTCACCGGTTTTTTTCTTTTTCTTTCGTTTTCGCTGTTCTGTTTTGCCAAAAATCTCGTTGTCTGAAAATACGGCAAACTGTATGAAATCATATTGAAATCCGCGTGATAAAGCGCCTTTTGTCACCCAAATCGTGCCTTGTGGCTGTTCTCTATCCAAATCTTCTATATATACCGCTGGCAGATTTTGTTCTGTCAATTCCTGCGCCATACGCTGGGCACGTGTGCCACTACCTGCCAAAATCAAAACACGATATTTCTGCTGTTTTAAATAAGCCAATTCTTCACAAAATAAATCCATGCGTTTTTGAAAAGCTGGTGTACCACGTACCGCAAAATTCACCTGTGCTTTGGGGTGAAAATGCGGTGCGCGTTGGGACAGCCCCGATAATAATACAGAAGCAAAACCTTCAGCTTGTTGTAACAATGCCGTATAATCGAACAATAACTCGCTTTGTCCTGCCAGCAAAAAGCCTTGTGCAATTCTGCCTTTCATACTTTCTTCATATTCCTGTTGCAGTGTATCCATATGTTCTGCCAAACGTTGCGGTTCATCAAAACAAAGTATCGTATCTTTTGGCAAGTAGGAAAGCAAACTGACGCTATCTTCATAAAAATACGGCAAAAACGTGCCTACAGTCGGAAAACTAAACTCTGTACGCAATCGTACGATATTTTCGCCAATATGCTCTCGCAAACGGTCTGCACTTTCGTTTTGTTCTTCTTTTTCCAATCGCTGCAATGCTTTTTTATATTCGACTTCGATTTTATCCGCCGCCGCACATGCCTGCTCTTGGTCATACACCAATTCCCGCATAGGATAAATCGTGATTTCCTCTAATTTCTCAATCGAGCGTTGGCTTTGTACGTCCATAGAACGTATGCTGTCGATTTCATCGTCCCAAAATTCAATACGAACTGCTTCCTCCGCTGTAATGGGGTAAATATCTAATATACCGCCACGCAGTGCAAATTGTCCCGCACTTTCTACCAATTCGGTACGTTCATACCCCAAAAATACAAGTCGTTTCATCAATTCCTCAACTGCGTATACTTCCCCTACCCGCAATTTCAACAGATGCGAAACAAATACTTCTTGTTTGGGATAGCGGTCCAAAAAGGCTTCTGCGGATGCCACAATCCACGGACATTTTCCTGTTAATATGGCTTGCAATACCAAAAAACGCTGTCGATTCATTTCCATGCTATGCACATCTGCGCTGTAAAATAAAAGGTCTTTAGCTGGATAATACATGCCCTGCTTTGTAAAGAAACGCAAATCTTCTAAAATTTCTTTTGCTCGCATTTCGCTATGCGTCAAAATCACAACAGGACGATGCAAATGTTCCTGCATCGCAAAAAGCAGATGTGTTTTTTGCACATCAATGACCCCTGTTACAAAAACAGGGGTTTGTGACTGACGAATATGCTCCAATAATCTTTGATAGCTTTCTAATTCCAACAGAGGTTGTATCACAGTATTCATGCTTGCGCCTCCGCTTCTGTTTGCGGTTTTGGTTCTGTTTGCGGCTTTGGTTCTGTTTGCGCCTCCGCTTCTGTTTGCGGCTTTGGCTCTTTTTTCTTTTGCGGACGCTGATTCATACGATTCATGGCATCTGCCATGCCACGCGAAAGCAAGATTTCGATTGCTTGTACAGCGCGATCCACACCCGCTTCCATCAATGCCATATCATCTTCATTGAATTTTGCAAGTACATAATCCGCCAAATCCCAGCCATTTGGTTTTTGTCCGATTCCAACCTTGATGCGATAAAAAACGTCAGTACCCATTTGCTGTATGATATTACGGATACCATTATGTCCGCCATGACTTCCCTTTTCACGCAAGCGCAATTGTCCCACTGGCAAAGAAGTATCATCATAAATCACAACAAATTGCTCTTGTGGTATTTTGTAAAAATTGACAATCTCACGTACACACTCACCGCTTAAATTCATATAGGTTTGTGGTTTGACCAAAAGCACACGTCTGCCTGCAATCACACCATCGCCCACAAGTGCTTTATGTTTGAATTTTGTCACAGAAATATTATATTTTTCAGCCAGACGGTCGATGGTCCAAAATCCAACATTATGCTTTGTCTGTGCGTACTGCTGTCCTGGATTGCCCAAACCAGTGATGACAAATAAATCTGATGCTGTATTTCTTTGTTTGAAACGCTCAAAAAGTCCCATAGGTATTCTCCTTTATCTCTCACAATTTGCGCACAATACAAAAAGGCATGACAAAAGCCTTGTTTCTCATTGTGGCAAAACTGTTTTTGCATACCATTTGTGTCATACTATATTTTCTTGTCATGTTCTTGTCTATGATGCTGTACAAAGTATACCATATTTTGGCGTAAGCGTCAAAATCTTACCTGATGCAAAATGGTACAAAATACAACAAAAACAAAGGGTATTCGCCTCACTGGCGAATACCCCTTGTTTATTTTCGTATATGTTCGATATTTTTGCTTTGTTATTAACGTGTGGTTGCGTCAATTTCTGTAACTTCACTACGGCTATTGAGTGTTAATGTCACACGGAAATCATCACCATCACCAAAAGCATCAATCAAATCACTGATATCTTTTCTCCTATCATCAATATATACTTTGCAGGAACTTGCCAAATCATATTCTTTGCGGTTGTCCAACTCAATCCATCTTGTGCTGACATCGCGCAAATCCCCTTTGACAGTTTCATCTTCGGAAGCATATTCCGCCTTGATTTTTGTTACTTCATTACTACTGTTACAGGTCAGATAAACATAGAAATTTTGATAATCATTAAATTCTGAAATCAGTTCTTTCAAACTATCGACATCACCTGTCACATCTACATCATCTGCCAAATCAAATGAAATTCTGCTGCTGTTGAGTTTAATTTCCAATTTGCTGTTTGAGATTGTATATAAATCCCCTTCGTCAGCTTCTGTATTCACTGCTTCTATTTTGGATACTTGTTTGTTCTTAAAAGATAATGTCGCTTCGTGGTCATAATCTGTATACACATCACGCAGTGTATCAAAATCAGAATTGCTGCCGTTGAGCACTACGGTAATATCATCCGTATCCTCTAATAAATCATAGGTATGTTTATTCCCATCTTTATCCTCAATCTGGATTTCCGAAGTACTTAATTTTGTAATAATCCCTTTGTTATCTTCTACCGTTTCTGTCACAGCCACCACTTCTGTGACTTCATCATAACGGTCAATGGTCAAAGCGACACGATAGGAATTATCTTCATAATTATCCCGCAGATATTCCATATCTCGGCTCTTTCCGTCTACCGTTACATCTGCATCGCTGTCATAATTATAAGTATATGACTTGCCTTGTGCTTCTATGGTCAAACGACGGCTGGTCATATCCGTTAAAGTGCCGTTTTCGTCGTCTTCTGCATAATTGACAGTAATTTTAGTGACTCTATTTTTGGTGTCTGTTGTCAATGTAACATAAAAATCTGTATCATCATAAGATTTGCATAAATCCGAAAAACTGCGATCCAGCAAATCATCTTTTACCGTTACATCAGAAGCAACATCATAATCATACGATTTTCCAGAAACGGACAATGTCAAAGTATCTTCGTCCAACTCTTTAATCAGCCCTGTTTTGGGGTCATTTCTCGTTTCTGTTGCATACAGTTTTGTAATGTCACCATCTCCATTGACGTACAATTTGACTGTAAATTTTTTACCATCGGTAAATTGCTGATACAGTTTCGCAGGAGAAGATGCTTTATCATCTATGTATACTTGTACATTATCTTTCATTGTAAAAGTAACTTTTTTGGAATCTTCCAATACGGTTATTTTCGTACCATAAATGTCAGATAATTCAAATGTACCGCGTTCGATAGAAGTTTCGGCTACTTTATTGCGTGTCAATTTTTGTAACGTTGCGCCATTGTATACTACGGTGACATTATCGCCTGAAGCAATCTCCGAGAAACCAATTTCTTTGGTACCATCATATACCTTTGCGGTCTTTGCGGGACCAGTCAGTGTCAATGTCTGATTATCGGTTGTTTCCATGACAATGAATAAATCTCCTGTAGTCTTTACCAAAGCAGTCAATACGGTACCGGTTACCGTTTTTCCAGTGGTTGTGCCTTCTCCCAGCAAATCATTATATGTTTTGACAGAAAGCACCGCCATTTCGGAACGGTTGATATTGGCTTTTGGATTAAATTTATTATAATCATCCCCCACCATAATCCGACGGTCATACAGCAAATCCAAGTATGGTACCGCTGTTTTTGAAATCGCAGAAGCATCGGCATAATTCAATTTTGCGTCCATATCTACGCTATATACTTTGCCCAACGCTTTCCCAAACAACACACCCACATCTTCACGATTTGCGGAAACCTGCTTGTCCCCATCCATAAATTTTTCTAAATCACTGGTTACCAAAATACCCTTTTCCAAAGAAAATGCCACTGCCGGATATGCCCAAGAGGGAATCTTATATGCTACCATAATCGGTTTCCATTTTGTCTGTACTTCCTCGCTGACATCTTCTTTTTCATATGTTTTCATAATAGAATACATCAATTGCGTTGCTTCGCAATATGTGACAGGATTTTTGGGTTTGCAATATTTTTTCCCGTCTTCTGTGTAACCATTCATCAATCCCAATTCTGCCGCTTCATTGATAAAATCTGCCGCACCCGGCCATGGTACTTTGTCAATATCTGCAAAATCTGCCGCATATACAGGCAAGGCAATGCTTCCCGCCACCAAAGACGCAGTGGTCAATATTGTAAATAATCGTTTCATTTCAAACACCTCATCTCAAAATGCTCGTTTTTTGATACAAATTGTTCCCTTTTTGTTTTTTTCACCCTATGCACCTCAAAACTACACTGTAACAAGGGGCTTTTTCAAATGATCATGGTAAGTTGTTACTTTGCATATTATACCATAAAATCATCTGAAAAACTGTTTCAAAATAATTACATTTTTTGTCAAATATTACATCTTTTACGCCCAATCCAGACACAATCCCACGCCGACCTCTTGCACAGGTGTTTTGGCATGCAATGCCGCACGCACTGCAAAAGAAGTACAATGACAAGGATATAATGTTTCTATCTGCTCTT
This sequence comes from uncultured Lachnospiraceae bacterium, assembly GCA_944384295.1. GTDB lineage: Bacteria > Bacillota > Clostridia > Lachnospirales > Anaerotignaceae > Anaerotignum. Next base: position 63,797 of record CALWSU010000008.1, on the reverse strand, counting down.
TTGCCAAAAAATCAATGGTTTTTTGGCTTCTTTCGTCTAAATCAAACAGATGCAGTCCACCCAACAATCCACAGACTTTCTTGCACCCTGTCAATTGTTTGGCATATTGTATGATATTACAAATGCCCGCATGAGAACAGCCTGTAATGATATATAATCCCTCTTTGCCGACATATGCCAATGCGGTATCATCTGCCAGAAAATCTGGTTGTTTTTGTCCATTTTGGCATGTGGTACCAATGGACATTGGCGGTTCAAATGGGACTTGTCTTGGAATCTCACCCAAAAAAACTAGTTTTTGTGTCAGCCAATACGGTTCTTTTGTCAAATGCAAATGGCATTTTTGCGCCAAACTTTGTGCCTCACACGGCATACCTATATCAAGATGTTCCATTTGTTTTGGAAGCAAAGCATCAGGATGCGCCAAAAGTGTTGGCTTATTTTTGAAATTTTCTTCCAAAAGCAAAGATAATCCGCCTGTATGGTCATTATGTCCATGTGAAAGTATGATGGTATCTAAATCTGTGATATGGATTCCCATTGCCTGCGCATTTTTCAAAAACGCATTAGAATAGCCACAATCCAACAAAAACCGTTTATCTTCTATTTCAATCCAATACGAAACCGCAGGTTCTCCCAGATAATACACATCTATTTCTGTGTGATTGTCCATCAAAACTCTAATCCGCATGACAGCACCTCCTCTATTTTTTGTACTATCTCTATTGTACCATCATACGAAAATTGGGCGTAAAACGCAATCCTATCTATCAGACGCACTGCATACCTGTTTTGTTTCCTTCTTTTGGCAGATCCCATATTTTTTCTATTTTTTATTCATGTTGTCTAAAAAAAGTCTATTTTTGATATAAAAATATTTCACTCCTGCCCATTTACTTTAGCCTAGTAACGTGATAAAATGACAGAGAAATTCAACACAAACAAAAAAAGGAGAGAATACACATGAAAAAATATCTTGCTTTGCTTTTGACATTGGCTGTTGGTATGGGCGCACTTGCTGGGTGTGGCAGCAGCAGCGAAACAACAACAGATGAAACACAAAACACAGAAACCAACACAGAAGATACTGCAAATGGCGCAGACACCGCAGAACGCACTACTTTTACAGTAGGGTTTGACGCAGAATATCCCCCTTATGGCTACAAAAATGAAGCTGGGGAATATGTTGGCTTTGACTTAGATTTGGCACAGGAAGTATGCGACCGCAATGGCTGGGAATTGATCAAACAGCCGATTGATTGGAGTTCCAAAGATATGGAACTGAACAGCGGTACTGTAGATTGTCTTTGGAATGGTTTTACTATGACAGGCAGAGAAAGTGAATACACATTCTCCGAACCTTATGTAGACAACAGCATTGTATTTGTAGTACGTCAGGATTCCGACATTCAGACAAAAGAAGATTTAGCAGGTAAAGTTGTTATCACACAAGCTGGTTCTTCTGCACTGACTGCATTGACCAACACAGAAGATAATGACGAAAATCTGGCATTGGCTGCAACATTCGCCTCTTTAGAACAGACACCAGACTATAACACAGCATTTATGAGTTTGGAAACTGGCGCAGTAGAAGCCATCGCAGTTGATATCGGTGTTGCACAATATCAATTGACCAACCACAGCGATAAATTCCGTCAATTAGAAGAACCCCTGTCTACAGAACAGTATGCAATTGCTTTCAAACTGGGCAATGAAGCATTACGCGACCAAGTACAGGCTACTTTAGACGAAATGGTAGCAGATGGTACCTTTGGTGCCATCGCTGCAAACTATTCTGATTACAATCTGGATCAGATGGTATGTTTGGGCAAAGCTTGAGCCAATCAAAATATTGTATAATATCATAAAAACATAAAAAGCGTGCAGCAGTTGCCTGCACGCTTCTTGCCTGTTTGGCATTCCCCTTTGATAAATTATTATATTATCATTCTAATAAAATTAAATCAAAGAGAGGCTGACATAAGCAAACAAATTCTGTTTGCTTCAGCCTGTAAAAAAACTACATTTTTTACTTTTTTCAAGAACGCGGAAGGGCTTGGGAAACGAAGCGTTTCCCAAATGAAATCCGCAGTCGGAATTTATTTCCGACGAGGAAAAGCCGAAGTTTCAAGGCTTTTAGCCGATGGAACTTCGTGCTTTATACTTCTGTCTACTCGTCAAAGGCTTGAATGAAATGAGCCTTTGACGACAGGGTGTCGACTTTTTCGACACCCTGAAGCAAACAAATTCTGTTTGCTTATGTGAACCAAAATCAATCAGAAAGGACGAAATTTCCATGGAACTCTCTACACTGCTCAATACTGTACAGCAGCTTTTCGGTGGTTTGGGCGCTTCTGCGCTCATATTTATACTGACATTGGTATTTTCTATGCCGTTGGGGCTTTTGGTGGCATTCGGGCGTATGTCCAAATGGGCACCTTTGCGCTTTTTGCTGCCCAAAAACCAAACATGCAGCAAAGCATTATATGCCATTGCTACATTTGCCCCCATACAATTTTTATTTAAAATCTACATTGCCGTACTGCGTGGTACACCTTTGATGTTACAACTTTTTGCCATTTATTATGGACCTTACTATCTGTTTGGGATTCCCATTTCGCTAGATTATCGTTTTGTCGCGGTCATCATTGGCTTTTCTGTCAATTATGCGGCATATTTTGCAGAAATCTACCGTTCTGGTATTGAGTCTATCCCCGTTGGGCAATATGAAGCCGCGACCGTATTGGGCTATAATAAAGTTCAGACATTTTTCCGTATCATATTCCCGCAGATGTGCAAACGCATTTTGCCGCCTGTGACAAATGAAGCCATTACGCTGGTCAAAGATACCTCATTGGCTTTTGTTATCAGTTATCCCGAAATGTTTACGATTGCGAAACAGATTTCCGCAGCACAAACCACCATTATGCCTTTGATTGTTGCAGGTGTATTTTATTTCATATTCAATGGTGTGGTTGCCTTTGTGATGGAACGCATCGAAAAAAGTATGAATTATTATCGTTAAGGAGGGCGCCCCATGCAAAAAATATTGGAAATCCAGCATTGCAGTAAAAAATTTGGTGAAAATGAAGTATTAAAAGACATTTCTCTTTCTGTTGCCGAAGGGCAAGTAGTCAGCATCATAGGACCTTCTGGCTCTGGGAAATCGACTTTATTGCGTTGTGCGACATTATTGGAAACAATGGACAATGGCGATTTGATTTATACTGGGCAATATGCCGCAAAATCGAATGGCACAGAAGCGATATACAGCGACAAAGCTACCCTACAGCAAATTCGGAAACAGTTTGGTCTTGTTTTCCAAAATTTTAATTTATTTCCACATTACACTGTATTGAAAAATATTACAGAACCGCCCATGCTCATTGGCAAACGCACAAAAGCAGAAGTATATGAAGAAGCCCGCGAACTGCTTCGGAAAATGGGATTATCTCAAAAAGAAAATGCATATCCCTGTGAATTATCCGGCGGGCAGCAACAACGCGTATCTATTGCGCGCGCATTGGCTATGAAACCAAAAATACTGTTTTTTGACGAGCCCACTTCTGCACTTGACCCAGAATTGACAGGCGAAATTTTACAAGTCATCAAAGAACTTGCCGCAGAGCATATGACAATGGTTATTGTTACACATGAAATGAGTTTTGCACGTGATGTATCCAATCATATTATATTTATGGACGGCGGCGTTATTGTCGAAGAAGGTGACCCCGTACAACTGATTCATCACCCACAACAAGAACGCACAAAGGCTTTTTTAAGCCGTTTTCAGCAATAAAAAATAGAAGGAGGAATCGTTTGTGCAGTTGCAATTTGTCAAACTCAGCCCAAATGAAAATATGACATTACTCATCACAAGCACAGTGCCACGCGAAAAACAATTTTCCGTGGCAAATGCTTTGATTGCTTACCAGCATGTCTATGCAGAACAAGCCGGTTTTCTTGAAGCACCCACAAGCCCAAAAGCACAAGCGCGTCTGCAAATGATGGCAGGCGAATTTTGCGGAAACGCTACGCTTTCCCTTGCCTCCTATCTATTTTCCAAACAAAATCCCAAAACAGGTGATACACAAACCTTTGTTTTAGAAGTATCCGGCACACCACAACCTGTTACTTGTACCATAGAGAAACAGGCAAAAGGCTATTGGGGTACCTTACATATGCCCCTTCCGCTTTGGCTGAAAGATTGCTGCTATACACTTGCTGACAAAACATACACTTTCCCCACCATATCTTTTGGCGGCATTGTACATATTTTGGTGCCCGCCTCTACATGGGGCGCACACGCCAAAGCAATGGCAGAACAAGCAGCGCAGACTTGGCAAACACAAATTGATGCTGATGCGTTTGGTATTCTGCTTTTTGATGAAACCAAACATACCCTTGCACCTTTGGTTTGTGTCAAAGGTGCCAGTCTGATTTGGGAAAGAGGTTGTGGCAGTGGTACGACAGCCGTGGGCGCCGCACTTGCCTTGCGCGAAAAAAAATCGCTTTCGCTTTCTTTGCAACAAGCGGGCGGTACCATGCGGATTGAAGCAAAATATGAGCATGGCAGATTGCAAGATTTGATATTAGGGGTACATATTGATTTGGTAGCAGAAGGTACGGCATATCTCGAAGAAAATTAAAAAAATATACAAAAAACAGTTTCTTTGTATTGTCCTTGCAATCTCGAATCGGATACGGTATCATGAAAGAAAAATAAAGAAAAACATAAAAAATATTGCAATCCGAAACAGACAGAAAGGGGTTTTGTTTGCATGGAAATCAAAAAAGTATGGGCGATGTTTTTCAGTCCCACAGGCGGTACACAAAAAGCAGTACAAACTGTAGCAAAAGATATTGCAGAAGCATTAGACGTACCCATGGAAATCTATGACTTCACATTGCCAGGTGTACGTGAAGATGTCGCAAAATTCGGCGAAGGTGACTTGGTATGTTTTGGTACGCCTGTCATTGCGGGACGTGTGCCAAATGTATTGCTGCCCTATTTAAAAACAGTGGTGGGCGGCGGTGCCTATGCAGTGCCTATTGTATCTTTTGGCAATCGAAATTATGATGATGCTTTGATGGAATTGCGCAATCTTTTGGAAGATGACGGTTTTCATACCATCGCTGGCGGCGGCTTTGTCAGCGAACACTCCTTCTCGACCATATTATCCGCTGGCAGACCAGACGCTAAAGACTATGCTGTGATGCATGAATTTGCACAAAAAATTGTAGACAAACTCAAAAGTGGCTGGGTATATGATGCGCCCATTGCCGTGAGAGGCGAAACACCCATCCGCCCCTATTTCACACCAAGAGACCGTCATGGCGCACCCATTGACATTCGTAAAGTAAAACCCAAAACAAGCGATGCTTGCTGTGGCTGTGGCATCTGTGCAGAAGTTTGTCCTATGGGTTCGATTGATAAAACAACCTTTGCATGTACTGGTATTTGTATCAAATGCTGTGCCTGCATCAAGAAATGTCCTTCCGGCGCAAAATATTTTGATGATCCAGGCTACATATATCATAAAGAAGAATTGGAAGAAATGTACGAAAGACGTGCAGAACCTGAATATTTCGTATAATTCTTATCATTTTCTATAAAAAAATTCTATTTTTTTCCTGTATGTACGATTGCTTTTTCCATATACTAATCAAAACCACAAAGGAGGACAAAGCACATGAACAAATTTGCAACCGGTATGCTTTTGGGTGGTGCTGCGGCACTGATGGGCGTTGGTTATCTGATGCAAGACCAGAAACGATATCGTAAAATGGTCAAAAAAGGCAAACGTATGGCAGTCAAAGCCGAAGAAGTCATTGATGATTTGATGGACGATTTGGTTGATTGAGCAAAACAAAAATATACACAGTCCGGCATATTGTTTTTCCATATGCCGGACTTTTTGTATTTTGTACCAAATTCGTAAGGTTTTTTTTCGTTGTTTTTTGTCGAAAAATAAGGTATAATACAAAAACGTGAGTCAAGAAAAAAAATTGATGGAGGCGATTTTTTGAGCACGCATAAGAAAAAACAACGCTTGCGCAGTTTATATTTCAAGACGCTTTTTTTGACATTAGGCATCTTGCTTGCGCTTGCCATGATTGCGTTTGGTCTGTTCTATTATCTGTTTGGCGGACTCAATCGCACCACATTAGACGAAAGCAAACTTTCGGTTAATGCTGGACTATCGAAAGATACCAATTATTCTACAAAAAACATTGCTTTGTTTGGTTTAGATTCCCGTAACCATGATTATGAAGGGCGTTCCGATGCGATTTTGATTGCATCCTTCCAACCGAAAAACGCAAGTATCAAACTGGTTTCGATTGCGCGTGATACTTATGTGGATATTCCTGGACATGGCAAAACAAAAATCAACCATGCTTATTCTTATGGCGGACCAGAATTGGCGATTCAAACATTGAATGAAACTTTTGATTTAGACATCACAGACTATGTGACAGTCAATTTTGATTCTTTGGCAGAAGTCATAGACGAAATGGGCGGCGTAGATATTGATGTCACAGAAGAAGAACGCATTCAAATCAATGCATACTTATTAGAGGGCGAACCTTTGCGCGAAACTGGTTTTGTACATCTGAATGGACCACAGGCAGTCAGCTATGCACGTATTCGTAAGATTGACAGTGATACCATGCGCGCTTCTCGTCAAAGAGAAGTACTCAATTGCATCTTTGAAAAAGCGACACAGCTCAGTCCTTTGGAATATCCTTCTTTGATTCGCAAATTTGCGCCTATGGTAGAAACCTCGCTTTCCAATGACGAAATCATAGAACTTGCTTCGATTGGCACAAAGTCCGATTTGAAATTGGAACAAGGCGGCTTGCCCAATGACAACATAGACAGCAGGGGCGAAACCATCAACGGTGTTTGGTATTATGTATACGATTTAGAAGAAGCAACCGATATGCTGCATGCTTTCCTTTATGACAATGTACCTTTCGAGGAATACGGTCTAACAGAGGAAGAACTGGCAGAACAGCGGGCTTCTTCCAGCGATTTGGAGCTGGATGATGTGTCATAATCCAATTTCTTGTTAATATCAAATAAAAAATATTTCAAAATTGCGATTATTTTACAACATTTTATGAAAAGCGTATGTATTTTTTTCAGAATACATACGCTTTTTGTTGTAAAATTTCTGATATTTTTGCAATCAATTCCATACAATTTGTTTTTTCTTGATGAGAAACAAATTTTTATTTTTTATATTTATGCATTGACAAACAAAAATACTGCGGTATAATGTTGCCTAACCGAATGACACAAAAGGCAACGAAAAGAAGAGTACATCTCGGATGGTTTTACAGAGAACCTCCTCTTAGGCTGTGAGGGAGGAAACACAGAACAGATGGAAGATGGTCTTGGAGCTGCGCACCGAGAGCAAATCGATTTTGCTTTAGGCTGCGACGGGTGCGCCCGTGAACGCGCTATGGTATCGGTATTGCGTACCCGTACCAGATGAGGTCATAACTGTGAGGTTATGATGAATTAGGGTGGTAACACGAAGCTAGATATATGCTCTCGTCCCTTGGAATTTTTTTCCAGAGGGATGGGAGTTTTTTTATTTTTATTATTTTTGTTTTTTCATTAGATTGCGATTGTATACAGATACATAAACTAGAAAGGGAGCAAACGACCATGGAACAAAATCAAGTCATGATTCGATTGGAAGGGATTACAAAAACTTTTCCACAAAAAACAGGTACCTTAGAAGTTTTGCATGGTGTGGATTTGGATATTCACAAAGGCGAAATTTTTGGTATCATCGGCATGAGTGGTGCGGGCAAAAGCACATTGGTACGTTGTATCAATCTTTTGGAACGTCCCACAAGCGGCAAAGTCTATTTAGATGGACAGGAATTGACCACACTTTCTGAAAAGGATTTGCGCCAAGCCAGACAATCAATGGGTATGATTTTCCAACAATTTCATTTATTGATGCAGCGTACCGCATTAGAAAATGTATGTTTTCCGATGGAGATTGCCGGCATAAAAAAATCAGAAGCCCGCGCAAAAGCCAAAGAACTTTTGGAATTAGTAGGACTGGGGGAAAAAACAGAATCTTATCCTTCTCAACTTTCTGGCGGACAGAAACAACGTGTTGCAATTGCGCGCGCATTGGCAACCAATCCCAAAGTTTTGCTTTGTGACGAAGCCACCAGTGCACTTGACCCCAATACCACATTGGGTGTGCTGGAATTGCTCAAAGACATCAATCAACGTTTGGGGATTACGGTCGTCATCATCACACATGAAATGAAAGTCATACAGGAAATTTGCCATCGTGTGGCAATCATCAGCGGTGGCTTGATTGCAGAAATGGGCAGTGTAGAAGAAATCTTCCGCGAACCCAAAACAGAAGCCGGCAGAGAATTGGTATTCCATGAAGGCGACAGCCGCGAAGGCTATACCGGACATCTGCCACACTGCTATCGTATTGTATTTGACGAAAGCAATTCCAACGAACCATTGTTGGGCAGTATGATGATTGAATGCAACGCAGCCGCAAATATACTTGCCGCAAATACGCGTAACATTGACGGCAAAGTATATGGTCAGATGATGATTCAGCTGCCGGAAGACGAAGCACTGCGGGAACGCATGATAGCAAATCTGAGAGAAAAACGTGTCATTGTAGAGGAGGTAGAACATGTTTGAGAATGGATTGGTTTCCGAAATCATCATTGGATTTTGGGAAAGTATTTATATGACGGTTGTTTCGTCCCTTGCGGCATATGTCATTGGATTGCCTTTGGGTTTGATATTGGTTGCAACCGACAAAGATGGGATTTCTCCCGCTCCCTTATGTAACAAAATCTTAGGCTTTATCATCAATGTGATCCGTTCCGTGCCGTTCCTACTTTTATTAGTTGCAATGATGCCAATTACAAAATTTGTAGTAGGTACTGTCATTGGTACAAAAGCTACCATTGTGGTATTGGTTGCTTCTGCGGCACCCTTTATTGCACGTTTGGTAGAATCTTCTTTGAAAGAAGTCGACAAAGGTGTGATTGAAGCTGCACAGTCCATGGGGGCTTCTCCCTTGCGTATTATGTGCCGTGTATTATTACCCGAGGCAAAACCCTCTTTATTGGTAGGCAGTGCCATTACCATGACCACTATATTAGGCTATTCTGCAATGGCTGGCTTCTGTGGCGGCGGCGGTTTGGGTGCTATTGCCATCAATTATGGATATTACCGCCAAAACAATGAAATCATGCTGATTATGATTGTTTTATTGGTAATCATTGTACAGGTATTGCAGGAAATCGGCTTACGTATTTCTAAAAACACAGACAAACGTCTGTAACGCCATAGGCGATTACATAAAAAAAGAGAATTCATATTTTTAAGGAGGATTTGTATTATGAAAAAATTTGTAGGTATTTTATTGACAGCTGCTTTGGCTTTTGGTGCCATCGGCTGCTCCAGCACAACAGAAAGCACAGAAGGTACAGACACAAACAACACAGCAACAGAAGAAAACGGCGATACTGCAAGCGGTGAAACTGTCAAAATCAAAGTAGGCGCAGTTCCTACTCCTCATGCAGAAATCTTGAAACAAGTTCAGCCTGTATTGGCAGAACAGGGCATTGATTTAGAGATTGTAGAATTCAATGATTATGTACAGCCCAATACCACATTAAACTCTGGTGACTTGGACGCAAACTATTTCCAGCATCAACTTTATTTAGACCAATTCAACGCCGACAATAATATGAATCTGGTTTCCATTGGTGCAGTGCATTATGAACCTATGGCAATCTTTGCCGGCAACTCCAGCGATTTGGCAAATCTGCCAGAAGGCGCAATCATTGGTGTGCCCAATGACCCTACCAATGAAGCAAGAGCATTGCTGTTACTGGAACAAAATGGCGTATTGAAATTGAAAGAAGATGCAGGTGTGACCGCTACCAAACTGGATATTGTAGAAAATCCTAAGAACTTAAAAATCGAGGAAATGGAAGCAGCACAAATCCCTCTGTCTTTGGACTCTTTGGACATCGGTGTTATCAACGGCAACTATGCAATTGGTAATGGTTTGGCATTGGAAGACGCGCTGGCAATCGAATCCGCTGATACTTTGACTCCAGATTCTTACCAGAATGTCGTAGCAGTCAGAAGTGGTGACGAAAACAGACCCGAATTGCAGGCTTTGATTCAAGCATTGCAGACACAGGAAGTTGCAGATTATATCAACAACACATATCAAGGCGCTGTTGCTCCTGTATTTACTGTAGCAGAATAATATCATAAAAAAACTAGGGACATCGGCTTGCCGGTGTCCCTTAATTTTTGATTCCTTTATTCCTTTATTCTTTTATTCTTTTGCTTCTGCCATATTTTGCAGTGTATCTCCTGCCAAACGATATACCGTCCAATCCGACATTGCTTCTGCGCCCAAAGCACGATAAAAACCAATACTTGGTGTGTTGCTATCCAAGCACCACCATTCCAATCTGCCACAGCCACGCTCTACCGCAATTTGTGCCAATTTTTGCAATATCGCTTTGCCATAGCCCTTTCCCCTTTGTGTCGGCAAAACATATAAATCTTCTAAATAAATGCCTGCTCGTCCCAAAAAAGTAGAGAAATTATGGAAAAACAAAGCAAAACCAATTTCTTCTCCAGCAGAATCTAAACCAAATATGACTTCTGCTTTGTTTTTCTGGAAAATCCATTCTTCCAAAATGGCTTCTGTTGCCACTACTTCAGATAACAACCCTTCATACTCTGCCAATTCTCGTATCAAGCGCAATATCAATGGAATATCTTCTTTTGTTGCATAACGAAATGTCAAACTTTCCAAAACAATCGCCTCAATTCTTTCCTGTAGAACCAATCCCGCCACGGTCTGCATTGCCTAATGTTTCTACTGCTTGAAATTCGATTTTCGGCTGATGCGCAAAAATACGAAACTGACAAATTCTATCATTACAATGAATTACAGTATCTCGCATTGCCAATGCTGGAAAAAACCATTGGTCATTGTCACCACAATAACTTTCGTCTACAATCCCACAATGATTGGTCTGTAAAATGCCAAAATTTTTGAATGTAGAACTACGAGGTACAATATGCGCTTCATACCCTTTAGGCAGCTGCATGGCAACCCCTAAGGGAATCAAGCGAAATTCACCCGCTTTTAATGTCACATCTTCGGCAGCACGTAAATCAATCCAATCGGATTTTCCATCAATGTAGCGCAGTTTCTCGATTTTATCGCTCAAATATTTGATTTGAATGGTTTCCATCTGTTCGGTTTCCTCTTTTCTTGTATGTTGTATGTTATATGTTATGCTTCTTGATATAAATATGGTGTGCCTGCCTGCAAGGATTTTTGTACATCTATGATACGTTGGTTGGAACTTCCGCGCCAATGCAGTTTATTGTCCTTGAGTTCTACCATAAATCTGCCATCTACCAAAACATCAATATCCGCCATCAACGCCAAAGCATTGACTTCTTCCCATAAATAGCCTGTATACAGCCAAATAGACTTTTGTGGAAATTTCTGTTTGATACGATGTGCCAAAGCTGCTATGTCCTCACGATTGCCCGGATATAAGGGGTCCCCGCCGCTGAATGTCAAACCACTGATATAGTTTTTTTCCAGTGCTGCGCAAAGTTCTTCTTCTGCTTGTGCGTCAAACGGTATGCCACCCTCTGCGTCCCATGTAATCGGATTATGGCATTGCTTACAAGCATGGTTACAGCCTGCCACCCAAAGCACCACACGCAGCCCTTCTCCATTGAGCATATCGTCTTTGGTAATATTATGATAGCGCATGTCTTACATACTCTTCCTTTCTGCAATCTCCGCCATTTTCGCTTCATTCAGACGTGTATCGCCTTTGACGCGAGAATAGGACAAATAGCCATTCATACGGTCAATTTTTGTTAAATTCTTGCTGCCGCATTTTGGGCAAACGTCCATTTCCAATTCTTGATGTCCACAATCGTCACAATATGCCAAAGATAGATTGACACCTTCGTAAAATCCCATTTCCATGGCACGACGTACCAAAGTACGAATCGCATCTAAATTATAATCAATAGGATATTTCACATATTGTATTTTGCCACCATTGGACAGATTCCAAAAACGTTTTTCCAAATCCTGTTTTTCGATGGGTGAAATATCTTCTGTCACATGACAATGGAAAGAATTGCTGACATAAGGACGGTCAGAAACATTTTCTATAATACCGTATTTTTTACGGAACTGTGTGACCTGCAAACCACAAAGGCTTTCTGCTGGTGTGCCATAAATGGCATACAAATTTCCGTCTTCTTTCTTAAATTCCGCTACTTTGTCATTGATGTGCTGCAAAGTATCAATCGCAAATTGTCCATCTTCTACCAAAGACTTTCCGTTATACAATTCTTGTAATTCGTTTAACGCTGTAATGCCAAAGGAAGCTGTCGCCGCTTTGAGCAAAGGTTTGATTTTATCATGGATTCCCAAATGTCCGCCATAAAAACCGCCTTCACAGTATGCCAAAGGATTGGTAGAAGCGCGCATTTCTCCCAAATATGCGTATGTGCGGATATGCAATTGACGAATCAATTCCAGATAATAATCTAACACTTCATAAAATGGGCGTCCTTCCTGTTTTGCCTTTGCATAAATCATGGGCAGATGCAGACTCACTGCGCCAATGTTAAATCGACCCACAAAAACAGGCTTGTCCTCTGCGTCTGCTGGCTCTATGCCGCCACGTTCAAACCAAGGCGACAAGAATGCACGGCAGCCCATCGGGCTAATGATTGCACCATATTTTTTATACATATCTGCTACATAGCCTTCGCCTGTCAAAGACAGCCAATCGGGATACATGGTTTTAGAAGAACATAAAATGCCTGCTTCAAATACATCTTCCAATTCTTTGCCTTTGCCATGCAGATTTTCGTCATATAAAAATACCAGTTTAGGGAACAATACCGGTTTTTTACAATTTTTCTTTCCCTGCCCTTTTCTGCGCACATTCAACATGGTAATAGATGCCATTTTAGCAAATTTTCCAGTACCCGTGCCAAATGTCATAGTAATAAAAGGATAATCCCCACGACTGGACGCTACCGTATTAAATTTATATTCCCAGCCTTGGAAGCCTTGTTCAAAATCGTTTAAAATATCCGCCATTGCTTCTTGATCGGCAATTTTCGGTGTTAAACCCATACCAATATAGCGACGATAGAATTTTTCATAACTCTTTTCTGCAAATGGTTCTAAGAGCAAATCTACAGAAGGTACCGTAAAACCACCGTATTGCTGACTTGCGGCAGAAAGCACAATATCTCCGATGACGTCAAACGCCACATTCAATGTTTTGGGTTCGTTGTACCAGAGATTGCCCATTTCAAAGCCGCCTTCCAATACGCTTTTGACATCGAATAAACAGCAATTCATGGTATCGCGTCTTGCAGACATATCATGAATATAGATATACCCATCACGGCATGCCTGTAATTCTTCTGTTGTCATAAAGAATTTCTGATATAATTCTTTATTGAGCTGATTGAATACCAAAGAACGTTTGGTAGACACCAAAGCACTATCAGTATTGCTGTTTTCTTTATCCCCAATATACATAATGGACTGGCTTTTTTTGTACACCTCGTCCAACATTTTTACAAAATCTTGTTTATAATTGCGGTAATCCCGATAGCTTTTGGCAACTTCGGGCTTGATTTGTTCCAAAGCGCTTTCTACAATATTGTGCATCTGTGCAATGGGAATGCCTTCTTGTCCCAAAGATTTGGCTTTTTCCTCCACATAATGACAAATAAAATCCAATTCTTCCTCCGTGAATTGAATCAAAGCGCGATAGGCTGACTTATTCACCGCCACAATCACTTTTTGTACATTCCATGGCTCATGCGTATTATCTTTTTTTATGACATACATACATATGCCCTCCTTCCAATCCGACTCCATTTTTTTACATGAAGCACCCACCAAATGCTGTACCCTACTTTAGCACATATTGTGTCTCATTGCAATCCAAATCGCACAAAACACAATATCTTGTAAAAACTGCAAGAAGTACATAGGCTTTCTGTCATAGATTTTTGGTATTGACAAGGTCGACAAACCAATTATTACCAATTATTTTTGGAGTGCCTGTCGAATTGCTTTGCGCCAACCTTCTAATAAAATAGCAGCATCTTCCTTGCTGGATTTTGGAGAATAGGCATGCGAAACGCCCCAATTGCGTCGGATTTCGGATAAATCTTTCCAATATCCCACTGCCAAACCTGCCAAATATGCCGCGCCCAAGGCAGTTGTTTCCAATGTATTGGGACGCAATACTGGTACACCTGTAATATCCGCCTGAAACTGCAATAAGAAATGATTTGCAGCCGCGCCGCCATCTGCCCGCAATTCTGCCAAAGGGATTTTTGCATCTTCTTCCATGGCGTGCAGTACATCATAGGTCTGATATGCCATAGACTCTAAGGCAGCTCTCGCAATGTGACAGCGATTCGCCCCACGTGTCAAACCAGTTAAAATTCCTCTTGCATTAGAATCCCAATATGGTGCGCCTAGCCCTACAAATGCTGGTACCAAATATACACCACATGTATCTGGTACAGATAATGCTAATTCTTCCGTTTCTGGTGCAGATGAAATCAATTTTAATTCATCTCGCAGCCATTGTATTGCGGCACCTGCCACAAAAACAGAACCTTCCAAGGCATATGTCACTTTACCGTCCAAGCCCCAAGCGATTGTAGTCAACAATCCATTGTCAGATGTCACAAGCTGTTCGCCTGTATTCATCAACAAAAAGCAGCCTGTACCATATGTATTTTTTGCCGAACCTGGTGTAAAACAAGCCTGTCCAAAGAGCGCGGATTGTTGGTCCCCTGCTGCGCCTGTAATCGGAATGGGTGCGCCAAAATGAAATGGCAATGTTTCTCCATACCGTACACTAGATGGCATGACTGCTGGCAATATAGACGCTGGAATGTTCAATAAATCTAAAATTTCTGCGTCCCATTCCAAAGTATGGATATTATAAAGCATGGTACGAGAAGCATTGGAATAATCGGTTGCATGCACTTGACCACCTGTTAGATTCCAAATCAACCAAGTATCCACGGTACCAAAAAGCAAATTGCCTTCTTCCGCCATTTTCCGCGCATCTGGCACATGCTCTAAAATCCAGCAAATTTTTGTTGCAGAAAAATACGCATCTAATAACAAGCCTGTTTTTTTACGGAAAAAATCGGTATATCCTTGTTCTTTAAGTTTTTCGCACATCTGCGCAGTACGGCGGCATTGCCATACAATGGCGTTATGAATGGGCTTTCCGGTACGTTTATCCCAAAGTATGGTGGTTTCTCTTTGATTGGTGATACCGATTGCCGCAATATCAGAAGCATTCAGTCCCTTTTGTGTCAAAGCACGTTGTGCCACTTCTAGCTGCGTTTGCCAGATTTCCATAGGGTCATGTTCTACCCAGCCCGGTTGCGGATAAATCTGGTGATATTCTTTTTGTGCCATGCTGACAGGATTCCCTGCTTTATCGAACAAAATACACCGAGAACTTGTGGTTCCTTGGTCTAACGACATAATATACTGCATACGCTTCCTCCTTTTCTATTTTTCTATTTTTCTATTTCTCTATTTTTATCCCAAATGAAATACGATACCAACCACTGCACCCGCTAAAATCAAAGCAATGGGATGCAGATTTTTCCATTTTTTTGCCGCTACAAATATCAGCACAAATAAAATACATTCTTTCCAATGAATCAAGGAAGCCAGGGACATACCCATCTGCCAACCTTCTGTTTGCAGCAAAGACATCACAATCACGCCAAACCCTGCTGATGCAATCAAACCGACCACAATGGGACGCAAACCATAAAAAGCATTTTCTACTATTTTGCTTGTCCGAAATTTCTCTAAAAATTGATACACAATGATAATAATAATCACCGAAGGCGTGACCAGCCCCACCGTTGCAATCACACTGCCCAACGGTCCAGCACATTGAAAGCCTGCATAAGTCGCCATATTGATGCCCAGTGGTCCTGGTGTGGATTCTGAAACAGCAATCATATCTGGAATTTGCTCCAAACGTAGCCAATCATAACGGTCTGCCAAATCGTATAAAAACGGAAGCGTCGCCAAGCCGCCGCCTATCGAAAACAAACCAATCTTAAAAAATTCCCAAAATAAAATCAAAAGCTGCATTATGCGTTGCCTCCTTTCTTATGAGAAAACAAGGCTTTGACCAGAATCCCCACGACAGCACCCAACAATACCATATAAACGGGGGAAAGATTGGTAAATGTCACAACCAAAAAAGAAAACAGTGCCAATACAATCCCCAATTTGTCGACTACCGATTTTTTCCACATGCCCATGACTGCGTTACAAATCAAAACGCCAACCACGACACGAATCCCGCCAAAAGCATATTGCACAATAGGCAAATGCGCAAAATTGGTCAATACCGCTGCAATGATCATAATGATGACAAAAGACGGAAATACACCGCCCGCCGTTGCAAAAATCGCGCCTAACAAACCTTTTTGTTTGTATCCAATAAAGGTTGCAGTATTGACAAAAATCACACCTGGGGTACATTGTCCGATTGCAAAATAGTCCAATACCTCATCTTCGGTTGCCCATTTACGGCTTTGCACTACTTCTCTTTGCAACATTGGCAGCATGGCATACCCACCGCCGAATGTAAACGCACCAATTCTGGCAAATGTAAAAAATAAATCAAATAGTTCCTTCATATTGACACCCGATTTCTTTTGTATTTTTACTGAAAAAAATCAACTCTTTTTATTCTTGTTGTGCCTGCATTGCCTGCATACGGTCTGTTGTGATTAAAGTATCCATGATTTCATCTAAATCGCCATCTAATATGGCATCAATTCTGTGCAATGTCAAACCAACTCTATGGTCTGTTACGCGACCTTGTGGGAAATTATACGTCCGAATGCGTTCGCTTCTATCCCCCGTACCCACTTGAGAACGACGATTTTCTGAAATCGCCGCATCATGTGCCTGACGTTCCCGTTCATACACACGCGCATATAATACCTTCAAGGCTTGTTCTTTGTTTTTGAGCTGTGATTTCTCATTCTGACAGGATACCACAATCCCAGTTGGAATATGTGTCATACGTACTGCAGAATCTGTTGTATTGACACATTGTCCCCCGTTGCCTGATGCACGGAATACATCGACACGTACATCATTCATATCAATGTGTACATCAACTTCCTCGGCTTCTGGTAAAACCGCTACCGTTACCGTAGAAGTATGGATACGCCCGCCGCTTTCTGTGGTCGGGATACGTTGTACACGATGCACGCCGCTTTCATATTTCAAGCGAGAATACGCACCTTGACCTGTAATCAAAAATGAAATTTCTTTATATCCGCCTAAGTCGCTTTCACTGGTATTCATGATTTCGATTTTCCATTTTCTGCGTTCCGCATAACGCGCATACATACGGAATAAATCCCCCGCAAACAGTGCCGCTTCGTCCCCGCCTGCGCCGCCGCGAATTTCTACAATCACGTTTTTGTCATCGTTGGGGTCTTTGGGAATCAAAAGCAGCGTAATTTCCTTTTCCAATTCTTCCAACTGACTTTTATTTTCTGCCAATTCTTCTTTGACCAATTCCCGAAAAGCATCGTCTAATTTTTCGCCTAATAACTCCAATTCTTCCGCGATTGCATCTTTTGTTTTGCGATATAGCTGATACGCCTCTACCACTGGCGTCATATCGCTGTATTCTTTCATAAGCTTGCGCCATTGTTCTTGATTTGCAATCACATCTGGATCATTGATTTGGTCTGCCAATTCCTGATGTTTTCTTTCTATTTCTACCAATTGTTCAAACATGATTACACTCCTTTTTTCCGTCCCATCACTACACGGTCTAATCCTACCAAATCTTGTCTGCTTTCCAAACTGTCAAAGCCCGTCTGTTCCAAAAGCTGTAATAAATCTTTTCGTTGTGTGTAGCCAATTTCAAAAAATATCCAACCGTCGTTTTTTAAGAAATCTTGTGCTTGTTCGAGTATGCGGCGATAAAAATCCAGACCATCTGTACCGCCGTCTAATGCGTTATGTGGTTCATATACGCGTACTTCTTCCATCAAGTCCGCAATTTCTGCTGTTTCAATATAGGGTGGATTTGATACGATAAAATCAAATTTTGTTTCTTTTGGGATTGCCGTGTATAAATCGCTTTGCAAAAACTGCACTTTTGTCTGATTGCACACATTGTTTTTTTGTGCATACGCCAAAGCCTGTGGGCTAATGTCGACCGCCATCATTTTAAAATTGCCGTATTTTTCCAAACTGATCGGGATACAGCCTGTACCAGTACCAATATCCAGCCCTGTTTGAAAATGATATTGTTTTCCTTTTTCCAAAACAGATTCTACTAATATTTCTGTATCTGCTCGTGGAATCAGCACACCCTCTCCCACAAGAAACGGCAATCCCATAAATTCCCATTCGCCTAAAATATATTGCAACGGACGACCTGCGCATCTTTCATTCAGAAAAGCGGCGTATTGCTCCGCCGCTTTTGTGTCAAGTTCTGTCTGTGTTTCTGTCATCAATTTGATTTTTGAAAAACCACTTGCCTGCTGCAAGAGCAAAAATGCTTCCTGTCTGGCGTTTGTTTTTCCGGCTTCTACTAGCCCTTTTTGTCCCCATTGTAACAGGGATTGTATGTCATTCTTCTGGTTCATCTTCCAGAACCCCTTTCATTGCTACAATCGCTGTTTCAATTTGTGCCGCGTCTGGTTCTGCGGTTGTCAGCTTTTGCAGACACAAACCAGGATAACTGATTGCCGCCACCAATTTGCTTTCGGATTTTCCCGCCCAACGAATTACCTCATAAGACAATCCCGCAATGACTGGCACCAAAAGCACTCTTGTTACCAAACGCAGCAAAAAGCTGTCTGTACGCACAAAGAAAAATACCACAATACTAATCAGCATGACAAATAATAAAAAGCTGGTACCGCAACGTTTATGCAAACGTGTACAAGGCATCACGTTTTCTACCGTCAATTCTTTTTCGCTTTCAAAACAGTTAATCGTTTTATGCTCTGCGCCATGATATTGAAATACGCGATGAATCTCCTTCATACGAGAAATCCCGAATAAATACAACAAAAATATCGCAATACGCAATACGCCTTCTACAATACCCAACGCCCAAACCGGTACCATATCTTTGAAAAAATTACCCAACCATACAGGCAGCAGGAAAAACAAAAGCATACCCAAAATCAAGGAAAGCGTAACGCTGATATAAATAAATACATCATTTGCTTTTTCCCCTAATTTATCATTGATAAATTTTTCAAAGCCTGTCAATTCTGCTTCTGATACATCTTCTTCCCCTGCAATTTCTGCCGAACGCATCAAAATTTTTGTTCCTGTCACCAAAGAATCCAAAAATGCTGCCACACCTCTCAGAATCGGCAAGCGAAATGCCTTTCCTTTTCCAATGCCGCCCCATTCCTGTTTTTCTACTGTAATCCCGCCTTCGGGGTTGCGTACCGCAAGTGCATATATTTTCTTGCCGCGCATCATCACGCCTTCTATGACTGCCTGACCACCAATATTGGTTCGTTTCATAGCAAAACTCCTTTCGTTGTTTTCACAAAATCGTTCTTTCGCCCCTCTGCAAGCGACAGACACATACCCTTCCTTTCGCAAAATTACAAAAATTACAAATAACAAAATTTTGTCCTTTTGCGAAAAAAAGGGTGGACATACTGCCCAACCCTTTCGCACATTTCTGATTATTTTCTGCCGTATTTTTTGTTGAATTTTTCCACTCTGCCGCCGGCTTCCAGCAGAAGTTTCTGGCTGCCTGTGTAGAAAGGATGGCATTTGGAGCAAACTTCGACTCTGATTTCATCTTTTGTAGAGCCTGTTACGAACTCATTGCCACAGTTACATTTTACTGTTACCTGTTTGTACTCAGGATGGATACCTTGTTTCATTTTTTTCACCTCATTCTCTCTTGTTGATCAATAATCCGAAATTATTTAAAGACAACGCTGGTATTATAGCATAGTCTGTACGACTTTGCAACAGTTTTCCCCGAAAAAACCACGTTTTTTGTTATTTTTCTGAATCACCGCTGTTTTTTTGCCAACCGGGCAAACGTTGTATGAAATCGGCATTGTTCTTTGTTTTTTTCATCAAATCATAAAACCCTTCTGTCATTTCCATAGAAGTCAGATTTGCCGCCATGCGCCGCAAAATATAGTTACATTCCATTTCGCTTTCGGATAACAATTTATCTTCTCTACGTGTACCAGATTTGATAATATCGACTGCTGGAAAAATGCGACGTTCTGCCAGTTTACGGTCTAATACCAATTCCATATTCCCAGTACCTTTGAATTCTTCAAACACCACTTCGTCCATTTTGCTGCCTGTATCGACCAAAGCTGTCGCCAATATGGTCAAACTGCCGCCATGTTCGATATTACGCGCCGCACCAAAAAAACGTTTTGGCATATACAGTGCCGCTGGGTCTAAACCACCTGACAGCGTTCTGCCGCTAGGCGGTATGGTCAAGTTATATGCTCTTGCCAAACGTGTCAAACTATCCAATAAAATCACAAGGTCTTTCCCCTGCTCTACCATACGTTTCGCGCGTTCTAATACCATTTCTGTCACACGTTTATGATGTTCGGGCTGTTGGTCAAATGTAGAATACACGATTTCTACATTTTCCCCTTCTATGCTACGCTGTATGTCTGTCACTTCTTCTGGTCGTTCGTCTATCAAAAGCATAATCAAATGTATTTCTTTATGGTTTTTGGTCAAAGCATTTGCGATTTTTGTCAATAATATGGTTTTCCCGACTTTTGGCGGTGCAACAATCATACCGCGTTGCCCCTTCCCAATGGGTGCAATCAAATCTATGATGCGTCCTGACAATTCTTCCTTTGTGGTTTCCAGATGTAATTTTTCCTCTGGATAAATTGGGGTCAATTCTTCAAAATTCGGACGATGGATTGCTGTTTCTGGACGGTCGCCGTTTACACTTTTGACAAACAGCAACGCACCATATTTTTCTCCTTCTCTTGCTGGTCGGATACTGCCTTTGATGGCATCACCTGTTTTCAAACGAAATCTGCGAATCTGGGAAGGGGACACATAAATGTCCCCTGTACCCGGCAAAAAATTTTCTGCTCTCAAAAAACCATATCCGTCTTCCATGACTTCCAGAACACCTTCGCCATGTTCGCCGTTTTCCAATTCATGTTGTGACATACGTTCTCTGCCATCTTCCCGCCGTTGGGTCGTTTCTGTTTTGCGTTCTTCTGCAATGACAGTATTTTCTTCCTGCACTTTACGTGTAAAGCCATATGTCGTCACCTTTTTGATAGGAGATTGTGTTTCATGTGCCGCTTGTGGTTCTTGCGGCTCCTGCGCTTCTTGTGGCTCTTGTGATGTTTGCAGTTCTTGTGTTGGCTGTACTTCTTTTGATTTGCGCACTTCTGTCACTGTTTGTGGTTCCTGCATTTTCTGTATTTTCTGTGTTTTTTGTGATTTTTTTGTTTCTGGCGGAATCACCTTTGCCGTTTGCACTTCATTTTTTGTATTTTGCATGTTTTGTTCGATTTTTTCAATCAGTTCTGCTTTTTTCAGACTGGAAATTGCCGGAATCTGCATTTGTTTTGCGATTTGCCGTAATTGGGCAAGCGTTTGTTTTTGCAATTGTTCATGCTCCATACTCGTTCTCCTTTGTCAAACGGTGTTTTGTATTACAATTTTTTTATGCTGCTGGAATGATTAATTTATCTCCTGGACGGATATTAGAAGTTTCTGTCAAACCATTTGCGTCTAAAATTTTCTTATATTCTGCGCCATTGCCATAAAATTTCTGTGCAATGCTCCAAGGTGTTTCATTTTCCTGTACTGTATATTCTTCTCCACCTTCTGTAGTAGCTGTACCGCTTTGGGTATCACTGTTTTCTGTTGTTTCATTACTTGTGGTATTGCTTTCTGTGCTATCCTCTTTTTTCGCTGCGCCATCAGGATTTTGGATTGCATCCAACTGTTCTTGCAATTCCATTTTTTCCAACTGTACCTGTTCATAACGCTGCTGCAAATCTTGTACTGTACTCAATTGATTTTCCGCATCTTGCAGCTTGCTGCGCAGGCTCACAGAATGGAAAATCAAGAAAATAATCAGTACCAAGCCAACAATCCCAACAATGATAGGAAATTTCCCTTTTCCAAGACGGAATTCCTCATCATCGTAATCATCTTCTTCGTACAAACGGTCTAACTGTTCTTGTTTCACTCTTTCGTCAAAATCCCATTCTTCATAACGTGGACGTCCACCCATACGTTCCAAATCTGTAAATGGCATTTCTTCTGGTTCTTTACGCACTTTTGGCTTTTTTTGTTTTTGGGGTTTGGTACGACTGGGCATAGCCGTCTGAATAGTCACTTCTTCTGTGATTTTGCTTTTTTTACGCGCAGGCAATACACTCACATACTGTATTTCATCATCTTCTTCCTCTATTTTATGCGCGGGTGCTTCTGGATGATGCGTATGTTCCAAACTGCGTTCTCTGCGGGAAACATATCTTGTCGGTGCGCCTTCCTGTTGCGGTGCATTTTTGATTTCGTTAATTTCAGAGCCTACTTGCTGCATTCTTGCTTCACGCACTTCTTCCACATCTTCTCTTTGTGGACGGCGTGTGCGTTGTCCTCTTGTGCTTTGGGCATTTTTTGCATTTTTCACATTTTTTCCATTTTGTGCATTGTTTTCTGCCTTTTCCTTTTTTTCCTTTTTTTCATTCTTTTCCTTTTTTTCATTTTTGCCCATCAAAGGATGTGTCTGCATTAAAATATCCTGTACTTCCTGTGGCAAATCCTGATATAAGTCGTTGTAATACTCCTTGTCTGTTTGGCTGAGTCCTTGGGGGTCTTGCCCCTGTTTCAGCTTGTCCTTTTGATTCATATACTTTTACCTCCATCGGTTCTCTTTTTCTGCACAAATACACAGGAAAGGTACTTTCCAGCCCTTTCCTGTTTCTCATATCTCATACATTCTACATATTTTTTTTCGCAGTGTCAACCGAAGGCGCGATTTTTCAAGGATTTGTAAGGATTTGTGCGCTTTTTTTGTCATTTTTGCAGTACAGTCACAAGCATTATCCTGCAATCTTAGTCACAATGCGCACACCAGACGTATCTTCTACATAGTCCAATGTGACCGAATCCCCCACATGTTTTGTCAAAATGTCCAAATGTTCCTTGGCTGTCACTTGATACCAAACATTTTGATTGTCTAACAATAGATAATAATACGTATTTCCTTCTGAAACAATATCTTGTATCAGTGTGATTTGCCCAGAAATCTGCTGCCCTTCGCCTTGTGGTGTAGTATCAATACCATTATTTGACATCAGATTACGATAGACCTGTTCACATTCTGCCACGGTATCCCCAATGGCAACAATATGATATTTTTCAATATTGACCATAGCATATTTTTTCACCAAACCCGCATTATCTTTCAAAGACAAGAAATACGTCGGCTCATCTGCGATATTGAGCAAAAGCGGGAACGTTGCAGTATATCCCAAATGCTGCACCTCGCCCTGTGCCGATTCCATGGCAGAAATTTCTTTTGCACCAGAAATCTGATAATAATTGGTTTCTTTTGTACGGGAATTCATCAATACAAAACCAACAATCGACTGGTCTCCGCCAATGGAAGTGACACCTGTATACACCCAAACATCATCGTCCAAAGCAATATAGTTATAGCCTTCTGTTGTCTGCAAACAGCCCTTTTGCCCGAACTTGCTATTGAGCCAGCCATTTTGCAACATACCATAATAGTCATACTGTTCAATCAGCAAATTTGCATCATATACTTTGTCAATCCATTGTGGTACATCTGCCACATCATAATATTGTGTTTCTCCTGTGACCGCATCGACCAAAATCACGCCTTGTATGTCAGTACCACCAAATAACCCTATGGTTTTGGTTTCTACCGCACAAACCCAGTACGGCGCGCCATTGTCATCTATCTCAAAATTGCTGCTGCGAATCATTGCCGTTGGATAATGAAAACGCACATGTCGATATAAATTTCTGCCGAAATGCTCAAATGGTGCATAGCGTATCCCTTCGCCTTCTGCCAATCGCACCAATTCTACATCTTGTGTGGTCATATCAATGCTCATATACGCGGGGATACCTTCACTACGATTTGTAATCCATTTAATCAAATCCCCATATTCCAAAGGTGTCACACGCACTGGCTTTTCATTGTAATTGATTTGATTATAATAATTGCTTACCTCAAACTGAGAAACCATATCCACCATACTGCCCATTTCACGTTCTGCCAATCTTGCCGCAGAATCGCTGTCTAATATCGGGATTTGATTATAATTGACTTCGTGAATATCTTCCGCAAAATCTCCCATTTGTACATTCAATAAAGAGGCATAGGAAGACGCCCGCAAAATGGGAGAGGACAACAATACACCAATGCCATATACCGCAATCACAGCAATCGGTATCCAAATGAGTTTGCGCAGTTTTGGATGATTCGTTTCTGTTTGCTTCTTAGAAAATAAAGATTTTGCAATCAACCAAAAATGAATCACAAACGCCACCAACAACATCACCAACACAAACAGCCAGCTTTCATGGCTGTGTATATTCATTGGCGGCAAATAGTAATAATACATCACTGCCCAGATAAGCAACGTCAATAGGGGCGGTATCCATTTCTTTTTCATATTTTGCAGCTCCTTTCATCAGAACCATACGATAATAAGATAATAAGATAATAAGATAATAAGATAATACGATGATACGATATATTTTTTCATAAAAAGGATATTCGCGCATATCACAACTTTAGACAGAAAAACTTAAGATTTTTCAAGGATTTCTCATCATTATCCTCTTTACATATCCCCCGTAATTCATTATACTATACTATAATTCCAGATGAATGTATAGCAAAAATGAAAGAAAAAACATACTCTGGTTTCTATCAAAAACAATCAATCCCTCGCCCATATGCGGCGAAAGTGAATATAAAAGGATGTGAAAAACCATGAAAATTGAAAAAGTAAGTGATACCCAGCTCAAACTGACGCTGACAAAAGCGGATTTGGCAGAACGGGATATTCAACTGGAAGATTTGATTCGTCCAGGCGAAAAAACACAGCAGCTTTTCCGCGATCTCATGGAACAGGTAATGGAAGAATGTGATTTTGTCACAGAAAATACACCGCTTATGGTCGAAGCCGTACCCGTTGGGCTAGATGGTATTATGATTATTGTCACAAAAGTAGACAACAAAGACAAGCAAAAAGGCGATACCGTTTTAGATTTATTCTCACAAGCAAAAGATTTGCGTCGCTTCAAGAAAAAATCTCTTTCTACAGAAGAAACAGAAAATAAATCCGACCGTGATATTTTGGTATACTCTTTTGCGCAATTGGACGATGTGATTGATGTATCCATGCGTTTAGATGCTCGTTTTTGCGGCGATTCTTCCTTATATAAGAATGAGGGCAGATACTTTTTGGTATTGCAAGGCAATACATACACCGCAGAAGAAACATTGGACGACTTGGAAGTTTTGCTCGACGAATATGGCGAACGCCACGTCAGCACACCACTTGCAAAATATTTCCTCAATGAGCATGGTGATGTTTTGATTGCAGACCATGCAGTCAGTGCTTTGGGCAGTAATTTCAAAAAATACTAACACAAAACCGACAAGCTATATCTGCTATATGCTTGTCGGTCTTTTTCTTTTTCTCTATTTTTTTATACTTCTATTTCTGTTTTGCGCAAAAATGCGTATAATGGCAGCATTGCTTCCCATCTTTGCAAAACCAAAGATACTAAGTCTGGAGAAAACAGCAAATCATCTATGCTGCTTTCTGCCACCAAATCCAGGCTCTTGCGGTTGTACCATTCCATAACGGCTGGCTGATATTCTTTGGTGCTCATAGGGCGTTTGTATTTATCGCCATAGAGTACAAATTCTTTTTGTTGTGTCATATCCTGCGCCAAACGTGCAAAAATCTGCGGTGCTGCATCAATTCGTTTACGCAATGCGCGCATGTACTGCGGCTTGCTGTCATAAAAACCCATACCACATATATAGCCTTCTGGCATCAATTCAAAATATAATACGGGTCGTTCTTTCCATTGCTGCGCTGTGGTACCCGGTTCTTTCAGTACCATCCATTTTCTTGGTTTATAAGGGCTTTTATCTTTGGAAAAGCGTACATCTCGATTGATACGCGATACAGAATAGTCTACCGGAAATTCTGGGTGTTCTTGTGTGAATCGTGTATACAATTGATAGGAAAGCGCATCAAAAGGCTCTTTGAGCAATGTCTGATAGCGTTCCCTATTTTCTTCCATCCATGCTTTATGGTTATTCATACGCAATTGCCAAAGAAAATCTATGGTTTCAGGTGTAAAGCCCATAAAATCTGTCATATGCTTCTGCCTCCTTCGTTCTTGGCTATCATACTGCACATTGTACAAAAAGAAAAGTGCCTTTTGCAACAAAAAATAGAAAATCAAAAATCCCCTCTACCATGAAAAGCAAAGGGGAGTTCAGGGTGTCGAAAAGTCGACACCCTGTCGTCAAAGGCTCATTTCATTCAAGCCTTTGACGAGTTGGCAGAAGTATAAAGCCAAAGTTTCATCAGCTCAAAAGCCTTGAAACTTCGGCTTTTCCTCGTCGGAAATGAATTCCGACTGCGGATTCCTGTTGGGAAACGCTTCGTTTCCCAAACCCTTCCGCTTGCTTGAAAAATTATGAAATCCAGTTTTTTGAAATTGACAAGCTGAAAACTCCCCTTTGCCATGAAAACAAAGGGGAGTTTTTTCTACAATTTTGCTTAAATCAAGCTGCCAATTGCCATAAACAAAGGCGCGAATACCAAAGATACTATTGTCATCAGTTTGATCAAAATATTGATAGAAGGACCTGAAGTATCTTTGAAAGGGTCACCTACGGTATCGCCAACGACTGCCGCTTTATGTGCTTCGCTGCCTTTGCCGCCGTGATTGCCTTCTTCGATATATTTCTTTGCGTTATCCCATGCGCCGCCGGCATTGGACATAAAGATTGCCATCAATACACCTGTTACCAAAGAACCAGCCAACAAACCGCCCAATGCACTGGTACCCAATAAAATACCAACAATCAGAGGAGCAGCAACTGCCATGATACCAGGAACCAACATTTCTTTCAAAGCTGCTGTAGTAGAGATTTCTACACATTTTTTATAGTCAGGTTTTGCAGTACCTTCCATGACACCAGGAATGGTACGGAACTGACGTCTTACTTCTTCAATCATCTGGAATGCAGCTTTCCCTACAGACTGCATGGTAAATGCGGAGAACAGTAAAGGCAGCATACCACCAATCAACATACCAATAATAACACGAGGTTCCAAAATAGAAATTTCTGTCAGTTTCACAGCTTCTGCATAAGATACAAACAATGCCAAAGCTGTCAATGCTGCGGAACCAATCGCAAAACCTTTGCCCATTGCTGCTGTGGTGTTCCCAACTGCGTCCAGTTTGTCTGTGATATTACGAACAGAATGGTCCAAACCACTCATTTCTGCAATACCACCTGCGTTATCCGCAATGGGACCATATGCGTCTACGGCTACTGTGATACCTGTTGTGGACAGCATACCAACCGCTGCCAAAGCGATACCATACAGACCACATACCCAATAAGATACAAAAATACCAACACAAATCAGCACAATCGGAACTGCTGTGGATTCCATACCCACTGCCAGACCACTGATGATGGTAGTTGCTGGACCAGTTTCGGACTGGTCTGCAATTTTCTTTACAGATTTATAATCGCTAGAAGTATATACTTCTGTGATGATACCGATAATCAAACCTACAATCAAACCTGCAATGATTGCGATTGCTGCGTTCATATTGCCAAAGAATGTCCAGCTCAATGCCAAAGAAGCAATGATGACCAAAACCGCTGAGGAATAAGAACCTGCTTTCAAGGCTTTGTGTGGATTGGAATTTTCATCACCACGTACAAAGAATGTACCAATGATAGAAGCCAAAATACCAACTGCCGCCAATACCAGAGGGAAGATGGCACCTTCTGCGGAGAAGTATACCAACCCTAATGTGATTGCAGAGATGATAGAACCTACATAAGATTCAAACAAGTCTGCGCCCATACCAGCAACGTCACCTACGTTGTCGCCTACGTTATCAGCAATTACAGCAGGGTTACGAGGGTCATCTTCTGGAATCCCTGCTTCTACTTTACCAACCAAGTCTGCGCCTACGTCAGCCGCTTTGGTATAAATACCGCCGCCCACACGTCCGAACAACGCAATAGAGGAAGCACCCAGACCAAAACCAAACAGTATATTGGCGTCTTTTGTAATCACATACACCAGACCAACACCCAATAACCCTAAGCCAACTACAGACATACCCATAACGGCACCACCGCTGAACGCAATAGACAGAGCGCGGTTCATACCGCCTACTCTTGCTGCATTCGCAGTTCTTACATTGGCTTTTGTTGCTACATTCATACCAAAGTAGCCTGCCAGTGTAGAGAACAGCGCACCAATCAAGAAACAAACCGCTGTTTTCCAGTCTACACCAAAGCCAATCAATACAAACAGTACAGCCGCGAAAATAACCAGAATTTTATATTCCGCTTTTAAGAATGCGTTTGCACCTTCGCGAATCGCGCTTGCGATTTCGTGCATACGGTCTGTACCTTCTTCTTCTTTGCCTACTTTTGCCGCCAAAGCAAAGGCAAAGACCAGGGCGATGATGCCCAAAACGGGCGCAAGATACATCAGATTTTCCATAAAAACCCCCTGCTTTCATCGTTTATTTTTTATAATTCCGACCTTACATTGTGACAATGATGCAACATCTGTCAAAAAAGAAATGCAAATCCTTTTAGAAAAAAACAAGGTAATCCAAACAGAAGAATAAAAAGAATACCAAAAACAAGAAATCTACAATCCTTTTTTTCCAAGAATTGTAGGCTCAGTTTTATAATTTTATCCGTTTTTCTTTTGCTTGTTTTCTAATTGCTTTGTAATTGTTTGCTTTACATACCGTCCCCGCGTTCAGCGCAAACAGCCCTGTTTGTCTGCGCTACACCCACGGGCGGTATGTCTATCCTTTTTCTTTTTTTGCAAGTCGCATACCGTCCCGCTTTCTAGTATATACGAATTTCCAAAAAGACACAAGCCCCCGCTTTGCATGCTTCACACCAAATTTCACAAGTTTTTTTAGCGAAATTCCACAAATACTTGTCTTTTTTGAAATATGCTTCCGACTTTTCAGACAAAAAAACAGGTATTTTGAAAAGAATACCTGTTTTGCACTTGTGTTTTCCTGTTCTTTTTTTCACAAACTTCTGTTATCCAATACACAAAAATTCTGCGACCAAAGGCAATGTCACAACAGAAAAAATGGTAGATACAAACACAAATTCAGAAGCACGCTTTTCATCGTTGCCATAAATTTCCGCAAACGATGGCAAAGCCGCTGCCGCGGGTGTACCCATCAGCACCACCAACACACTCAAAGCAATGCCGTCCAAAAACAATCCTGCCACCAATTTGGTCACAATCGGCATCACAATCAAAGTTAAGAAACTAAAGATATAAACCAGCTTGTCTTCGAAAATTTCTCTGATATTGGCAACTGCCAATAAAGTACCTATGTAAATCATAGACAAACATACCGTTGTATTTGCAGAAAATTGCAGTGCATCACGCAAGGGCGCTGGCAGTGTGATTTCCTGCACAAAGCAGAACAGACCAATCACAGCGGAAATACAAATCAAATTGACAAACGCCTCTTTGAGCATACGTCCCACGCTTTTTCGCTTGCCGCTGCCAATGGCAAACAACACCGAACAAACCGTAAACAAAAATACATTGCAGGTAAACATGACCGCAACGCAGAATATCAACCCTTCTTCACCATACATTGCCATAATAAGAGGCTGTCCCATAAAGATGACATTGCTGTACACACCGCCGCCGGAAAACAAACCCAATTCTGGAAAGCGCATACCCAATGCTTTGCCCACAATATAAAACAAAAGCGCACCCAGCGAACACAATAAAAATGTACCGCCACATGTTTTCAAAAACCCAACTAAGATTTCATGTGAATATGGACGCTGCATCAAAATTACCATATTGGCAGGTACCGCTACACGTGTCAATACAATGGAAAGCCCTTTTGCATTGCTTTCTGACAACAGATTTCGTTTGTTCAATATCACGCCAACCACCATCAATAACACCATGGTCGACAATTGATAAATGACAGGCAAAGCCATGTTTCTCTACTCCTCTCTTATCGTTACCCGAATTTTTTTGACTCTATCGCCACTACCGTTCTTTTCTTCTAGTATAACATAAGCGCGCACAAAAACAAGATGTATTTTATAAAATAAAACTATTATTTTAAAAATTACATCTATTTTTTGTTCGATATAAAAAAGGCGAATCATTTTCTGCTGTGACAGAAACCCTTCGCCCCATACTTTATCATGCTGTCATACTGTTATTCCTTGTGTCTTTGCTTCGTTTGCCATTTTTGTATCAAAAACAGCGTCACACGCGACATACCAAACCCAATCAAAGCGCCTGCCACAACATCGCTTGGAAAATGTACCCCCAAATACATGCGAGAAAATCCCATACACGCCGCAAAAAGATATGCCACAATCCCCCAACGTTTATGGATTGCATAAATCGCGGTTGCTGCCGCAAACGATGCAGAGGTATGCCCTGATGGAAAAGAAAAATCCGCCAGAGGTGGAATCAATATCGGAAAGCCTAATAAATCATAAGGACGGATTCTAGCTACTGCTGGTTTCAGCCAAAGATTACACACCAAAGCCGTAGTGCCCAAACACAACAGCAAAGAGATCCCTTGCCATATTTTTTCACCATTTCCGCTTTTGCGTTTTTGGACAATGCCTGCCACAAGCAGTACAACGCCTAATAAAATCCATAACAAGCCACCATTGCCCAACTTGGAAATCCAAATCATAGGCAAATTGAGCCAATCCCGTACCACATGCGTCTGTATCCATTCTATGATAGCAATATCCAGATTTTGTATTGCTTCCAAGCAAACGCCTCCTTTAACCCGCAAAAAACAGATGCTCTACCAAAATTTTGATACCAATGCCGACCAGTACCAAACCACCGACAAATTCTGCCTTGGATTGTAAAAAATCTCCCAGACGTTTTCCCAAAAAACCGCCCAAGACACCTAATACAAACGCAACAACGCCAATGATTGCAGATGCAATCCAGATATTGACATCTAAAATCGCGAAACTGATTCCAACCGCCAAAGCGTCGATACTAGTTGCTACAGCCTGCAACACTAATACTTTTGTGCTCAATTGGCTTTGTCCTGCTTCCTCCTCAGGATGCAGACTTTCCCGTATCATATTGCTGCCAATGACCGCTAACAAACCAAATGCAATCCAATGGTCGACCGATGAAATATATGTTTTGACACTGCTGCCCAAAAACCAGCCAATCACAGGCATCAAAAACTGAAATACCCCAAAACAAATCCCTTGCAGTATTGCATGACGGCTACCAAATCCACGTACGGATACACCATTTGAAATCGATACTGCAAATGCGTCCATGGCAAGACTTAAGGCAATCAGCCAAATCGTCACCCATTCCAAAACCACATACCTCCTTCTTTGTGTCATGGCAATCCAAACGCCCTTGACACCTCGTAAAATCATACCACGCCTATGATGCTATGGTCAACCCAAAATCCCATCCTGATACAGAAATACACCACATCAAATACCGACAATTTCGTACAATTTCTCATAGAAAAAAGACTGCCATATTTAGGGTGTCGAAAAAGTCGATACCCTGTCGTCAAAGGCTCATTTCATTCAAGCCTTTGACGAGTAGACAGAAGTATAAAGCAGGAGTTCCATCAGCTAAAAAGCCTTGAAACTCCTGCTTTTCCTCGTCGGAAATAAATTCCGACTGCGGATTCCAGTTTGGGAAACGCTTCGTTTGCCAAACCCTTCCGCGCGCTTGAAAAAACATAAAATCTAGTTTTTCTACAGTCTAATGTTTTTGAATTCGTTTTTATGACAGCCTTTTTGATTCTTATATTTATTTTGTTTGCAAATACTTGTCAATTGCTGCGGCTGCTTTTTTGCCTGCGCCCATTGCCAGAATCACAGTTGCCGCACCAGTTACCGCATCACCACCAGCATATACACCTTCTCTTGTGGTTTGGTTGGTTTCTTCATTGACTACCAAACAACCTTTGCGGTTTGTTTCCAGTCCCTTTGTGGTACTGCGAATCAGAGGATTTGGAGAAGTACCAATGGACATGACAACCGTATCCACATCAATCACATAATTAGAACCTTCTACAGGTACAGGGCTTCTTCTGCCGCTTGCGTCTGGTTCGCCCAGTTCCATTTTCAGACATTCGATACCACATACCTGTCCATTGCCGTCATCTAAAATTTTCACAGGATTGCGCAGCAAATGGAATTCGATACCTTCTTCTTTTGCATGGTGGATTTCTTCCAAACGCGCAGGCATTTCTTTTTCGGAACGGCGGTATACAATATATACTTTTTCTGCGCCCATTCTTTTTGCGCATCTTGCCGCGTCCATTGCGACATTCCCGCCGCCCACAACAGCAACTGCTTTGCTTTTGCGCAGTGGAGTATCATAGTCTGAAATATACGCTTTCATCAAATTGATTCTAGTCAGGTATTCATTTGCGGAGTATACCCCCACCAATGCCTCACCTGGAATATGCATGAAAGAAGGTAAGCCTGCACCTGTACCAATAAATACCGCATCAAAGCCCATATCGTCTATAATTTCATCAATGGAAAGCACTTTCCCGATCACCATATTTGTCATGACTTCTACACCCATAGTAGAAAGTTTATCAATTTCTTTTTGTACAATAGCCTTGGGCAGACGGAATTCAGGAATACCATATACCAATACGCCACCTGCTGTATGGAACGCTTCAAACATAGTAACCGCATAGCCCGCTTTTGCCAAATCTCCCGCACATGCCAAGGAAGAAGGACCCGAACCAATAACCGCTACTTTTTTGCCGTTTTGTTCTGGTTTTTCTGGCATTTCATCGCAATTTTTCATATACCAGTCTGCAACAAAACGTTCCAAACGTCCAATTGCAACCGCTTCGCCCTTGATTCCTCTGACGCATTGTGCCTCACATTGGCTTTCTTGTGGACAAACACGACCACAAACTGCTGGCAAAGCATTGGTAGAGGTAATGATACGATACGCCTCCATAAAATCGCCTTTTGCCACCTGTGCAACAAATTCAGGAATCCGTACATTGACCGGGCAACCATTGACACAAGGTTTATGCTTGCAGTTCAAGCAACGGCTGGCTTCTTCCATTGCCATTTCTGCGGTATACCCCAATGCTACTTCCTCAAAATTTTTATTACGAATGTCAGGTGCCTGTTCTGGCATTTTCATTTTTTCTAAGCTCATATTTGGCATTGTC
This sequence comes from uncultured Lachnospiraceae bacterium, assembly GCA_944384295.1. Lineage (GTDB taxonomy): Bacteria > Bacillota > Clostridia > Lachnospirales > Anaerotignaceae > Anaerotignum. Next base: position 30,120 of record CALWSU010000008.1, on the reverse strand, counting down.
AAATTCCCTCCTTTACTGAATCAAATCATGCGCCAGTTTTTCCATACGACAAACGTGGCTTTCTTTCATTTGCGCCTCTTGTTCTTTGTAAATCGAATTGCGGTTCATCAATTCGTCAAAATCTACTAAATGCCCGTCAAAATCAGGACCATCTACACAAGCGAATCTTGTTTCACCGCCTACGGTCACACGACAGCAGCCGCACATACCAGTACCATCAATCATGATAGGATTGAGGCTGACAATGGTCTTGATGCCATATGGCTTTGTGGTCAGGCTGACAAATTTCATCATAGGTATTGGACCAATTGCAATCACAGCATCGTATTGATTGCCTGCCTCAATCAATTCTTTGAGTTTGTCTGTCACAAAACCTTTTTCACCTGCGGTACCATCATCTGTCATCAAATAATAATTGTCAGAAACGGCTTTCATTTCGTCCTCTAATATCACAATATCTTTGTTACGGAAACCGGCAATCACGTCTACTTGTGCGCCTAATTTATGTAACGCCTTCGCTTGTGGATATGCAATCGCACAGCCTACGCCGCCGCCTACCACAGCAACTTTCTTGATTCCTTCATATTCTGTGGCAATGCCCAAAGGACCTACAAAGTCCCGAATGCTTTCGCCGACTTCTTTTGCCGCCAAAAGATTTGTGGAAAGCCCCACTTTCTGAAAAATTATGGTAACGGTTCCTTTTTCTCTATCATAATCTGCAATCGTCAGCGGTACACGTTCGCTGAACTCGTCCACACGAAAGATAATAAATTGCCCTGCTTGTGCCTTTTTGGCAACAAAAGGAGCTTCTATTTCCAACAATGTGACTGCACTATTCAATTCTTTTTTATTGACAATACGAAACATAAGTGCAACATCCTTTCTGATTGATTTTTACCAAAAACATGATTTTGTTTTTGGCGTTTGGTATTGACAGTTTTTTTGGATAGACTTATCATATCATAAATCACGGCGGTACGATATGGATAAAACGCCGTTTTTCTGGAAGTACATGCACAAAAGTTTATTGTTTTTGAATAAAAATACAGGGACATTTTTTGTCCCACATAAAAAGGAGGAGTTTTATGTCACAATCTTATACCATGGCAGACCTGCGTCAAATTGTAGAACGTTTGCGTGGGAAAGATGGCTGCCCATGGGACCAAGTGCAAACCCATGCCAGCATGCGCGCAGACGTACTAGAAGAAGCCTATGAACTGGTAGATGCCATCGACCGCAACGATATAGAAAATCTCAAAGAAGAATTGGGCGATGTATTATTACATGTGGTTTTCCATTCCTCGATTGAAGCACAGGCAGGCAATTTTACATTGGACGATGTCATACAAGGCATTTGTGAAAAAATGATTTACAGACACCCACATGTATTTGGTGATGTACATGCCGACACACCGGAACAAGTCCTTGCCAATTGGGAGGTCTTAAAGAAAAAAGAAAAACAAATGCAGACACAAGCCAGTGTACTGCAAAGCGTACCTGCCGCACTGCCTGCCTTGACACGTGCCGCAAAAGTACAGAAAAAAGCCGCAAATGTTGGCTTTGATTTTCCTGCACTGTCTAATGCCATGCAAAAAGTCGATGAGGAATGGGAAGAATTGACACAAGCAATTGCACAAAATGCGGACAATATAGAAGAAGAATTTGGTGATATTTTGTTTTCCTTGGTCAACGTTGCAAGGTTTTTGAAAATAAATCCCGAGTTTTCCTTGACAAAAGCCACTAAAAAGTTTATAAATAGATTTGAGTGTGTTGAAAATTCAGCCCTTTCGGAGGGAAAGCAGCTTTCCGAGATGACTCTGGAGGAAATGGATTTGCTCTGGGAGAAGGTCAAACGGACCGAATCCGAAACATAACTGATTTATTTTTAGGAGGACATGAAACAATGAACAAATCTGAATTGGTTGCAGCAATTGCTGAAAAGGCGGAAATGAGCAAAAAAGACGCAGAAAAAGCACTGAAAGCTTTTGAAGATGTAGTTACAGCGGAACTGGCAGCAAACGGCAAAGTACAGCTGGTAGGCTTCGGCACATTCGACGTTGCAGAACGCGCTGCACGCGAAGGCAGAAACCCTCAGACAGGCGAAGCAATGCCTATCCCTGCTTCCAAAGCGCCCAGATTCAAAGCTGGTAAAGCGCTGAAAGACGCCATCAATAAATAATTGCTGAGAACATAAAAAGGCTTGCTTGGACATAATGTATGGCTGTCCATCGCAAGCCTTTTTTTCTCATTTTTTTCTAAAAACCATAGCACAAAAAAGGTAAGATAAGGAGAACTTGTATGAGAATCGACAAATTTCTGAAAGTATCCCGTATCATCAAACGCAGAACCATCGCAAACGAAGCTTGTGACGCAGGCAGAGTGATGCTCAATGGAAAAGTAGTCAAAGCCGGCGCAGACGTGAAATGCGGCGATATTATCGAAATACAATTTGGAAGCAACACAACAAAAGTAGAAGTGCTTTCTTTGCAGGAGTCCACAAAAAAAGAAGACGCCGCCAATATGTATCGTGCAATCGAATAAAAAGCATAGTCGCATCATTCCTCTCATATACTGTACAAATACTGTACAAACAGGTATGGGAGGTTTTTTTGTGGCAGAAGAATGGAAAAATCCAAAAGAACATACAGTACATATGACAGACCGCAAACAAGTACGCATCAGCGGTGTCACAGATGTATTGCGCTTTGACGAAGAAGCGGTAGCAGTGGATACGACGTATGGTTTATTGCTGCTCAAAGGCGAAGGGCTGCATGTAGGGCATCTGAATTTAGAACAAGGAGAAATCGCCATTGATGGGCAAATCGACGAAATGACATACGCAGAAAATAACCAGCCGATGAAACATGGATTCTTGTCACGGCTATTTCGCTGAATGGGGGTGTTGATATGCAGGTAAGCCTGCAAGGACAGACCATTCTGTTTTTGCTTTGTATCGCATTAGGCGGCGGTATGGGGCTATTGTATGACGCTTTGCGTCTGCTGCGCCGTCTGCTGCCGCATACTGCCTTTTTGATACAATTGGAAGATGCGCTGTATTGGCTTGCATCGCTCTGGTTTGTATTCGCCGCACTGCTGCGCCAAAATCATGGCGAAATCCGCTTTTTTATATTGCTTGGATTGCTGGGCGGTTTGGGGCTATATGCGATGACATTAAGTCGTTTGGTCATGGCGGTTGGTATTGGTGTTTTACAAGTTTGCAAAAAAATTCTTTTTTTGTTTTTTGAAATTTTATGGACACCCTTTCGTTTGCTTTGGTTGCCTTTTCGCCGTCCTGTGACGAAATTTGGCGGATATTGCGCCAAGCGCGGGAAAAACTGCTTGCAATTATGTAAATTATATGTGAAAATAAAAGTAGTTTCTTTGCGACGGGATTTGCGTTTTTTACGTCGCAAACCCTAGAAAGGATGTGTCCCCTTATGGCAAAAGAGAAAAAGGTTGTGCCTTTGCAGCCAAAACAACAAAATACTTTTTGGATTCGTACGGTACTGCTGATTTTTGTTGTGACCGTTGCTGCTGGCGTACTTTGGCAATACCAATCCTATCGCACTTTGCAAGCCGAATATGCTGATTTGGAACAACAAGTTGCAGATGAAAAACAAAAGCAATTGGATTTGCAGGCACAAAAGGAATATTACAACAGCGATAGTTACATCGAACAGATTGCCAGAGAAAAACTGGGGCTTGTCAAAAGCAATGAAATCGTGTATATCAACCGCGACCAATGACAAAAATTGAAAAAAAGTACAAAAATATAAAAAAATATATTGACAAACTTTCACTATGCTTTTATAATGAACTAGTCGACTTAAGACAGCAAGCGTATGGCGGAGTAGCTCAGTTGGCTAGAGCATGCGGTTCATACCCGCAGTGTCGGGGGTTCAACTCCCTCCTCCGCTATTTCTTCTTTTGGCCCGTTGGTCAAGCGGTCAAGACGCGACCCTCTCACGGTCGAATCAAGGGTTCGACTCCCTTACGGGTCAGTGTGAGTGAAAAAATAAATTTATCAATTGTCAAAACTATGGAAGTTTAGCTCAGCTGGGAGAGCATCTGCCTTACAAGCAGAGGGTCACAGGTTCGAGCCCTGTAACTTCCATTTTTTATTGCATATTGTTTTCTGTCAAAAAATACGTCCTGTACACATCAGTACAAGACGTATTTTCACTTTTTATGATATTATTTTTTATTGACATGTAATTTTGATAGATTGTATTTCTTCTAAAGTTTTGACTTGTTTCCCAAATGTAAACTCAAAATCCGTATGTCCATTGCCAATACTACGCGCCACATAAGTCACAGGTACCGCTTCTCCATTGACCCATACTTTCATATGCGCATTGGCAAACTTTGTGTCATCTGTGAGTTCTTCTCCAAGGTTCCAATTTAACATTTGCTCAAACAAATTTTCTATTGTCAATGCCTCACCAGAAAGCTGATAATACAAAATATCTACATAATACATCTGCACTCGCAAAGTCAAGTTTGGCTCTCTACCGCCAGCCAAAGAAATACTCGTAAAATATTGTAAATTTTCGCCTGTCACAGTCAGGTCGCCTGTGTCATTTCTGGTCATTTCAATAGAAAAATTAGAAAAATCTTTCGATGTATCTGTTGCGGTATTCCAATGGGAAGAAATGGAATAACTCCAATTTGGTACATAGGTATAGCAAATTTTACGTTCTTTGGGATACCATGTCACATCACCGTATTCTTGCAATTCATCAATCAAAATCAATGTTCTGCCGTCAATATTATAGGAAGGTACTTTTTCTCCATTTACATAAGTTACAATATCCGTTGCATACACATTGGCAGCAAAGGAGCCAATCGGTTTTGTATTTTGTTCTGGTCGATAATTTGCAGTAATGGGCTTGTTATTCTCAAAATAATCTACACTTAAACTACGTGTTGCATTGTCATATTGTACAAAAAATCCATACTGTTCCAAATCTTCCGCAACAATCGCAGTATAGCCATTGATATTGTAAGACGGAATCGGCAACCCATTGATGTACGCCACAATATCGGTATGCACTGCCTGTCCGGTAATGGTTGCAGCATGTGCCACAGTGCTTGGCAACATACAACAAATGCAAAGTAACAAAGAAATCCATTTTTTCATGCACATTCTCCCCTTTCCAAATGCAAAAACATTTTTGATTCTAATTAATAGACGTATCAAAATATGATTGTGTTCCTATATATTTCATCATACCTATGTTTCTAGTTGTATGACAATATCACTTTTCCACAAATATCTCATGTTGTGTTTGTTCTATATTGCAAAAACAACTTGCGTATCACATAGTAAAATGACTGCCACAGAAAAAATACTATTGCAGTCATTTTTATTTTATATATTTTAGCATTTGATTCTTTTATGCATCTTGTGGCATCTGTGCAGGCAATGAAACAGGAATGACCATCTCTTGTATCATTTCGCCATTTTTTCCTTTTTCGTAATAATACACACCTATCACATCTTCTGGCGCAAGCATGCCGATTTCCCGCATAGAAAAAGGGAAATAGGAATCTGTACCCGCACTGTCCCCGCTCGATGTTCTTGGATAAATCCTGCCCTTTTTGGTTTCCAACGCAATACCGACTGTACCATCAATTGCATAATTTTCAATAAAATGTTCCAAATATCCTTCTTGACTTTTCAAACGGATACTAACATCTAATGGTGAATAGTGTATACTTTCCAGATAGACGGTATTCCCTGTGTATGTAAATGGTGTATGTACGACATAATCATAGCCGTATACCTCATATTCCAATGGAATTTCAAATTCCCATACGCCTTTGTTTTCTTTTCGCAGTCCCAAGGCATCTCCTAGTCTGCCGCCATATAATCCATGAATCTTGATTTTCATCGTTTGCCCAATATTTTGTATTTCCTCTGTACCTCTATATGTTTCTACATATGCGACAAAATAGGTTTTCTTCGTTGTTTTCTCTGTTTGCTTCTGCTCTGCCTGATCCAATAAAAACAAATCATAAGAACCAGAAAAATCATTCTGGTCAAAATCCACATGCAAATCTCCATAAGAAAGTGTGTGATAGACTTTATCTGAAATCGAAAATAGTACATATACATTTTCATTATCTCCAAATACACTTTCTGCCGTCAAAGTCAGCCCTGCATCAGTATCTGAAATTTGTATATTACGCGCCAATTTGGAAGCACTCCAATGATATACCTCTGTGGTATAGGTTTGTATGGTACTGGCACGATAGCCGAACGCTGTAGCAGTAAACAATATCAATACCACCGCAACTATTGCGATACAACGTTTGACAGAAAAGGATTGTTTTTTTGTTGGTTGTGGTTGTGTAATCTGTGTCCACATTGCGTCTTTTTGCGCTTGTGATGGTGTCATAGCTTCAAATAGTGCCTTGACTTCTTTTTCTGTCATAATATCCCTCCTGTTCCAACTCAATTTTCAATTTTTTGCGTCCTCGCAGCAAATGTGTTTGTATGGTAGTTTCTTTCTGCTCCAATAACTTTGCAATTTCTTTGACTGAATATCCTTCGTAATAATATAAATATAAGGTTAGTTTATATTTTTCTGGCAAACGCATCAGGGCATATGCCATATCCGCACGTAAACCACTTTCCTGTTGTAAGATTTGTATTTCCTGCTCCTGCACACGTTTTCTACGCCAAGAAGATTTTAAAATATCTTTGCAATAATTTTTTGTCATCACAATCAAGAATGCTTTCTCATGCTCTGTATCCTGAAATGTTGGAAGATTTCCGTCTAACAATTTTAAAAATACACCTTGCACCACATCTTGCGTGTCATGACGATTTCCGAAATAACAATATCCAATACGATATACCATATCTGCATATGTTTCATATAAATACATCATATCAGATTGCCGTCCGAAAGAATCCATACCCACTTCACCCCCTTCTATACCAGAACACGAAATACACATAGAAAATATTGCACATAGCAATAAAAAAATACCGATTCTTACAAACTTTTTTGGAAGAATCGGTATTTACTATTTTACTATTTCTCTATTTTTATACTACTATTCTATTTTTGTCCGCAAAATCAGTTTGCGTAGTTATTAAAGTAATTCTGTACCAATACGATTGGTGTACCTTTGTCACCACTACCGCTTGTCAGGTCACACAAAGAACCAATCAAATCTGTTAAGCGACGAGGAGTAGTACCTTCTGATACCATATTGCCTTTCAAATCTTTTTCTTTTTCTTTGATGCGCTGACGGATTGCATCTGCCAAAGCTTCGCCGCTGAGGTCTGCAAAATCGTTATCTGCCAAATATTTGAGTTTTACTTCATTGGGCAGACCATTCAGACCTTCTGTATAACCAGCACCAACCACAGGGTCAGCCAATTCCCAAATCTTACCTACAGGGTCTTTGAATGCGCCATCGCCATAAATCATAGCTTCTACTTTCACGCCAGTACGTGCAAGCACTTCTTTTTGAATTGCTTCTGCAACTTCTTGTGCATTTTTAGGGAACAGTTTTACGCTGTCTTCTGTTGCTTTGTTGGAGCCCAACAGACCATATTGTGGATTGTAGCCGCTGCCATCTACAGGAGCATTCAAAATATCGCACAATGTCAATACTTTTTCGCCGCCTGCTGCCAAAATACGGCGTTTGGAGCGTTCTCTGGTATGTATATCACAGCACAGTACATTTTTTGTAAATTTCACGATTGCTTCTGGATGATTTGCGAATACGATTTCAGCTTCTGCGCCTTCTTCAGCAATCAAAGAAGCATAATATTCCACATAATCCACACCAGTAAAAGGATGTTTGATATATCCAAAAATTCTACGATAATCTTCTAATGTCAATACATCGGTATAAGGATTTACACCGCTATCATCTAATAAATCCATATCAAATAAGTGATTGCCCACTTCATCGGAAGGATAGCTCAGCATCAAAACTACTTTTTTTGCGCCTTTTGCAATCCCACGCAAGCAGATTGCAAAACGGTTACGGCTCAAAATTGGGAATACAACGCCAATGGTTTCACCGCCCAATTTTGCTTTGACGTCTGCCGCAATGTTTTCTGTTGTTGCATAGTTGCCGTCTGCTCTTGCAACGACTGCTTCTGTGACACAAACAACATCTTTTTCATGCAATGTAAAGCCGTCCTGTTTTGCTGCTTCCTGTACAGAATCCACAACGATTTTTACAATATCGTCACCCTGTCTGATAATGGGTGCTTTAATGCCTCTTGAAATTGTACCTGCCATAATGAAATACCTCCTACTATATACTTTCCATTTTGGGAATCAAAAACAGGATGTCAAGGTTTCTGTGGACAGCCTGCATTTTGGCAATAAAAAAACATCAAATTTTGCTGACAGCAATCCCTTTGACGGGGATTGAATGGCAAATTTTGATGCAAACAGTGGGTGAAGCGTTTTGTTTCAATCACCGACAAGTTATTCTACCAAAAAAAAGGAAGTTTTGTCAATACAAGCCCGTAGAATTACGAAAAATACCATGTTTTTTCTGGTATTCGATATATATTTTTCCGAATACAGAAATAGATACAAACAAAACCATATTACAGATTTTATGCGCTCACTTTGTTTTGTTTCGTACTTTTTACGGTTTTTGTTCGAAATTCGGAAACTTTTCTACCAAAAAAATTAAGATTTATATCGTATACTCATACTCAGAGAAACAAATTACCACAAGGAACACCGCAAAAGAAAAAAGAATCAAACAGAAAGGGGGTTGCGGTATGCTTGGTTGGATGTATGATATGGTTTGGGAAAGTGTTTTTGTATTTTCTTGTATGATTCCAGTGCTATGGCTGTGGCAAACGGTATTTGCCGGTAAATTTTCACCCAAACTGCATCGTAGCGCACTTTGGATTTTTGCGTTATATATCGCAGGGCTGCTGGCTGTGACAGGCATATATAATTTATTGTTGCAAACACCGCAATTTGCACCCTATTTCAATTTTGAATTATTTGTAGATATTTTTTCTTGTCCAGAACAATATTTGCTCAATATACTCTTATTTGTACCAATGGGCTTTTTTGCACCGCTTCTTTGGAAAACATATCGCAAAGAACAAAATATCATATTACTTGGCTTTGTTTGTTCCCTTTGTATCGAACTATTGCAAATGTTTTGCGGACGTACAACTGATGTAGATGATTTATTGATGAATACCGCAGGCGCATTATTTGGATATTGGCTGTTTTTATTGGCAGAACAAAAAGTTGCTTTTCATCTGCTCAAACACCAACACAGCAAAAAGCCACCTGTGGGCGTTGCAAACGCTTTTCAAGCATTGGCTTGTGAATAAAGAAATCCTTTTCAATCCTTTCTCCAGCATGTGAGAAAGGATTTTTTCTCTATTTTATGTAAAGGAACCTTGACAAAAAATGAGATATGATGTACCATAAAAATGTAAAGGAACCTTGTCATGATGAAGGAGATTATCCAAATGAAAAACAAAGTAGAACAGCTGCGCAAAGAAATGGGGCTGAGTCAAGCAGATTTCGCGAAAGCCATACGCGTTTCCCGCCAAACTGTCAGCGCCATAGAAACCGGAAAATATAACCCCTCTTTGGAATTGGCATTCCAAATCGCGGACTTTTTCAGTCAAACCATAGAGGAAATCTTTTTATATGAAAGGAGCGAGTCACATGAAACACAACAATAATCCGAATTCTTTGAAAAAACTGTTTCGACTAGGCATCATCTATTTTTGTTTTGGTATCATATGTTTCTTGACAGCTTATTTGAGTGACACCAAATTAGACAGTCTTTTATGTGGGTTTGCGGGTTCTGGTATCATATCAGGCATTTATATGATTTCCAAATATTTGTATTGGAACGCGCCAAAACGCCAAGCACATTATGCCGAAAAATTGGAACAAGAATCTATTGAACTACATGACGAACTCAAAACACAACTACGTGACAAAGCCGGCAGATATACTTATGCTATCGGGCTTTGTATCATCAGTTTTTCTATGGTTGGCTTTGCTATATTGGGCAGTTTGGATATATTAACCGATGCGATAATCATGGTTGCCTATCTTGGCATTTATTTTACTGTGCAAGTGATTCTTGGCATCATCATTTATCGTAAACTCATGAAAAAATATTCCGCTTAAAACAAGAAAAAGCAAGTGATTTAGCGTTTTTTATCACTTGCTTTTTTGTTTTTTATTTTTCTATCTTTGTTTTGCTTCTGGTGTTGGGCGCAATGTCAAAAGTGCGCGCTCTACACTCCAATAAAAGTTTTCTTTGCCGACATACACATCTAACTCCGTACGACGCATCATTTCCATTGCGCGTCTGGGCAAACCGCATAATACAACATCTATCCCCTGCAAACGCAAATTGCTGATTAAAGTACGCAATGTCTGCGCACAAGAAATATCAATATTCGATACCCCTCTCATAGAAAGCAATAATGTATCGCAACCTCTCAGATGTTCTGCAATATCTGCTACATTTTGTGTATTGGCAAAAATCATAGGTCCTGTAATATATGCCACCATAGCATTGTCATATCGCTTGCAAAGTGCTTCATCTTCCACATGTAAACGCTGCATATCCACTCTTTCGTAATTGATTTCCAAAAAGGATAAGCGAGATACCAAAAAGATTAAACCAATCACAACACCCACCAATATCGCAATGGTCAAGTCAAATAAAATTGTCGCAAGCATGGTAGCGAGAAATTCCAACATAGCTCCTTTGAATTTATGCGAAAACATATAAAATATGCTGTTCCATTCATTCATACGAAACGCTGTCACCATCAAAACCCCTGCCAAAGCTGCCATAGGAATTTGTGACATCACAGGCGCAAGCAAAAACATAGAAATCAATAAGCCTACTGCATGAAATACACCTGTCAATCTTGTTTTTGCTCCTGAACGTATGGCAACACTGGTACGTGCAATCGCTGCCGTTGCAGGAATCCCACCAAAAAACGGCAACAAAATATTGCCTACCCCTTGTGCAATCAATTCTTGATTGCTTTTAAGTCGTACCCCTGTCATCTGTGCCGCACTCGCGCCACATAATAAACTTTCAATCATACCCAATATGGCAATACTACATGCTGGCGCAATCAATTTGCCCATGGTTGCCGGCTGTAATGCGGAAAAACGCAAACTATTTTCTGGGAACAAGGTTTGCGGAATCTCTCCTACCACTGCAACTTCTAACTGTAATAGAATACTGGCTGCTGTTGCTAATATAATGCTGATCAAAGATGCAGGTACAATAGCATTCCATTTTTTTGGAAAAAACACCATAAACAATACCACAAACAAACCGATTCCGACTGAAATCCAATCTGGTGAAAATCCCAATCTGCCATAACTCAGCAACTTCGCAACTGCTGTTGTTCCTTCGCTATATGTACCAAAAAAATTATCAATCTGCCCCAAAGCAATGATGACCGCAATTCCAGATGTAAAGCCTGTGATGACTGGCGCAGGGATAAAAGAAGTCAATTTCCCCAAATGTAAAATACCAGCCAAAAGCAATAAAACCCCCGCCATCAGTGTCGCAAGAAACACGCCATCTAAACCATAACTTGCCACCAGTGAAGTCAAAATCGCTGCCATTGCGCCAGTTGGTCCAGAAATTTGATAATATCCACCTGCTAACATACTCATGACCAAACCGGCAATGATTGCCGTAATCAGCCCCGCCGCCGCGTCTGCGCCGGAACTGACACCAAAGGCAAGTGCTAAAGGCAATGCCACCGCCGCTACCGTCAGCCCAGCCATAACATCTTTCATCAATGTTGCAGAATTGTATCCCCGAAACTCTCGCTTCCAATCCTCTGCGAACCCCCGCAGCATATCAAAAACCTCCTTAAAAAATAAATAAAATACATTTTTTGAATACATACAAAAAAGATATGAATATTATTGTATATATTCTTTCCATCATACAGACACATCATAGCAAAAAGATTCTGTTTTCTCAACGAAAAAAATAAATTCCAAAAGTAGATTTTTTCTATACAATTATGCATTATTTTGTATATTTTGTTTTCCCATTTTCCATTTATTTCCATACAAAAGACTGTTCATAAATTTTGTAATTTTTACTTGACAACTTCCGACATCTGCGCTATACTATACAAGCATTCAAAAATATGCGGATGTGGCGGAATTGGCAGACGCGCTAGATTCAGGTTCTAGTGGACATTACGTCCGTGCAGGTTCAAGTCCTGTCATCCGCATTTCGCAAGGAAAGAGAGCTTTTGGCTCTCTTTTTTAGTGTATCGAAAAAATCGACACACTTTCGTCAAAGGCTCATTTCATTCAAGCCTTTGACGAGTAGACAGAAGTATAAAGCAGGAGTTCCATCAGCTAAAAAGCTTTGAAACTCCTGCTTTTCCTCGTTGGAAATGAATTCCGACTGCGGATTCCAGTTGGGAAATGACACACCGCAAAGAAGTGCGGACAGCCATTTATGGCTGGCGTTTGCGCAGCAAACGTGTTGACCATTGTTTCCCAAACCTTTCCGCCGTCTTGAAAAATTATAAAACCTGGTTTTTCTACAGTCTGACGAGAGCTGATTGACTCTCTTTTTTTATTTTCTTTTTCCATTCTTGCGTATTTTGGATTTAGGGCTGTTTTTTCTCCAAAAGATGCGCTATAATAGGAAGGATTTTTATTTTTGAAAATTTAACCAAAGAAAGGGGCAAATATATGATTGCAGCACAAGGTGTGAGTTTACAATACGGCGGACGGGTGCTTTTCAAAGATGTGAATATCAATTTTACAAAAGGCAACTGTTATGGATTGATTGGCGCAAATGGTGCCGGAAAATCCACATTTTTGAAAATATTAGCAGGAGATTTAGAACCAAACAAAGGCTCTGTTTTCATTACACCCGGCGAACGTATGGCAGTATTAAAACAAGACCACTTTATGTTCGATGAATTTGATGTTGTAGAAACGGTATTATATGGTCACAAACGTTTATATGACATCATGAAAGAAAAAGAAGCATTGTATAGCAAAGAAGATTTCAGCGACGAAGATGGTATCAAGGTTTCTGAACTGGAAGGCGAATTCGCAGAACTGGACGGCTGGTCTGCCGAATCCAATGCCGAAATTCTCTTAAATGGTTTGGGTGTTACAAACGAATTTCATTATGTAAAAATGAAAGAATTGACAGGTGACCAAAAAGTGAAAGTACTTTTGGCGCAGGCATTGTTTGGCAATCCAGATATACTGCTTCTGGACGAACCAACCAACCATCTGGATTTACACGCGATTCGTTGGCTGGAAAACTTCTTGATGGACTTTGAAAATACTGTAATTGTGGTTTCCCATGACCGTCATTTTCTGAATAAAATCTGCACCAATATTGCAGATATAGACTATGGTAAAATTACCATGTATGTCGGCAACTATGATTTCTGGTACAATTATACACAGATGACACAACGTCAATTGAAAGACCAGAACAAACGCACAGAACAAAAAATCAAAGAGTTACAGGAATTTATACAGCGTTTTAGTGCCAATGCTTCCAAAGCAAAACAGGCAACCAGCCGTAAAAAATTATTAGACAACCTGCAAATGGATACCATCAAACCTTCTTCTCGTCGTTATCCCTTCTGTAGCTTTAAGCAAGATAGAGAAGTCGGCAATGATGTATTGTTTGTAGAAAATATTTCCAAAACCATTGACGGCAAAAAAGTATTAGACAATGTGAGCTTTATGATTCGTCCCAATGACAAAGTCGCATTTGTAGGGAAAGACGAAATCGCTAGAACCACATTATTCCAAATTTTAACTGGCGAACTGGAGCCAGACGAAGGCAGCTTCAAATGGGGCATCACTACCAAAACAGCATACTTCCCCAAAGACAATACAAAATACTTTGAAGGCTGTCACGATTCTTTGATTGAATGGCTGCGTCCTTTTGCCAAAGAAGGCGAACAATATGATTCTGATATCCGCGGCTGGCTGGGACGTATGCTCTTTAGCGGCGAGGAAGCCTTGAAAGAAGCTTGTGTGCTTTCTGGGGGCGAAAAAGTACGTTGTATGTTATGTAAAATGATGATGAGCGGCGCCAATGTCATGATTTTGGACGAACCGACCAACCATTTAGATTTGGAATCCATTACCGCATTGAATGAAGGGCTGATGGAATACAAAGGCACATTGCTTTTTGATTCTCACGACCACCAATTCACACAAACCATTGCAAACAGAATCATTGAAATTTTGCCAGGCGGCATCATTGACAGACAGATGACGTTTGACGAATATATAGAAAGTGAAGAAATCGACGCCCTACGGGCAAAACTGAGTGAGGAGGCATAAACAAATGATTAACGGAAAAATCGACTTAAGAAGTGACACAGTGACCGTACCAACCGACGAAATGCGTCAGGCAATGTGCACCGCTGTGGTAGGCGATGACGTATATGGCGATGACGTGACCGCCAGAGAACTGGAACAATTGGCAGCCGATTTGATGGGCAAAGAAGCAGGCTTATTTGTACCAAGCGGCGTAATGAGCAATCAGCTTGCTTTATTCACTCATGCGGTACGTGGGCAAGAAGTGATATTGCCGGATAACTGTCATATTGTCGTGCATGAAGCTGGTTCTGCTGCGATTTTAGCAGGTGTACAATTGCGTACTGTACAAAATGTCAATGGCGAAATGCCTTTGCGGATTGTCGAAAACTATATCCGCAAAGACCCCAACGATATTCACCAACCTTCTACCGCTTTAATCACATATGAAAATGCAGATTCTGACGGACAAGTACGTTCTTTGGAATATATGAAACAAATCAAAACACTGGCAGACAAATACCATCTGCCCGTACATCTGGACGGTGCGCGTATTTTTAACGCTGCCGCAGTATTGGGCGTAGAAGCAAAAGAAATTGCACAATATGCAGATACCGTTTCTGTCTGCTTATCAAAAGGCCTGTGCGCGCCTGTAGGCTCTGTATTAGTTGGCAGCAAAGAATTTATTGCACAAGCTCGCAGAAAACGCAAAATTTTGGGCGGCGGTATGCGTCAGATTGGTATTTTAGCAGCCGCTGGCATTGTGGCACTGAAAGATATGACAAAACGCTTACAAGAAGACCATGACAATGCTGCATATATGGCAGAAGCATTATGCAGTGTGAAAGGTTTGGAAGTATACAAAGAACGTCAACAAATCAATATGGTATTCTTCCGCCTGAAAGATTATCCCCTTTCCTCCGCGGAATTGGTGGACTACATGGCAAAACATGATGTTATCATCAATGGAGAAGATAATGGCATCATGCGTTTTGTAACACATAAATATGTATCCAGAGAAGAAATTGACAAAGTGATTGCTTTGATGAAACAGGTGTAAACATATGTGGAAAATCTTTCTGGTACTGGGACTAGGGTTTCTGGTTGGATTTTCGGGACAATTGACAGAAAAGGGTTTACGCATCAATGCACGTTTGCAAACGGTCTGGCTGATGCTTTTGATATTTTGCATGGGCGTCGGCATTGGCAGAAATCAAGAAATCATACAAGCTTTGCCGTCTTTGGGCGGCAAAGCATTCTTGTTTGCATTATTTGCGGTTGCTGGTTCGATTGCAGTTGTATTCCTTCTGACAAAACTGTTTTTGCCGAAAGGAGGTACCAAATGAGCAAAGCTATCTTAATTGCTTTGGTACTTGGGATTGGTGCAGGTATGTATATACCAGAAATCTGGAGTGCATTTTTAGATGCTTCTTCGTCCTACATGCTCTTGATATTGCTATTTTGTGTCGGCATTGATATGGGCGTACATCGTGAAGTGTTTGTACAAATTCGGCGTATGGGACTACGTATTTTAGTCATTCCTTTGGGCGTTGTACTAGGTTCTTTGGCTGGCGGGGCATTATGCGCTATGTTGTTACAAGGCGATGTCATGGAAGGGATTGCTATTACGTCTGGGCTAGGCTGGTACAGTTTATCCGGTATTTTGATGACCGAAGCCGGCAATCCCGCCGGTGGTGCCATTTCTTTTCTATCGAATGTTTTTCGTGAAGTATTCACATTTTTGCTAGTACCTATATTGGCAAGGCGTAATGTTTATGTTGCAATTGCGCCAGCCGGTGCGACTGCTATGGATACCACATTACCGCTTTTGAGCAAATATACAGACAGTCAAACCGCCATTTTAGCATTTATCAGCGGCGTATTATGTACGCTCGCCGTTCCCGTTCTGGTACCATTTTTTTGTATTTAATGTAATTTTGTAATGAAATAAAAAAGACTGCAAGGGATAATATAGTATCTGATGCAGTCTTTTTATTTTTTAGAATATACGATTTAACCCATCAAATTTGGCAACAGCATAGAAATGCCTGGTACATAGGTAATCAGCATCAAGGTTGCAATCATCAAAATCAAGAAAGGAACGATTCCCTTTATGACGACATCTAGTGTCGTTTCCCCTACACGCGACGCCACAAACAAGTTTACGCCCAAAGGTGGTGTGATAAAGCCGATTGCCAAGTTTGTAACCATAATGATACCAAAATGTACAGGGTCTACACCCAATGCAGTTACAACAGGGAACAGAATGGGTGCCAAAATCATAATAGCACATACTGTTTCCATGAAACAACCTACCAAAAGCAGTAACAGATTGATTAACAGCAGTATCAAAATCTTGCTATCTGTCATAGTAGTCAATAATGTTGCAACTGTGGTAGGGATACGTCCCAATGTCAGCACTTTTGAGAAACCATTTGCACAGCCGATTACGACCAAAATGGTTGCTGTAGTTTCGCAGGCTCTTTTTGTGACATCTAACATTTGACGAAAATCCAATTCTTTGTATACAAACAAACCAATTACCAAACTATAAATAACAGATACTGCGGCAGCTTCTGTCGGTGTAAAAATACCGCCATAAATCCCGCCTAATATAATGACAGGGGAAAGCAATGCCCATTTGCCGCGCCAAATTTCACGCAAGGCTCTTTTGCCGCTAAAGGGTTCTGTATCGCCAGTATAATTTTGTTTTCTAGCATAAAAATAGCTGTAAAAAATCAGTACCACACCAATCAAAATACCGGGTATAAAACCTGCTAAGAACAGGGAACTTACAGAGCTGTTGACTGTAACGGAATAAACTACCATAGGAATGCTGGGAGGGATAATTACACCAATGGAGCCAGCCGCCGCAATCAACGCCAAAACAAACTTTTTGTCATAACCTTTTTCCAACATAGTGGGTACCACCATACCACCCACAGCGGCAACTGTTGCCGGACCAGAACCAGAAATTGCCGCAAAGAACATACATACCACCACGGTCACAATTGCCAAACCGCCTCGAATTCTACCAAAGAATACATTTGCAACATCAAGCAATCGTTTTGAGATACCCCCGCCGCTCATCAATTCCCCGGCAAATACAAAAAATGGAATTGCCATAATCGGAAAAGAGTCACAGCCGGTTACCATGTTACGCGCTACAAAGCCCAATGTTAGTTGGTCGGTATAGAATATGTATGCCAAAGACGCAATCCCCAAAGAAAAACCAATCGGAATTGTCAATACCAAACTCAGAATCAACGCAATAAATATAATTGCTGCAATTGCACCTGTTGTCATGTTTCATCTACCTCCTTGCTGGCGTGCATTTCACGGAACTTCTGCATAATACATTGCACCTGACGAATGGCAGTCAATACAAAGCCTACCAAAGGTGCCGCATATACAAACTGCATCGGGATATGCAATGCAGGAGAAATCTGCCCACTTGCAGAAATTTTCTGAAATACTGTGATAGAAGTATACGCAATAAAAATAGAGAATATCAAAACAATGATTTCGCTTAAAATCTCAATCCAAGGACGCAATGCTTTTGGATACAAATTGATTGCCGCATCAATGCGGATATGCGCTTGGCGCTTTGCTGTATACGCAACCGAAAAATACACCAGCCATACGAATAAATATCTCGCCAATTCTTCTGACCATGTCAAAGAGCTATGAAATACATAACGCATGACAACCTGTATAAAAATAATAATACTCATCAAAAACATAAGCGGCACAATAAAGCACGCCTCAAAATGCTCATTCAAAAACTTCATACCTTAACCCCTCCCATACATTTATTCTTGCCCAGATGGTTCTGGATATTTCTGTTTCGCCAATTCCACTTCGCTATATAATAAATCAATGACTTCTGGATGTGTTACTTTGGTGTATGCCAACTCCTTGATTCCTGCGCAGGCTTCTTTCATCTGTGCCTTTGTTTCTTCATTCAATTCACTGAAATTCATACCAGGATAATTTTTGATATTTTCCAAAGCAACGGCTTCATATTCAGAACAACGTTCTCTTTCATATGCTACAGCTTCGTCCGAAATCTGCAATATGATTTCCTGTTGTTCGGGTGTCAATTCTTCAAAACGCTCTTTACTCATCAAAATCACATAGGGAGAATAAATGTGTTTTGTATATATATAATATTTTTGTACTTCACAGAATTTGGACTGCCATGTCAGTTCCGCGCCATTGTCCTGCCCGTCTACTGTCCCCTGCTGTAATGCAGTAAATAATTCTGTAAATGCCATTGGTGTTGGGTTTGCGCCATATGCTTTCCACTGTGCCAATTGCAATTCATTTTCCATAATACGAATTTTCAAGCCTTGCAAATCGTCCATAGATTCAATGGGTTGATTGGTTGTAGATAAGGTACGGAAAGAATTTTCTTGCCATTGCAACAATTCAAAACCAACTTCATTGAGCTGGTCCCCTAAATAATCCCCTAATTTGCCGTCTAACACTTCATATACTTGCTGCTTATTGTCAAACAACCAAGGAATATCCAAACAATAAATATCATTACAAAACGACGCTACTGTTGCATTAGTTGCCAAAACGATGTCATAATCACCAAATTGACAGCCTTCTAGCAATTCACGTTCCCCACCTAACACGTTATCGGTGTAAATATCGACTGTCATTGCCCCATTGGTTTCTTGTTCCAGACGCATTTTGAAAAATTTTGCTGCATCAATGGTTGCTGGTGCATTACCAAGTGCATAAATCAAATGAATACAATCTTCTTGTAGTTCTACGCCTGATTCAAATGATGCAGGTTCTACTTTTTTTTCCACAAAATCTGTTGGTGTTGTTGTTTCTTCCTTTTGGGTACACCCACCCACTCCAAATGCCATTGCTGCCGCCATAGCAAGTGCAATTTGTTTTTTGAACATGCCATACGCCTCCCTCTTATTTACATAGATAAAAAATCTTTTTTTATTACAAAATAAAACTATTTTATTTTGTAATAAGACATTGAATCTTTATCTCAAATCATTTATTAAATTATATTTAATCTTATTTTTAATTTCAATATGTATTATTTTAGAATTTTAATTCTATTATTTTAGCAATTTAAACTATTAAAAATTAGAAATATATGTATTTCCATTTTTATACGACCAATTTTACATACTTTTGTACTTGATTTTGTGCATATTTTATAGATAAAATTCCACCTGTGGCGTATTGTCACTTTCTTTTTGAGGCAAATTCCTATTTTTTTGCCAATGAAACAATATTTTACCGAAATCAATATTGTTTTTTTATCTGTTTTTCTTTACAATAGAGAAAAAGATTGTTTCAAACGAAAATAGATTTTTTGTGAAAAAAAGATTTTTGTACAAAAAAAGTACTGACAAAAACTTTTTTGCATCTCATTCAGTGACAAAGAAAAGGATTGATTAAAACATGCGAGAAAAAAAGACATTATCCGAACAGATTTATACAGATATCAAAAGAGAAATTTCAAATCAAGAATTGGCTTCTGGCGAAAAAATCAACATCAAAGAAGTGGCGCGGCGATATGGTGTCAGTGACACACCTGTCAAACAAGCCCTACAACGTTTGGCAGAAGAAAAACTGGTCGTCAATACACCAAATAAGGGTATGCGTGTGCGCACGATGACACCACACGAATTAAACGATATTTTCGACTTGCGCTTGATGATGGATTTATATTTTGCCAATGACATCATCACTGCTTTGCACTACAATACAACATTGCGCGAACAGTTATTGCAAAACTTACAACAACAAAAAGATTTTATATCCTCGAAAGATTCCACATCAAATGCGGAACAGTATTTCCAATTAGATTTACAATTCCATACACTATTCTTAACTGCATCCGGAAATCAAAAAGCAGTCGAAGTGCTCAAAGATTTGCAGCCATTTTC
Organism: uncultured Lachnospiraceae bacterium; assembly: GCA_944384295.1. Classification (GTDB taxonomy): domain Bacteria; phylum Bacillota; class Clostridia; order Lachnospirales; family Anaerotignaceae; genus Anaerotignum. The sequence continues at coordinate 9,863 of CALWSU010000008.1, read as the reverse complement.
ATTATCCGCAGGCGCTTATTTCAATCAGCCCCATTCCCGCGACTGCGAATGTGTCGCAGAACATCAAGCTATTTTAGACGCTACCTTTGCGGGCGATTCAGAAGCCTTACGCGCCGCAATCACAACACATATTCATAATTCACAACGCGCTTTTCAATTGATTTTTAATGTGAATCAGATGGTATAATGATTGGATGTTTTTGAAGCAATTTGAAGCAAAAAGAAAACGCATGCAACCTTTTGCAAAAGGTTGCATGCGTTTTTTATTGTGTCACTACAAAGATAAATCGACTTTCTTACTTTCAAACTTTCTGGATTTTTTAATATTTATCCCCAGCGCCACCGCTAAAGCTGCTATAGCTATGATAAGATGAGGAAACATCATTTGTCTGATATGTGGTATCCTCTTGTGGTACTGCTTGGTATGTGTCTTTGGCTGCATCGGCTTCATATAACGCCACGCCAGCATCTTCTTGTGCTTCTGGCTGATAAGAATTTGCTTGATAGCTGTTATTCCAATCTGGTGCATCATATCGAGTGTCACCTGTTTGACGTAATTTGAATGCGCCTACCAATTCTTTGAGCATAGATGCCTGTCCAGACAATTCTTGGCTTGCTGCTGCACTTTCTTCCGCTGTTGCAGAGTTTGTTTGTACTACGCTAGAAATCTGGTCGATACCAATGCTAATCTGTGAGGCACTGCTTGCCTGTGTTTTGGTTCTTTCTGTAATATCTGCCATCATTTGTACAGATTCTTTTGCACTTTCTACTGTAGACTGTATGGATTGTGCTGTACTGTCTACCAATTTGGTACCATTTTCCACAGCATGAATCGAACGCTCAATCAAAGATGCTGTGCTCTTAGATGCTTCTGCACTCTTTGCCGCCAAAGAACGTACTTCATCCGCTACAACGGCAAAGCCTTTGCCTGCCATGCCTGCACGTGCTGCTTCTACTGCTGCATTCAGTGCCAAAATATTGGTTTGGAATGCAATATCTTCAATGGTTTTGATAATTCTACCAATTTCATTGGAACTAGCGTTGATTTCATCCATTGCCGCGGTTAATTCTTCCATTTGTTTCTGTGCATTGGTCAGCATGTCGCCTGATTCTTGCGTAATTTTATTTGCTTGTTCTGCCGCTTCTGCACTTGCTTGAATATCTCTTGTAATTTCATTTACCGTAGCCGCCAATTCTTCTACAGAAGAAGCCTGTTCGGTTGCGCCTTGGCTCAATGCCTGTGCGCCAGAAGATACTTGCTCTGCACCAGAAGAAACTTGGTCAGATGCAATATTGATTTGATACAAGGTATAGGATAATTTTTCATTGATATCTTTCAGACTTTGTTTGATGTAAGACAAATCGCCCACATAAACTTCTTCTCGTGCATCTATATCAAAATTACCATTTGCCATAGATTCCAATACACGACGTTCATCTTCTACCAAATCAGATAATGTTTGCACAATATCGGCTGTAGATTGTGCCAAGATTGCCGTTTCATCTCTGCCTGTTACCGTTGGCACTGGTTCACTCAAATTCCCTTGTGACAAAGTTTGCAGACGTTTTGCGCAAAGACGAATTGGGTCTGCAATCCGTTTCGATGTCTGATTTGCAATAAAAATAGAAATGATAAGCGAAATAATAACCAAAATGATGATGACAACAATTGCTAATATGGTTGCGCCCAGATAGTCATTGATGGGTGCTGTTACAGCCAAGCTCCAGCCATCTGTACCTTCTATCGGCGTATATGCCATAATTTTTGTCATACCATTATATTTATATTGTCCTGTACCTGTTTCACCCGCACGCATTTTGGCATGCAATTCTGCCAAAGGCTGTAATTGTTTATCCTGTTGTGCTTCTTGTTCTATATTCTGCTTACATACCGTATCCATAGTGACATCCGCAATGGTGTTGCCATCTTTGTCAATCATATATGCAGTGCCATTTTCACTGACATGAATATTCTGCATGATTTCTACCAAAAATGTTTCTTTTGGTACAAAATAGGCTACCCCAATGGGAGTACCGGATGCTACGTCATCTTTCCAAATTGGTGCTGCCACAATGACACTTAATTCCCCTGTAACTTTACTTAATACAGGTGTGGAAACATAAGTATTGCCCGCCATTGCTTCTTGGAAATAATCACGATCTGAGTAATCATTCCCATCTATCAGGCTTTTGCCTGTACTATCCAATAAATTACCACGAATCATATCATGCTGTGTTGCCCATTCGTTCATCAGTGCTTCTTTTTGTTCTAATGGCACATTGGGATCCACGATTTGAGAATGCAATGCAAAATCTAATGCAATGGTTTCATATGCATATAATTCTTTATCAATACGCTTTGATGTTTCATCTGCAATGGCTTGCATGCCTTGCGCTAATTGTTGAATCGAACTATTAAAGTTCATGACTGCACTGACAGCCCCCAAAAGTATTAAAAATACTGCAAGCGTAACAGTCATATCGCGCATAATGCGACTACGTATACTTTTCATGTCACTTTCCCCCTTGACTTGTGTTTATTTTTGTTCATAAATATGAACATGTTTTGAAACGCCTTCTTTCCCCATATAAATGACATTGTCAGAAAGGCGTATCATAAAAATTGAGTGATAAAAACATAAAATTACTTTTGAAAATCATCCGCTTTCTTTTTCTACTATAAATAAACCAATCAGACGATATAAAAATTTCCAAAACAAAACGTCTTGACCAACCCCCACCCTTGTATCTTGTATCTTGTATCTCATCTCTTATGAAAACCATAGCAAATTGGAAAGCACACTTGCGATTCCATTTCTGCATTTGTGTTTTTATGATGTATTTTTTTTGCGAAGCGTTGTATACAAAACAACATCTTTCGCAAAAACATACAACACGATAAGCCATTCGATTTACGTGACACTTTGTTTGGTGTATGGATATAATTTTTCGTTTATTGAAAATTTTCATATATTTTTATCATATTACAAAATATTATAAAATTCAAATAAATTTTTATTTTTTCTATCATTTTTCTATTATTTCATCAATAAAAAACAACAATTTTTTTCAACTCAAAAAACCAAACCATTTTCTGCATACCATATCTTTTATACAAAGAATATTTATTTTTATGCTGTTCTCATACAGGATACAGAGAAACTATATTTTGTATCAAAACAGCAATCAGATTAGAAAAACAATCCTTTATTTTAAATAGAAAAAAGCAGAGGTTCCAAAGTCTTTGCACCAATGTCACCTCTGCTTTTTGTCTTTGTGTTTTTGTTTTTTATGTTTTCATATTGTTTATGTACTTTCTCATCCGATTGAAAATAGGATTCGACCGGATTGACGTACTCTTATGCCAAAGCGTTTCATTGCCTATTTATCCTAGAAAACATAGCAATCAATATTTATCATGCGCACCACTATTCCAATCCATTGATACAGTGTCTTTGGATTCCTGTGGCATATTGCGATAGGATTCGTTTTTATCTGCTTCATATAACATCACGTCTGATGTAGATGCAACATCTGGTGTTGTATAATCTGTAGACATGTCATTCATATTGGGCATGATATGCTCCATACCGTCTTTTTGTGACAATTTGAAAGCGCCTACCAATTGTTTGAGCATCACTGCCTGCCCTGACAATTCTTGGCTTGCTGCCGCGCTTTCTTCTGATGTAGCAGAATTTGTTTGTACGACACTGGAAATCTGGTCGATACCAATGCTGATTTGTGCAGCACTGCTTGCCTGTGTTTTGGTTCTTTCTGTAATGTCTGCCATCATTTTTACAGATTCTTTTGCACTTTCTACTGTTGCTTGAATCGATTGTGCGGTACTGCCTACCAAAACGGTACCATTTTCCACAGCATGAATCGAACGTTCAATCAAAGATGCTGTGCTCTTAGACGCTTCTGCACTTTTTGCCGCCAAGGAACGCACTTCATCTGCTACAACGGCAAAGCCTTTGCCTGCAACGCCCGCACGTGCTGCTTCTACAGCTGCGTTCAATGCCAAAATATTGGTCTGGAAAGCAATATCTTCAATGGTCTTGATAATTCTTCCAATTTCGTTGGAACTAGCGTTGATTTCATCCATTGCCGCGGTTAATTCTTCCATTTGTTTCTGTGCATTGGTCAGCATATCGCCTGATTCTTGCGTAATTTTATTTGCTTGTTCTGCCGCTTCTGCACTTGCTTGAATATCTCTTGTAATTTCATTTACCGTAGCCGCCAATTCTTCTACAGAAGAAGCCTGTTCGGTTGCGCCTTGGCTCAATGCCTGCGCACCTGAAGACACTTGGTCAGCACCAGAAGCCACTTGGTCTGATGCAATATTGATTTGATACAATGTATAAGATAATTTCTCATTAATATCCTGTATACTTTGTTTGATGTAAGATAAATCTCCAATATAAACTTCATCTCGTACACTCACATCAAAATTACCATTTGCCATGGATTCTAATACACGACGTTCGTCTTCCACCAATGCGGATAAAGAATGTACCAGATTTGCGGTAGATTTTGCCAGCACTGCCGTTTCATCTCGGGTTTCGATAGTAGGCACTGGTGCATTCAAATCGCCTTCCGCCAATAATTCTATACGTGCACTACACAGTTGAATCGGATTTGCAATACGTTTTGATAAGATACCCGCAAGCAAAACAGATACCAGAATCGAAATCAGTACTACAATAACTATCATGATAATAGCAAATATGGTATTTCCCATAAAATCACTGATTGGCACTGTAACCGCCACACTCCAGCCATCTGTGCCTTCTACAGGTGCATAGGCAGATATTTTAGAAACACCATGTATGTTATATTGTGTAAAGCCAGATTCCCCTGCACGCATTTTTGCATGTGCATTTGCCAATTCTTCCAAACTCTTATCCTGCTGTGCTTCCTGTTCAATATTTTCTACTGTAACAGTCTCCACTGTTGTATCGGCGATGGTATAACCATTTTGATCAATCATATAAGCGCCGCCGTTTTCGCTTACTTTGATACTTTTCATGATATTATTTAAAAATTCTTCATCTGGCAGGAAATAAACCGCTCCGATTGGTGTACCACTTTCCACACCATTTGCATAAATCGGCGCTGCTACCACTACGCTTAATTCACCAGAAACTTTACTAATCACTGGTGTGGATACATACATATTACCCGCCATAGCTTCTTGGAAATAGTCTCTGTCTGAAAAATCAGTACCATCAAAAATACTGTGACCAGTGCTGTCCATAATATTGCCTCTGACCATTCCATGTTCTTCCGCCCATTCGTCCAATAGTTGTTTCTTTGTTTCAACTGGCACAGTTGGGTCATTGATCTGTGAACGCAATGCAAAGTCTTTTGTTACTGTTTTATACACCAATAATTCTTGCTCAATAACTCTAGCAGTTTCTTGTGCAGTGGCACCCATACTTTCTTCCAACAATTTTATGGAACTGGAGTAATTCATATAAATACTTACCAATCCCAATACAAGCAGAAACACTGTAACCGTCACACTCATACCAAGCATGATTTTGGTACGGATACTTTTCATACAACATTCCCTCCCAATAAATATAAACTCCTTTATCACATATATCCCAATCGTTTTTATTGTAGTATAAATGATGAAAAAAGACAACTATTTTCTTTTTTGGCACAATATACTATATATCATAATGATACATCACAATACATATAGTTTTAGGGCGTCGAAAAAATGGATACCCTATCGTCAAATTCTCATATTATACAAGACTTTGCTGTGTAGACAAAAGTATCAAAGCTATTTTTTCTACGGTCTGATATCATAATACATATAGTTTGTATCTTTGATTTCTTTTATATCTTTTGTATCTTATTTCTCTGACTTCATTTTCTTGTCAGCATTTTACATAAAATATATCAAATACGTTCCCTTCAGATATATGCTGTTTTCTCATTTTGTGTGATACATACATCTTTTTTCCATTTGATACATATATTTAGTTGCAGACCGAAAGGAGGCATACAGCGTGCAGAAAAAAGAAAATCAAAAACAAAAGATATTACTGCATAACCTATTCGGATTGGGACTGTTTGTACTAGCATTGCCTACGCTATGGCGTTTTGGGGGCGCAAAACTTGCTTTAGATGAAATTTTGCCCGGACAAGTCACAGCTGTAGCAAAAGAACCAGACAGCCAAAGCGTCGGATTATTTGGCATTGAAGATGTACAATTTGAAGAAACCCCAGAACCAGTGCCTGCGGCAGAAGTCAATCCACAAGAAATCACACAGATGCAGGATTTTTCGTATTTGAAACAAAATTATTATATTGTGGATTCTCGTACTATGCTTTTGCCAGAGGATATTGACATTCCAGAAGCCTTGGAACAAGATTTTTCGATTGATACCAGCGTGGAAGGTCCCAAAATCTTGATTTTTCATACACATATTTCCGAAGGTTTTGCAGATAGTGATATGTCTTTGGGCAAAGAGGAAGGCATTTGGGGTGCTGGGGAATATTTAAAGCAGCTTTTGGAAGAAAACTATGGCATAGAAGTATTACATGATGCTGGAGCATATGACGTGGTCAATGGCAAAGGACAGATTACAGGCGCATACGAACGTATGGAACCTCCCATCCGTGAAATTTTAGAAAAAAACCCTTCCATACAAGTTTGTATTGATATGCACCGCGATGGTGTAGCAGAAGGGACAAGACTTGTCACGAACATAAACGGGAAAGACTGCGCGCAGATTATGTTTTTTAATGGATTATGCAGACTCAATCAAAATGGGCAGGCTGTCCCTACTCCTGGATTGGATAATCCATATGTCAAAGATAATCTGGCATTTAGTTTACAGATGCAGACACAAGCGCGCACACGTTATCCTGGTTTTACACGAAAAATCTATTTGAATGCTTATCGTTTTAGTTTACATATGATGCCACGTTCTACGCTGATTGAAGTTGGCGCACAAACCAATACAAAAGAGGAAATCCATAATGCTATGGAACCATTAGCCGAAATTTTGGCTTCTGTCATATTAGAACAAGAAGAAACACAAAATTCCTAATCTTTTGTATTGTTCTTTTGGGTATAAATTTCTTGCTCTATCTGATGCAAAACCTAAAATGCGTACTGCAAAACATGATTTTCAGACGTATTTTGGGTTTTTGTATACAAATACTGTTTTATCGTTCAAACGATATATTCCTAAATTGTAACTTTTTTCCCTTTATACTGATTTTTCCCAAAAAATGACTTTACTTTCTATTATGTATCTGATATAATGCAACAGGATTTTTCCAGAAATAGTAGTCAACTGTAAGTTTTTATACTAAGTATTGTATGTAAGAGAGAAAAAAAGGAATTTTATTTCTATTGGGGATACTGTTTGATATTGCATTTTGAAAAATAATATATTTCTATATTGACATAAAGTCTATACATAATGTCTCTGTCACAATTACAGAGATATTATTTTTTTGTTTTGTATACAAAAATTCCCCTACCTTGTCAAGAGGTGGAAATTTTTGCAGGATATTCATATACATATAAGGAGAGGTATAGCAATCATGAAATTTAGCAACACCAAAAAACCACGAAAACTGTCGACGAAAATTGTACTGTTTGCAGGCTCTATTTTGCTAATTCTCAATTTGATTTTAGCAATCATTATGAGTGTCGTAACTGGTATAGGCATGAACCGCAAGCAAAATGCCTTTTTGACACAAACGGCAAGCAATGCAATATACCAAGTCACCAATTTTATTGACAAATACAGTGTTTTGACACAAATGTTGGCAGACAATCCTCTGATACAAGAAGCTGTCAAACAAAGCAGTCCTGACCAGCCATATAGCTCACTGCCAAATTATCAGACATTGACCAATTTATTGCAAGAAACGACTGCGCAATATCCAGATGACTTGCTTGGTATGGGGGTTGGGATTGTCAGCGAAGGTAAAATTTATACCAAAGATGCAAAAGTCATAACCGACATTACCTCTTTGCCAATTTATGATGTGGTTACACAAAACAAACAAATTGTCACACAGCCATATGTCAATTCCGTAACACAAACATTGAATATATCTATTTGCTCTCCTATACTGGATAATGGCAAAACAGTGGGGTTTGTTACCGTGAATGTGGGATTGGATAATCTTTCTACCTTTACCAGTGAACTTTCATTCGGGGAAACAGGCAGTGTCACATTGCTCAGTGCGGACAATATTGTCATGGGTTACAACAATGCCGATTTGATTGGACAAGATTTCACAAGTATCGAAATGTCTGAAAATCTCGCACAAGAATTGAATGCTCCTACTGGCAATGTATTTCAATATGATATTTCTAATCAAACCAGAAAAGGTTCTGTCACACAATTGCCAGACACCAATTGGAAACTGATTGTTGGCATGGCACGCAGCGAATATAGCGCACAAACTGATACCACTGTAATATGTTTGCTGATTTTATTGCTTTTGAACATGCTCATTGTAGGATTCTCTTTGCGTTATATCATTGTCAAAAAATTGCAGCCTTTGTCTGAGTTGAACAAAGCTCTATATCAAATGAGTCAAGGGAACTTACATATCACCGTACAGCATCAAAGCCAAGATGAGGTAGGACAGATGGCAGAATCCATGCGCTCCAGCATTGCCACACTTTCCTCTTATGTCAACGAAATTGACCATATTATGGCAAGACTGGCACAAGGCGATTTGACCGTAACTTCTTCGGTTGGATTTAAAGGAGATTTTGTATCCATTCAAAAATCTATATTCTCCTTTATCGAAACCTTGACACAGCTCATGCGTGGTATTTTAGAAGCATCCGAACAGGTTTCTTCCAGTTCGGAACAAGTATCTTCGGGCGCACAAGAATTGGCAGAAGGTGCTACAGAACAGGCATCTTCCGTAGAAGAATTGGCAAATACCATCTCTGACCTTGCCAATACAATCACCAGCAATGCACAAATGGCGCAAGAAGCCAATAAAAATGCAGTATCCGTCAACCAAAAGATTATGGAAAGCGGCGAAAAAATGAATCAATCCTTGTCTTTGATGAATGAGATTCGCGGCAATGCCAATAAAGTCAACGGCATTATCAAAGCCATTGAAGATATTGCATTCCAAACCAATATTTTGGCATTGAATGCTTCTGTAGAAGCCGCTCGCGCAGGCGTTGCCGGCAAAGGCTTTGCCGTTGTTGCAGATGAAGTCGGCAATCTGGCAGCCAAATCCGCGGAAGCTTCCAAAGCTACCACACAATTGATACAAAGTATGATTGCTTCCATACAAAATGGCAGCGAAAGTATGCAACAAACCAAACAATATATGGATACTGTTGTCACAGAAGCGATTGAAATTACAAGCACATTCCAAAAAATTTCTGATGCTTCTGTACATCAAACAGAATCCATTATGCAAGTTACACAAAGAACAGACCAAATTTCCAGCGTGGTACAAACCAATTCTGCTACTGCAGAAGAAAGTGCGGCGGCAAGCGAAGAACTGTCTGGACAGGCACAAATGCTGAAAAGTTTGATTCATCGTTTCCAGATTACAGAAAACGAAGAAAATTATTATACCGTATCACAAACACAAAACGCAACATACGATACAGCAGCAGATACTTCTTTGGATACTGGCTCTGTTTTGTATAGCGCAGCAGATGATATGTCAGATACATTTGATACCATGTCTTATCATGGAAACAGTAAATACTAATTATATCTTTTTATCATCTGTACCATATCACACTACAAAAACAAGGCAGAAACTCTGAGGTGACCCCCAAAAGTTAGACTTTTTTTGCGTAACAGATTTTGTCTGTTACGCATTTTTTATGCAGCCATGAG
>CALWSU010000007.1 GCA_944384295.1 uncultured Lachnospiraceae bacterium | reverse complement strand
GCAGTTAGGCGCGAATGGGAATGTCACAGAAGCACATCAAAAGCTAGAAAAATATCTGAACCAGTCGGCGCATGAGTAAGGCGGTGGAGATATGGCAACATATGAAATGGTCAAAAAGAAGAAAACAGAATTTTCTAAAAAAATCATGCGGCTGGAAATGCTGCTGCTTTGGGTGAATACGCTGGGCGTTTTGGGTCTGGCGTATTTGTCTGTTTGGAAAACATTCGATGCAGCCTTTCCGTGGCTAACGGCTATGGTGACATTGCCTTGGGCGGCGTGGGGCGTATCAAAAACAGGCTATACTATGAAAAGCATGAAAGAAAATACACAAGGCGGTATTGTATATGACAGCGCAATGCAGGAAAGGAGTGGTGGTGTATGATGCAATGGTTGACGGAAAACTGGTATTTTGTCATTACTGGTATGGTATTGGTGGTCATGGGCGGTTTTGTGGTTGCGGATTTTTTGAAGTTGCCTAGAAAAGACCAAATCGCAAAAGTAAAAGAATGGCTGTTGTTTGCGGTAACAGAAGCAGAAAAACAAATGGGAAGCGGTACAGGGCAACTAAAACTGAGGCAAGTCTATGATTTATTTGTACAAAGATTCCCGATTGTTGCGGCTGCTATCTCGTTTGATACATTTTCTATGTGGGTAGATGAAGCACTGGACAGTATGCGGGAGATGTTGGCAGGCAATGCGGCGGTATATGGCTATGTAGAGGGGGAATCGGCATGAATTTGAAAGTCAATCTTGTCGCGCCGGGCAATTATGGAGGCAGGCGGGACAAGATACAATACATTGTCATACATTATACGGCGAATGATGGGGACAGTGATGAGGCAAACGGAAACTATTTCCATAACAATATTGTCGGCGCATCAGCACACTATTTTGTAGATGGGGATAGTATCACCCAAAGCGTACCAGATAGCTGTGTCGCGTGGAGCGTAGGCGGTAAGAAATATACAAACTGCGCACAAACAGGCGGCGGAAAATGGTACGGGAAATGTACCAACAATAACAGCATATCGGTAGAACTTTGTGACGAGGTGAAAAATGGTGTATACGATTTCACAGAAACCACACTGCAAAATGCGGCGGAACTGGTGCGTATGTTGATGGAAAAATACGGTGTTCCTATACAAAACGTGATTCGACATTTTGATGTGAATGGCAAGCCATGTCCCAAGCCGTTTGTGGATAATCCGAAAGCGTGGGAAAGTTTCAAAGCCAGATTGGTAAATCAAGAAGAAGGTGAAGATGTGAAATATTATGAAAATATCGCAGAAGTGCCAACATGGGCGAAGCCAATGGTACAGGCACAAATTGACAAAAAATGTTATGCGGACGAAAAAGCATTGCATTTGAGTGATGACATGTTGAGAACGATGGCAATTTTACAAAGAGAAAATAAGTAAAAGAAAAAGATATGCAACCGCCTGCGCTTTTGTTTGCAGGCGGTTTTTTTGAAAGAAAGGAGCGGAAAGCATGGGGATTATCAGTAGTATCATTTCCTCAGTAGGGAAATTGACAGGAAGCTCTTCCAATAAGGGCAGTTCATCTTCCAATAAAGGTAGTTCGTCCTCCAATAAGGGGAGTAGTTCTTCCTATAATAAAGGAAGTTCCAGCAGCTTTGGTACATTCGACAAAAACAAAGACTATGCGGCAGCCATCAAAAATGAAACAGACCCCATCAAGCGGCAACAATTAGAGGCAGAGCGCCAGAATAAAATCAACTGGCTGAATGCGACGGGACAAAACCAATGGGGTGCAACGAATAGTATTTATGGCAGCAACGGAAGCAGTAACAGCTATAATGGATACGGGGCAAACCGTGACTATGCGGCGGAAATCGCCATCAAGAAAGCACAAAATGATATGGCGGCGGTGCAGCAGTTGATGCAGGAACGTCAGCTCAAAATAGATGCCATGAATGCAGCGAATCAAAACAAATGGAATGCGACCAATGACATATATAGTGGTTGGTTTCAAGGGGATACAACGGGCAATCCATCTATAAGCTTTTCAAAAAACTGGAAGGACTATACAGAGGGCTGGGACTGGAATGCAGAAGATTTGAGCCGTGACGATTTGCAGAATCGTATCGACCGTATCATAAACAGTATGCAGGCGAACAGTGCAAGATATGAATACGCAAATAACAAAGAACAGCTGGCGGCAGAAAACAAAGATTACGCGGATCAGTTGGCAAGATTGGGGATCCAGGTAGAACAACTGACACCAGGCAGCTGGTATTATATGAATCATCCGATTTACAATGGAGATGTGTATGCAAATACAGAAGACGGACAAACAGGGTATTACAAGCTGTATGATGTTCCGCAGATCAATCCCTTTGACAATCAATACGCAGACCGTTTGATGGCACAGGGCGGTATGTATGTGGCAGAGCAGGGAAGCAGTTTGGAGGATATTTTCGCGGAAAATCCATTCATGGATATGGCGGACATGCAGGCGGAAAGCATAGACGAGCAGTTGAAAGCATTACAGGCACAGCTGGAACTGCAAAAAAGCCAGAACAACAGCTATTATGATGACATCGCAAGACAAGCGTATATCGCTATGCGTCAGGGACAAAGCGCAATGCCACAAAGATTGGCGGCATATGGGATTTCCGGCGGTGCAAGTGAAACGGCAGAACTTGGGCTGAATACCAATTATCAAAACAATTTGAATGACAACGAGTTGGCAAGACAGCAGATGCTGCAAGACTTGGATTATCAAAACTTGATGGCGCAGGTACAGGCAAACAGCGACAAAACCAATGTATATGCACAGGCACAGAAGGACGCATACAACGCATATTTGCAGCAACAGCAATTGGAGCAACAGCAGAAACAGTGGGAACAGGAACAAAACAGATGGGAATGGCAGCAGAACCAGTGGCAGCAAGAATTTGATTTCCAGCGACAGCAATATGAAAACAGTCTGCGCTATCAAATGGACGCAGACGAATGGGAACGCAGACAGTATGATATTGACCTTGCCTTAAAGATGGGGGATTATCAGAAATTGGCGAATATGGGATATAATACATCTTATTTGCAGCAGATGCAGAATTATGAATTGCAACAGCTTGCACAGGAGGCAATGGCGGCAAGCACAAGAAGTAGCGCAGGCAACACAAGCAGTAGAGCTTCTTCGCGGAAATCTGGTTCTGGAACCAGTAACAAGAGTGCATACAGTAATGTAAGCAATAACAGTACAAATGGAATTTCGTCACAAAGTGATACAGGTGTCCATAATTTACAGACATTGACACAAGAATATAGAGAAATTCGTGATAACACAAATTTAACTGAAGATGAAAAAACAGAGATGGTGCGTCAGCTTGCGCTGGAATATAGACGAAATGGTTGGGTTTCGGAAAAAGATTATGACACATGGGCGCAGCTACAAGGTGTGGCAACAGATTTGTCTTACAGTATGGGGTCTGGGCTGAATGGCGCATTGAAGAACACAGCATACAAACTGAAAAATTATTAAACAGGAGGGATTGGCATGAAACTATATTTGAGTCATGAGTTAGAAAATCCACCGAAAAAGAAGAAAAAAGAAGAAACATATGGTCCAGCTCTACCAACTGCAAGACCCACCTTAAAAGTGACAAAACAACCAGAAAATACAAAAACATATGGTCCAACTTTGCCGACAGCAACGCCGACACTGCATGTACAAATGAAAGGGAGCAGTCAAACGCTCCCTTTGACCAAAGGCGGCAAATTAGATTTATATACATCCGATGACAGTACATTGACACCAGAACAAACCATAAAAAAATATACATATGTTGCAAATGATCCATATTTAGATTATGACACCAGAAAAAAGATGATACAACAAGGACAAAAAAGTCTTGGCAAAACATTGTCAAAAAATTCCAGTGTAGAAGATTGGCAGAAAGTACAAAAATTGCAGGTGGATTTACAGAGTGGTTTGAAAAGTTCTGCTTTTACCGCAGGTTTGCTGGATAGTTTGGGCGGTGGAATCAAGGACACTGTTGTCAACAAAATTGGAAATAACGCATTGCAAAAGAGAAATCAGTTATTTGAAGGTCAAATTGCAGATACCAAAGAAAAAAGCCCTGGATTCTTTCAAGCGGGAAACATGGCTGGGGAATTGGCGAAACAGACAGCATCTTACATGACATTGGGAAAAGCGGCTGAAACTGGACTGGCAAAACTGGGCAGTTCGCATTTGCCAGTAGTGGGCAAAGTTGCGGGATTTTTCGAAAAAAACCAGGGTACAAAATTTGTTGGAAATGTATTAGCACAGCAAGCAGCAGACACCGCAGCGATGCAGCCATTGATCTATTTACAAGGCAAGGCAGCAGGAAAAAGCGATGCGCAAATCCAGAAGGATATGGGCGCACAAGCATTGTCTGATTTGGCATTTAATACAGGATTAGGCGCATTGGGTATGGTTGGCAGTGCATTGGGCAAAGAAGTATTCCAATTTGGCGATACGGCAAAAGATACGCAGAAAAAAATAAGCCACACGATGCAAGAAGCAACGGAGATACCAAAACAAGAGATGCCGAAAAAAACAGCAGAAGCTACACCAAAGGCAACCGAGAAAGTGGGCAGCGGCTTTTTTACAACAGAAACAAAAAAACGGCTTGCGGAAGAATTCAATGCCCTAAACGATACGAGCAGTACAGGATGGCTGTACAAGGAATGGAAGCGAATCAAGGATACAGAAGGTTCAGAAGCAGCAAATATATGGATAGAGGCACAGGCAAAAAGACGAGAAGAATTATCTGAGTTGCTGGATGTGCCTATGAAAAAAGATGCTGATATGGAAAAAAGGCTGCAAAATAGTTTGCGAAAAGAATTGTCACAATTATTGTCTTTTAGTGGGAAAGAAAAGCAAGAAAGCGCAAAAAAAATGATTACACAAGCAATGCAAGAGATCAAATCTCATGGGAAAATCAGTGAACAGGGCAAAAAGAAATTGTTTGATGTGCTTTTTTCGATAGGGGAAACGACAAATGAATCTGCAATCAACAAAGAAATTCGGGATCGTCTACGCAATACAAAGGTATCTATCTCTGCAATGGACGCGGCAAATATTGCTGATTTTCAAAATTTTCGCAATGCGCATTTTGGGAAAATCGGCGGAATTTCCATTGATGGCAAGAATATGCCAGTAGATAGCGTGTATCAAGAGCTATCACAGTTATATCCTGCATATTTCCCAGAAAATATTGTACATCCAGCAGAACAGATGCAACAGATCGCAAGAGTAGCCGATGACATGACGCTACAAAGATATAAGTTGCAAGATGTTACTTCTGCGGAAGAAAAAGCGGCAATGGAGGCTGCGTATTATGACACAATAGGGAGAGCAGAGGAGAACATGACAAAATTGCAACAAGTCAAGCAGGAGCGCACCCAACGCCGCATCAATCGTATACTGGAAAGTGAGATAGAAGTAGATGCAGACCAAATATCCACAAAAGAAGCAAAAGCATTATACGATCAACGATACCAGCTGCAGAAAAACGTAGAACGTGTGAAACGAAATAAATTGTTGACGGAAGGGGATCAAGTATTGCTAGAAAAGTTGCTGCATGGAGAGATTACAGAAGAAACAATCCGAAATACACTAGGGAAGGACGCAGAAAATTTATTAGAAATTTATCATGCAGAAAAACCTTATAGGAAGGTACAAAAAATACTGGGAGATTATAAGAACAGACAGAATGAGAAAAGGCAAGAGCTGGCTGAACAGACATTGGGTGATGTGCGTATTGGTAAAGATGGGTGGTCAGAGCCTAGTTTGGCATTTTCTTTGATGAGATTGAGTCCAGAGCGCATGTTTGAAAAAGTAGCACCCAAGGGACAGGCAAAAAAACTGATCGAAACATATATTACACCAATTCACACAAGCGAAAGAAAAAAACAGTTGCTAATTAGAGATATTGCAAACAAAGTAAAACCGTTAAAATTGGATGCTAAGAAAAAATATACCATACCAATAGATTCTGGAACTGCCAAAATCAGCGAAAGCGGCATGGTGCAATATTTGGGCGAAAAGAGATTTCTGCTCAAGCAACTAGAAGAAAAACCAGCTACAACACAGATAGAACAGATGAATCAATTAAGAGCAGAAATTGCAGCGGCAGAGGGGCAGTTGGAACAAAAAACATTACAAAAAGTGAATCGTGGCATTGATACGATCCAAGAAATCTATCAAAAATTACATCCAAAAATCAATGAGGTTTTACTGCGTAATGGATATGATCCAGTGGGCTATATTGAGGGATATTTCCCACATATGTTTTTTGATGATGCAAGTGATCCGATTGGAAAAGCTTTGGAGAAGATAGGGATTCAATTAGGTTATACAGAACTTCCAGCAGATTTGGCTGGAAGAACGGAAACTTTTCGCCCAGGGAAAAAATGGAGTGGAAATCTCTTGCACCGCGAAGGAACGAAAACGGATTATGATGCACTACGTGGATTGGAGAATTATTTATACAGTGTTGGTGATGTGATTTATCATACAGATGATATAAAAAATCTACGTGCATTGGAAGATCAACTACGTTACGAAGTATCGCCTGATAGCATCAAAACAGAAATTGACGCAATCCGAAAAAATAAAGAACTGAGCATAGAGCAAAGACAAGAAGCGATTGATCAGTTATACGAAAAAAACGCAAATATATTAGAACAACCTCATCAAAAGACCCTGCAAAATACCGTAACATACTTACGGAGATATACGGATTTATTGGCTGGGAAAAAACACACGTTAGATAGAGGGGTGGAAACAGATATTATTGGGCGAAAAGCATACAGCCGGATGGATACATTCAATCAAAGAATCGCGGCAAACATGGTGGGAGGAAATATTGGCTCTGCATTGACGAATACGATACCATTTACACAAGGATTACCATTGTTGTCCACAAAAAACAGCATAAAAGGCATGCAAGAGGGGCTTGTGGCGGCATTGCAAAAAGATATGGATGATCTGACAAAGAAAAGTGATTTTTTGGCAACGAGAGTGAATCCAGAACGGCTGTATCAAACAAAATTAGATAAAGTTTCCGACTTTGCAGGTGGGTTGATGGATTTGATGGATAAATTCACAACACAAAGCATATGGCGCGGCAGATATTATGACAATTTGAAAAAAGGTATGGAAGAAGCAACTGCAATTCGCGAAGCGGATGATTTTTCACGCAGATTATTTGGTGGACGAAGCAAAGGTGCAGTTCCACCCTTGTTGCAGGCAAAAAATCCAATCGCAAAAACTTTAACTATGTTCCAGCTGGAAGTCAACAACCAAATTGACTTTTTGACAAAAGACGTGCCAAAAGAGGCAAGAGGCAATGTGGCGAAAGGTTTATGGCAATACGCCAAAATTTTGGCATTTTCTTATGTATTTAACGATATATATGAGAAAATGACTGGCAGGCGTTCAGCACTAGACCCTGTTGGTATTGCCGCACAAGCATATGGTGATGCAACGGGAGAATATATCCGCAATTCCTTTGATATTGCGGCAGATTTGATGCAGGGCGAAGGATTACAACTGACAGAACAAGACAAAGAAAAATCACCCGATCAAGTCATCAGCAATTTGATTGGGAACATAGGAGGGAATGTCCCATTTGTTGGCGGATTGCTGTTCGATGGCGGCAGAGTACCACAAAGCAGCGCAATTCCTAATTTATTGAATATCGGAACTGCGGCAGCAAAAGAGTTCGGCGGGAAAGCAGATGAGGGCTATGCAATGTCGGTTGCAAAAGAGGAATTGGAAAAACCATTATGGTACATTCTACCGCCAGTTGGCGGCGGACAGCTGAGGAAAACATGGCATGGTCTGAATACTGTCAAAAACAAGGGCAGATTCAAACAAGGAAGTCAGGGGGAACAACTACAATTTGCCATTGATGGTACACCGAAAGAAGCGATACAAGCAGGGATATTTGGGCAATGGGCATTGCCGGAAGGACAAGCATATTTGAATGGTGAATCGGGACTATCTGTAAAAGCGACTGAGCAATATCGGCAGATGCAGGAAAAATACGGTACCGAAACAAAACCTTATTTTGAAACATATAAGGCGGTGGCAAAAGCAGAAGGGAAAACAGACAAATGGACAGCATTGCAGAAAAGCGGATTGTCCAGTGCAGAAAAAGAAGAAATATATTTAAATAATATATTTACTGGGGAGAAACAGCAGGAAGATTATCAGTATATGAAAAACGCTGGATTACAGTATCCAGAAGCATCTAAGCTGCAAGTAAATCTTGCACGAATCGAAAAGAAATATGAGGATATGAAGGATGATTGGCTGTTAGTAGACAAAGATACAAAAAAGGCAAATGAAATTTATGATTATATCCAGAATATGAATGTGACAGACAGTGCAAAAAAAATATTGCAGGAAAGATTTGCGGTATCCCAAAGATTTATACCACAGGAAGTAGCTGCAACACAAATGACTGATAAATGGCAGGCAGCAAATGGAAAAATGAGTGTAGAACAGTATGAGATGATGCGTCAAGCATTGAAAAATGTAACTTATGAAAAAGGTGTTTCTGGTGCAAAGTCTATTGCAATCCGAGATATGATTGATTTGTATACACCTAATTTGACAAGAGCCGAAAGGCGTGGATTATATGAGGAATTTGGTGTCGGGAAAAGTTATTGGTAAGTATTTGTTTTTTGTTGCTAGTGTTGACAGTTTAGATTGGCAAGAAAAAGGCGTAGAGCATGAAATACATCAAGTACTAGAACATAAACATCTTGGAAATGGTTCTATCATATTGTTTCATAATGACGCAAAATATACACCACAAGCATTAGGCACGATTTTACAAGGGTTACAAGATCAAGGATATGAAATTGTACCCATTTCTGAATTGATTTATAAAGATGAATTTACGCTAAATCATGAAGGTAGACAAATTCCAAATCATACGATTTCATAAAGTATTCTGATAGGCATATGATGGAACGATAAGCATTGTATGCCTATCTTGATGTCATAAAATATAGAAAAACAGTTATATTTTTTAAAAATGTCATGAATATAAAAGGAAAGTAATCTTTCATAAAAGATAAAGCAAGTACTTGGCACTGTAAAAAAATTGTCTTTAAATTTGACAAAATAAATATTTTTTATGTATACAATTATTTTTTTTGTTTGTTATACATAATTTTTAATAAATATTTTATATAAAATAAACAAAAAAATAATTGTCACATTCCAATGACACATTCTATTTTAAAATTGTCATGAAGTAATACAGACAAATGTAAATTATCCTTTTGTTGTAAGCTACACAAAAGCGTATTACAATAGATACATCGAAAGGTTGGTTTTTAAAAATGTCACGAGTGAATCAAAGCGTGAGTAAAAAATCCGGATTGACCTCACGCCAAAAAGCAATCATTCAGATTTTAACACAATTTACAGCGGCTCATCCAGTTACGGTGGCTGCTATTGCAGATGCCTTGAATTTAAGTTCTCGTACAGTATTACGAGATTTGCCGAAAATAGAGGCATGGTTGCAATCACATGATTTTACATTTTTACGTAAGCCTGGTGTCGGATTGCTATTAGATGAAAGTCTGGAAACGAGAAACCGCATCTTAGCTTTGTTGGAAGAAGCGCAAGTGGAACAAGCGTACACAAAAGAAGAACGCCAACGACTGATTTTAGGGGAATTGTTGTACACAAAACAACCATTGAAGTTTTATTATTTTACATCAAAATATAAGATTTCAGATGGTACTTTAAGTAACGACTTAGATATTTTAGGGGAGTGGTTGTTACAATATCATATTACGTTACAACGAAAACCTGGTATTGGGATTTATACAGAAGGAACTGAAGCAGACTATAGACAGGCAATTGCAAATGTTGTATATGAGTTTATGTCTGAAGAAGAAATTATACAATTGCTCAGTGGCGCAAAGACATATGAGCGTACAGGGTTGTCGGTGGATACACAAAAACGCTTATTTCATTTCATTGATGATGAAACATTAGCCGGTGTGGAGGCAGTTCTAGCACAAGCAGAACAGCAATTACACATACAATACACAGATAGTGCATATATGGGATTGCTGGTACATATCGCATTAGCCGTAAAGCGATTACGCAATCACGAAAAAATTGATATGGATGCTGAGAAATTAGAATCTTTGACGCATTATCCAGAATTTTCTGCGGCAGAAGAAATTGGCAAAGGAATTGCCGAATACTTTGCAATTTCATTACCAAAAGAAGAAATTGGATATATTGCAATGCATTGTATTAGTGCACAAATTTGGTTAACAAGACAAGAAGATGATACTTTCTCAAATCGTATGAATATTAGGCAGCTCGTGCGAGGAATGATTGAAATCATAGAGGAGGAATTGGGAGTTCCTCTTTCTTCGGACGAACGCTTATTGCATGATTTATGCGAACACATTCCATCTGTATTACACCGACTTGCGTTGCATGTCAAAATCAAAAATGCGCAATTAGACGCAATGAAAGAAAATTATGGGGAAATATATCAGGCTGTCAACAAAAGTTGCCGTATGCTAAAAAATGCAGCTGGTGGCACAGAAGTGCCAGAAGCAGAAGTGGCATTCATTGCCATGTATGTATGTGCTGCTGTGGAACAAATACATACCATAGAAAATAAAATCTCTGTGGTGGTTGTATGTCCGACTGGTATTGGTACTTCTAAAATGTTGGCGGTACAATTGAAAAAAGAATATCATGAAATCGAGGTCAAAGAAACGATTTCTGCATTTCGTATCAATATTGATAAGCTGCGAAGAGAAGGTATTGCATTGATCGTTTCGACGGTACGTTTAGATGTAGATTTTCCTGTGGTATGTGTCAATCCAATTTTATCAGAACAGGATAAGAAAAAGCTGCAAAGCCGTTTGCAACAAATACAAAAGCAGTCACCTCTACCACAAAAATCGATAGAAAAAACATACCCGACCCAATCAGATGTTGCTTTTTTCACCAAATTTGGAGAGGAAGTTTTGCAGTTATTACAACATGTGACTCTGACCATTTTGCCAGATGCCGAAGGCAAATCAGAATTGTTATATGTTGCGGCAGGTTTATTCGCGGAAGATGAAGATGCCAGAAAACTGATTGCCGACAGTCTGGCAGAACGTGAACGTATGGGTGGAACGTATATCAGCGAATTTCAAATGCTATTGCTGCATTGCCGTACTTCAGGTGTCAAACATGGTTGTTTTGGTTACATTCGTTTAGAACGACCATTATTTCAAACAGAAGGTTTTATTTATGGTGCTATTGTTATGCTGGTACCAAAAAATGGGGATTTTCCATATACAGATATGATGAGCCAGATTAGTGCTGCTCTGATGGAACAAACAGATTTAATCGAAGCATTAAAATGGAAAGAGAAGGAAGCAATTGTTTCTGTATTGGAAAAAAGTATATTACAGTATTATAAAAATATAGTATTCAAAAGGATGGAGTGTTCAATATGAAAAACAGCATTCAAAAATTCGGGAAGTTCTTGAGTGCAATGGTTATGCCGAATATTGGCGCGTTCATTGCGTGGGGTTTTATTACAGCATTATTTATTGAAGCAGGTTGGTTCCCAAATGAACGACTCGCAACATTGGTTGATCCTATGTTGAAATACATCATACCAACTTTGATCGCATTCCAAGGCGGTAGAATGGTTGGTGGCGATCGTGGTGGTGTTATGGGTGCCATCGCAACATTAGGTGTTATTGCTGGTTCCGAACAGACTATGTTAATCGGTGCAATGGCAATGGGTCCTTTTGCCGGCTGGATTATCAAACTATTTGATAAAGCAGTAGATGGCAAAATCCCTGCTGGTTTTGAAATGTTGGTCAATAACTTCTCTGTAGGTATTATTGGCATGATTTTGGCGATTATCGGGTATTATTTAATTGGACCAGTTATGGCAACCATTCTGGCAATCTTGACTGCTGGGGTTAAAATCTTGGTAACCAATAAACTGTTGCCATTTGTTGCAATCTTTATAGAACCTGCAAAAGTATTGTTCTTGAATAATGCAATTAACCATGGTATCTTTACACCAATTGGTATCGAACAAGCTGCGGAAACAGGGAAATCCATTATGTATATGTTGGAAGCAAACCCTGGTCCTGGTTTGGGTGTATTGTTGGCATATTGGGTATTCTCCAAAGACAAAGCAACAAAGAGTTCTGCACCTGGTGCTGTAATTATCCACTTCTTTGGTGGTATTCATGAAATCTATTTCCCTTATGTATTGATGAACCCTGTTATCATTATTGCACCAATCGTAGCATCTATCGTTACTATTTTCTACTATAGTATTGTAGGTGCAGGTTTGGTTGGTCCTGCATCTCCAGGTTCCATCATTGCATTCTTAGCTGTTGCACCAAAAGGGGAAACTTTGAAAGTTTTAATCGGTGTAGCATTAGCCGCAGCAATTTCTTTTGTCGTAGCATCTCCAATTGTAAAACTGTCTGGTAACAAAAATTTGGACGAAGCAACTGACAAAATGAAATCTATGAAAGCACAAGCAAAAGGTTTAGCAAATACAACAGGCGAAATCAAAAAAATTGTGTTTGCATGTGATGCAGGTATGGGTTCCAGCGCAATGGGTGCAACAAAATTTAGAAATAGAATTGCTCCATTGAATCTGGGAATCACCGTTATCA
This sequence comes from uncultured Lachnospiraceae bacterium, assembly GCA_944384295.1. GTDB lineage: Bacteria > Bacillota > Clostridia > Lachnospirales > Anaerotignaceae > Anaerotignum. Next base: position 71,262 of record CALWSU010000007.1, on the reverse strand, counting down.
ATACATCCGTGGATAATGTTCCCGCTGATGCAGATGTTGTAGTATGTCAAACTGTTTTACAGGATCGTGCAAAAGCAAGTGCTCCACAAGCACAATTGGTAACCATCGGAAACTTCTTAGCAGATCCAAATTTAGATGGTTTGTATGCTTCCCTGGAAGCAAAAGCCAATGGCGCACAAACTGCAGAACCAAAACAAGAAGCAGCTGCACCACAAACAACAAATACGAATGATGGTATTATGGTAGCAGCAGGGATCAAAACTGCACAGGCTTCTGTGACAAAAGAAGAGGCTATCACGGCAGCTGGTCAGTTGTTATATGAATTAGGATATGTCAATAAAGATTATATTCCCGCTATGTTAGAAAGAGAAAAAACAGTTTCTACTTATATGGGATTAGGTGTTGCAATTCCACATGGTACTGCACAAGCAAAAGATGAAGTAAAGAAAACTGGTATCGTTATGCTGCAATATCCAGATGGTATTGATTTTGGGGAAGAAAAAGCATATTTGGTATTCGGTATTGCTGGTATCGGAAACGAACACTTAGATTTGTTAGCAAAGATCGGCACTGTAATCGAAGATGAAAATAATCTGGAAAAACTGAAACAGGCGAAGAACGCAGATGAAATTCTTGCTATGTTCCAATAATTAAAAAAATTTTGTTTGCACATGATGATGGGCTGCAAATAGGGCTGTAAGTGGATACTTACAGCCTATGCAGCCAACATGAGGAGGAATGGACAATGAAAAAAGCCGTACAGTTTGGTGCAGGTAATATCGGACGTGGATTTATTGGGGCATTATTGGCAGAAGCAGGCTATCATGTTGTATTTGCAGATGTCAATCAAGCCGTGATTGATAAAATCAATGCAGATGGCACATATACCGTTCATGTTATGGACGTAGAGTGTCGCGAAATGAAAATTTCCAATATCAGTGGTGTAGATTCAACTAAACAAGATGCAATTGATGCCATTGTCGAAGCAGAAATTGTAACAACCGCAGTTGGTTTGGTAATTTTACCTAGAATTGCACCCGCTATCGCAAAGGGTATTGTTTTGCGTCAAGAAAAAGGTATGACAGATTGTTTGAATATCATTGCTTGTGAAAATGCAATCAAAGCAAGCTCCCAATTGAAAGAAGCTGTATATGCTTTGTTAGAAGATGATCAGAAAGCATATGCGGACAAGTATGTTGGTTTCCCTGATTGTTCTGTAGACCGTATTGTTCCACCTGTAAAAAGTGAAAACTTTATTGATGTCGTGGTGGAAAATTATTATGAATGGAATGTAGAGCAGGCATCTTTTAAAGGAGAAATCCCCAATATACCTGGTATGAATTTAGCAGATAATTTGATGGCATATATTGAAAGAAAATTGTTTACACTAAATACAGGACATGCCATTACATCATATTTGGGATATTTAAAAGGATATCATACGGTTGATGAAAGTATTGCAGATGAAAAAATTTACACTACTGTAAAAGCTGCAATGCAGGAAAGTGGCGCTGGTCTGATTCAAAAATATGGCTTTGATAAAGAGAAACATTTTGCATATATTGATAAAATCATCGGTCGATTCCGCAATCAATATTTGCAAGATGATGTAGCACGTGTAGGCAGAGAACCTTTGCGTAAATTGAGTGCTACCGATAGATTAGTAAAACCTACTATGACAGCTATGGGCTATGGTTTGCCAGTAGAGCATTTGATGATTGGTATTGGTGCTGCTTTGCATTATGACAATTCTGCCGATCAACAAAGTGTCCAGATGCAAGAGTTGATTCAAAATAAAGGCGTAAAATCTGCTTTTACAGAAATTTCTGGCGTAACAGATACACAAATACTGGACAATGTCGAAAAAATATATGATAATATTAATAAATATTTATAAGAAACTGATTTCTTATCAATAAAATTATGTAAAAGAAAGGGAGAATACATTATGGTTTCTAAAAAAGTTATGGTAACAAATAAAACAGGTTTACATGCACGTCCCGCTTCTAATCTGGTGACATTCTGTAAAAAATATAACAGCAAAATTTCATTGTCCAATGGTGAAAAAACTGTTAGTGCAGCAAGCATCATTCATGTTTTGACATTGGGTGTAAAACAGGGCACACAGTTAGAAGTGATTGCTGAAGGCGAAGATGAAGCAACAGCAGTAGAAGAAATCGTAGCATTTATCGAAAATCTGGATGAATAATCAAATTATCTCTAATTATAGAAAGGGGGAGTGAGGGAGTATGATGAAAACATATTCTGTGGCAAAAGCTGCATCAAAAGGTATCGTTATGGGGAAAGCCTTTTTGGTTGAGCCGTTGGATTTGACAGCAGATAGTAGAAGTATCAAAGATTCTGAAAAAGAAATGGAATGGTTAAAATTCCAAAGTGCAGTCAAAGAAGCAGTAGATGCTTTGCGTATCTTGGCAAAAGATTCTGATATTTTTGCTGCACATTTAGATGTTGCAGAAGATACTGTATTACATGATTCTGTGGAGTTAAAAATTAATAGCGAAAATAAAAATGCTCAGCTCGCTCTAGAGGAAACCGTTGCAGAGATTGTTACAATGTTCGAAAGTTTAGATGACGAATATTTGAGAGAAAGAGCCGCAGATATCAAAGATGTCGGAAAACGCATTATGTGCGGATTAAAGGGAATCAAAACCAATCCATTTGAAGGGGTTACAGAAGATGTCATCGTTGTTGCGGAAGATTTGGCGCCTTCTGATACTGCGAATATGGATTTTCGTTATATCAAAGGATTCATTACGGAAGCTGGTGGGGTAACAAGCCATGTTGCGATTATGGCAAGAAGTTTGGAAATCCCGGCTTTTGTTGGTGTGTCTGATTTTAGAAAAAATGTAACAGAAAACGACTATATTATATTAGACGCAGTTGGCAAAGAAATTCTGGTAAATCCAGATGAAGAAACAAAAGCGACATATCGCAAAAAAGCAGAAGCATATCGTGCCATCAAAGCGGAATTGGAAACAATGAACAATTTGCCAGCAACTACAACAGATGGCAGAACGGTAGAGTTATTTGCAAATGTTGGTAGCATTGTAGATGTAGATAATGCTGTCGCACGTGGTGCAGAAGGCATTGGTTTATTCCGTAGTGAATTTTTGTATATGGAAAATACAAAATTTCCAACAGAGCAGGAACAATTTGATGCATATAAAAAAGCAGTAGAAACAATGAAACATCCTGTCATTATCCGTACTTTGGATATTGGCGGTGACAAAGCGTTATCCTACTATCAATTCGATGCCGAAGAAAATCCATTTTTGGGTTGGAGAGCAATCCGTATTTCTTTGGACTTAAAAGATGTATTTAAAACACAGTTAAAAGCAATTTTGCGCGCAAGTGCTTATGGTGATGTGCGTATTATGTATCCTATGATTATCTCTGTAGATGAATTTTTGGCTGCAAACGAAATTCTAAAAGAATGTAAAGAAGAATTACGCAGAGATAATATACCATTTAACGACAGCATACAGACAGGTATTATGATTGAAACACCTGCTGCTGTGATGTGTGCAGAAGATTTGGCAAAGGTTGTCGATTTCTTTAGTATTGGTACCAACGATTTGACACAGTATGTTTTGGCGGTAGATAGAGGCAATCAAAAAATTGCTCGTTTGTATAATTCTTTCCATCCCGCTGTTTTGCGTGCAATTCGTACTGTAATACAGGCTGGTCATAAATATGATAAAATGGTTGGCATGTGCGGTGAATTTGCAAGCGATGAAAAAGCGGTACCAATTCTGCTTGGTATGGGGCTGAACGAATTCAGCATGACTGCTTCTGAAATTGCTGCAACACGCTATCAGATCAGACATTTGAGCTATGAACGTTGCCAAGCATTGGCAGAAGAAATCTGCAAGAAGAGTACTATTGCTGAAGTACGCGAAATTTTAGAAAATATGGAAAAAGCAAATTCCGTTGCTGTTGAATAAGGTATCAACGATAAGAAAAATAAAAAAGTACGTTTGAATCAGTATATCTGCTTTCTAACGTACTTTTTTATATGTACTTTATCATTTTTCATGTATCTTTAGCATGAAGCAACTTTTTTGGTATTGCAAACGACTATATCATAACATGAGAAAATGAGTACATATTGAGATTTTATAAAAATGAAGTTTCTGCTTTCGGATATCTTGCTTGTATTACGTATACCATTTTGTCGTAGAATATGGTATAATAACGGAAAACAAAGGAAATTTATATGATTTGGAGGCAACAATATATGAAAGGACTGAAAAAATGGCTTTGCGGAATCGTTTGTATGGGACTTCTCACTGGTATGGCACAACCAATTTTTGCTTATGATACCCCAGAAACGATTAAAATAGGACTGGTATCTGTATGCAAAAATGCAACATCTGCCACGATAGGTGGAAATACATTGCGTATTGGTTTCATACAAAATGATGTATTTCAAGAAAGCGGTACCATCTCATCTGGCAATGGTTTCCGTGTTTCCGCAGTGCAAACAGAAGTGATTGGTGTAGGACAGGCAATGTCGCAAGAGGAAGCAAAAACATTGGCTTATAGCCTTTCTAAGATGCAATTTGATGTTGCACTTGCTTATTTGGGGGATCAATCTTGGACAGTTTATGTCAAAAATTCTTCCCGTTTTGAAATAGAACAAGCAATGCCAGGACAAAAAACAGAAACTGTGTCCTTTGCTGGTATTTTGATAGAAGGCGGAGAACAAGATTGTATGATTGCTCAAACTGTCAATTATGCTTTGGGGGGCGCTGGTACAGAAAATACATTTATGTTGGAAGGAAAATCCTATCGTGGTTATTTATCTTTCCAATTAAATGGACAACGTATGACAGCAATCAATACAGTAGATTTAGAAGAATATTTATGTGGTGTTGTTCCAGCAGAAATGCCGGCATCTTATGCACCAGAAGCACTCAAAGCACAAGCTTTGTCCGCCAGAACTTATGCAATGACAAAAATCAGCACACATACAGACAATGGGTATGCACTTTGTGATACCATACATTGTCAGGTTTACAAAGGTTATGATGTAGAAAATGCAGGTGTGAACGATTTGGTACATCAAACAGAAGGAGAAGTCATTTGTTATCAAGGCACGCCAATTCAAGCTGTTTTTTCTGCTTCTAGTGGTGGATACACAGAAAATAGTGAAGATGTATGGACTGCACCTGTTCCTTATTTACGTGCAGTACCTGAAGTTGCAGGAGAATATGGAGATAATAGCTGGACAAAGACCGTTACATTATCTGAACTAGATGCATTGGTAAAATCAAAGGGAGAAAATATCGGGAATGTGACAGATATTGTGATTACCAAATTGGCAACAAGTGGACGTGTACAGGAAATGAAAATTGTCGGAACAAGTGGCGATGTTACATTGACAAAAGAAAATGTGCGTACTTATTTTTCAGGAGCATGCGGCAGTTTGCCAAGCAAAATGTTTACCATCAATGGAAAAGGAGGCGCACAAGGTGTGACTGGAGAACAGAATCAGACAACACCAGAGCCAACTACACCACAAACTCCACAAACTACACAAACTACACCCAATAGTTTGAAAGAATCCGCAGAACAATATGGTGTTACTGCCATTACACAAGGTACCTTATCTGGTATCAATGGAAATACATATCAAATAAATGGTTCGCAGGCAAAAACAACACAAACAAACACCACAAGCACAGCAACAAATACTACAACTCCATCACAAGCAACAAATGGTACCTATGCCATATATGATGTCAACATCAGCACCGTACAAAATGGTACATTTGTATTTTCTGGAAACGGCAATGGGCATGGTGTTGGTTTAAGCCAAAATGGCGCACAGGCAATGGCACAAAATGGATACTCCTATATAGAAATTTTACAACATTATTATACTGGCGTTACGATTGAGGAGTGATATTTTGGACTGGAGAACTTTTTTGATTCAACAAAAAGGCTGGCAGGATACAAAAGGGAACACAGTCAGTTTTTCGGATTGCGATTTAGAAGGCAATCAAACAACAAAAAAAATTTGGATTTATTTAGATGAAGGATTCCGTTGTGGCGGTATGCATCGTGCAGTCGAAAATCGTTTAGATGCAATCAAAGAAGCATTATGTGGTTGTGGAAAAACAGAATTGTGGCAGTGCATCTGCGATAGTATGGAAGGAGCGAACATACATGTATGCAGAGAAATTGACAGAAGCACAAATACGTGAAATCATGAATCTGATTTCCGATGATGGATTGGTACAAATTATAAAAATTCGTAGTTATGACAACAGTTTTGAAGATTGTATCAATTGGTCTAAAGTGCCAGAAATCAAAGCAATGTTTCAAGAAACAGAAGAAACATATCAACTCTATGATTATCATATCAAAGGATTTCATCATGCCGGCGCTGGTTCAGATTATATCTATCGAAAGCAGATGTATTCTTATTTTGGAGAACAGTATGCAATAGATTTTTTGTTGCATCATTAAAAAAGAAATGAGGGAATGCTATGTATGTAAAACAACTGCAAGATGCACAAATCGCAGAAATTATACGAGCAATATCAGATGAAGACGCAGAAGTGACTGAAATTCATAGACCATATACCGATCCTGAGGTGACAGTATTATCACAAGATATGGTAGAACATTATGTATTGCATGATTATGATATTGAGGGCTTTGATTACCTTCCAGAAAATGCGACCTATATCTATCGTGAAAAAATGCTGAAATTCTTCGGAATTGGTTATGCAGAACATTATTTATTAAGAAAATGAGGTTTCCAAATGAAAACAAGTGAATTTAACTTTGATTTACCAGAAGAACTAATTGCACAAGAACCGTTAGCAGATCGTGCATCTTCGCGTTTATTGGTTGCAAATAAACAAACTGGTACCACTGCACATCGTCATTTTTATGATATCAAAGAATATTTGCGCGCAGGTGATTGCTTAGTCATCAATGATACACGTGTATTACCCGCACGTTTGCATGGAGAACGCGTCGGAACAGGCGCACATATTGAAGTATTATTATTGGTACGCAAAAGTATAGATACTTGGGAAGTATTGGTGCGACCAGGAAAAAAAGCGCGTCCTGGTGACCGTATCCGTTTTGGCGATGGACGCTTAGAAGCAGAAATTTTAGAAGTCATTGAAGGCGGAAATCGAATCATACGTTTTTATTTTGAAGGCGTATTTGAACAAATTTTAGATGAATTGGGCGAAATGCCACTACCACCATATATTACACATCGTTTAGAAGATAAAGAACGTTATCAGACAGTTTATGCAAAACATGATGGCTCTGCCGCCGCACCAACTGCTGGTTTGCACTTTACGCCTGAATTGCTGCAAGAAATTGAAGCAATGGGTGTCAAGATTGCACATGTTACGCTGCATGTTGGCTTGGGAACATTTCGTCCTGTGAAAGCAGAAGATATTTTGGATCATGAAATGCATTCTGAGTATTATGTGGTAGAAGAAGAACAAGCGGCACAAATCAATGCAGCAAGAAAAGCGGGCGGACGTATCATCGCAGTTGGTACGACAAGTACCAGAACATTAGAATCTGTCACAGACGAAAATGGTATTGTACATGCTGGCAGTGGTTGGACAAAAATCTTTATTTATCCTGGATATACCTTCCATGCAGTAGATGCCATGATTACAAATTTTCATTTGCCAGAGTCAACATTGATTATGCTTGTTTCCGCTTTGATGGGCAAAGATTTTATTATGCAAATATATCAGGAAGCAGTACAAAAGAAATATCGCTTTTTCTCTTTTGGAGATGCTTGTCTGTTTTTAGCAAAACCCTAAAATCAGAAAAGACGAGGTATTATCATGGATTTATTTGAATATAACCGAGAAAAAAGAGGATTACAAGATGCTCCATTGGCTGCTAGAATGCGACCTACTTCTTTAGAAGAATTTGTAGGTCAAGAACAAATCTTAGGCGAAGGAAAACTGTTGTATCGTGCAATCAAGGGCGATCGGTTAGGGTCTTTGATATTTTATGGTCCACCTGGTACAGGAAAAACAACGTTAGCAAAAATTATTGCAAATACTACAAAAAGTGAGTTTGTACAACTAAATGCAACAACCGCAGGTATCAAAGACATAAAAGAAACAGTCGCAGATGCGAAAGATCGTATGGGAATGTATGGTCGTAAAACGATACTTTTTATTGACGAAATACATCGTTTTAACAAAAGTCAGCAGGATACCTTGTTGCCACATGTAGAAGATGGAACATTGATTTTAATAGGAGCTACTACGGAAAATCCATATTTTGAAGTCAATCGTGCTTTGGTCTCTCGTTCTGTGATATTCGCCTTGGAACCATTACAACCAAAAGATATTATGACACTTTTGCAACGTGCGCTCAAAGACAAAGAAAAAGGGCTAGGAAAATATCTTGTACAAATTGCAGAGGATGCCCTTATGTTTTTGGCAAATACTGCAAATGGTGATGCACGTACTGCATTAAATGCTTTAGAACTAGCGGTATTGACTACAGAACCGAATGAAAAAGGAGAAATCCAGATTTCATTAGAAATCGCAGAAGATTGTATACAAAAACGAGCACTTCAGTATGATAAAGATGGTGACAATCATTATGATACCATTTCAGCATTTATCAAAAGTATGCGTGGTTCTGATCCAGATGCTGCACTTTATTATTTAGCTAAAATGATTTATGCGGGAGAAGACCCGAAATTTATTGCTAGGCGTATTGTGATATGTGCAGCAGAAGATGTAGGCAATGCTGATCCACATGCGTTGCAAGTGGCTGTCGCAGCAGCACAAGCAGTACAATTTATTGGTATGCCAGAAGGACGTATTCCTTTGGCACAAGCAGTCACATATATCTCATGTGCGCCAAAAAGCAATGCAGCATATCTTGGTATTGATAAAGCATTACATGATGTGCGACAAATTCAGATTCAAGGCGTACCGCCACATTTACGAGATGGGCATTACAGCGGCAGTACAGAATTAGGCAATGCAATTGGATATAAATATGCGCATGATTATCCTCAACACTATGTTGCACAACAATATTTACCCGATGAATTGTTGGGTACAGTATATTATGATATGACAGATAATGGTGTGGAACGAAGAATGAAAGAGCACATGAAACGACTCAAAAACGGAAAGGATGAGACGTATGAAAAATAATACAAGTAAAGTTTTTATTATAGTTGTCATATTGATTGTTGCGGTTTTGGTTATTTTTCAAATGAATGGGAAAAAAGATACAAACCAAACAGCAGAAACAGCAATTGCAACATTACAAACCATTGTAGATTCTGATTCTTATTCCGTAGAAGTGATTGATGAAAACGGCGAAACACATGTACTCGAAGATACCAATAAAACAAGATTGGCAGAAATCATTACTTCCACAATACAAACCACTCAAGAAAGTGACTTTACTGTATCTGGACCGCAAATATCGGTTCGTATTTACACAGATGACCCTGCATCAGAAGTAGTACTTGTTGTTTATGACATGGGTGAAGAAACCAATATGGGTACATTGCAAAGCGGTGGACAAGAATATTTTGTACAAAATTGCGGAGAAGTATTGAATTATTTGGCAGAAATTGGTTTTTTGACACAACGATAATAAAATTTTCAGTGTGTCGAAACAGGCAATACCTTGTTGCCAAAAACTCATTTTGACGACCAAACAGAGGTATAAAGTTGTGGTCAGGCACTTTTACTTCATAAAATCAGCTTCGTTGCCAAGTTTCTTTGGAATGCGAAATTTCATGGGAGAAATCTTTGAAACTTTGGCTTTTGCCTATAGAAAAGAAAATTCAAAAGTAAAAATGTACTTTTTCGACAGTCTAAAATTTTATATATTCTGTTCAAAACACAGAGGACATGAGAGTTCTCTGTGTTTTTATACATTGTATTTTCGTATATTTTTTATGAAAATGCCTCATACTGGATTTAAGGGAGGTATTTTTTATGGATATTTATATTAAACCCGTCAAAAAAACAAAAATTATTCAAAAGCGAATTGTGTATTTAGAAGATATAGCAGAAATTTATGCACCACAACAATATATGCAAACATTGTCAAAATTACCTGTATTCTCTATTCCATCTGCGCAAGAAGAAACGTACTTGCTTTCCGTATTAGATTTGATACAAAAAATCACACAATGCGTACAAAATGCTACCATATCTAATTTGGGCGAAACAGATATTTTAGTGGAATATTATCCCAAACAACCCAAAAACAATCCAATCATTACTTGGAGCAAAATAGTATTTGTATCTGCGGTTTTATTTTTTGGGGCGGCTACCACGATTATGTGTTTTCACTCAGATACACAAATCCCTCTGATTTTTCAGAATTATTACAAAATATTTTTAGGAGAAAGTCAAGAATTGCCACCTTTATTGACCATACCTTATAGCATTGGCTTAGTGGTTGGAATTGGTGTATTTTTCAACCACTTCTCGAAAATTGCAATGTCAAAAGATCCCACTCCCATTGAGGTAGAAATGACAACTTATGAAGAAGAAACAGTTCTCAGCACCATCGAGCAGTTAAGTCGTAAACAGAGGGAGAACAAAAAATGATAAAAGGAATTTTGATACTATTTGGATTTGCTTCTGGTGTAGTGGTTGCTGCGGGTACATTTGCTTTTATTGCGGCGATTGGGATTGTACCACGTATGGCACAACGTACCAAAACAAAGCAATATATTCGTTTGTACGAAGATGCAATATTATTAGGTGGTTTATCTGGTTGTATTTTTATGTTTAGAAATATACAAATGCATTTACCCATTTGGAGTGTTAGCATCATTGCTTTGTTATGTGGTATTTTTGTAGGAGTTTTAGCAATGGCACTTGCTGAAGTATTGAATGTAATGCCTATTTTGATGCGCAGAGCGAAATTACAAAAAGGAATTACTTGGTTTGTTGTATCTTTTGCATTGGGGAAACTTTTTGGCTCTCTTTTATACTTTTTTATAGATGGATTTTATCAGTTATAAGAAATAAAAGGAGTTTTAGAAAAGTTGTTGCAAAGCTATGTCGACCTATGCTACAATGGATACAAATATGCAGGATCTGTGTGCAATGGCACTACAATCACAGCATGATGCAAAACTTGAATTGAATCAAAGAAGCCATTCCCACTGTATCCTGTAATATGAAATCAGAACCAGTGGGCTTTTTTATGGGAAGAAAAGGGGAAGTAGGTGAGTCATTGTGATGGTAAAACGAATTTCCACCACAGAACTACGCAAACAAAATCGCAATCAAGTGTTTCGTGCTGTGTATGAAGCACAAACGCCATTAACAAAGCAAGATATTTCGCAAAAATTGAATATGAGTTTACCAACTGTCACTCAAAACCTCAAAGAATTATTTGACGAAGAAGTTTTGCTTTATGCGGGAACAGAGGAATCGACCGGGGGACGAAAAGCACGTTTGATTACATTGAATACGGATATTTATTTTGCAGTTGGAATTGAACTTTCCCCAAAGCATATCCGATTTATTGCAATCAATTTGCGTGCGGAAGAACTTGCATATAAGAAAGTAGAATTTCCTTTCCGTAATACCTTAGAATACCGACAATTTTATGCCCAACAATTGGAAGAATTTTTGGATGAAAACAATTTAGAGCGTTCACGCTTGCTTGGTGTTGGTATTACATTGCCTGGTATTATCAATGAACAGCAAGGCATTGTGGAAATAGCCCCTGTTTTGCAGGTACGTCATATGAAACTGTTTTTATTGACAGAGGTCATACCATATCCTGTTTATGTACAAAATGATGCTTCCGCTGGCGGTGTTGCAGAATGGTGGCAGTACGAAGGACTGAATGCTATGGCGTATCTCTTTATTGGAAAAGGCGTCGGCGGTGCTTTAATGATTGATGGCAAACCATATGAAGGAAATACATTGCGTAGTGCGGAATTCGGTCATATGTGCATAGAAATAAACGGAAAACTTTGTGATTGTGGCAAAAGAGGATGTTTAGAAGCATATTGTTCTTCTTCTTGTATTAGCGATGATTTGGGTTTGACAATTGAAGAATTTTTCCAACGGTTACAAATGGGAGAACCTCTTGTACGTAAAATATGGGAAGAATATGTAGAACGATTGGTTACTGCAATACACAACATTCATATGGTATTAGATTGTCCCATTGTATTAGGTGGCGTGTTGGTGCCATTTTTGGAAGATTATTTACCTATGATGCGAGAAGTGTTGAAACGAAAAGCGTTTTTCCCAGAAGAAGAACAATGTTTATTGTTAGGGAAATGTCGTGGAAAAGCCAATTGTATTGGTGTCGCACTCCATTTTATTTATGATTTTTTAGAGCAAATATAACTATTTTGTGTGAAAGCGTTGTTATTTCTGTAACAACGCTTTTTTCGTATGACATTTCCCGTTTGCGAATCAATAAACAGCATTTTATTTTGTGCAGAATAGAAGTATCTGGAAAATTTACTCGTTATTTTAAACAAAGAAATTTTTCGTTTTTTATTCCAAACAACGAAATATAGTGATTTCGTTGCGGAATCTTGACATTGACAGAAAGAATTGCTACAATATGCACATAACTTAAAGAAAGCACATTTACAAAACTATTTGCTTTCTTGTGAAAATGGGTTATCAATATGGAGAGGAGATGTTTTACAGATGAAAAAGAAATTTTTGGCATCCTTAATGGCTATGGTCATGGTGTTCGGTCTGGCAGCATGTGGTAGCAGCACAGATGCAACAACAACTGAAGGCGAAGACACCGCAACAACAGAAGAAGGTACTACAAGTGGTACAGGCGGTAAAATTGGTGTATCTATGCCTACACAGTCTTTGCAACGTTGGAACCAGGACGGTGCAAACATGAAAGCGGAATTGGAAGCAGCAGGTTATGAAGTAGATTTGCAATATGCTGGTGACAATGATATTCCAACACAGGTTTCTCAGATTGAAAACATGATTGCTGGCGGATGCGAAGTATTGGTAGTAGCAGCAATTGACGGTTCTTCTTTGACAACTGCTTTGCAAGGCGCAGCAGAAAAGAACATTCCAGTTATTGCATACGATCGTTTGATTATGGATTCTGATGCAGTATCCTATTATGCAACATTCGATAACTACAAAGTAGGTCAGATGCAAGGGGAATATATCCGCGATGCACTGGATTTAGACAATGCAGAAGGTCCTTTCAACATTGAATTGGTAACTGGTGCACCTGATGACAACAACGTAAATTACTTCTTTGGCGGTGCTATGGACGTATTGCAGCCTTACATTGACAGTGGTAAACTGGTAGTTCCTTCTGGTCAGACAGAAAAAGCACAATGTGCAACAGCAAACTGGTCTACAGAAGAAAGTCAGAAACGTTTTGAAAACATCATTTCTTCCGTTGGATATGGTCCCAATGGTGTAAAACTGGACGCAGTACTTTGCTCCAATGACTCTACATCTTATGGCGTACAAAACGCATTGCAGGCAGCTGGTTACACAGCAGACAATATGCCTATCATCACTGGTCAGGACTGTGACAAACCAAATGTAAAAAATATCGTTGCTGGTCTGCAATCCATGTCTGTATTCAAAGATACACGTACATTAGCTGAAAAAGTGGTTGTTATGGTTGATGCAATCATGAAAGGTACAGAACCTGAAATCAACGATACCGAAACATATGACAATGGTACAGGTGTAATTCCTTCTTACTTGTGCGATCCTGTTATCGTAACAAAAGATAACTACAAAGAAATCTTGATTGATTCTGGTTACTATACCGAAGCTGATGTAGCTTAATCTATGGAATCATAAGGCGAAAGCCGACTGAGGAGTCGGGCGGCAGTAAACTGCCGCCCGATTATTATGTAATAAAGACTACGAAAGGAGGGGTTTCTGTGGCAAAAACGATATTGGAAATGCGTAATATCACAAAAACATTTCCAGGGGTAAAAGCGCTGGATAATGTAAATTTACAAGTAGAAGAAGGGGAAATCCATGCACTCGTTGGGGAAAATGGTGCAGGGAAATCCACTTTAATGAATGTTTTGAGCGGAATCTATCCATATGGCTCCTATGAAGGTGACATTATTTATCAAGGTGAAGAATGTAAGTTTAAAGTAATTAAAGACAGTGAAGCAAAAGGGATTGTAATTATCCATCAAGAATTGGCATTGGTACCATATTTATCTATTGGAGAGAATATGTATCTAGGCAATGAAAGAGGAAAATCTTTCTGCATTGATTGGGATGAAACGTATAATAAAGCAGATGCTCTGTTAGCGCAGGTTGGTCTGCATGATTCTTCCCATACATTGATTAAAGATATTGGTGTAGGAAAACAGCAGCTTGTAGAAATTGCAAAGGCATTATCAAAAGATGTAAAGCTTTTGATTCTGGATGAACCAACAGCTTCTCTAAATGAATCAGATAGTCAACAACTTCTGGACTTATTGCTGCAATTCAAACAGCAAGGTATGACAAGTATTATTATTTCTCATAAATTAAATGAAATATCCTATGTAGCAGACAAAATTACCATCATTCGTGATGGTTCTACGATAGAAACATTGGTCAAAGGTGTAGATGATTTCTCAGAAGAACGTATTATTAAGGGAATGGTAGGACGTGACATGTCAAGTCGTTTCCCAAAAAGAGAATCTCATATTGGCGATATTATGTTGGAAGTAAAAGATTGGACAGTATACCATCCACAATTTGAAGGACGCAAAGTATGTGACAATGTGTCCATGAATGTAAGAAAAGGGGAAGTGGTTGGGATTTCTGGTCTGATGGGTGCAGGACGTACCGAATTGGCAATGAGCATGTTTGGTCATAGTTATGGCACAAATATCAGCGGCACTTTAAAGCTGCATGGTAAGGAAGTACAGCTCAAAACCATTAAACAAGCGATTCAAGCGGGGCTAGCATATGTAACAGAAGATCGTAAGGGTAACGGATTGGTATTATCCAATCCAATCCGTGTCAACACAACATTGGCACGTATGGAAAAAGTTTCACGGCATGGTGTAATCAATTTTGACGAAGAACGGCGTGTTGCGGAAGATTACAAAAACGCATTGCGTACCAAAACACCAAGTATCGAACAAAATGTAGGCAATCTTTCTGGTGGGAACCAGCAAAAAGTATTGCTCGCAAAATGGATGTTTGCAGATCCTGATGTTTTGATATTAGATGAGCCAACACGTGGTATTGACGTAGGGGCAAAATATGAAATTTATTGTATCATCAATGATTTGGTTGCAGAAGGGAAATCTGTGATTATGATTTCTTCTGAATTACCAGAAGTTTTAGGCATGAGTGATCGTGTTTATGTTATGAACGAAGGACGTATGGTAGCAGAATTTCCAATAGAAGAAGCTTCCAGTGAAGCAATTATGGCAAGTATTCTGCAATCTAGTGCCAAAAAATAAAGAACGAGAGGGAGCGGTTTGTTATGGATAAAGTCAAAGCAGCATTGAAAAAAAATACAATGCTTTTTGTATTGATTGTTGTTACAATACTGTTTCAAATCATGATCACCGCAAGTGGTAAAGGTTCGATGTTTGCACCAACGAACGTATCGAACTTGATTATGCAAAACAGTTACGTTGTAATTTTGGCAACTGGTATGTTGTTATGTATTTTAACTGGTGGTAACATTGACCTGTCTGTTGGTTCTATTGTTGCACTGGTGGGTGCAGTTTCAGGTATTTTGATTGTCAATATGCATGTCAATATTTATGTAGCGATGTTGGCTTGCTTGGTTGTTGGTTTATTGATTGGTATTTGGCAAGGTTTTTGGATTGCGTATATGAATATTCCACCTTTCCTTGTAACATTATCCGGTATGTTGGTATGGCGTGGTTTGGCAACTGTATTGCTCAATGGTACAACCATTTCACCATATCCTGACAACTATTTGAAATATTTTACATCTTACATACCTAGTGGAGAATCTGCCAATGTATTGGTGGTATCTTTGGTGATTGGTGCGGTATGTTGCACCGCAATGTTTGCCATCTCTTTGTATTCACAAGCCAAAAAACGCAGAAAAGGCTACGAAACAGGCAATACTACAATGTTGATTACTAAATTAGCAATTATCAGTGCAGTAATTATGGTTGTTTGTTATTTGTTAGGGAAAAACAAAGGGATTCCTATTGTTTTGGTATTATTGGCAGTCGTTGTATTGGTATATGATTATTTAACAACACGCACTGTCCCTGGTCGTCACCTGTACGCATTGGGCGGCAATGCAAAAGCAACTCGGCTTTCTGGTATTGATACACGTCATATCATGTTTGGTGCATATGTAAATATGGCATTTTTGTCTGCGGTTGCAGCTTTGGTCTGCGTAGCGCGTTTCAATTCTGCTGCACCTTCTGCTGGTACCAACTATGAAATGGATGCGATTGGTGCTTGCTTCATTGGTGGTGCATCTGCATACGGCGGTACTGGTACCGTCGGCGGTGCTGTCATTGGTGCAATCTTTATGGGTATTTTGAATAATGGTATGTCTATTATGGGGATTGATGCCAACTGGCAAAAAATGATCAAAGGTTTGGTATTACTATTTGCGGTTGTATTTGATGTTATGAGTAAAAAACGTGCAAAATCCTGATAAAATCATAGGGAGGCGATAAAAGATGAATTATTTGCTTGGGATAGATATTGGGACTTCTGGCACAAAAACTGTATTATTTGATACAGACGGACGTGCAATTGCCTCTTATACAGGAGAATATCCTATGTCACAGCCCAAAAATGGGTGGGCAGAACAAGACCCAACAGATTGGTGGCATGCCGTCTGTGACGGAATCCGCGCAGTATTGCAAAATAGCAAAATTGATGCTGCACAAATCAAGGGAATTGGTTTGTCTGGACAAATGCACTCATTGGTGTTATTGGATGAACAAGGAGAGGTATTGCGTCCTTCGATATTATGGTGTGACCAAAGAACAGCAGAAGAATGTGAAGAAATCCATACACGCATGGGTGGAAAACAAAGATATATTGAAATTACAGCAAATCCTGCTTTAACTGGATTTACAGCAAGCAAAATATTATGGGTACGCAAACATGAACCAGAAATATATGCAAAAACACGTCATATTTTGCTTGCGAAAGATTACATACGTTATAAATTATGTAATGTATTTGCAACCGAAGTTTCAGACGCATCAGGCATGGGACTTTTAGATGTTCCAAAACGTTGCTGGTCTACAGAGGTTTTAGAAAAATTAGAAATTGCCCCAGAATTGTTAGCAACCGTATATGAAAGCCCGGAAGTAACTGGAACCATTACTGCCGAAGCAGCTACTTTGACTGGCTTAAAAGAAGGTACCATTGTCGTTGGTGGTGCTGGAGATAATGCAGCTGCCGCTGTTGGAACTGGTGTTGTAGAAGATGGCAAAGCCTTTGCAACCATCGGAACTTCTGGTGTTGTATTTGCACATACTGACCATCTCTCCATTGACCCAGAAGGGAGAGTACATACATTCTGTTGCGCGGTTCCTGGTGCATGGCATGTGATGGGCGTTACATTGGCAGCAGGTCAATCCTTAAAATGGTATCGTGATAATTTCTGTGACGCAGACAAAGCAGAAGCAGAGAAACAAGGTGTAGACCCTTACGATTTGATGACAGCAGAAGCAGCAAAAACGCCAATTGGTTCCAACCGTTTGATTTATCTGCCTTACTTGATGGGTGAAAGAACGCCACATTTAGACCCAGATTGTCGTGGTGCTTTTGTAGGTCTGTCTGGTATGCATACAAGATATGACTTAGTGCGTGCAGTGATGGAAGGTGTTACATTCAGCTTGCGTGACTGCGCAGAAATTTTGAAAGGAATGGGCGTAAAATCAGATGTCATTTTAGCCTGTGGTGGTGGCGGGTCTTCCGCTTTTTGGCGTCAAATGATGGCAGATATTTTGGGCTGTCCAGTGGCAACTACCATTAGCAAAGAAGGTCCTGCTCTAGGCGTTGCTATATTGGCTGGTGTTGGTGCCGGTATATATCCATCTGTGCCAGAAGCCTGCAGACAAATAATTGGTGTCAATGCACCACAAAATCCAATTGATTCTCATGTTGCAGAATATCATAAATTTTACGAAATTTATCGCGGCTTATATCCTGCCTTAAAAGACAGTTATCATAAGTTAGCGCAATTTTAAAGAGAAGGTGAATATATGAAAATAGAATCTGTATTGGACGCGTCTTTCCAGCAGTATGGTAAAGTGATTGATGGTTTGCATATCACGGAATTGCTTGATGCATTATCTCATACGGAAAAACCAGATGACGGCGTGATTTATGTACCAAGTGAAAAGACTTTAGAACAAACACCAGCAAAAGCAGAATTAGAAAATCATGTATATGGTGGTATGCCGATTCAGATTGGGTTTTGTAATGGTACAAATACAAAATTAAATTGTTTGGAATATCATCGTGATAGTGAAATCAACATTCCATGTGAAGATATGATTTTATTATTGGGAAAACAAACGGATTTAGACAAACAATACCATCTGAATACCGAAACCATTCGTGCCTTTCATGTTCCAGCTGGTACAGCGGTCGAAGTGTATGCAACTACCTTGCATTATGCACCATGCGATGCAAAAAGTGGTGCTGGGTTCCGTGTGGCTGTTGTGTTGCCAAAAGGTACAAATACGGAGAAACCAGACAATAATCCTTTGTATGCAGAGGACCATTTGCTTTGGGCAAAAAATAAATGGTTGATTGCACATACCGAAGCAACAGAGGCACAAGCTGGTGCATTTGTTGGATTAGATGGCGAAAATATTGATATTGCAAAAGATATTTGAATGTGAAAGAGAGGTAAATGATATGCAAAATATTCCTGTAATTAAAATGGGTATTATTTCTGTAAGTCGTAACTGTTTCCCCATTTCTTTATCAGAAATGCGTCGTGGTAATGTTGTAAAGGCATATGGTGCTGATTTATATGAATGTCCAATTTGTGTAGAAACAGAATTAGACGCACAAAAAGCGGTAGAAGATGTAAAAGCTGCTGGTGTAAATGCATTATGTGTATTTTTAGGGAACTTTGGTCCAGAAACACCTGAAACAATGATTGCAGATATGTTTGATGGTCCTATTATGTATACTAGCGCAGCAGAAGGCGACGGCGACTTGATGAATGGTCGTGGCGATGCATATTGCGGTATGTTGAATGCATCGTATAATTTAGGTTTAAGAGGAAAACGTGTTTATATTCCAGAATATCCTTGTGGAACCGCAGAAGAAGTTGCACAGCAAATCAAAGAATTTGTGCCTATCGCAACGGCATTAGTTGGTTTGAAAGGATTGAAAATTTTTGCATTTGGTCCCCGTCCAAACGATTTCTTGGCATGTAATGCACCTATCAAAGCATTGTATGATTTGGGTGTTGCAGTAGAAGAACATTCAGAACTTGATTTATTGGTAGCATTCAATCAACATAAATATGACCCTCGTATTCCTGCCAAAGTGGAAGAAATGGGTGCGGAATTGGGTGCAGAAAATCCATATGCTGGCGTTTTACCTAGATTGGCACAATATGAATTGACATTAGAAGACTGGATGAAAGATAATCTTGGTTGCTCCAAATATGCCGCATTTGCAAATAAATGTTGGCCTGCATTCCAGACAGAATTTGGTTTTGTGCCTTGTTATGTAAATTCTCGTTTCACCGGCAGAGGGATTCCAATTTCCTGTGAAGTTGATATTTATGGTGCTTTGAGTGAATATATTGGCTTGTGTGTATCCAATGCGCCTGTTACATTATTGGATATTAATAACTCTGTACCAGCTCAATTGTATGATGAAAAAATCAAAGGAAAAAGCCCTTATCGTTTGAATGAAACATTTATGGGCTTCCACTGCGGTAATACATGTTCTAGTTTGCTGTGCAATCCACATATGGGTTATCAATTGATTATGAAACGTTCTTTGGAACCAGATGGAGAACCAGATATTACCAGAGGTACTATGGAAGGGGATATCAAAGCAGGGGATATTACATTCTTCCGTCTGCAAACAACCGCTTCTACACAATTGCGTGCTTATGTTGCACAAGGTGAAGTATTAGATGTACCAACAGGTTCTTTCGGCTCTATTGGGGTATTTGCAATTCCAGAAATGAATCGTTTCTATCGTCATGTATTGATTGAAAAACAATATCCACATCATGGCGCAGTGACATTTGGACATCATGGAAAAGCATTATTTGAAGTATTCAAATATTTGGGTGTAACAGATATTGCGTATAATCAACCAAAATCTTTGCCATATCCTACAGAAAATCCGTTTGCATAATTGATGGTGTTTTACAGCAATACAATGTTTAGTACAAGAAAATAAAATATGCACAACATTTTGTGCTGTTTTTCAAAAAAATGGGATTGACAAAATGTATCGCACATGATAGAATCGACCCATAGATTATATGACTGACGGAACCGTGGATTGAACCACATGAAGTATAATCGTAAACTAAGCCGACCGTCTGGGCAAGAAAAAGCCTGGACGTGCGGCTTTTTCTATTTCAAAAAATTGGATAGAAAGAGGTGATTATATGCAAAAAGGGAAAATCCATTCCGTTGAGTCAATGGGTCTTGTAGATGGTCCTGGAATCCGCACAGTACTTTTTTTCCAAGGCTGCAAATTAAGATGCAGATATTGCCACAATCCAGATACTTGGAATGTAGAAGGCGGAAAAGAAATGTGTGTAGATGAAGTCATGCAAATGCTAAGGCGGTATAAACCATATTATGGTACACAAGGTGGTGTTACCTGTTCTGGTGGAGAACCATTATTGCAAATTGATTTCTTGACGGAATTATTTCGAGCCTGCAAACAAGAAGGCATTTCTACTTGTTTGGATACAGCAGGTTATGGCAATGGTATGTATGATACTCTGTTACAATATACCGATTTTGTGATTTTAGACATCAAGCATTATGATACAACAGAATATCATCATTTGACTGGTGGAGAAATCTCTATACCGGAAACTTTTTTAAGAGAAGTACAGAAAAAAGAGATTCCTTTATGGATTCGGCATGTTGTAGTTCCATATCTCACAGATAGTATGGCGCATATACAGAAGCTGGGCGCATATATCAAACCAATCAAAAATGTACAAAAAATAGAATTGCTTCCATATCATACTTTAGGTGTGGAAAAATATCATGTGATGGGTATTCCTTATACATTGGAACAGATTCCATCTATGGCAAAAGAAACCGTTGCACAATTACAATTGGTAATCGACAATATGAATTTCGCATAAATGTAGAAAGGATGTATACAAATGCAGCAGATGGCATGGCAAGGATTTCAGGAAGGCAAATGGACACAGGAAATTGATGTAAGAAGTTTTATTCAAAAAAATTATACATGTTATGAAGGGAATGAAAGCTTTTTAGAAGGTGTGACAGAACGCACCAAAAAAGTTTGGGATAAATGTCATTCCTTGATTGTAGAAGAAATGAAAAAGGGTATCCTAGATGTGGAAACAAATATCATTTCTGGTATCAACCAATTTGAACCCGGTTATATTGATCGTGAGAACGAAGTCATTGTTGGTTTACAGACCGATGCGCCCTTGAAACGAATTGTCAATTTATATGGCGGTTTGAAAATGGCAAAAAGTGCTTTGGATCAATATGGTTATCAATTGAATCCACAAATTGAAAAGGATTTCCACGCATATCGCAAAACACATAATGAGGGCGTTTTTGATGCATATCCAAAAAGAACGAAAATAGCAAGACATGTAGGACTTTTGACTGGTTTGCCAGATGCATATGGTCGTGGTCGTGTCATAGGAGATTATAGACGTGTACCTTTGTATGGTGTAGATTTCTTGATACAGGATAAAGAAAGAGAATTGGATGTATTAGATGGACCGATGACAGATGAAAGAATCCGTTTACGCGAAGAATTGCGTATGCAGATTCGTGCTTTAGAAGAAATGAAAGCAATGGCATTGCGCTATGATGTGGACATTAGCCAACCCGCAACCAATGCAAAAGAGGCAGTGCAATTTTTATATCTTGCATATTTAGCAGGTGTGAAAGAAAATAATGGTGCAGCGATTTCATTAGGCAGAACTTCCACATTTTTAGATATTTATATCGAAAGAGATTTGAAAAATGGTATTTTAACCGAGAAAGAAGCACAAGAGTTAATCGACCAATTTATTATTAAATTGCGTTTGGTACGTCATCTAAGAACTCCAGAATACAATGAATTATTTGGTGGTGATCCAACATGGATTACAGAGGCAATTGGCGGAGTAGGAATTAACGGAAAACCCTTGGTTACAAAAAATTCTTTCCGTTATTTGCATACATTGACCAATTTAGGTACTGCACCAGAACCAAATATGACTGTTTTATGGAGCCGCGATTTGCCGAAGGCTTTCCAAGAATATTGTGCGAAAATGAGTATTGAAACAGATTCCATTCAATATGAAAATGATGATGTGATGCGTCCTATTTATGGAGATGATTATGCAATTTCTTGCTGTGTGTCTGCAATGCGTGTTGGAAAACAGATGCAGTTCTTTGGTGCAAGAGCCAATTTGGCAAAATCTTTATTGTTAGCCATCAATGGTGGAGTAGATGAATTGCAAAAAGTATCTGTGGTACCCAATATTGCACCTTTGCAGGGAGATACTTTGGATTATGAAGAAGTTGTAGCACGTTATAAACAAGTTTTGGATTACGTTGCAGAATTATATGTAGATACCATCAATATCATTCATTATATGCATGACAAATACGCGTATGAAGCCAGTCAAATGGCATTACACGATGCAAACGTGGAACGTTTGACTGCGTTTGGTATGGCAGGAATTTCTGTTGTTGCAGATTCTTTATCTGCAATCAAATACGCAAAAGTAACCCCAATCCGTGACGAAAATGGTGTGGCGGTTGATTTCAAAGTCGAAGGAGATTTCCCGAAATATGGAAATGACGATGACCGTGTAGATGATTTGGCGGTGGAAGTGGCAACCTATTTTTCAGATGCTTTGAAAAAACATCCCATTTATCGTAATGCAAAACACACATTGTCTGCTTTGACAATTACCAGCAATGTTATGTATGGCAAAAAAACTGGGACTACACCAGATGGTAGAAAACATGGAGAACCTCTGGCACCTGGTGCAAATCCTATGCATGGACGAGATATCAATGGTGCATTGGCATCTTTGAACTCAGTTGCAAAAATTCCATATCGCAATATTTGCCAAGATGGTGTATCAAATACATTTTCCATTGTACCAGATGCATTAGGAAAAGACCAAGCGCAAAGGGTTGCAAATCTGGTACAAATCTTAAATGGATATTTTATACAAGGTGCGCATCATTTGAATGTGAACGTGATGAACCGTGATATTTTAATAGATGCAATGGAACATCCTGAAAATTATCCGACTTTGACGATTCGTGTATCTGGTTATGCTGTGAATTTCAATCGTTTGTCGAAAGAACAACAGCAAGAAGTGATTATGCGTACCTTCCACCAAGCAATATAAAAAGTTGTTATGTGGTAGAATTATATACAACTCGCTTTTTCTAAAAACAATATACAATAAGGTCCAATAGAAAAGTAAAAATTATACTTTTGATTGGACCTTATTTTTTTTATTCAAATTTCTCACATTCATCAAAATCACATAGACTCCCAAAATTGAAATTGCTCGAAAAACAAAGATTTGTTATACTGATATGTAAATATAATAATAGATAGCAAATAAATACAAATGAGGAGGTCATATTATGTTACAAGAATTAGATATTTTATCTGGTATTTTAAATGCATATCCATATCCCATTGTATTTGTGGATAATGATTATATCATACGATACATGAATCAATACGCAAAATATCACTACTATACAGAAAGAGGGTATCACGATTTAATTGGTAAAAGTATTTTTGATTGCCATCAAACAGAACATGCAGTCAAACGGATAAAATCTGCATATGAAGGAATCCAGCAAAATGGAAAAGAGGTTTTTATTGGTGTCAATACGCGCAATCAAAGAATCTATATGCAAGGTGTGCGCAATAACCAAGGAGAGTGGATTGGATTTTTTGAGCGATTTGAATTAAATCTCGCAAAATAATGTATGCTATTTTATCAATGAATGGTGCGATAGTATATCATACAAAATAATAAACAAATATTATAAACAACTGCCCTCCACATATTTTGATTGGGAGGGCAGTACATTACATATTTTTAGTATGTGAATGATTTTTTTGATACCGAAAATAAGCACAACAACAAAGTAAAATTTGTACCATAGAGGAAGCAGGGGTACCAAGTCCAATATGAAATAAAGTCGCTCCATCTATTTGACTCATCATATATACAACAGGAATACGAATACAAAATGCACCAATAATGCCTTGCAGCATCACAAACAGCGTTTGTCCACAACCATTGAAATATCCAATAAAGCAAAATAAAATCGCAGTAAAAATACAATCTATGGCATATGCTTTCAAATATTCATGGGCGGCAATCATGACTGTTGGCTCGTTGGAAAATATACTAGAAAGCAAAGAGCCACCAAAGAAAGCAAATGTACCCATAATCATACCTGCCAATAATGCCGTTTGTATACCATAAACCAATGCTTTTTGAGAACGATGATACAAACCTGCGCCATTATTTTGTGCTACAAAAGCTGAAATAGACTGCATATATGCAGATGCGACCAACATCAAAAACACACAAACTTTTTCGGAAACGCCCACCGCTGCTGATTCTGTGACACCCATTTGATTGACAATTACTTGTATGAATAAGAAAGAAAATTGGACCAACAATTCCTGTAACGCGATTGGAATCCCAATTTTGAGAATTTGTTTTGTATGTTGTTTATGCAATCGAATATCGTGTTTGGAAAATGTAAAAGGCAAATCTTTTTTGCAAATAAAGTAAAGAGAAACGATTACGCTTGCCGCTTGTGCACAAACAGTTGCAATTGCAGCACCTGCCGCTCCTAATCCAAATCCAGCAACCAATACAATATCAGCAATGATATTGATAACGCAAGCAATAGCAACCGTGAACAAAGGTGTTTTGGAATCTCCAATGCCACGAAAAATAGCTCCAATTACATTATATGCCACAATAAATATTGTACCAATACCACAAATACGAATATATGCGCTTGTTTGTGCAAAAGCCTCAATTGGTGCATGCATACTGTTTGCTAAAAAATCACTACATGGTATTACCAATAAACTAATGCAAATTGCGACAAGCGTAAATATCATAATACCTGTACCAATTCCTTGCCCTGCTTTCTCTTTTTTCTGTGCACCGATGGCATTTCCCACAAAAACAGTGACACCCATAGTCAAGCCTGTAATTACCATAGTAATCATATTAAATAACTGGCTGCCCGATGCAACACCGGATTGTTCATAAGTACCTGCAAATTTGCCAACAATAATCAAATCTGCTGCCCCATACATTGCTTGTAAAAACAGTGCAAGTAATACAGGAAATGCAAAAGAAATCAAAGATTTTAAAATACTACCTTCTACTAAGCTTTTTTCTTGCATGGAAAAACATTCCTTTCTTGTTTTACAAATTTTTATTGTAAAAAAGCTGGATAAGAAAACAGGAATTTCACCTGTCATCTTATCCAGCTCATAACATACATGGTTATTTACCCTCCGATGATGTAATGGATTATATCACATCAAAAGAAGTATGTAAAGAAATTCTTTTTGCTTCTTGGCATCATCATAATATTTTCAAAAAATCTAATGCTTTGCTTATATTTTGGGTATTTTTGCAAAAGAAGCTTGCAATTCTTCTTCTGTCGGAATATAGTCCTCCATTTTGCCATTATGGAATTTTTCATATGCGTACATATCAAAATATCCTGTACCAGTCAAACCAAATACAATCGTCTTTGCATCGTTTTGTTCTTTGCATTTCAACGCTTCCTGTATTGCAACATGAATGGCATGGCTGCTTTCTGGCGCAGGTAAAATGCCTTCTGTACGACAGAATAATTCTGCTGATTCAAAAATTGTAGTTTGTGGCACAGCAACTGCTTCCATATATCCATCATGATACAATTGAGAAAGTGTAGAACTCATACCATGATAGCGTAAGCCACCCGCATGATTTGGTGCAGGAATAAAACCACTGCCTAAAGTATACATTTTGGAAAGCGGGCAGACCTTACCAGTATCACAATAATCATATGCATAAATCCCTCTTGTGAAACTTGGGCAAGAAGCAGGTTCCACAGCGATAATACGATAATCGGCTTCTTTGCGTAACTTTTCTCCCATAAAAGGTGCAATCAGCCCACCCAAATTAGAACCGCCGCCAGCACAACCAATAATAATATCTGCTTTGATACCATATTTATCCAAAGCAGCCTTGGTTTCTAGTCCAATAATAGATTGATGCAATAATACTTGATTTAATACACTGCCCAACACATAACGATATCCTTCCGTTGTGACTGCTTTTTCAACAGCTTCTGAAATAGCACATCCCAGACTGCCTGTAGTACCAGGGTGTTCTGCCAATATTTTTCTACCAACTTCTGTTTCGGTAGAAGGGGAAGGTACTACAGAAGCACCATACGTACGCATCACTTCACGTCGAAAAGGTTTTTGTTCATAAGACACTTTTACCATATATACTTTACAATCTAAATCAAAATAAGAACACGCCATAGAAAGTGCAGTGCCCCATTGTCCAGCACCTGTTTCTGTTGTTACACCTTTTAAGCCTTGTTGTTTTGCATAATATGCTTGTGCCAAAGCAGAATTGAGTTTATGACTACCGCTTGTATTATTTCCTTCAAATTTATAATATATCTTTGCTGGAGTTTGCAATTTTTCTTCCAAACGATATGCACGCATCAAGGGTGATGGACGAAACATTTTATAAAATTCTTGTATTTCTTGTGGAATGGGAATAAAACGTGTTTGATCGTCTAATTCCTGTTTTGCCAATTCTTCACAAAAAACATTAGACAATTCTTTCACAGTCATAGGCTGTTTGGTCTGTGGATCAAGTAGGGGAGCAGGTTTATTTTGCATATCTGCACGTAAGTTATACCATACTTGTGGCATTTCACATTCTTCCAAATAGATTTTGTAAGGGATTTTCTTTTCTGTCATAGTACATTCTCCTTTCGTCTATTGGGACAGAAATAAAAAAATCCTATCCCAGATACATTTTTGATCTGCTGGGACAGGATATGATTTCCTGCGGTGCCACCCGGCTTGACGTACATTACGCCCACTCTGCGCATACTATCATATGCAGACTTTTGATTACGGAGAGTCATACTCCGTCGCACATACTCCAAACATAAATTGTTTTTTTCTGATTGCCCTCAGAAGCCCATTCTGTAATCTAGTTTACATCGCATTTCCACCATCAGCGACTCTCTGTAGAAAAACTGAAGATACATACTTACTCTTCCTCAATGGTTTTGCATATCATAGCATACGTTATGCACTCTGTCAATACTTATTGTCATGTTTTCTGAACCAATATATACCGAAATCAAATTTATTATGTCAAATCATATGATATTCTTGTCACAGAATATAGAATGTTTATTGAACAAAAGTTATCCATATGATATGATAAGCTTAATAAAAAGAAGAATTTACCAATCATAACTGCATCGACTGAGGTGAAATGATGGAAAAAAAGTTGACAAGAAAAGAACAAGCACAAGCAACCAAACGAAAAATATATCAATCTGCCATAGAATTGATTCAAAATAAGGGTTACGAAAATGTTTCGATTGAAGATATTGTGCAAAAAGCAAATACAGCAAAAGGCACATTTTATTTATATTTTAAATCCAAACAAGATTTAATCTATCATACCATCCAAATGTATGACGAGATTGCAAACGATGCATATGAAAAAGTGAAAGAATTATCCACCTTTGAAGAACAATTGGTTGGTTATTTAACGTTTGCCAATACAGAAATACAAAAAATCGGGGATAAAATATTAAATGCATTGTTAGGACATAATTTGACAGAAACCAATAAATTTTTGACTGTAGAAAAACGTGCAATTTACCAAGCATTGCAAAAAATTATCGAAAAAGGATATGAAACGGGAGAACTTTCCAAAAAATATGATATTGCATTTTATACCGAATGTATTGTAATATTCATACAAGGTTTAGACTATTATTGGTGCAATGCCAATGCTGATTTTGATTATGTACAAACAAGTGAAAAAGAATCTCGTATTTTTGTAAAAGGCATCATACAACTTTATGGTGCAAAACAATCTTAAACTAGTAAAAATCATATAAAAGCAATTTATGCAAAGAAAAATGACATTACAAAAAGGAGATTTGTATTCTATAGGGAATATAATACATAAAGATACTTGTCTAAATATTTTTGTTAACATATGTGTAATATAACAGAAAGGAAGAAGCAAATGGATAAAAAATTATGGGAACAATACGCAGATTGGAAACAAAATTATAAGTTTGTAGACTTGACACATGAATTATCTCCACAAACACCACATTGGCACGGTTTCCCAGAAATGGAAATCAGTCGTTTGTTTGATTATCCTGTAGGGTTCCGTACTCATCAATTCCAGTTGGTAAGCCAATATGGTACCCATGTCGATGCACCTGTGCACTTCATTCCAGATGGGAGAGAATTGCAGGATTTGCGTGTAGAAGAAATGATTTTGCCGCTTTGTGTGATTGATGTATCAAAACAAGTTGCAGCAGATGCAGATTATACAATATCTCTTGCAGATATTCAAGCATGGGAAAAAGAATATGGAGAAATTCCAGAAGGCTGTTTTTTTGCAGCAAGAAGCGATTGGTCTAATAGAGAAGACATCAATAATTATGATGCAGAAGGGGACCGTCATTATCCAGGTTGGAGCATGGAAGCGTTGCAATATATCATAGAAACAAGAAAAGTGGCAGCGATTGGTCATGAAACATCTGATACCGATTCCGCTCGTAACGCAAAAGAAAAAGGATTCTTATGCGAAACGTATGTATTAGAAAAAGATATCTATCAAATCGAATTAATGAATAATTTGTCTGAAGTACCAGCAGTTGGTTCTTTGATTTTCTGTGGATTCCCCAAAGCAAAAAATGCCTCTGGATTTACAGCAAGATGTATTGCGATTTGTCCAAAAAATTAAGATTTTATAGTTAGGCAAAGAAATAGTGATATTGTCTGAAAATGCATAACTGCTTGTTTGATTGCAGTTATGCATTTTTTATAAATCATGTTTTCCATATACTATGATTTTAAAAATGGGAAGGAGATAGGGCATATTATGACAGCATTGATGAAAATACAAACATTTATACAAGCCTATGTACAAGCAATTGCTTCTATTTTAGAAGCAGATGTTACTGTGGTAGACCAAGAATTGATTCGTGTTGCTGGAACAGGAAATTATTTAAATGACATAGGCAATACGGTATCTCATGCCAATTTTTTTGAAACCATTCTGCATACTGGTTCCAGTGGAATCATACGAGATGTCAATAATGACCCCAATTGTGCAGAATGTGAAAAACGTGCCCAATGTCAAGAATTGGCCAACTTAGCATATCCTATTTTTCAAAAACAAATCGTAGTAGGAATCATATCTATTGTTGCTTTTGAAGAAAAACAACGTAAAAATCTTTTGGAAAATAAAGAAAAACTAGAAGAATTTCTCAAATATATGAGTATGTTATTAGAGAGCAAGTTATACACCGAACAAGCAAAAGAACGTTTGGAGGAACAACTCAAAGTAGTGCATACTGCAGAAAATGTATGGTCATTTGTGGGAAATAGCCCCAAAATGCAAGAAGCTTTACGGATTGGTAGAAAAGTAGCTGCATCAGATTCTACCGTTTTTTTGCGTGGAGAAAGCGGAACGGGGAAAGAAATTATGGCAAAAATGATACATGATTTGAGTCCACGTCGTGAAAAACTAATGATTTCTATTAACTGTGCGGCAATACCCGAACATCTGGTAGAAAGTGAATTATTCGGGTATGAAGAAGGAGCTTTTACTGGTGCCAAAAAGCATGGAAGTGTTGGCAAATTTGAGTTAGCAGATAAAAGTACCATTTTTTTAGATGAAATTGGAGATATGCCTTTACATGTGCAAACAAAACTTTTGCGTGTTTTACAAGAAAAGCAGGTAGAACGTATTGGTGGCAGAAAACCAATCCCTATAGATATTCGTGTCATTTGTGCAACACATCAAAATATTGAGCAAATGGTGGCAGAAGGAAAATTCCGTGAAGATTTGTATTATCGACTAAATATCATACCGATTACTTTACCTCCTTTGCGTATGCGTAAAGATGATATTCCAGCTCTGATTACATACTATATGCAATACTATAATCAAAAATTATGTAAAAACTTACAGGAAATTACACCCGAAGCATTGCAAGCAATGGTAGCATATCATTGGCCTGGCAATGTTCGAGAACTCAAAAATATTGTGGAATATCTTGCAAATATTACAGAAGGACAATGTATCACGATTTCAGATCTTCCAGAACACATTATGTTACATGCGCAAACAGCAAATAAAAACCGTTCTTTAGAAGAAATGCTAGGAGATTATGAAAAAAGATTACTTTCTCGTATGTTAAAATCAGGCGCAACATTAGAAGAAAAACAAAATATCGCAGATTTGTTGCAAATTAGCCAAGCTACCTTATATCGCAAACTCAAAAAATATGGTTTATGAAAACAAGAATTTCTCATTATTGAGAAAAATGAATCAAAAATGAGAAATACATTTTTGGCATCTTGTTTTTATATACCAAAATCATTTTATTTTCATCACAAGAAATTTTTGATTTCATTTTTTGCAATTTTATTTGACAAAAAATGATGATATGGAAAAAAATCTGTTCTATTTTGTTGAAATCAAGTAAATCAGAATCCTAAAGTTTCTTGTGAGGAAAATTAAGAAATAAATAATTCTCAAAATTGAGAAATAAGAAAGATATACAAAATGGAAAATGAATTTTATGATTCCTTATCTTGTGCGAAAATCCCTGATAAATTCGGATTTTTCGCACTTTTTTTATTTTTTTGTGAAAAAAAGAATTTTTGGCATAGAACTTGCTTAATATTTGGATAAAACAAACGGACAATATAAAGGAGGATTTTATCATGTTAAATATCGAACAAGCATTAGCCGCAATCAAAAGTGAAATGAAACCTAGTATGGGTTGTACGGAACCTGTTGCCATTGGTTTGGCAGTTTCCAGAGCCTGTGCTATGCTGACAGCTCCAGCAACACATTTAGAAATGGTTATCAGTTCCAATATATTTAAAAATGCATATAGTGTACAAATTCCAAACGCAGGTACAAATGGGATTGAACTTTCTTGTGTACTGGGTTGCTTATTGGCAAAACCAGATAATACAATGGAAATTTTTGCTGACATATTGCCAGAACATGTAGAAAAAGGGCAAAAATTAGTTGCAGAAGGCTTTGTACATGTAACTGTACAAAAAAGCAGCCAATTTTATATTGATTGTGTTGCAACAAATGACCATGAACGTGCACAAACCATTACCATTGATGCACATGATAATTTAGTATATGCAGAAAAAGATGGTAAAGTAATGGTCGACAAAAGACAAAAGACAGAAGAAGTAAAAGACGATGGCTCATTTGATATTACAAAATATACTTTTGCTGATTTTCTGGAAGCAGCGCAATCCGTAGATGTAAAAGAATTGTCCTTTATCAAAGAGGGCGTTGATATGAATTTAGAAATTGCAAAACGTGGTTTAGAAAAAAAATATGCTTTAGGAATTGGACCCGCAATGCAAAAAATGATGCAAAATGGCACTTTGTCAAATGACATGGTAACCGATGTAAAATTGACAACTGCTGCTGCTTGTGATTTTCGTATGAGTGGTGGAGATGGTTCTGTCATGACATATTTAGGCAGCGGAAACCAAGGAATCGAAACCATGGTACCAACTGCTGTAGCTGCAAAACATTTGAAAGTTTCTGAAGAAACTATGTTGCGTGCAGAATTTTTAGGTATGTTATGCATTATGTATATGAAAAAGTATGTAGGCAGACTTTCTCCAATTTGTGGTGCAACTTTAGCTGGTGCTGGTTCTGCTGCTGCAATGACATACATGATGGGCGGTAATTTAGAACAAATCAGCGGGGCTGTACAAAATATGATGGGTGGTGTTGCAGGTATCTTCTGTGACGGTGCCAAAGGCGGTTGTGCATTGAAACTTTCTATCTGTGCTGGGGAAGCAGTATATGCTGCCTTGTATGCAATGGACGGCAGTATCATTGGTGCTACCGATGGTATTATCAGTACTGCAGTAGAAGACACAACAAAAAATCTGACAAAACTTTCTCATGAAGGTTTATCAGATGTGGATATGAAAGTAATTGAAATTATGCAGAATAAAAAATAAACTTTGTAATGCAATGATAACATTACAATCAAACAAATAATAAAAAACCACTATTTGTAAATAACTAGTTATAAACAAATAGTGGTTTTAGTTTTATCAAAAATTAGATAACAAAAATCGATTTACCAGCCATTCTGGAATGCCAGCACATCATCAGAAATTTTACCAGCTTCGTAATCTGACATTGCTTCATCAAGAATTGCAAAGCCTTTGCGGAACAAATCATGTTCGATATTCAGAGGTGGCTGAATACGCAGTATATTGCCAGCAACAGAAATTACCAAAAGACCTTTTTCATAAGCACGATACAGAATTTTGAATGTACCATCTAAGTCGGGTACTTTTGTACCATCTTTTTCTGTTTTCACAATACCAATGCCGCAAGATAAGCCAAGACCATTTGTAGTACTAATGATATCACCATGTTTTTCTTTCAACATTGCAAAAGATTCTTGCAGGATTTCGCAATTCTTTTTCAACATTGTCTGGAATTCATCGCCTTGCATATAATCAAAAGCAGCACAACCCGCAGCACATGCCAAAGCATTACCGCCCAATGTAAACAAATGTGCAGGAGCGGGCAGACAATCCATGATTTCGCTTCTTGCCATAAATGCACCTAATGTTAAGCCAGCGCCAACGGATTTCCCCAGTATAATACCATCAGGTACGATGTTGTAATGTTCGATACCATACATTTTTCCAGTACGATAGAATGCCTGCTGTACTTCTTCAGAAATGAACAAGATACCATTTTTCTGACATAAATCATACAGTTTTTTCATAAAAATAGGGTGTGCAGGAATCAAACCGCCATCACCTTGGACAGGTTCGATAATAACAGCTGCAACGTCATCTGCTGGTAAATACGTACTAAATGCACGTTCTATTTCTTTCAAACATTCTGCTTCACATGTTGCATCGTCCATATCTGAAGCAAAGAAGGGGAAAGGATAAATTTCAGGCAAAAATGGCCCCATTTTTTTGCGCATTCTTGTTGTGACTGTAGTCATGGAAGAAGAACCATACGTATTGCCATGATATCCATTGATAAATGTAATAATTTTGGTACGACCAGTATATGCTCTGGCAAATTTTACAGCAGCATCGTTACCATCAGAACCACAGTTACCAAATAATATTTTAGCATCAATACCGCCTGGATATGTGCTGACCAATTTTTCCCCATATTCAATTGCAGGGATATTGTATGTGTAAGCAATGGTATATTGCGAATATTTTTCCATTTGATTTTTTACAGCTTCTTTTACAACTGGGTGACAAATACCTAGATTTAAAGAAGAAGCACTGCTTAAAAAATCAATAAATTCATTACCATCCAAATCTTTGATCAAAGAACCATTGCCGCTTTCTACGACTAACGGGAAGTAAGATAGATGTTGTGTAGGTGCTAACACCTTCTTATCGCGTTCCACCCACGCAGTACATTTTTCTGTTTTCATTTGCATTTCACTCCTATCTTTTGTATGTTGTATATTAGATACATGTGAATAAAAATGTAATCACAGCATTACTGTAACATGTTTTTATTTGTTTGACAATAACTAAAATTGACATAAATTGCATAAAAAAATTCGATAAAATATGTGGAAAGAGATTATCGTGTATGGAATAAACATTCCAAAGTTTGTATAAAATGGCAATTTACAGAACGCGTGGGGCTATGATAAAATTCATGCATTATTATTAATCAAATTTATTATCACAGAAGAAAAAGGCGAACAAAGAAAGGAGAAAGTAGTATGGAAAACAAGGTGAGTGGCGCCAATGTCGTGAAGTTTGCAGGCGCATATGTAGCATGTGCGATTGGTTCAGGCTTTGCTACAGGGCAAGAA
This sequence comes from uncultured Lachnospiraceae bacterium, assembly GCA_944384295.1. Taxonomy (GTDB): domain Bacteria; phylum Bacillota; class Clostridia; order Lachnospirales; family Anaerotignaceae; genus Anaerotignum. The sequence continues at coordinate 36,896 of CALWSU010000007.1, read as the reverse complement.
ATCATGCAATTTTTTACAGCACAAGGGATCATGAGTGTTTTAGGTAGTATTGTCACGATGGTGTTGTTTGCATGGGTCGGCAGTAGATTTATGAAAGACGGGAAAGATTTGCAACTAAAAGTACCCGGCGCAATTGTACGATTTTATTTTGGTCATACTGTTGGTAGATTATTTGAAATTTTATTCCAAGCATTTTTATACGCAATTTTTGTTATTATGATTTCTGGTGCAGGCGCAACATTGGCAGAATATTATGGAATCAATCCATATGTTGGTCGTGTTGGTATGACATTATTGGCATTTTTTACCGTTATATTAGGACTGCGTAAATTAACAGATATTTTAGGTAGTTTGGGAACAGTTATCATTGTTTTCTCTGTTGGTGTTGGTTTGATTAGCTTCTTAAGTAATGCATCTGGTTTATCTCATGCAGCAGAGGTGATTCCTACTTTGGAAATTACAAAAAATAGTGGTGGTTGGTTATTCTCTAGCATTTTGTATCCTGGTTTCAATGCTATCGCTGTTTTGATTTTCTCTGCAGGGATTGGCGCAAGTGCAAATAGTGGAAAAGAAGCACTGTACGGCGGTTTGTTAGGTGGTCTTTTGTTTGGTTTGGCAATTTTGTGCATGAACTTAGGTCTTTTGGTAAATATCGAAAGTGTATATGACAAAGCTGTACCATCTTTGATATTAGCGGATAATATTCATAAAGGTGTAGGTATCGTATTTTCTGTAATTTTGATTTTTGGTATTTATACTACAGCAGTTCCTATGTTATGGGGTGTTACCAGCCAATTCGCAAAAGAAAAAACAAAACGTTTTGTCGTTGTTGCATTGATTTTGACAGTCATTGCATTCTTCTTAGGTATGACAGACTTCAAAGTATTGGTAAATACAGTATATCCTTTCAGCGGTTATATGGGTATTATCTTAATGGTAGTTGTATTGTATCATATGTTATTTGACAAACGGAATCGTAAAGAAGTTGGCGATGCTTTGAATGCAAAATATCAAAAATTAGAACAACAATAAATCAATTTCAAAAAGCTCTCAAAATCAATTGATTTTGAGAGCTTTTCTATATTTTGAAACTGAATACATCATGGAAATATGTATACGGAATCAATATTCTATTGTTTAGATAATTCCCATTTCCTTTGTGATTGCAATAATTGCATTAGCTGCCTTTTCCAAATCCTCTCTTGTATGCGCAGCTGAAATCATAACACGCAGACGTGCAGTACCTCTAGGAACAACAGGGAATTTGATTGCTTGTGCATAAACACCCATGTCATACAAACGCTCACTTAATTCTTCGGCTTTTTCTGCATCACCTACAATGACTGGAATGACTGGTGTTACAGTAGAACCTGTATTTAAGCCTGCTTCTTTCATACGAGCTGCAAAATACTGTCTATTTTCCCACAGACGTTTTACCAATGTATCATCATGTTCTATTTTGCGAATTGCTGCCAATGCTGCAGCTGTCAAGCAAGGTGCCAAAGGAGAGGCTGTAAAGATAAAGCTACGTGCTTTGGGACGCAATTCTTCAATAAATTCTTTGCTACCTGCCACAAAACCACCCGCTGCACCAAATGCTTTGGAAAGAGAGCCTGTTTCTACCATAACTTTATCTCTCAGATTAAAATGTTCTACAGTACCTTTTCCGAAAGGTCCCATAACACCATCACCATGTGCATCGTCTACCATAAACATTGCACCATATTTTTCTGCCAAAGCAGCCATTTCTGGCAAAGGCGCCAAATCCCCATCCATACTAAATACTGCATCAGCAACCAATAATTTTTTGCCTTCTGTTGGCTCTTTGAGCATTTCTTCTAATTTTTCCAAATCCATATGTGGATAAACTTTTACTGTTGCACGAGAAAGACGGCAACCATCAATAATACTGCCATGATTCAATTCATCACTATAAATGGTATCGCCTTTGCCCACTAAAACAGGGATTACACCTGTATTTGCTGCAACACCACTATTAAATACCAAAACTGCTTCTACACCTTTAAACTTTGCCAATGCTTCTTCCAATTCGTCGTGAATTATAAAGTTCCCAACAATATTACGGCTAGCGCTCGGACCTACACCATATTTGTCGATTGCATCTTTTGCAGCTGCTACCAAGTCTGGATCGTTTGCCAAACCAAGATAGTTATTGGAAGCCATATTGATCATTTCTCTGCCATCCAAATTGATGTGTGCCCCCTGTGGACCATAAAGTGTTCTGTACATAATTGCATCCTTCTTTCTTTGATTGTGTACAATTTCCATTTTCCATATTTGTGCATATATGACACACAAAAAAACATCTTCGTTTATTATAGCACTAGTGTAAAAGACAAGTCAACGTAGGACAAGCGCAGTTTATACATTCTCATTGTTTTACACATATGTAATTCCATATGATGAGATATACTATCACATTGCGTTTACATTTCTTTTGATTTAGATTTGACGAATAGCATTAAAAATGCAATGCCTAACAATCCAAAACAAAATAGGAGAGAAATATTTCCACATTGTTTCACACTCACGCAGCCAATTCCTGCACCAAATATAAAGAATAAAATAATCCCATAATATTTCAGACATTTGATAAAACTTAAAGTATCTTTTGTTTGTAAAAAACTAGATAAATGATTGGTACCACTACGCAAATTGCCAGTACACATCGTAGTCGCATAGGGCAATCCATGTACTTTACGGAAACTTTGTACCTGCAAGGAACAGATGAAAGAAACCATAGCATTTGCTATCATATCCCCGCTACCAAGCGGCAACAAAAACACAATAATTAAACCTGCCATTTCGATTAACAATACGATTTGTCTCCAATGTAAAGACAATCTGCCATCTAAATGTTTTTTGATTCCTTCATCGGTGATTACACCAATCACAAAAGCAAATATTGGAATAAAATATACAAATGCTTTGCTCCAATTGCCTTCTGCGAACTGAATGCCCATCAATACGATATTACCTGTTTGCGCATTGGCAAAAACTTGTCCGCGAAAAAGATAGGTATACGCATCTAAAAATCCGCCTACCAAAGCAAGCACTGCGCCAATACGAAAAGAATCTGACATTTGATCTGTATGTAACATATCATCCACCTCTATATTGATTACCATGATTACATCATATATTTTCGATCCAAAGAGCGATATTGCAATACTTCTGCAATATGACGTATTGTAATATTTTCGCTTCCATCTAAATCTGCTGCTGTTCTAGCAACTTTTAGAATTTTATGGTATGCACGTGCGCTCAAATCCATTTGTGTAAAGGCATTCTGCAAAAGTTCTTTTTCCTTTTTGCCAAGTGGACAATAGGTTTCAATCTGTGCAGCGTTGAGCTGTGCATTAAAATAAATACCTTCTTTTTCATATCTTTTTAATTGCACTTGATGTGCACGTACAACACGTTCTTTGATTGTAGCAGATGTTTCGCCATTTGGTGCTTGTTGTAATTGTGCATAACCAACTGCCGGCATTTCTACCATCAAATCAATACGATCCAACAAAGGTCCACTGATTTTGCTTTGGTAACGTGTAATTTCACTGACTGTACAATGACATTTATCACTAGAACCTAAATAACCACAAGGGCAAGGATTCATAGCTGCCACCAACATAAAATCTGCGGGGAAAGTCAGTGTACCATTTACGCGAGAAATCGTCACATGTCCATCTTCCATTGGTTGGCGCATAATCTCTAATGCATTGCGTTGAAATTCTGGCAGTTCATCTAAAAACAATACGCCATGATGTGCCAAAGAAATCTCGCCTGGTTTCGGAATGCGACCACCTCCCGTCAAAGCGGCAGCAGATATAGTATGATGTGGCGAACGAAATGGGCGTTCTCGAATCAAGGCATTTTTATTTTGCAATAAACCTGCCACACTATATATTTTGGTAATTTCGATACTCTCTGTAAAAGTTAAGTCTGGCAATATCGTAGGAAAACGTTTGGCAAGCATTGTTTTACCTGATCCCGGCGGTCCAATCATCAGTATATTATGTCCGCCCGCAGCAGCCAATTCCATTGCTCTTTTGGCATTTTCCTGTCCTTTGACATGTGAAAAATCAAGTTGCGCAGAGGGTGTATATGTCGAAAAAAGTGCATCAATATCTATATGATATGGTACCATATCTTCTTGCCCATTGAAAAAAGCAATCAATTGTCTAAGACTATGTAAAGGATATACTTCCATATCTTTTACAAGCGCTGCTTCCTCTGCATTTTCCATAGGAACGATACATTTTTGTATTCCATTTTGCATAGCACCATAAACCATTGGCAAAACACCATTGACCGCATGTAAGGAACCATCTAAAGAAAGTTCACCAATCAATAAATAATCTTCTAATGCTTGTGGCTGCAAAGTACCCATTCCAATCAAAATACCTGCTGCAATGGGCAAATCAAAGGCAGCACCTTCTTTTTTTGTATCGGCAGGTGCCAAATTTACAGTAATACGTTTTGATGGAAAGAGTAATCCAGAATTTTTAATTGCAGTGCGTACACGTTCTCTTGATTCTTTGACAGCCGAATCCGGTAAGCCAACAATTTCAAAAGCAGGTATTCCATTGCTTAAATCTACTTCAACACGCACAATATATGCATCAATACCATATAAAGCGGCACTTTGAATCATTGCTAACATAACTTTTCCCCCATTTCTGACCACAATCGGCACTACATACCAAAAAAATTGATGATTGGTATAGACTATTTTCATCATAACAAGATTTTTCAGAAAGTGCAATGTATGAAATATGCAATCCATGCTGGATGACATATTTTTCTGAAAAGCATACTATCTATAATATTGCAATAATATTGCAAAAATATTGCAAAAAATACTCTAAAAAAAGCATAAAACAGAAAATTTTTGATTCTACATTCTAAGATTGTTCCGAAATTTTACAAAAAAAGTGATTGAATTTTCAGAAGAAAGCAGATATAGTAGATTGCATAACTGAGGGGAAGATTTTAGGAGGAATTTTTATGGAAGAATATTACCTCATGTGGTTAGCACGTATATTACTTTCTCAAAGTAAGCATGCATTTGCGTTATTGGGTCGATTTGGTTCGGCAGAAGCAATCTTTCATGCAGATGTCACACAGTTACAGCAGGCTTTGGCTCATACGCCCAAATTGGCTCATGCTTTGATATCCAATCGAATTCCAGCTTTACTGGATGAATGGATTGCTGAATTAGAGGAAAAAGATATTTGTTTTTATTCCTATTTTCATCCTCGTTACCCATCTTTGTTGAAAGAAATTTATGATCCACCTTTAGGTATTTATGTCAAAGGTGATTTACCAGAAGATGATAAAAATACAGTAGGTGTCATTGGAGCAAGAAATTGCTCCGCCTATGGTGCATCTGTCACGCATCGGATAACAAAAGAATTAGGGAATGCAAATGTGATTGTTGTGAGTGGTATGGCGCGCGGCATAGATTCTATTGCACATTGTGGCGTAATGGATGGCGACGGCAGAACGATTGCGGTACTTGGTTCCGGTGTAGATGTTTGTTATCCAACAGAAAATCAAAATTTAATGGAAAGAATCATACAGCATGGCTGTGTGTTATCGGAATATCCACCTGGTACACCTGCATTGCCATATCACTTTCCAGCTAGAAATCGTATCATAAGCGGTTTATCTAAAATGATAGTTGTGATAGAAGCGGGAAAACGCAGCGGCACACTCATTACGGCAGACTTGGCATTAGAAAATGGTCGCGATGTTTTTGTTGTGCCAGGTAATGTCACAAGCAAATTGAGCGAAGGCACCAATAATTTAATCAAACAAGGATGTCCAATCATTACAGAATCTGATGATATTTTATTGGAATTAGGTATCTCTTATCGAGAAAATGAAAAGATACAACTTTATCAAAAAGTTCTGGAATCTTTATCGCCAGAAGAACAAATAGTATATGCACAAATTCCTGTAGACTGTTCTATCACAGCAGAAGAAATTGCAAGACAGTTACAGAAAGATATTCGAGAAGTACAATATATACTTTCTTTATTGGAGATTTCTGGTCACATTCGGAAGTTGCAACAAGCAGGATACATACGTTGTTCGCATATATCCTAAATCAAGCCATAAAGGAAGTTAGATGAGGTGAAAAGATGAGTAAGGAAGCAACAAAAACAAAAAAAACTACCAAAAAGAAAACATCTTCGAAAAAATATCTTGTCATTGTAGAATCTCCAGCAAAGGCAAGTACAATCGGGAAATTCTTAGGTAGTAATTATAAAATCGAAGCATCTATGGGACATATTCGCGATTTGCCCAAAAGTCAAATGGGAATAGATATTGAACATGATTTTGAGCCAAGATATATCACCATACGCGGAAAAGGTGAGTTATTGAGCAAACTCAAACGCGAGGCAAAAGCGGCAGATAAAGTATTTTTAGCAACTGACCCTGACCGTGAGGGAGAAGCTATCAGTTGGCATTTATTGCATGCATTGAAACTGGGAGAAGATAAAGATATTCAACGCATCACATTCAATGAAATCACAAAATCCGCTGTCAAACGCTCTATTACAGAAGCAAGGGAAATTGATATGGATTTGGTAGATGCGCAACAAGCCAGACGTGTATTAGATCGTATGGTAGGGTATACTGTCAGTGATTTATTATGGAAGAAAGTCAAAAAAGGGTTGAGCGGTGGTCGTGTGCAATCGGTTGCATTGCGTATCATTTGCGACCGTGAAGAAGAAATTCGCGAATTTATCCCGGAAGAATATTGGACCATTGGCGCGCAACTGCAAAATGAACAGAAAAAGAAATTTGAAGCGCGATTCTATGGTAAAGAAGATAAAAAAATGGAATTGCCCAATCAAACTGTCGTACAAGAAATTGTAGCAGAAATAGAAAAAAGTGATTTTGTAGTACACGAAGTAAAAAAAGGAACACGTCAGAAAAAACCAGTTGCTCCCTTTACGACCAGTACCATGCAGCAAGAAGCCAGCAAACATTTGAATATGGCAACACAAAAAACGATGATGATTGCACAGCAATTATACGAAGGTGTACATGTCAAAGGCGAAGGAAATGTCGGTTTAGTTTCTTATATTCGTACAGACTCTTTCCGCATTTCTGATGAAGCATATCATGCAGCGGTAGACTATATTACCGAAACATATGGAAAAGAATATGTAAATCCAGAACGTGTGGAATATAAATCAAAAGGCAAAACACAAGATGCACATGAAGCCATTCGTCCTACAAATATACTGCGTACCCCTGACAGCATAAAGGAATCCTTGACAAAAGACCAATACAAACTATATAAACTCATCTGGGAACGTTTTGTTGCAAGTCAAATGAGTCCAGCGATGTATGATACATTACAAATTAAAATGAAAGCGGGTATTTATGATTTTCGTGCTTCGGGATCGCATTTGGTATTTCGTGGCTTCTTAGAAGTTTATAATAAAGGGGAAGAAGAAACAGAGGTACAAATTCCGCAATTGACAGAAGGCGAACATATCAAAGTAGTACAAATTCAGCCAGAACAACATTTTACACAGCCACCCGCAAGGTTTACAGATGCTTCTTTGATTAAAACTTTAGAAGAAATTGGTGTCGGACGTCCCAGCACATATGCACCCACATTGACTACCATACAGGCAAGACATTATGTGACAAAAGAAGCAAAAGTATTGTATCCTACGGAATTAGGAGAAGTTGTCAACGATATTATGAAAACATATTTTACCGATATTGTGGACATTGATTTTACTGCCAATATGGAAAAAAGATTGGACGAAGTGGAGATGGGACACGAAGAATGGAAACAAATCATTCGAGATTTTTACCCCGGATTCCATGAAGCAGTTGAAAATGCAATCGAAAAATTAGCAAAAGTAGAAATCAAAGATGAAGTAACTGATGTCATTTGTGAAAAATGCGGACGAAATATGGTAATCAAATATGGCAGATATGGGAAATTCTTAGCATGTCCTGGTTTCCCAGAATGTCAAAATGCAAAGCCATTTTTTGAAGAGGCTGGTGTTTCTTGTCCCGAATGTGGCGCAAAAGTGTTGATTCGTAAAACCAAAAAAGGCAGAACATACTATGGCTGTGAAAATAATCCAGAATGCGGCTTTATGTCTTGGAACAAGCCAACTGGAGAAAAGTGTCCAGTGTGTGGAGGTTATTTAGTGGAAAAAGGAAAGAAAAATCCAAAAATCATTTGCGCAAACGAAAAATGCGGTTATGTCAAAGAAACGGAGCAGGAAGAAACGGAATAAAACTATGTGATATTTGCAAAAAAATGGATTCCTGATTGTCTTTTCTCTCTATCCATTATGTAAAAAATGAAAAAAATAAAAACTTAAGGTTGTTTTTTGGAAAAGGCTGTGATATAATCCCAAAGGTAACTAAAAACACACGTATGGATCACCTTGTATCCGGTGCCGAAGTAATCGGTGATATGGGGACACATGCGGAGGACAAACCACAGGAGGTGCGCTATGAGCGTAATTTCAATGAAACAATTATTAGAAGCAGGTGTACATTTTGGACACCAGACAAGAAGATGGAACCCTAAAATGGCTGAATACATCTTCGCAGAAAGAAACGGTATCTACATCATCGACTTGCAGAAAACCGTAAAAAAAGTTGACGAAGCTTATGCTGAAATCTGCAATATTGTTGCAGATGGTGGTGAAGTGCTGTTCGTTGGTACAAAGAAACAGGCACAAGAATGTATCAAAGAAGAAGCGGAAAGATGCGGCATGTACTATGTAAACCAGAGATGGTTAGGTGGTATGCTGACAAACTTCAATACAATCAAAACAAGAATCGCTAGATTGAAAGAACTGGAAAAAATGCAGGAAGACGGCATTTTTGATGTTCTGCCTAAAAAAGAAGTTGCTGCTTTGATGCACGAAATGGAAAAATTGGAAAAGAATCTGGGCGGTATCAAAGAAATGAAGAAAGTGCCCGATTTGATGTTTGTAGTTGATACAAGAAAAGAAAAAATCGCAGTACAGGAAGCACATGCACTGGGTATCCCCATTGTTGCAATCGTGGATACAAACTGTGATCCTGATGAAATTGATTATGTAATTCCTGGTAACGATGACGCAATTCGTGCTGTAAAACTGATTGCTTCTAAAGTTGCAGATGCAGTTCTGGAATCCAAACAGGGTGAACAGGATACTGTAGAAGAAACAACAGAAGAAACAGCAGAATAATTTTTTTCATAGGCATTTGCCCGAGCTTCAGCCGATTCACGGGCTGAAGCTCTTTCTTATATAACTTCTTATCAACAGTAAATACGGAGGGAAAACACATGGCAATTACAGCAGCAATGGTAAAAGAACTGAGAGAAATGACAGGCGTAGGGATGATGGATTGCAAAAAAGCCCTGGCTGAAACAGATGGCGATATGGAAAAAGCAGTAGAACTGCTGAGAGAAAAAGGTTTGGCAGCTTCTGCAAAAAAAGCAGGTCGTATTGCTTCTGAAGGTATCGTAGATGTATATTTGAGTGATGATAACAAAGTAGGTACCATCGTAGAAGTAAACTCTGAAACAGACTTCGTAGCAAAAAACCAGGTATTCAGAGACTATGTAAAAGCAGTAGCAAAACAGGCTTCTACTACTACAGCAACAGATATGGATGCATTCTTCGCAGAAAAATGGGATTTAGATCCTCAGTATACTGTAAAAGAAGCATTGAGCCAACAGGTAGCAGTAATTGGCGAAAACCTGAATATCAGACGTTTTGAAAAATTTGAAAAAACAGGTGCTGGTAAACTGGTTTCTTATATCCACGGTGGCGGCAGAATTGGTGTATTGATTGAGTTGGCTTGCGCAAATGAAAGCGATGCTTTAGAAGAATTAGGCAAAAACGTTGCAATGCAGATTGCTGCTTTGAATCCTAAATTTATCACAGAAAAAGATGTACCTGCTGATTTCATTGCAAAAGAAACAGAAATTTTGACAGTACAGGCAAAAAATGATCCTAAAAATGCAAGCAAACCTGAAAATATCATTGCTAAAATGATCGAAGGCAGACTGAAAAAAGAAATGAAAGAATTCTGCTTGGTAGAACAGCCTTATGTAAAAGATGGCGATTTGACTGTACAGAAATATATTGATTCTGTAGCAAAAGAAGTTGGTGCTCCTATCGAAATCGTACGTTTTGTACGTTTTGAAACAGGCGAAGGTATGGAAAAGAAAGAAGAAAACTTCGCTGATGAAGTTGCAAAAGCAATGCAATAAGAACACCAGTATTCTCAAATTTGTGATGGTTTTTTGAGCAGATTGACTGGATATAGAGAAACATATTCTGAAAAAAGGATATGTTTCTCTTTTTTGTTTTTGAAAAATGCTTGCCAAGAAAAAAAGAACCATCGTATAATACTAGTGAAAGATTGTGAAATGGAGGTGCAGCATGCAAAAATTGCATAAATTGGTATATCATTATTGTAGCTTGACCACGTTATTAAATATCTTAGAACATAAAACATTGCGTTTATCGGACATCAATAAACTCAATGACGCGAATGAAAGCAAAGCATTGCTGCATATTACACGCAATCGTGCCATTCAAATGATTATGGAAGCACAAAACAAAGATAATGAACGCAATATTGGCGGACTAAATTACCGCGAATTTATCGTATATTTGATTGACAAAATGATTGATCAAGTCCAAGCCTACAATGATTTATTGGCTTATATTGCTTGTTTTTCTGAATCAGATGATTATTTAGGGCAATGGCGAGGCTATGGAGATAACGGAAAAGGGGTTGCAATCGGCTTTGATGTACAAACCATCGGACAATTGGTGGAAGATGTATCAAATGGTCAGATGGAATTTCGTAAAGTAAGCTATATTGATTCCAACCAAGACATGATGCAATGCACAAGCACACAATGTGATGTCAGCATCAATATTCACGCAAGAGAACTAGTGGAAACATTATTTGAATATATGGCACATAATGAAACGAAAAAAATCTTGAGTGGGGAATATATGATATCTGATATGGGGCAATGGTTTATTCCGTTATTGCAAGACTCCTTTTTTTATAAGGATAGTTCATTTGCAGAAGAAAATGAATGGCGTTTGATTCTAAAAGATGAAATCATCAAAAGCGAAGAAGATTGGGAAGATATTTATAACTGGAAACGAAAAGGCACAGAGCCACAAACCGCCTTGGAACGTTTATTTCCAAATGCCTTAGAATTTCGTGTTGCCGAAAATGATATTATATCTTATATGGATATGGATTTTTCAAATGGAAATCATATACACAATGATATGATCAAAGAAATTATCATTGGTCCAAACTGCCGTTTGACAAATCAAGATGTGTTTCAGATGTTGGGACATTTTGGCTTTGATATTACAGATGTTGCTGTCAGAAAATCGGATTCGCCATATCGTGTATTTAAGTAGTTTCGGAGTACTATAAAACTAGGATTGCAGTTCTTGTTCAGAAAGTGATAGAACAAATCATACTTTCTGTAACAAGGACTGCTTTTTTTATTTGTTACATATTTTTTGTTGTTTTAGATATTATAACAAAAAGATAGTAGCAGTTTGACTGATTTTGATTGAATACAAAATTCAATCAAATTTAGTCAATATTAATAAAAATAAATCATCAAATTTGTGATTTAGTATGATTGAAATTGACTGATTTTGATTATATAATAAGCTCATAAAACAAGTGAGCATAATCAAATCAATGTTACGGGGGTGATGCTGTGATTTACACAGTTACATGCAATCCATCTTTGGATTATATTGTAGACGTACCAGGATTTCGTCTTGGTGTAACCAATCGTACCACAGCTGAAATGTTAATGCCAGGTGGAAAAGGAATTAACGTTTCTATGGTATTACAAAATCTAGGAATGGAAAATACAGCGCTTGGCTTTGCTGCAGGATTCGTAGGTGATGAAATATGCCGTAATTTGGAAGAAATTGGTTGCAAAACATCATTTATTCGTTTGGAAAATGGAATAAGTCGTATCAATGTCAAATTACGTTCCGCAGATGGTACAGAAATCAATGCAAAAGGACCAACCATTCCTGAAGATGCATTGCAAAAACTAATGTTACAATTAGATACACTACAATCTGGTGACATTCTTGTTTTGGCTGGCAGTATTCCAACTGGTATGCCTATGACATTGTATCAAGATATTATGGAACGTTTATCAAAAAAAGATATTCTCATTGTAGTAGATGCAACTGGTGATTTATTATGCCATGTTTTGCCATATCATCCATTTTTGATCAAACCCAATCATCATGAGTTAGGTGAAATTTTTGGCGTAACCATAGAAACAGAAGAACAGATAGAAAAGTACGCAAAACGTTTGCAAGAACAAGGCGCACGTAATGTATTAGTATCTATGGGTGGCAAAGGTGCTGCACTTTTGGCGGAAGATGGTATGTTTTATCGTTTGCCTGCACCAAAAGGAACTTTGGTCAATAGTGTGGGTGCGGGTGATTCTATGGTAGCTGGCTTTTTGACTGGCTGGTTAGAAACAAAAGATTATAAACATGCTTTTCGTTTCAGTGTTGCCACTGGCAGCGCAAGTGCTTTTCAAGATGGATTGGCGAAGAGAGCTGATGCAGAAGCATTATATCAAACATTACACTTAGAATAATCGAACAAGGGAGGGAATCAAACATGCGTATTACAGATTTACTGGATCGCAATAGCATTGGGCTAGGAGCTGCGCCCAAAACAAAACAAGAGGCGTTGGACACTGTCATTTCTTTGATGGTCAAAAGTGGCAAAATCAATAACGAAGAAGCATACCGCAAAGAAGTGTATCGTAGAGAAGAAGAAGGTACTACTGGGATTGGTGATGGTTTAGCAATTCCACATGGGAAAGGTTCCTTTGTAGATGCGCCGGGCTTGGCTGCGTTGGTAGTGCCAGATGGTGTAGATTTTGAATCATTAGATGGAGCGCCTGCAACATTGATATTTTTGATTGCAGCACCAAATACAGCGGACAATGTGCATTTAGATGTTTTAAGCAAACTGTCTGTTATGATGATGAATGAAGATTTTGCAGATAATTTGCGTAAAGCAAAAACAGTTGATGAATTTTTGGCTGTAATTGACAAAGCCGAAGATGAGGAAAACGGAGAAAAAGAAGAAAAAACAGAAGAAACTCCATCAGCCGACAGTTGTAAAGTTTTAGCAGTTACTTCTTGCCCAACTGGTATTGCACATACCTATATGGCGGCAGAAGGTCTGGAAAAAGCAGCGAAAAAAAGAAATTGTACCATCAAAGTAGAAACAAGAGGCAGTGGCGGTGCGAAAAATACATTAACTGCACAAGAAATTGCCGAAGCAGATTGTATCATCGTTGCGGCAGATACACAAGTACCTATGGAACGTTTCCATGGCAAACGCTTGATTTCTTGTCATGTTGCAGATGGTATCAGCAAAGCAGATGAATTGTTGGATCAAGCTATTTCCGGCAATGCACCCATTTACGAAGCAGAAGGCAATGCATCGGAAAACACAGAAATCAAAACAAGTGGATCAACAGCACATAAAATTTATATGCAGTTGATGAATGGGGTTTCTCATATGCTGCCATTTGTCGTAGGTGGCGGTATCTTGATTGCAATTGCATTTTTGATTGATGGTTTAAGCGTTGATATGGCAAGTTTATCCCCTGAAATGCGTGCAAACTTCGGTACAATTACACCAGCAGCAGCATTATTCAAACAAATTGGTGGTGTAGCTTTTGGATTTATGCTTCCTGTTTTGGCAGGTTTTATCGCAATGAGCATTGGGGATCGTCCTGGCTTAGCATTAGGCTTTGTAGGCGGTGCAATCGCAGCAAATGGTAGTTCTGGATTCTTAGGCGCATTGGTTGCAGGGTTCCTTGCAGGATATACTATCGTATTTTTACGTAAGATTTTTGACAAATTACCAGAAGCTTTGGAAAAAATCGCTCCTGTACTCTTATATCCTTTGTTTGGTATATTGATTGTTGGTTTGATTATGTACTATGTTGTAGAACCACCAGTTGGCGCATTGAATACCGCAATGAATACCGCTTTAACAAATATGAGTGGTACCAGCAAAATTGTCTTAGGTATTATTGTTGGTGGTATGATGTCCATTGACATGGGTGGTCCATTCAATAAAGCAGCCTATGTATTTGGTACTGCATCTATCGCAGCTGGAAACTATGATATTATGGCGGCAGTTATGGTAGGCGGTATGGTACCTCCTTGTGCCATTGCACTTTCTACACTGTTATTCAAATCAAAATATACAAAACAAGAACGTGAATCTGGTCCTACAAACTTTATCATGGGTCTGGCATTTATCACAGAAGGTGCAATTCCTTTTGCTGCATCTGATCCATTGCGTGTACTGCCTTCTTGTATCATTGGTTCTGCATTGGCAGGTGCGCTGTCTATGGCGTTTGATTGTACACTGATGGCACCTCATGGCGGCATATTTGTATTCCCTGTTGTAGGCAATGCAATTATGTATTTGGTTGCATTAGTAGCCGGTACAATTGTAGCAGCAATATTGCTTGGTTTCTTGAAAAAAGAAGTAAAAGAATAATTCCAATATCGGCAATCTCAGTTTTTGGGATTGCCGTTTCTCTTTTTTGCTTGCTTGTCAGATTTCTTGCGGTTATAATGGTAAACAAGGAGGGCTTGTACATGCTGACAGAACAACGATATGAAAAAATCTTAGAATTATTAGAACAAAAAAAGAGTATTACGGTCAAAGAAATTACAGAATTGCTCCATAGTTCAGAATCTACCATACGTAGAGATTTGACAGCATTACACAAGCAGGGTAGATTGATCAAAGTATTTGGTGGCGCAATTACATTAGATATGGAATATCGTACAAAAGATGAGGATATTGACCAAAGAGAAGACGAAAGCAAAGAAGCAAAAGATTGTATCGCAAAATATGCAGCATCTTTTATCACATCACAGGATTTTGTTTTTTTAGATGCTGGAAGCACTACAGTACGTTTGGTTGACTATTTGACAGAAACAGGGGCTGTATTTGTAACAAATGGAATTTCTCATGCAAAGAAACTAGCAAAAGCAGGTGTACAGGTGCATTTGCTAGGGGGAGAATGTAAAAGTACCACAGAAGCAATTGTCGGTGATGAAGCCATCGAACAACTACGCAGATATCATTTCACAAAAGGTTTCTTTGGTACAAATGGAATTGGAAAAACAACCGGATTCACAACGCCTGATATTCGAGAAGCCGCGTTGAAACGTTGTGCAGTCGCACAAAGTAAAGAAGTCTATGTATTGGCGGACAGCAGAAAATGTAATCGAATCAGTGCTGTAAACTTTTGTGCATTTGAACAAGCGATTTGGATTACGGAAAAAATCCCACAAGAATATACAACATGCAATAATGTCATTTTAGCAAAGTAAATTTTTCAACGGATTTTCTACAAGTATTGAAACATACATTGATTATATGGTATAATCATCGACGGCATTTCTAAAAAACACATTTAGAAATCATTTGCTAAAAATATATGTGGAAATTTTAAACGGAGTATGATACATTATAATTATAAGGAGGCTGTTGGTATGTATAAAAGAATTGTGCTCAAACTCAGCGGCGAAGCCTTAGCAGGAGATAAAGATGGCATTCATTTTGATGATGCTGTTATTTCCGGCTTAGTCACACAAATTCGTCAAGTGATGGATATGGGAACACAAGTATGTCTTGTAGTTGGTGGTGGAAATTTCTGGCGAGGCAGAAGTGCAGATAGTACAATGGATCGTGCCAAAGCAGACCAGATTGGTATGCTGGCAACTGTTATGAATGCTATCTATCTGGCAGATGCCTTTCGACAACAAGGCGTACAGGCTATCATTCAAACACCGATTGTTTTTGGTACAATGACAGAACTGTTTTCAAAAGACCGTGCTTTAGAGCATTTGTCAGTAGGGAAAGTTCTAATTTTTGCAGCAGGTTTAGGGCATCCATTCTTTTCCACAGATACTATCACAGCTTTACGTGGTGCAGAATTGGACGTAGATGGATTGTTCTTTGCCAAAAATATTGATGGCGTTTATGATGATGATCCTGCAAAAAATCCAAATGCAAAAAAATTAGATGTGATTACATCTGAGGATATTGTCAAAAAGAACTTGAAAGTCATTGATACATCAGCAGCAGCGCTTTGTTTTGAAAGAAAAATACCAGTTGTGATTTTTGGTCTGAACGAAGAAAACAGCATTATGCGTGCGGTACAAGGCGAAAAAATCGGCACATTAGTAACTGTATCTGAATGAAATTTAGGAGGAATGGAAATGGCATCAGAAGCAACAAAAGTATACGATGAGAAAATGACAAAAACGCTTGCTACATTGGATAGCGATTATGCAACCATTCGCGCAGGACGTGCAAATCCTCATGTTTTAGATCGTATTATGGTTGATTATTATGGTACACCAACACCCGTCAATCAAGTAGGTAACATTACTGTACCAGAAGCTCGCATGATTCAAATTCAACCTTGGGACGCAAGTATGCTCAAAGCAATTGAAAAAGCGATCAATGCATCTGAACTGGGTATCCACCCAAGCAATGACGGAAAAGTGATTCGTTTGATTTTTCCTGAATTATCCGAAGAAAGAAGACAAGAATTAAACAAAGATGTAAAGAAAAAAGCAGAAGCAGCAAAAGTTGCTGTACGTAATATTCGTCGTGATGCTTTGGATACTTTCAAAAAACAGGAAAAGAAAAAAGAAATTACAGAAGATATTCTGAAAGATTTAGAAGATGAAATGCAAAAATTAACAGACAAATACGTTGCAGAAATCGACAAAAAATGTGACGCAAAATGCAAAGACATTCTGGCTGTTTGATTTGTAGATTGTAATAGGAAGGACTGCCCCTCTCATCGCGGAGGGGCATTGTTGCATGGAGGGGAAAATATGTTATTTCAACAAAAAGCACCGCAAAACATAACATTGGATCCAGAACGTATCCCAACACACATTGCAATTATCATGGACGGGAATGGGCGTTGGGCAAAAAAGCGTTTGCTGCCACGTAAAGCCGGTCATAAAGCAGGCGCTGATGCATTGGAACGCATTATCAAAGATTGTCAGCAATTGGGTGTAAAGCATTTAACCGTTTACGCATTTTCTACGGAAAATTGGAAACGCTCTCAAGAAGAAGTAGATGCAATTATGGATTTGCTTCGACAATATTTGAAAAACTATTTTAAAAAGTTTTTAGATGATAACATACGCATGGATGTGATTGGAGAAATACATCGCTTGGATCAAGATATACAAGATAGTATCCGCGAAATTGAAGAACTTTCCAAAACAAAAGATGGTCTTAGTGTGCATATTGCTTTGAATTATGGCGGGCGAGATGAAATCCGTCGCGCGGTTTGTAAAATTGCAAAAGAAATAGAAGATGGAAACTTAACTGCTACATCAATCACAGAAGATGTGATTTCTATGCACCTAGATACAGCCAATGTGCCAGATCCCGAATTGGTCATTCGTACAAGTGGGGAAGAACGCATTAGCAACTTCTTATTATGGCAGATTGCGTATTCTGAATTTTGTTTTATGGACACACTTTGGCCAGATTTTGACAGAGCATGCCTAGAAGAAGCAATTTATTATTATCAAAATCGGGAACGTCGTTTTGGTGGCAGATAAAGAAATGAGGTGAACTCATGAAAACACGAATCATTTCGGCAATTGTATTGTTGCCGGTATTGATTTTTCTTGTAGTAAGCGGCGGATTGTGGCTCAAAATCGCTGTAGGTGTTTTAAGTTTGATTGGTATGCATGAATTTTATCAAGCATTTTCCAAAGAAAACAAAAGTCTGCATTTGATTTGCTATATTTTTGCGGCAATCTATATTATTTTCATAGATCAAATTATACATGGAAATAATTATTTTAATGTATTTGTGTCTGTTTTTTTGGTTGTGTTACTGATTTACACAGTATTATTCCATAATCGCACAAATGCGCTGGAAGGCATGACTGGCTTTTTTGGTTTTTTTTACGCCTGTTTTTTGCTTTCTCATGTTTATTTAGCAAGAGAATATCAATATGGACAAATGCTGATTTGGTTAGCATTTATCGCTGCATTCGGTTGTGATACAGGTGCATATTTTGTTGGCATTACATTGGGAAAACATAAATTGATACCATCGCTAAGCCCGAAAAAAACAATTGAAGGCTCAATTGGTGGTATTGTAACAGCAACAGCACTTTCTTTATTATACGGAATTTGGTTGCGCAATAATTTTATTATGGAAGATGTTGATTTGCTCTTGCTTTGTGGTTTAACGGGTTTGATTGGTTCCTTATTGGCGCAAATCGGAGATTTAGCAGCATCTGCAATGAAACGCTTGACAGGCATCAAAGACTTTGGCAAACTGATTCCTGGGCATGGTGGTGTACTAGATCGCTTTGACAGCGTAATCTTGACTGCGCCTGTCGTATATTATGTAATGCTATTTTTGATTCAAATGTAAAGGACATGGTGAAAGTAATGAGAACAATTTCTATTTTGGGTTCTACAGGTTCTATTGGTACACAAACATTAGAAGTCGTAGATGTATTGGGAAATATAAAAATAGGCGCAATTACAGGCAATCAAAATATAAAACGATTGGAAGAACAAGCTAGAAAATATCGTCCGCAATTGGTTGCAGTCATGGACGAAGATAATGCGAAGGAATTGCGTACGCGATTAGGCGATACCAACTGTCGTGTGGTATCTGGTATGGATAGTCTGATTGAAGCGGCAACATTGCCAGAAGCCGATACCGTTGTCACTTCTGTTGTAGGCAACATTGGATTACGTCCTACCTTTGCGGCAATGGAAGCAGGAAAAAACATTGCTTTGGCGAACAAGGAAACATTAGTATCTGCTGGACAATTGGTCATGGATTTGGCGAAAAAAAGGGGGATTCAAATTTATCCTGTAGACAGCGAACATTCTGCTATTTTTCAATCTCTGCAAGGCAATACAGGAAATCGCATTCGCAGAATCTTGTTAACCGCTTCAGGCGGTCCATTTCGTGGAAAAAAGCGCGAGGAATTGACCCATATCACAGCCGCAGACGCTTTGCGCCACCCCAATTGGAATATGGGGAAAAAAATCACAATTGATTCGGCAACTTTGATGAACAAAGGATTAGAAGTCATGGAAGCAAAATGGCTTTTTGATGTTGATGTATCACAAATTGAAGTTTTGATACATCCGCAAAGCATCATACATTCTGCAGTAGAGTATGAAGATGGTGCTGTGATTGCACAAATGGGCGAACCAGATATGCGTGTACCAATACAATATGCTTTGACATATCCCAAGCGTGCAGCAAATCCTTTCCCAAAAATTGATTTTACACAACGTACAAATTTTACATTTGAACAACCAGATTTAGAAACATTTCGTTGTTTGGCGTTGGCATATCGCGCTTTGAAAATAGGCGGTACGATGCCTGCGGTGCTCAATGCCGCAAATGAAATTGCTGTTGCACGCTTTTTAGATGGAAAAATTGGTTTTTTAGATATTCCTGTGTTGATAGAAAAAACAATGCAGGCATATACTGTAAAGCAGACATATACATTGGAAGATTTATTGCAAGCAGATGCATGGGCAAGAGCCTTCGCAACAGAAGCCAATGTATGAATATAAAATATGGAGGTGGTTGGCATACTTTCTTCAATTATCATATCATTGATTGTGATTGGAGTTCTTGTCATCGTACATGAATTTGGTCATTTTATTGTAGCAAAAAAATGTGGTGTTTGGGTAGAAGAATTTGCAGTAGGTATGGGCAAAAAAGTCGTATCTAAACAAGTCGGAGAAACAGAATATAGTTTGCGATTATTCCCATTAGGTGGTTTTTGCCGTTTGCATGGCGAAACCGAAGAAGGCGAAATTACAGAACGTTCTTTCTTATCCAAATCGGTTTGGGCACGTATGGCAATTATGGCTGCTGGTCCATTTATGAATTTTTTATTGGCTTTAGTCTTTTTATTTGGTCTGACAGCAACAGGATATATCATAGAACCAAAAATTGCATCTGTATTAGAAAATTCGCCAGCTGCTGAAATTGGTCTACAACCAGGTGATGAAATTTATTGTATCAATGGAACAAGAATCCACATTTACGATGAGATGCAAGTCGAAATGATGCAGAATGGCAGTACACCCATTTTATTGGAAGTCAAACGAGATGGTGAAATTTATGGTTATGAATTGACACCACAATTTTCAGAAGAAACAAATAGTTATTTGGTTGGTTTTACGCCTGTTGTGAAAAATGGTTTATTATCAGAAAAGTTAGAAGGCAATGATACTGCAACTGTATGGGAAACAATACGATACAGTTATTATGCTATGATAAACTATGTAAAACTAACAGCCAGTGGTTTGGCGCGTGTATTTACCATGCAAGCCTCACCAGATGAATATGGCGGACCAATTTCTATTGTAAAAGTAGTAGGTGATAGCTACGAAGCTGGTCTCACGTACGGAATTTCCGCTGCGATTCAAAATGTAATATATATTGGGGCTGTTTTAAGTGCAAACTTAGGCGTGTTAAATTTGTTTCCGATTCCTGGATTAGATGGCGGCAGAATTTTATTGTTGCTCATCGAAATATTACGCAGGAAACCCATGCAACCAGAAATTGAAAATAAAATACTCTTTGCTGGATTTGTATTCTTGATGGGATTTATGGTGTTTGTCATGTATACAGACATTATGAAAATATTCTAAAGAAAATCCAAATAGAGGAAAAGACTGTGCCGATAGACACAGACAGACATTTTTACTTTTTGCATTTGATTGTTCTGTCGGTGCTGTATTGTGTACAGTTTTTTATTTTATATAAAAACGGGAAGGGGTATCTATATGAAATTATTTCATATCAGTGATTTGCATTTAGGAAAAAAAGTATATGAATTTTCTATGCTCACAGACCAAAAATATGCTTTATCTCAAATTTGTGATTTGGCAGAAACGCACCAACCAGATGGTATACTAATCAGTGGTGATATATATGATAAATCTATTCCACCCATAGAAGCTGTACAACTTTTAGACCAGTTCTTAACTCGTTTGCAAAAAATAGGAATCCCAATTTATATGATTTCTGGAAATCATGATTCGGCTACACGCTTAGATTTTGGCAGTCGCATTTTGGAAAAACAAAATATATATCTATGTGGTGCTTTTGATGGTACATTACATCATATTTCTCAAAACGATGCATATGGTGAAATTCGCTTTTATTTATTACCTTTTTTAAAACCCGCCATGTTGCTGCCTTTTTTAGAAGAAGACACACATCTCTCCTATGCACAAGCGATACAATGGGTGCTTACACATACTGATTTAGATACTACAAAACGCAATATTTTATTGGCACATCAATTTGTCACTTGGAAAGATACTGCTGAGGAAAGCGATTCTGAACGTAAAACATTAGGCGGTGTAGATGAAATTGATGCAAGTCTATTTTTTGATTTTGATTATGTTGCATTAGGTCATTTACATAGTCCACAACGCATTGGCAAAGATACCATACGATATGGCGGTTCTTTATTACGATATTCTTTCTCAGAAATCAATCAAAAAAAGGGCGTCACTATCATAGATATACAAGAAAAAGGGAATATTTCTATAGAATTTGTTCCTCTACAACCTTTACACAATATGCGCGAAATCAGAGGTCCTTTAGAATCTCTGTTACAAGCTGCTTCTGAAGAAGGGGGAAGTACTGATTATGTACGTGCTATGCTAACCGATTCTGGAATAGTGTTAGACCCTGTTACAAAATTACGACAATATTACCCGAATTTGATGTGTGTGGAACGTATTACAGAACGCAATGAAATCAACAGTACATATGAAACGGAAAATATACCAGAAACATTAAATGGACAAGCATTGTTTGCAGCTTTTTTTGAAAAACAGCAAGGGCATGCTTTGACAGAAGAACAAAATACATTGCTGATGCAAATTTGGCAAAAAATAGGAGGCGATGGCGAATGAAGCCTTTATGGATTAAGATTTCCGCTTTTGGTCCTTATGCAAAAGAAATTCAGATTCCTCTATCAGAATTGGCAAGCGAAGGTATTTTTTTGATTACAGGAGATACTGGCGCTGGGAAAACGACTTTATTTGATGCCATATGTTTTGCTTTATTTGGAGAAGTAAGCGGTTCCTATCGTGAGGAAAGCAGTTTGCGTAGTGATTTTGCAGAGATAGATACCGAAACTTATGTAGAATTAGAATTTTTATTCCACAACAAAAAATATCGTATTTGGCGCAAACCTACCTACACACGTGCAAAAAAACGTGGAGATGGCTTGACTACTTCTTCTGCAGATGCACATTTGATTGATGCACAAGGAAATGTGATTACAGGTGCAAAAAAAGTAACACAAGCTGTGGAGGAATTATTGGGAATTGATGCAGGACAATTTAAGCAAATTGCCATGATTGCACAAGGGGAATTTTTAAAGCTATTATATGCAGACAGCAAAGAAAGAGGGGAAATCTTTCGCAAAGTATTTCACACAGATTTCTATCGACGGTTACAAGATGAACTGAAAGAAATGGAAAAACAAAAGAAATCTGCCTATGAAGAATGCGGCACAAAGTTGCTGACCTATCTTTCACAATGTGGGCTGACTGTTTTGCCAGACGATGCTTTATACCAAGTACCAGAATTATTGCATGAAATACAAAAAACACAGAATGCAAGCCAACTGCAATGGCAAAATTTAGAGCAACAATTACAAATACAAGAGAACATTCTACAACAAAAACAAACTGCCTTGATAAAAGCACAAGCGGATATGCAGATATGGAATCTCTTAACAGAAGCGCAAAAATCATATCAAGCATTGCAAGCTCAAGAAGAAATACAAAAAGATAGGAAAAAACAAGTTTTGCAACAAAGACGAGCTTTGGATTATGTGCAGCCGAAAGAATTGATTTTACAGCAAACACAACAAAATAAAATCAGAATGCAACATAATTTACAGGTGTTAGAAGAACAACAAAAGCAAGCAATTTTACAACACACACAGAAGAAACAAGAACAGCAAAAAATTGCAGAAATAAAATCTCAGATACAACAAAAACAAGCGGAACTATTGGCAAAAGAAAAAGAAATAGAAGACTATCAAACACGTGATACATTATACCAAACCATACAAAAGCAAAAACAAAACATCAATGCATTGCAAACACAAATACGAGCAAATGAAGAAAAAAAAGAAAATTTAGTACAAGTCTTAACAGAAATACAAGAAAAAGAATCCACTCTGCCGATACTGACACAACAGATAGAACAATTAACAGAATATGAAAATCAAAATCAGATGCAGTATCATTCTATATTGGAAGTACAAACAAAGCAAAATGAACTCGTGCAAATTGAGCAAAAATTGGAAACATTGCGTACAAAATATACCCAAACAAGAGAGAATTGGGAGAAACAAAAACAAAATGCTGATTCTGCACAGCGACAATATTTAGATGCGCAAGCTGGAATTTTGGCAAAAGATTTGATTGACGGTATGCCTTGTCCGGTTTGTGGTGCATTACATCATCCACAAAAAGCGGTTCTTCCAGAACATGCTCCAACCAAAGAAGAATGGGAAACATTACAATCAAAAGAACAACAGACACGTCAAGCTTTAGAAAAAATCATCCGAGATGGACAAGAACAAAAAGCGGTTTTGGAACAGCTTGAGAAAGTGCAAACAGAGCGGATGGATAAACTCAAACCACTTGGCATGGAAAGTATACAGGATTGTGATTTTGTATTACAGCAGCTACAAGAACAAGCAAATACAATACAAGAGAAAAAGAATCTATATCAAAAACAGCAGTTAGAGATACAAAAACTACTGCAAACCAAACAACATCAAGAAGTACAATTACAAAAACTAGAACAAACTACCAAGGAAGATACAGATACTTTAGAAATTTTGCAGAAAAAAACAAATATTATGGTAGGGGAATATCAAACATTACAAAAACGGTTAGATGATACCATCACATGGGCAGAAGCCAAAAAAACTTTGCAACAAGAAAAAAATAAAATATTGCAGCAACTAACACAAATCGAACAAATAGAGCAAGAATGGCAAGAGATACAAGATTTGCTGACACAAATCAACAGCAAGATAGAACAAGAAAAAGAAAATTTAGAAACCTATCAGCAACAGGAAGACCAAGCAAAACAAGATTTTGAAAATGCTTTACAGGAAGAAGGATTTTCTTCTCAAGATGAATATATCGCTATTTTGTTAGAACGTAATGTATTAGAGCAAAAAGAAAATGAAATACAAAAATACTTTACTGCATTGGTAAAAAGCAAGATATTGTTGGAAAATCGCCAAAAAGATGCGATTGGAAAAGAAAAGCACAATTTGCAACAACTACAGGAAGAAGTCGATACATTACAGCAGCAAAAAATGCAGTTACAACAGCAAAAGGAAAAGCAAAAAGGATTGTGGGCAGTACAAGATGCCGCATATCATCATGCGTTACAAGCTTGGAAAAATAGACAAACCGCAGAACAAGAATATTTGCCTGTTGCAGAATTATCCAAGGCAGCAAATGGACAATATAGCGTACAAGGAGAAAAACGTACTTTTGAAATCTTTATTCAGAGCTTTTATTTTGAACGTATGGTAGAATTAGCAAATATACGATTTGTGCAAATGACAAATGGGCGTTTTCACTTGCGTCGTTTAGACGGTACAAGTGATAAACGGATACAATCTGGCTTGGAATTGGAGGTATTAGATGACTATACCGGAAAACCAAGAGGAATCAAATCGTTGTCCGGCGGCGAAGCATTTAAGGCTTCTTTGAGTTTGGCATTAGGTTTATCCGATATGATACAACAAACAGCAGGCGGTGTAGAAATCAATGCTATGTTCATAGATGAAGGTTTTGGTGCATTAGATGAACAATCTAGGGAACAAGCAGTAGAAATTTTACAACAACTATCTCACGGCAATCGCATGGTTGGGATTATATCACATGTTACAGAATTGAAAGAAAGTATAGAAAAAAAATTAATTGTACAAAAAAGTAATGTTGGCAGTAAAGTGTCCTTTATTTTGTAGTGACTGCACAAGAATTGATATCTTGTTTTTATATATTCATACAAAATGTGCGTTATAACGTTTGGATATCATTGACAGTCATTGAAAACTATGTTACGCTATAAAAAACGTTATAGCGTACAAAATGTGCAGTTTTTCAAAAAAGACCTACTTATGCCAATCAGAATAGGAAAGAGGCAGAAATATGGATGAAATGAGCCATATTATTTCGGAAAATTTGAAAAAAATTAGAAAAGATAACAAATGGAGTTTAGATACTGTATCAGATATGACAGGTGTCAGCAAAAGTATGTTAGGGCAAATTGAACGCGGAGAATCCAGCCCAACCATTGCAACACTTTGGAAAATCGCCACTGGCTTACACATTTCCTTTACTGCACTATTGGAACAAGCAGAACAGGAAACGGAAATCATACACAAAGATACGATACAGCCTTTGCTGAGTGATGCAGGTCATTTTCGGTTATATCCATTTTTTCCATATCAAAAACAGCGTAGGTTTGAAATGCTTTCAATTGAAATGGACAAAGATTCCTGCTCAATATCAGAAGCACATGAAGCAGGAACAGAAGAAATTGTTATGGTGTATGAAGGCTGCTTTTTGTTGGAATTAGATGGTATCAGCTATCGCGTAGAAAAAGGCGATGCCATTCGTTTTTCCGCAGACCGTCCTCATACTTATCGCAATGGGGCAGAAGGACTGACACGTATTTGTATGCTCATTTACTATCAAACTTAAAATTTGAGAAAGGGTGACAGGAATGGCAGGCTCAACAGAAAGAGTAGAAAGAATCCGTTTGAATTATGTAAATAGCAAACCAGCAATCTCTTATGAACGTGCAAGAATTTGGACAGAATCTCACAAACGTACAGAAGGGCAACCTGTAGCCATACGACGCGCACAGGCATTTTACGACACCTGCAAAGAATTGTGTGTCAACATTTTTCCAGATGAACTGATTGTGGGTTGCAGCGGTGAATTTCGGAAATGCGGTATACTGACACCTGAATTTTCATGGACATGGGTAGATCGCGAAATGGATACCTTTGCAACACGCGCGCAAGATCCTTACGAAATGACAGATGCACAACGAGCATTTGTACGAAAAGAAATTTTCCCTTATTGGAAAAATAAATCTTTGGAAGAAGCGTTTTTGGCACAACTTTCTGAAGAAACAAAACGTGTTGCTGTGGATACTGGTTTTGTAGATACAGATTCCAAATGGCGTCAAGCAGTCGGAGAAATTACAGCGGACTATCAAGATGTACTATTCAAAAAAGGGTTTGGTGGTATCAAAAAAGAAGCAGAAACATATTTATCTGAACTTGATGCTACTTCTTTAGAAGGTGCTGAAAAAATAGAGTTTTATCGTTCGATTATTTTGGTATGTGATGGTATTATCACATTGGCACATCGTTATGCACAAAAAGCCAGAGAAATGGCAGAAACAGAATCAGATACAAAACGAAAAGCAGAATTGCTTGAAATTGCAGAAAGCTGTGATGTCGTACCAGAACAACCACCCAAAACCTTCAAACAAGCATTACAATTTATGTGGTTTACACAATTAGGTGGTATTTTGTCTGAAAATCCTTTGGCATGGAATCCGGGACGATTCGACCAATATATGTATCCTTATTATCAAGCAGATTGCGAAGCAGGTATTTTGACAAAAGCAGAAGCATTGGAATGGGTAGAATGTCTGTGGTTGAAATTATCCGAATGGGTATGGACCATTTCAGCCAATACCGCAGATTTCTTTGCTGGATATAACCAATTCCAAAATCTAACCGTAGGCGGCAGAACACGCGATGGTAAAGATGCTACCAATGAACTGTCATACATCTGTTTGCAAGCAACAGAAAATACTATGGCACATCAACCTGGTTTGAGTGTACGTATTCATCCAGATTGTCCCGATGAATTTATGGCAGCTGTGACACATTTGGTAAGCAAAGGTACAGGATTTCCTGCAATCCATAGCGACCAAGCAGGCTATCAAATGTTGATTAATGCAGGTTATGAACCAGAAGATGCAAGAGATTGGTCAAATTGCGGCTGTGTTGTACCACATTTCCGTAAAACAGGAGAATGGACTTCCGCAGCAAATCTCAATTTTGCGGCAGCACTAGAATTTGCTACCAATCAAGGCAAAAGCCGTCTGAGCGGAAAACACATTGCTTTAGATGAAAAAGATCCAAAACAATTTACATCTTATGAAGAAGTAGAAAAAGCATTTTATAAACAATTTGCATACTTAATCAAACAAGCAGTCATCAGTTTGATTGCGGCACAAAGACTGCATGTGGAAATGGTACCTAGACCATTTATGTCAGCTTGTATCGAAGATTGTATGAAAAATGGCAAAGACCTGACAAAAGGTGGCGCAAAATATAATATTGGTCCCGTCATTACTGGTATTGGGATTGCTGTTGTGGCAAATTCTTTGGCAGTCATCAAAAAATTAGTATTTGAAGACCATGTAACTACCATGTCAGAATTGATTGATGCAATTGATGCCAATTGGGAAGGCTATGATGTATTGCGTGCAAAAGCGCAAGCGGTGCCCAAATATGGCAATGATGATGATTATGTAGATGATATTGCAAGAGAAATCGGTAATTTCTTTTATGAGGAAGTACATCAATATAAAGATATTTACGGTCATAACTTCCTGTCTGCATTTATGGGGATTTCCAACTATCTGCCCACTGGTAAAGTGTTGGGTGCGACTCCAGATGGTCGTAAAGCAACAGAACCCATTTCCGAAGGGGTATCCCCATATGTTGGGACAGATACTTCTACACCATTGGCAGCAATGCGTTCTGCGGCAAAACTGAATCAAGATTTGCATAGCGGTGGTACATTGCTGAACTTACGCCTGAATCAAGATTTAGTTGCAACCAAACGAGGTCAAGCAAATTTAGGTGCTATGATTCAATCTTATTTTGCATTGGGTGCATTCCATGTACAATTCAATACAGTTTCTACAGAAACATTACGCAAAGCACAAGCGCATCCAGAAGATTATAAAGATTTATTGGTACGTGTTGCAGGATATAGTACACAATTTGTCAATTTGTCGAAATCTATGCAAGATTCTATCATTGCTAGAAATGCACATGAAACTTTTTGAGAAATAAAAAATAGGATGTTATAAAAATTAAGTTACAAAGAGGCTGCTGTTCTTCGGCAGCCTCATGCTATTTATAAAACGAAAGGAAGCGAAAAACATGCAGGGAGCTATCATGCAAATTCAGCCATTTTCTGTCAATGATGGGGATGGCATCCGAACTACTATTTTTCTGGCAGGTTGTCCGCTACATTGCAAATGGTGTGCAAATCCAGAAGGTTTCGATGCAAAGCCCAAAACTGCATTTTATGAAAAATTATGTGTTGGTTGTGGGTTATGTACAGAAGTTTGTCCACAAAAAATTGGAATTGATTTACATAACCTGCAAGCGCGTGCAAAATGTATCAATTGTGGCAACTGTGCAGATATTTGCCCCAAACATGCCAAAAAGCGTATGGTGGAATATAAAACAGTAGAAGAAGTTATACAAGAAATTAAAAAACATAGTTTGTTCTTGCGCCAATCTGGTGGTGGTGTCACATTTTCTGGTGGCGAAGCGACTATGCAGCATGAATTTTTAAATGTGTTATCGGAAAAATTATATGACATGGGATTTCATTTGGCATTAGAAACTTGTGGATATTTTGATTTTGATACTATAAAACCGATACTGGAACGTATGGATTTTATATTTATGGATTTAAAACATATAGACACAACGCAACATAAATATTATACTGGAGTAGGGAACGAAACCATTTTAAAAAATATGATACGTTTACAGGAAATAAATGCAGATATTGTCATACGGATTCCAGTGATTGAAGGTGTAAACGCAGATATTGCGCAAATTGCCGAGAGTGCAAAATTTGTTCAACAACATTTACCAAAAGCCAAAATGGAATTGCTCCCATATCATCGTTTTGGATTTGGAAAATATGAAGCATTAGATTTACCCACACCATCTAATGAATTTACCACACCTTCAGAAGAAAAAATGGCGCTACTCAAAAACATAATAATCGAACAAGGTATCGCTTTAGCTGATTTCCGTTAAACAAATTGCTTATCCTGCAAGCGAGAAAAGAGAGGGCAACAAAATGAAGTATTTCACAGATTATCACACACATACTGAATTTTCATGTGACAGCACAGCGCCTTTAGACAAAATGTGTGAACGTGCTATTGCATTAGGTATGCAGGAACTGGCATTGACCGATCATGCAGATTTTCTTTCCTTTAAAACCTTTGAGGAAGAAATTGACCTTGCCACAAGACAACAGGCAATCATAGCAGCACAAGAAAAGTATGGCAATAGATGTAAAATTCTAAATGGAATTGAAATCGGACAGCCACAGGCAAATCCTGCCGAATATGAGCGTATGTTGCAGTTATATCCTTTTGATTTTATTATTGGTTCGATTCACAATTTACCCAATGATGTTGAAATCAACCATTTGGATTATAGTCAAGTAAATGATATGGAACTGTATACACAATTTATGGAAGAAGAAATCAAGCTGGTGCAAAATTATGATTTTGATGTTTTGGGACATATCACAATGCCACAAAGATATTTATATCGTAGAGTACGTCGCAGCGTAGATTTAACAAAGTTTGAGGAGCAATATCAAGAATTATTCCGTTTGCTCATTGCAAGAGAAAAAGGCATCGAGGTCAACACATCTGGTATTCGTCAAGGAATTGACGAAACCATGCCAAACGCATTGGTATTAAAGTGGTATCGTGAATGTGGCGGAAAAATCATTACCGTTGGTTCTGATGCACATACACCACAGGATTTAGGTGCGGCAATACCAGAAACATATCAAATGTTACGCGAATTGGGATTTACACATGTTATGTCTTATGAAAAAAGAGAGTACCAAGCACATAAACTAGACTAATCAAGAAAGCAAACAGGCAATAAACCGTAACTTGTTACGATCGATTGCCTGTTTTTTTATTTCCAATATGTAGTTGATGGAATGATATGAGAAAACAATTTATGTAGCGGACGAAACAACACCAAGCACACAAAGAAATTACCCAAACAATGAAGTATATCAAATCCTAAGCCAGCAACCCAATATGCAAAAGCTGCCTTTGTACCACTCAACACCAAATAAGGCAAGGTACATAAACCACCAAAAGCCAAACCAAAAAAGCCAGACAAAATTGCCCAAAACACATTAGATGTATTTTCCTTACAAAACATAGTTAGGATAGCTAATATGCTCCAAACATATAAATAATTGATCCACCAGATGCCGAAACCATATAAAAAACCTTCTAATATCACAAAACTATAAATGATAAAAAACACATTTTTCCCATAGAGCAATGTAAATAGTATCACCAATAAACTTACAATTTCAATATTAGGCAATACAGCCAATGCCACTTGCCCAATAAACAATGACGCGGTACATAGTCCCATCTGAGCCAGCAATCGAATTTTTTGACTATTCACTATCAATACCCCGTTTTTAATGTCAATTCAAATTGGTCTTGATCTGCGATAGGAGTTGTATCAATCGAAGTTTGTGTCATTTCTCCACCCTTGGAAATGCACCACCATTCCTGTTTGCTTTCATCTGCCGTTTCTCCATCTACTGTAGTCACAAACAAACCATAAGGTCCTTCTGTTCCATCAATCAAAGCAGCATCTAACAGCACTTCTCCTAAATATTCTGCATCTGTTTCATACACAAAGCTTTTTTCGCTTTGATCACCATGCACTACAAGTACAGAAATTTCTTTTTCGCCTGCCACTGGAGTAGGGCGAAACTGGAAATATAATATTGCTGCAAGTACACAACAGATGACAAGTGCAATACCAAGAACTTTTTTCTTTTGCATAAATATCCTCCTTTGTCTATACTATTATACTAATTATAAAATCATATTTTGTAAATCTGAAACATAAGAATGGATTATCCATTAGTTTTCTATAAAATAATCCATATCAATACGTTTTATCTCATAAGTTTTTTGGACAGAAACGCCTAAATTATATTCAATCATCAATTCGGTTAATCTTTTCCCATCAATCAAAATGATATGTTGTGCATCTGCAAACTGTTTTGCTCCTTGTGAAAATTTTGCTGTTGTAATAAATAGACCTTTTTCAATTTTTGGTGGTCCCATCATTGCACCAGCAAATTTTTGGATTTCTGGTTTTCCAATTGTTGTGTTTGGTGTCCAACGTTTTGCTTGTATGTAGATTAAATTAAAACCCAATTTATCTTCATGTATCACGCCATTGATACCATCATCATGGCTTGATTTCGTTACAAAACCTTCTCCATAATCCATTGCCCGCATCAAATTTACAACCAGTTCTTCAAAAAAAGCAGGGGAATGATTGACGATTTCTGTTAATAAATCATCTGCTAACTGCTCCTGAATATTGTGATAAATATTTTCCAGCATCTCATGTGGAGTTGTTTCTGATGTGTTGGGTTCCTGTGTTTCTGGTTCTTTGGTTTTTCTTCCCATAAATTCCGCAAAAGACGGATAAGTTTTTATCAGATATTGATTGGTAATTGGCATACCTTGTACAAGTAAAGATTTACCTTCTTTTGTAATTTGAATTTCTCCACGTTGTGGAACATCAATCAAACCTGCTTTTTTCAGAGATGTTCTTGCCCAGCCCAATCTATTATCATAAACAGATTGTTTGCCACTCACAAGACGTTGGGATAAATCTTCGTCTGTTAATTGCAACATAACAGATATTTTCTCTTTTATTTCTTGTAAGGTATGTGTTTTTTCATCACTTAGTACTGTTAAAATGGGAATATAAAGCTCATTATATTTTGGTAATGGCATTTTGCATCATTCCTTCAGAAAGTCTACGATTTTATGGTATCAAATTCTTTATAAAAATACATCAATAAAATTTAATTTATTTTTCTTTTTCTAAATAAACAACCGTTTCTATATGCACTGTGCGCGGAAACATATCCATCAATTTCACACGCTTTGCAATATATCCTGCCTGTTGAAAAATTTCCAAATCCCGTGCCAAAGAGGTTGGTTTACAGGATACATAAATTATCTCTGGCGCGTCAAAATCAATGATTTTTGTAATGGCTTTGGGGTGAATCCCTTCTCGTGGTGGGTCTACAATAATTAAATCTGGTTTTTCCTGTAACTCATCAACCAGTTTCAAAACATCACCTGCCAAAAATATACAATTATGCAAACCATTTCTTTCTGCATTTGCATTTGCAGCTTCTACTGCTTCTGGAATCAATTCAATGCCGATGACTTGTTTGGAACCTGCCTTTGCCATGATTTGTCCAATCGTTCCTGTTCCGCAATAGAGGTCAAATACTGTTTTATGGCTAACATCTTGCGCAAAGTCTTTCACAATGCTATATAATCTTTCTGCTCCTTCAGTATTTGTTTGGAAAAAAGAATATACAGATACTTGAAATTCCAAATCAAATAATTTTTCGATAAAATAATCGCGACCATACAATATTGTCATAGAATCACTACGAACAACATCTGCAACACCATCATGTATAGAATGTAAAATCCCACATATTTCACCTTGCAAAGGCAATGCCAATAATATATCTCGAAATTGGTCTACAGAAAATGTTACTTCAGAAGTTGTTACCAAATGTACCAATATTTCGTTGGTTGCCTTGCCTTTACGTACCACTAAATGGCGTAAAGTCCCATCATGACGCATACGATGATAAAATGTCACTTGATTTTCTTGAAAAAAGGAGAGTGTGCCTTGTACGATTTTTAAAAAATCATCATCTATGATATTACAATCTTTTAATGTTACTACTTCATAATGGCTCATCTTTTTACGCATGCCCAATGCCAAAGGACCATCTTTATAAGCATCACCAAAAGAAAACTCACATTTATTGCGATATCCTGTTTCCAAAGGGGATTGCTCAATTCCTTCCCAATGTTCTATTTGTATATCTGCTTCTGCAAGCAATTGTTTGACTTGTTGTTCTTTCATATCCAATTCCGCCTGACGCTGCATTGCCTGATAAGTACAACCACCACAGTCCATAAAATGTGAGCAAAATCCGCTTTTACGTTCACAAGTACTATGTTCTAAAACTTCTAATAGTCTTGCTTCGATATTTCCTCCACGTTTTTTGATTACCTGTGCAGATACTTTCTGTCCAGGCAAAGCATTTTTAACAATCACTTTTTCCCCATCTACAAAGCCATATGCTTTATTCGGAAAACGTACCGCTGTAATAGGAACCGTAATGATATCTTTTTTCTTCATAATATCCTCCAAAAAGTCAAATAAATTTGTTTGTATTCATGTGGTTTCTGTGATATACTATTGCCATGTGATGTTACACAATGATACAAATGGAATAAAATCGAACAGGAGTGTATAGCAGAATGTCTGAAAAACCAGAAGTTGGCAGTATTGTGGAAGGTAAAGTAATCCGTATCAAACCATTTGGTGCAATTGTATCCTTAGGAGAAGGTGTGCAAGGTCTTGTGCATATTTCGCAAGTTGCAAATACCTTTGTTCAGGATATCAATGAGCATGTAAAGGTTGGAGATATGGTCAAAGTGAAGGTACTGTCTATTGAAGAAGAAACCAACAAAATTGCACTTTCCATCAAAGAGGCTTTACCCAAACCGGCACGTCCGTCTGCAAAACATCAAAAACAACAAGATTCAAAAAATCCTGCTGAAGAATATTTCAAACCGCAAACGGTCAATCCTTCCGCAGATTTCGAAGAAAAGATGCGTGAATGGATGAAACAGTCCAATGAACGTCAAACCAGCTTGAACAAAAGGGCTAATAAACGCTCCTATTGATTATGATTGCAGCCATAGTTTTTTAGCATAAATCATAGAATACAATCATATTTGAAAACAAAAATGGGATACAAATTTTGTATCGCCATAGCGTTTTTTTAGTATATCATGAAATATGAGATATGGCAATGCAAACGAAAGAAGGGAAACCAAAGTGTTTATTTTCTACCTAGTAGGCATTTATTTGGTCATACGCGGTATCTTTGGTTGTTTTGGTTCACCATTGTTTTATACCAAAAGAACTTTAGAAATGATTACACCAGAACAACAATCCACTTATTTAAGAGAAATAGGGGTATGGAATATTTTGACAGGTGTGGTATTTTTGGCACGTAGTATTTTATACCATTTCTATCCAAGTAATCATTGGTTTTGGATTGCATTTATTGCATTGTTGTTGATCTGTGTAATATATTTAACAAGATGTAATGAAAAGTATTTGAGAAAAGAAAAATAATTCAAAAATGCCGCTTTGTATCAAGCATACAAAGCGGCATTTCTCTTATATTTTAATCCTTTTTATCAGAATCATCTTTTTGTCTGCCAAAGAAAAAAGTACGATTAAAAATATGAGGAGATAGAAAATACATCACTGCAAATGCAACAACAGGGTAATAGGGGTCTAGCATCTGTTTTCCAAGCCAATTCCATAAAAATACAATCACTGCACAAACAGCACCAATCAGCAATCTTGTTTCAACTTTCATATTTTCCATTTCCTTTCTTCTTATTACTGGAAAACAAAATTATTCCCATTCGATAGTTGCTGGTGGTTTTGAAGTAATATCATACACAATACGATTGACATGTTTTACTTCATTTACGATACGAACAGAAACACGATCTAATACATCGTAGGGAATTCTTGCCCAATCCGCTGTCATAAAGTCTGTTGTTGTGACACCTCTTAAAGCAATGGTGTAATCATAGGTACGGAAATCACCCATAACGCCAACAGAACGTACATCTGTAATCACAGCAAAATATTGATTGATGCTGCGATCTAAACCAGCTTTTGCAATTTCTTCTCTAAAGATAGCATCAGCTTCCCTCAAAATATCCAGCTTGTCCTCTGTTACTTCACCAATCACGCGAATGCCTAAACCAGGACCAGGGAAGGGCTGACGCCATACCAAATGTTCGGGCAGACCCAATTCGATACCCATTTGACGCACTTCATCTTTGAATAATAAACGTAAAGGTTCAATCAATTCTTCAAAGTCTACTACGGAAGGCAAACCACCTACATTATGATGTGATTTGATCACAGCAGAATCTCCCAAACCACTTTCGATTACATCAGGATAAATAGTTCCTTGTACCAAGAAATCAACTTTTCCAATTTTCTTTGCTTCGTCTTCAAACACACGAATAAATTCTTCACCAATGGTTTTTCTCTTTGTTTCTGGATCGGTTACGCCTTTGAGTTTGCTTAAGAAACGTTCCTGTGCATTGACTCTCACAAAATGAGAATCAAACATATCTGCAAATGCAGCCTCTACTTCGTCACCTTCATTTTTACGCATCAAACCATGATCTACAAAAACGCAAGTCAGTTGTTTTCCAATTGCTTTTGAAACCAAAGCAGCTACTACACTAGAATCTACACCGCCAGACAATGCACACAACGCTTTGCCATCGCCAACCTGTTCTCTAATTTTTTGAATTTGATCCTCAATGTAGTTTGTCATGGTCCAATCACCTGTACAACCACAAACTTCATACAAGAAATTGTAAATCATATTGGTGCCTTTTGGTGTATGATTTACTTCTGGATGGAATTGTACACCATAAAATCCTTTTTCTGGACATTCAATTGCAGCAGCAGGGCAGGTAGCAGTTTTACCAATCACACGAAATCCTGCTGGCATGTCTGTTACAAAGTCTGTATGACTCATCCAGCAAATTTCTTTTTCATCAATGCCTTTCAGTAATTTACTGTTTGTATCGAAAGAAACTTCCGTTTTTCCATATTCGCTTTTTTCATTCGCATTGCCAACTTTACCACCTAATGTATATGCCATCAATTGGCAGCCATAACAAATACCCAATACAGGCACACCCAATTCAAAAATACCAGGATCACAATGAGGGGATTTTTCATCATACACACTGTTTGGACCACCAGTAAATATAATGCCTTTCGGATTTTTCGCCTTGATTTCTTCTAATGGCTTATTCCATGGCATAATTTCACAATATACATGATGTTCTCTTACACGACGCGCAATCAGTTGGTTATACTGACCACCAAAGTCCAGAACAATAATCATTTCACGGTTCATGTCATTCCTCCATCTCTGTTATACTATAGTCTTAGCAGGAAAAGCCGTCGTAACAAAACGACGACTTTTATATTTTATAAAAACATATTATCATAGCAAAAAGCCATTGACAAGAGAATACGATGATTTTTCCTGTTGTGTGTCACAAAAACTTTTTACTATATTCATATCATGTAATTATTTTTTATGACAATAATTCGGCTTTTCCGCTTTCTGTTAAGCCATCAATCACATATTCTGCACCACAACACATATCAATTTCATAGATACAAATCCAATTATTTGCTTCCATATCTTTTAAAATTTGCAAAATTTCTGGCTGTGACATTCCTGTTTCCCAAGAAAGGGCAGAAGCGTCTGTTTCTGCATTTGTTTTTGTTAATTTGTCAATTGCTTTTGCAATCTTCAAATACTTTTCGTCCATATCTTGCCTCCTGTATACTATTAATAATCTCTCGGAATCTTCATCCCTTGATTTATAAGGGGTTTGGATTCCTTTTTTATTAAAATCCCCCACTTTT
>CALWSU010000006.1 GCA_944384295.1 uncultured Lachnospiraceae bacterium | reverse complement strand
AGTAAAAGAAAACTATTCTCATTTCCATAATATATCAAGAAAGAGAAGGTATCAATTCATATTAACGTAACAGAATCCAGAAAATTGAAAGGAGATTGGAGAATGAATGCAAAAAAAGTAATTATTGACTGTGATCCTGGTATTGATGACGCACTTGCTCTACTATTGGCGTTGCATGCACCAGAATTGGAAATACTAGGTATCACCATTGTGTGTGGCAATGTGCCCACAACGCAAGGGGCAGAAAATGCTTTAAAAGTGTTGCAATTTGCAAACCGGCTTGATATTCCTGTTTATCTGGGAGAAGCCAAACCTTTGCAGCGTGACTATGTAGACGCTATGGATACGCATGGTTCCGATGGTTTGGGAGAAACATATTTGCCAAATGTAACACAAACTCGTCCTCATAAAGATGCCATTTCCTTTTTGGCAAAAACTCTTTCCCAACAAACGAAGGTGTCTATCATCGCATTAGGTCCATTGACAAATATTGCACGTTTACTGCAAAAATATCCCAATTGCCTAACGGGATTAGATGAATTTGTGACCATGGGCGGAAATTTCAAAAGTCATGGAAATTGCTCTCCTGTTGCAGAATATAATTATTGGTGCGATCCTGATGCTGCAAAAGAAGTATATGAAGCATTTACATACAATCCTCTATTGAAACAAAAACAAATTCATATGATTGGATTAGATGTAACAAGAAAAATTGTACTTACACCCAACTTAATCACATATATGAAATTCCTTTCGCCAAGAATTGGAAACTTTATTCAAACTATTACACAATTTTATATAGATTTTCATTGGAAACAAGAAGGTATTCTTGGTTGTGTCATCAATGACCCTTTGGCAGTTGCATATTTTATTGACCGTAGTCTTTGTCATGGGTTTTCTGCCTATACAACTATCGAAACAGAGGGGATATGTATTGGACAAACTGTGGTAGATGCCTATGATTTTTGGAAAAAAGAGAAAAACAGCTATATTTTGACACAAACAGATATATTTCGCTTTATGGAATTTTTTATCACAAAGGTATTTGCTGTTCCTTCTGATACCACACGACAAATGTTACAACAAATTTTAGTTGTACATACTGATGCACCATTACCACAAATATCGCAACCTTGCTTTTCATCTGTACAAACTTGTGAAAGGGGTGTTGTGTTATGAAAAAATTAACCGTATTCCAAGTTTGTGTTTTAGGCTTTGCTACCGCTTTGAATGTTGTAGGGGCTAATATTGCTTTGGTATTGCGCTTACCAATTTATTTAGACTCTTTAGGCACCATGCTTTCTGCTATATTATTGGGTCCAATATATGGTACATTGCCCGGGATTTTGAGCGGCGTCATCAGCGGCTGTACGAGTGATGTATATTCCTTTTATTATCTGCCGATTCAAATTGTATTGGGCATTTTAACAGGAATTTTATACCAAAAAATAAAACCAAATACAAAACAGATTTGGAAATTATTCCTTATGGCTTTTTGTATTTCTTTACCAGGTACTGTGATTAGTTCTTTTATCACATCTGCTGTGTTTGGAGGCATTACATCTTCTGGTTCCAGTATTTTGGTACAGTTACTGCATGCAGGAGGATTGGGCATGACTGCCAGTGTCTGCCTTGTGCAAATGATTACAGACTATCTCGACCGTATCGTGGTACTTTTTTGCGTAATTATACTCTACTTCATTTTGCCTGATTCCCTAAAACAAAAAATACAGAAAGGAAATTCTCATGGAACGATACAATAAGATTACAAATAAAAATCAACGAGAAATTGTATTATTACAAGGACGTCCATGCGCTTGGGGAAAATGTATATTCTGCGATTATATTGCAGATAACTCCACAGATGAAATCGCAATGAATCAAAGAAATCTTGAAGTCCTTTCTCGTATAACGGGAGAATTTGGTGTATTGGAAGTCATTAACTCTGGCAGTTGCTTTGAACTGCCTGAAAATACATTAAAAGAAATTCGACGCATCATACAAGAAAAAAAAATTAAAAAACTATTTTTAGAATCTCATTGGATGTACCGCCATCGTTTGCAAAGCATGCGCGATTTTATGGGGATACCCATTATATTCAAAATTGGTGTAGAAACTTTCGATTGGGATTTTCGAGAAAATTATTTGAACAAGCATGCAAACTTTACTTCTGCAAAAGAAGTCCGCAAATATTTCGATTCCCCGTGTTTGCTGGTTGGGATGCAAGGTCAAACAAAAGAAATGATTGCAAAAGATATTGCTCTGCTCAAAAAATATTTCCCATTGGGTACTATCAATGTTTTTACGAATAATAGTACTTCTGTCAAACGCGACGAAAAATTGGTGGATTGGTTCATGGAAACATATCATTCTCTTTTAGATGATCCAACGATCGAAGTACTATATGAAAAAACAGATTTTGGCGTAGGTGACTGATTAGAATATATTTACAGAAAGTGCTGTTTGATAGAGAATATCTATTGACAGCACTTTTTTATTCTATACCATACATCAATCTTCCATTCTAAGCGCAGTCTATGCCGGCAAAGATAGCAGCCTTTTGAATTCTTCTCGTTCTGCATCTGTCATTTGCTGTGTCATACGTTCATTGATATTGTATTAACCGCAATGTTTACTGCAACTATTTTATTCCGCCCTATTATTGGATATTTATTAGACAATTTCAATCGTTATCGTATATATTGATTATTTGGGCATGATTTAGCATTTCCTATTTTCTATATTATTCAGGTTCTTTTCATATTTACCATTCATAACATCAACATATACCATTCATAACAGAATATAGCCATATTCTCTAAAATTTTGTATAATAATATGAACTCAAAATCATATGGAAGGTGATATATATGCGCATTGCAATTTGTGATGATGACAAAATGATTTGTTCTCAGTTGGAAAATATTTTGCTGCAACATGCAGAAAAATCTGCGAATGACATACAAGTATCTGTATTTTTTAGCGGAGAAAGTTTATTAGAATATATCAATCATGGAAATTTTTTTGACTTGATTTATATTGATATTAAAATGCAAAATATCAATGGTATCGAGGTTGGAAAATATATCAGAAAAACATTAAAGGATTATGCTACAGAACTGATCTATATTTCAGGTTATGATACTTATGATCGGCAATTGTTTGATGTACAGCCCTTGCACTTCATTCCCAAACCCATCTCAGAATCTATGGTATTAGATAATTTGCAATTAGCCTTAGAGCGTATTGGAAAAAGAACGATTTATTTTCATTATCAAAAGGGGCATGATGTCTATCGTGTTCCTGTGCATGAAATTCTATATTTTGAAAACGCAAGTCGTGAAATCAAAATTTATATGGTAGATCATAGTGATTCCTTTTATGGTACTTTTGATGAAATTGCTTTGCGTATTTCTGGACAATCTTTCATACAAATTCACCGTTCTTATCTGATCAATTATAATCATGTGAATATATTGCGATATGCAGAAGTTGTGATGTCAAATGGTGCTGTATTGCCAATTAGTCGCGCAAAACGAAAAGAATTTCGCAATCTGCAATTTTTTGATTTTTAGGAGGGATCATATTTGACACTTTATGAGATGATATATTTCATGAGCAACCTTTTTATGGCATTTGTGATTTTTAAATATATGCATATATTTTATTCGGATTGCCGCATTCATCCCATATTGGAAAAATGTGCATATTTATTATATTTTATTATCGTTACAGTCATACATTGTACTACAAAAATACCATTTGTGGTATTGCTAACAAATCTCATTGTTTTATTCCTACTGACTCAATTATATATAGGCAGTATCAAAAAAGCTATCTTTGCTGTTTTAACAATATATTTTTCATTGACATGTATAGAAACTTTATTTGTGCTATTGACCACATATGGGATACCTCAACCCCTATCCCCTGTCCATTACGAATCTGAATTTGGTATGGCAATGATTGCAATGATATGTTATGCATTTGTCAGACTCATTCGCGGATTTAAGAATGTACGATGTAATATCCCTCTGCCAAAAGTCTATTGGCTGAGTCTTTTTATCATTCCATGTGCAACGATTTGTATGCTTTATCCCTTGTTTATCGTATCTTCTATTTCTTATTTTTTGGTTTTGATTGCACTCATTTCTGCATTTGCTGTGAATTTATTCACATTTTATTTATACGATAGAATTTCTGCTCTAATGCAAGAGCAAATGCGCCAACGTTTAGAACAAGAACAACATCGTTTCTATGAAAATCAAGTTGAGATTATGGTTGATGCATTAGAAAAAATCAAACAAATACGTCATGATTTAAAAAATAAACTATCTCCATTACTTGACTTGGCACAAACAGGCAATATCGAAGCACTGACAAAACAAATCGTGTCATTGATGGAACTATGCCCAAATACACAGAAATATGTGCAATCTGGCAATCTTGCCATAGATAGTATATTAAATTATAAATTGCATGAAGCACAACAACAGAACATTGCAGTCACTACAAAAATTTGTATTCCAAAAGATTTGCCGCTTCCTACATTTGATATCGCTATTATTTTAGGTAATCTTTTAGATAACGCCAAAGAAGCAACGCAGAACATAAAACATGGTTGGATTGATTGCTATTTAAAATATGATAAAGGCAGATTATTGATTGAAATTAGCAATTCTTATGATGGAAAATTAGAAAAACAAGGTGAAAAATTTCTATCACGCAAAGCAAATAAAGAAAATCATGGATATGGTTTAAAAAGTATCACATCTACTTTACAAAAATATGATGGAGAACTGCAAATCTGGTATGATGCAACGCGCTTTGTTGCAAAAGTTTTGTTATATGTTCCAACAGAAAACCATTCATTACAAGATGACTGTAATTCATTACATCATACAACCATAGAAAATATTTTATGATATGCTATATTTATCGTAACATCAAGAAATATATATTGGATTTCTGTATTGGTATGTTCGATATGAAAAAAAGGAATTGAATAAAATATTGGAAAGGATGATCCAAATGCAAGTATCAAATTTATCAATCGTAAAAAGTTTCAACATGATGCAATCGCCATTTATGCAACAGCAACAGAATCATAATATCGCATCCACTTCTGTTGCCTCACCAAAAACAGATATTGTACAAATCGGCTTGCAGGAAACAACAGAAGATATTGGGATTTACAAACAACCAGCAACCACAAAAGAAACGAAATCTCATTTGCAAACAGAAATTTCATCACCATCCACACACGAAATATATCATTTATCTGATGGTCAGGCATTAACAAAGGAACACCTGTATCTCGCGGAAACAAAAGGTACTCTTTCTGTGCCAGATGAAATCACAATTGATTCCCTTCCAAATAAAATCATTGAAATGTATACAGGTCATGCAGCATTCGATAATGCCATTACAGATGCTTTACAAGGAAAAAGTAAGGATTTGAAAGAACAGGTATATAACATTCTCAGAAAAAACTTTTTCCCAGCATATGCCAACGATGATATTTCAGAATCCGACCGACAAGCAATGATTGGTCTTGGATTAGCACAAGCTGAATATTTGGCAAATCAGCATTTTGATGCAGATACAAAAAAATCATTTATGGAAGCAATGACAGGTTTGGCTCGTATTGCTACACAAGGTACAAAAAATCCTGATGGTACCATGCAATATGACATTAGCAATGTGGTGCAGTTAGATGGAAATAGACATGTTATGCCAAACCAAATGCAAGAAATACTCTATACCATGAAAAAAGAATCTCCCGAAGATTTTGACATTTATAAAAATTTGAAACAAGATTCTATGGAAAAATCATCTGATTTTGCTTGGAAGTGGTTATGGCAATCCGATCATTTACAACTTATGTTCCAAAATCGTACAGAATACGAAAAAGCACAACAAAAATATTATGAAGATTTAAAATCTGTTTCTTTGGATCAAACTTTTGCAAACACTGATTTTAGCAGCAAAGAAAGCTTCTTAGCATCGATACAGGAACAAATTTCCAAAGTAGACAATCCAGATTTCTTTATGAAATTTTTCCAGCAAATGAGTAAAAAAATATAATTTGGGATAATCTTTTTGTCAATGTATGCATTATAAAATAGCAATATAACATTTTACTGAGCATTGATTTTTATGATCTGAAAAGTCGAACCAAAAATGAGGGGGCATTCTATGAATATCATAGCAACACAAAATTATAATATATTTTCTAACATTTTAATGCAAACAAAACAACAGAAACAAAATGTAAAAGAACAAAACCATATCCCAGAGCAATTACAAAATTTAAAGATTGGTCAAAACAATGGTCAAGTTAGTGGATTGACAGAGTTGGCATTTGGAGAAACTTTGTCATTTCATAGCAATAGTACAAACAATGAAACACAATTTACCCATTTTACAGATGCTGATGTTTCACAAAAAGCACAAGAACTTGCATCTTACATGACAGAAACACCAACTGGTGTTGCACTTCGTTTGGAAGGTTTGAGCATGGAACAAATTGCTACTCTTTGTGGTGGGATTGGAAAACAGATTGATGATGCATTCTCCAAAGGACAAATTTCTCAACAGGAATACGAAGATTTGAACAAAGGACTGGATACATACACTTCATTTATCACACAAAAATCAGAATTACAACAAGCAACTTGGGCAGTGATGCGCCAAACAGCGGAAGCAACCAGACAAAAAATTGAAAGCGGCGCTTCTGAGGAAGAAATGGAAATATATGCACAACAAGTAAAAGATACATGGAAAGATAAAATTAACGCATTTCTGGAAGAAAATTCATATGACAAAACCGTGTTAGATAAAATGATTTCCCTTGTTCGCGAAGGAAAAAGCTTATCTTTTGACCAAAAAGCTTAAGGAAAACAATATAAATTGCTTTTTTACTTTCCTTATATCATAACAAACATTTGATAGTATATAACAAACGGTTAAGCAAATGATTGCTTAACCGTTTTTCATATGTTCATAAATCAAATCTACAAAACAATAGAATTCATACAAAGCTTAATATTTAGACAGTGTATTGTCCATACTGGTATTATATTTCATATCTACATGATTTTCCATATCATTTTGATATGTATTGTCATAAACCTGATTTGTCATATTAGATTCTGAAAAATCGGAACTATCTCTCAATTGAAATTGACGAATCAACTCTTTCAGCATATCTGCTTGCCCAGACAATTCTTGGCTTGCCGCTGCACTTTCTTCTGCTGTAGCAGAGTTGGTTTGTACAACGCTTGAGATTTGGTCAATCCCTATTGTCACTTGTTCGATAGAAGATGCTTGTTGTTCAGAAGCAAGCGAAATCTTTTCAAATACTTTTGTGATTTCTTCCACTTCTATCACAACATTATCTACAAATTGCTTTGTTTCTTGCATACTTTCTGTACCTTCTGCAATGGCAGATAATGCACCGTTGATCAATGCTGTTGTATTTTTAGATGCTTCTGAAGATTTACTTGCCAGATTACGCACTTCATCTGCTACAACCGCAAAACCTTTTCCCGCTACACCTGCCCGAGCTGCTTCCACTGCTGCATTTAATGCCAAAATATTGGTTTGGAATGCAATGTCTTCAATTGTTTTAATAATACCTTGCACTTTTGTGGTTTGGGCATGTGCATCTTCCATAATCGCCAAAGTGGTTTTCATTTTTTCGCCACTTTCCGCTACATTATTATTGACTTGACTTACATTTGTATTTGCTGCTTCTGCCATTTTTGCATTCTTTTGTACCACCTCGGAAATATCAGCAATGGTTGCTGCCAATTGCTCCACAGAAGAAGCCTGCTCGGCTGCACCTTGTGAAAGTGCT
Organism: uncultured Lachnospiraceae bacterium; assembly: GCA_944384295.1. Lineage (GTDB taxonomy): Bacteria > Bacillota > Clostridia > Lachnospirales > Anaerotignaceae > Anaerotignum. The sequence continues at coordinate 79,990 of CALWSU010000006.1, read as the reverse complement.
TGCGCACCGCTTGATACCTGTTCAGAACCTGCTGATACTTGATCTGCTGCTTGGTTAATCTGACTTAATGTTTTACTTAAAGAGCGATTGATACGGCGAATTGCTAATAGAATTCCCTGATAATTTCCTACATAATGTTCTTCCGCACGTGTACGAATATCAAAGTTGCCATTTGCCATTTCATTTAATAAATAATCCACATCGCCAATAATCAATTTTAAATTTTCCACCATTGTTTGGAAAGCTCTATATAAATCACCAATTTCATCTTGTCGATTGGTCTGTATCTGTATATCTAAATTCCCTGCTGCAATTGTTTCTGCTGCCTGTACCACATATTTTACTGGTGCCAGCATACGACGCAGTACAAAAATAATGACCAAAATCACAATCACTAAAGCAATGACAGAAAGCACACAGAGCCATACCGTAGTTTGTACCATAGATTGATGTGCATCTCTGCTATACAATCCTGTTAAAGACCACCAAGTATAGTCACCTACTTGAATCGGGCTATAAAAACAAGATACGCCTTCCCCATCTTCTCTGGTTTTCTCCATATAAAAATCAGATTTGCTTGCCATCATAGTTTGAATTTGTTCGTATTCTTGCTGATTTGGCGTAAATTCTTGCATATTTTTGCCAACATCATCTAATGTTTCGCTATCCCAAATAATATTTCCTTCATCATTATAAATTGTAATCCACATAGAAGGATAATTTTGGCTTGATGTTGTGACTGAGGAAAACCCATCTAAAGTAAGATTGGAAATGACTACACCTATCACTTCGTTGTTATAAACAATAGGAATACCATATGCTATTACCATTTGTCCGGAACCATTTTGATATGGTAACGAAAGATATGCATGCTTGTTTTCGATTACATATTTATAGGAATCTTCTTGTGCATAATCTGTATAACTCGTAAAAGCAATGTCCGTTGCTTCTAAATTACTTTGGTCTAACCAAAAACCAAACGCTTCCATATCATCATGAAACTTATATGGTTCAAACATAATCCCCATTGCAGAAATGTTATCATTTGCACCAATGGTAGACCGACATGTTTCTATCATAAAAGCTTCTACATCATGGGAATTTGTTGAGAAAGCATGACCTGGATATAATATACTGGGCAAAATTTCTGCATTACCCGCAGCACTTACATTATCTGCACCATTTGCACTTTCTGCACCTTCTGCCGCATTGGTTACGGTATCATTTGCATCACTTTGCATCATAGCTGGATATTCTTGCTCCAAATAGTTCTGCATTCCTTCCGCCGCATGTTCCAATACACGAAAACTTTCTTCGATAATATTGGCATTTCCACTTGCAATGGAAGTCAATTCTCCCGAAATACCTTTCTTAATCGCTGATTGTGACATCGCAATAGAACATGCTGATAAAACAATTAGAATAATCGCCAACACACCTGCAATAATCATTGCTAATTTCGTAGACAATTTCATTTTTTGAAACATAAGCATTCCCCTTTGCATTTGAAACCTTTTTGTAACATGTATATTATTTTGATTGAGAATCTATTTATTTATAAACCTTAGTATATTACAAATCACATCGAAAATCAAATTTTCAAACTATAATTCCTGCTTATTTTTTGATTTGTGCAATTCCTTCCTCAATTGCGACATCTGCTACAGCCTTTGCTACAGCATCAGCTACTGTTTTATCTAATGCAGAAGGTATAATATAATCTGCTGACAATTCTTCATCTGGAATCAAAGATGCAATGGCATATGCTGCACGTACTTTCATGGATTCTGTAATTTCCTTCGCGCGCACTGCGAGGGCACCTTTAAAAATACCGGGGAAAATCAATACATTATTGATTTGATTTGGATAATCAGAACGCCCTGTTCCAACTACAACAGCGCCACCCGCTTTGGCTTCCTCTGGCATAATTTCTGGTACTGGGTTTGCCATCGCAAAAACAATGCCTTGATGCATGGTTGCCACCATTTCTTTTGTAACCATATTGGGTCTGGAAACGCCCACAAATGCATCTGCGCCTTTTAAAGCATCTGCCAGACTCCCTTTTTCTTTATAGAGATTACTGATTCGAGAAATTTCTTCTTGTCCTGGATTTAGCCCAGTATCCCCTTCACAGATAATCCCATGAATATCACATAATACAATATTTCCAAATCCCATACGGATCAATAATTTTCCAATTGCAATCCCTGCTGCACCTGCACCATTGATTACGATTTTCATTTTTCCCATTTCTTTGCCTGTTACTTTCATAGCATTGAGCATTGCAGCTGCAACCACAATGGCTGTTCCATGTTGGTCATCATGAAATACGGGAATATCACATATTTCCTTTAGTCTACGTTCGATTTCAAAACATCTTGGTGCGGAAATATCTTCTAAATTGATGCCACCAAAATTTTTTGACAATAAAGCAATGGTGTTGACAATGGTATCTACATCTTTTGAGTCAATGCACAACGGAAAAGCATCTACATCACCAAATTCCTTGAATAATACACATTTTCCTTCCATGACTGGCATACCAGCCGCTGGACCAATATCTCCAAGCCCAAGTACCGCTGTACCATCGGTAATCACTGCTACTAAATTAGAACGTCGTGTCAAACGAAACGATTCTTCCTCATCTTTTGCGATGACTCTGCAAGGTTCCGCTACACCAGGTGTATATAAAAGAGAAAGGTCTTCCCTAGATGTAACTGATTTTCTGGAAATCACTTCTATCTTTCCTTGCATTTCATAATGAAGTTGTAGTGCTTTTTCTTCTAATGTCATTTTGTAACCTCTTTTCTTTGTGCAACCATTTCTTCTGGGTGGAATACTGCATCGAATTTTTCTTCTGTTAAAAATCCTAATTTGATGCAAGCTTCTTTCAAAGAAATATCTTCTTGATATGCCAATTTTGCAGTTTTTGCTGCATTTTCATATCCAATATATGGATTTAATGCTGTGACTAGCATCAAAGATTGATGTAGATTTTCCTGCATTTTTTCTTGATTTGGTACAATTCCCGCAACACAATGTATACAGAAAGATTGGATACAATCTGACAACAGGCGTACTGATTGCAGATAATTATAGATACAGACTGGCATAAATACGTTTAATTCAAAATTTCCTTGTGAAGCACAAATACCAATCGTTGTATCATTCCCCATGACTTGTACTGCCACCATAGTCACTGCTTCGCATTGCGTCGGATTGACTTTGCCAGGCATAATAGAACTACCAGGCTCATTTTCAGGGATTTGAATTTCTCCCAAACCGCAGCGTGGACCACTTGCTAACCATCGAATATCGTTTGCAATTTTCATAAGATCTGCTGCCAATGCCTTTAATGCGCCATGTGCAAAAACAATTTCGTCCTTCGCTGTCAAAGCATGAAACTTATTGTTTGCAGTGAAAAATTTTTCTCCTGTCAATTCGGAAATTGCTTTTGCTGCTTCTTCTGCAAAACCTAATGGTGCATTGAGTCCTGTGCCTACTGCTGTTCCTCCCAATGCCAATTCCATAACATCTTCTAGCGCAGTTGCAATCATTTTTTTGCTTTTTTGCAACATGCTTCTCCAGCCACTAATTTCTTGTCCAAATGTAATGGGTGTTGCATCTTGCAAATGTGTACGTCCCGTTTTTACAATATTTGCATATTTATTTTCCAATGTTTCCATTGTTTGCATCATTTGATCTAATGCCGGAAACAGTCTTTGTTTTGTTTCCAAAACAGCAGATATATGCATTGCCGTTGGAAAAGTATCGTTTGAACTTTGAGACATATTTACATGATCATTTGGATGCAATAATTTTTCCCCCGCCAATTCATTCCCACGATTCGCAATCACTTCATTGACATTCATATTGGATTGTGTACCGCTTCCTGTTTGCCATACAACCAGTGGAAATTGATCATATAATTTTCCATCTAATATTTCTTTACATACTGTTTCAATGACTTTGCATCTTTTTTCATCTAATTTTCCAAGGCGAAAATTTGCAATCGCTGCTCCTTGTTTCAAATATGCAAAAGCGCGAATGATTTCTGTTGGCATTTTTTCCGTTCCAATTTTAAAATTTTCAAAACTTCTTTGTGTTTGTGCACCCCAATAAGCAGATGCTGGAACTTTTATTTCACCCATAGAATCATGTTCTAACCGAAAATTTGTCATGGGATTCTCTCTCCTTTTCTAAATCTATAAAATTAGTATAACAAACCAATAAAAAAAATGACATACTATTTTTCAATTGTTTTCTTTTTTATGAAATCACAAAGAAAAAATATGGAATAATATGGAAAATTCAGTTATTTTTTATAGTTTTTTCTATTCTAAAATCTTTGTAGTAGAAATTTATACAATTGTAAACTTATAAATTATTTTTAGTTGACAATTAAAAAATAGATTGCTATACTGTCACTATTCTGATGTTATATTATTTTTTCTCTGCAAAACAAAAGAAGGAAGATGAAATATGGAAAAAACAAAAAGACGAATTCTGAGTGCATTATGCATTACGCTTATTGTAATTGGTACATGGATTCGGATTCCCATACCTATCGTGCCATTCACCCTGCAATTTTTATTTACTACGTTAACAGGACTTTTACTTGGTGGAAAATCTGGTGCGGCAACTGTATGCATCTATATTCTTATGGGGCTAATTGGTTTGCCTGTATTTACAGAAGGTGGTAGTCTTTCTTATATCATAAAACCAAGTTTTGGCTATATCATAGGATTTGCAATTGCAGCTTATGTCACTGGAACCATTGCCAATCAAACACCTTATCCAAGTTACAAACGTTTGCTGATTGCAAACTTTATCGGTCTTGGAATTGTATATCTCATTGGTATGATTTATTACTATCTAGTTAGCAAGTTGTATTTCAATACGCCAATTGGGATATGGTCTTTATTCTTATATTGTTTTCTATTAGCTGTACCTGGTGACATCATACTATGCATAATAAGTGCGTTACTCGCAAAAAGGTTAATTCCAATTATAAAAAATAGGATGTGATATGATATGACGATATTAAATTTATTAACCAACAAGGTAATGAACGGAAATCCAATTACAAAAGAAGAAGCAATCGCTTTATATGCGCAGCCATTGGAAGCTCTTTGTAAAAGCGCCAATCAAATTCGACAGCACTTTTGTTCCAATGCATTTGACCTATGTACCATTGTCAATGGAAAAAGTGGACAATGTTCTGAAAATTGTAAATTTTGTGCACAATCTCGATATTATGATACGCATATAACAGAATATTCTTTCCTCTCCTCTGAAAAATTGCTGCAACAAGCAAAACATAATTATGCACAAGGTGCTTTGCGCTATTCTATTGTAACATCTGGGAGATGTTTGTCTGATTTGGAAGTAGAAAAAATGTGCGATGTCATTCAAAAAATCAAAAATGCAGTTGACATTTCCATCTGTGTTTCCTTTGGTCTATTAAATCAACAACAATTTTATCAATTAAAAAAAGCAGGTGTCACAAGAGTACATAACAACTTAGAAACTTCAGAAAAATATTTTCCGAATATATGTACAACACATACATTTCAAGACAAAATAAATGCCATTCGCGCAGCGCAAGCTGCAGGACTTTCTGTATGCAGCGGTGGAATTATGGGATTAGGAGAAACGATAGAAGATAGAATTGATATGGCTCTTTGTCTACGCACATTGGGTATTCAAAGTATTCCCATCAATATACTTAATCCTATACCAGGTACACCTTTTGAACATTATCCAAAACTCAACAAATCGGATATTCGTCGTATCATTGCAGTTTATCGTTTTATATTGCCTGATGCCTCTATCCGTTTAGCTGGCGGACGTGGACTACTCGAAGATTATGGAAAAAGCTGTTTTTTATCTGGCGCAAATGCAGCGATTTCTGGAAATATGTTAACTACCTATGGTATTGATATCAAAACAGATATTCATGTATTACAACAACTAGGATATGAGGTGAAACTTTGCAATGAGTAAAAATTTATTTATTACAGGTACTGGGACAGATATAGGAAAAACATATGTAACTGGATTGATACTCAAAAAATTTCAAGAACATAAAAAAAATGCCGCTTACTATAAAGCAGCGATGAGCGGAAACAAGCGTGATAAAAATGGTAATCTCATTCCAGAAGACGCATTTTTTGTCAAAACCATTTCTCAGATTGCACAGCCATTGGACGAAATGTGTCCTTATATATATGAAACTGCTGTTTCTCCACATCTTGCAGCCAAAATAGAAAAAAATCCCCTAGAACTGGAGTACGTTTTAGAAAAATTTGATTCACTTGCGCAACAATATGATTATATTACAATAGAAGGTTCTGGTGGAATCGTTTGTCCCCTTCGCTTTGATTCTAAAAAGATTGCGTTAATGGACTTTATCAAAGCACGAAATTTCAATTGTCTGATTGTTGCTGATGCTGGACTTGGTACAATCAATTCCATTGTACTGACAACAGAATATATGAAAGCACATCATATCCCCATCAAAGGTATTATTTTCAATCATTATCAGCCAGACAATTTGATGCATAACGATAATTTATATCTGTGTGAAGCCATCACAAAACAAAAAGTACTTGCCTGTGTACAAACTGGAGATTCACAACTAAATCTTCCTTTTTCAAAATTGGAAGCATTGTATCAGGCATAAAATACCGAAAATAGAAAATAGAAAGGAATAAATATGATTTGGTATCCATACGAACAGATGAAAACAATGTCACCGCCTTACAAAATCATACATGCAGAAGGCGTTTATCTCTATACAAAAGACAAAAAATTGATTGATTCCATTTCTTCTTGGTGGAGCGTCATACACGGCTATCAACATCCTGTATTAAATCAAGCAATCCAAACGCAGCTTGCAAAATTTGCACATGTTATGCTTGGCAGTTTGACACATGAACCAATCGAAAAACTGGCTGACAAATTACAAAACTGGCTGCCTGGGGATTTGGATTATTGCTTTTTTTCTGATTCTGGCAGTGTTGCTGTAGAAGTAGCACTCAAAATGGCGTTACAATATTATACCAATCAAAATGACACCAATCGTACAATGATATTGGCATTGGAAAATGCTTATCATGGAGATACTTTTAAAACAATGGAAGTAGGCGATGACGATGATTACCATTTTATATGTAATGCCTATGGAAAAAGTAAATCCGTCATTCATATTCCCACGCAGATAGAAGCATTAGAAAATGCATTTGCAAAATATCATACCAAGCTGAATTGTTTGATTGTAGAGCCACTTTTACAGGCTGCTGGTGGCTTTCGTATGTATGATATTTCTTTTTTGAAAAGAGCCAGAGAACTTTGCAATCAGTATGGTGTACTACTTATTTTCGATGAAGTTGCTACAGGTTTTGGACGTACAGGAAATCGCTTTGTAGCAGATTGTGTCTTACCTGATATTTTAGTATTGGGTAAAGCCCTCACTGGTGGTTATATCGGGCATGCTGTAACTGTTGCAAACCATAAAGTATACCAAGGTTTTTATGATGATGATTCTTCTCATGCATTGATGCACGGACCTACATTTATGGGAAATGCTTTGGCGTGCAGTGTTGCACTACAATCTATTACATTATTTGAACAGCAAAATTATATGTCAAAAATTTGGGAAATCGAAACCATTTTACATCGGGAAATGGATTCTTTTTCTGATCCACGTATCAAAGAAATCCGCATTTTAGGGGCTTGTATCTGTATAGAAGTCTATCATGCTGACATATTAAAAGGCTATCAACAATTTGCTTATGAGCATGGTGTATTTAGTCGTCCTTTTTTAAAGTATCTTTATGCTATGGTGCCATACATCATAGAAGAACATGAATTGGTTACCATACTACATACTATGAAAGCATGGTTTCAGCAAACTTAGCCAGATAAATCTTATGGTTTGTTCTGACGATTTTTCCTTTTTTGTCTAAAAAATGCTGCTCGATTTGCTAAGACTTTTAATTCTTCTTGTGACAAGTTTGGCAATTGCTCTAATTGATCCAAAAAAGCAACAATGGTTTCTTCTTGCTGCAGTTGTATGACTTGGTTATAATAACTTGTCACAACACCTGTAACAATTGCAATCACCAAAATAGAATATATCGTAATGACTACAGATAGCAACTTTCCAATCAAAGTTGCTGCAACAATATCACCAAAACCAGCCGTTGATAACACAGCATAACAATACCATAGCGCATCAGAATAACTTGTAATGTCTGGCTCTACCATCTGAATCACCAATGCCGAAAGCAATACAAAACATACATAAACAAACAGAATATCTGCGGCATGGGTCTTGATCAAAATTGTTTTTAATATACGTAATCGTTTCATAAAATTATATCTCCATTATTCTTTATAAAACGGAAGGTGCAATCCCATACCTTCCGTTTTGTGTATCATATGTAGTTTCGTACTTTCCTAAAATTTATCAAATCTATGCACATTATTCTGGATAGTTCATGTTTTTGTCTTCAATGACATATAAACAATGATCTAAAAATTCTTTTGCCAAATATTTTGTCATGGGAAGATTCATATCCAGATAGTTACCGCAATCTTTTGCAGCAGCACCAGGTATATCTCCTTCATAATCTCTCACAAACTCAAACAGTTCCACCATCAGCGGCAAAATATCCTTAGATTGATAATCACCAGAAAAAATAATATAATGTCCTGTACGACAACCCATAGGTCCAACATACACAACTTTGTCTTTCCATACTGGGTGATTGCGCAAAAATGTTGCGCCAAGATGCTCAAAGGTGTGCATTTCTGCTGTATTCATAACAGGTTCTCGATTTGGTGCTTTCATGCGAATATCGAATGTAGTCAACACTTCTTGACCGATATAATCTTTTCTGGATACATAAATTCCTGGTAATAAATCCAAATGATTTACAGTAAAACTTGCAATTTTTTCCATACTGCCTGCTCCTTTTCTTGATTGTTAAAGTACAATATATAGACATTGTTGTTTTTATACCGATATTGTAATCAAAAATCCATTTTTTCGCAAGAGAACAGACAAAAGAAAATGCTCCTTTTCCTATGATGGAACGAGAAAATCCATAAAATATGTATCCTTAGGTTGTAGGGCATATATATTTTGTAGCATACCTTTTATACTGATACAAAACTTACTATTATGAAAAATTGTTTATATAGTAGTTCTGTCCTACAACTTCAATTTTTGTAAAGTGATCATATTGTATGAGAATCTCCATTGGCTGACCATATTCATCTACAAGATTCGTATACAAATCTTTTTGAAATGCGAACGTTCCTGTATTACTTCTTTTCCCCTCAATTTCAATTTCCCCCTGAAAACGGTCTTCTTGAAAGGGATATTCATAATAATTCCCAGAAATATGAACGACAAAATCTTTTTTGGTATCTTTGTCATAACATATAACGGTTTTTTCAATAACTATTTTATGTGACAAATGAAATAAAGAAAAAAGAAGTATACATATTATCATTGCAAGACAAAATATCCTCTTTTTCAAACTAAATCTCCCTTTTTATATTACTGAGAAAAATATTTTATATCTGCTTTTTATATTTCTATTATACCATTTTTTCCTTTTTTTGGTATTGATAACATCAAAATAATATATACAAATAATTTTCTATATTTTTTTATGTAAAAAAATAAAAGATAATATGTCCCTGTTATAGCTTGTCAAAAAAATTGGTTTCCAACAAGGAAAAGCCGAAGTTTTCAGGTTTTTCGCCGATGGAACTTTCCATTCCGAAGAAATGGAGACAACGAAGCTGACTTTACGAATCAAAGTGCTTGACCACAAGCTTTATAATTCTGCCAAATCGTCAAAGGCTTGTATAAAATGAGCCTTTGACGATTTGGTGTCCACTTTTTCGATACACTAACATCTTTTCTCTCTTTTCTTTTCTAAAAGTGCTAAAAGAGTATTTCATACCAAAGCTTTCTTCTATGCATTATTTTTGCTTCAATAAAGGCTGCATACTATGCAAACTGACTCCTAATGTAGAAAGATTATGTAACATAGCCGATGTAGCTGGAGGAAAAAGACCAAATAAACCAAATAGAATTAAACCAGCATTAAACCCTATTACAAACTTGTAATTTCTTTCTATTCGTTTCACTAATGCTTGTGACAATTCTCGTAATATTACTAATTCCCATAGACTATCACTTGCAATTGTAATATCAGCAACCTCTTGTGCAATGGCTGCACCATCTTGGACTGCAATACCTATATTTGATTCCGATAATGCCGGGGAATCATTGATTCCATCTCCAACCATAATCACAATATGCCCTTTTTCCTTTTGTTGTGCAATAAATGAAGCTTTGTCTGCTGGCAGAACTTCAGCTTTATACATATCTACACCGATTTGTTTTGCAATATGTGCTGCTGTTCTCTTACTATCACCTGTCAGCATAACCGTTTGCTGTATACCAGTTCTGCGCAATGCTTCTAATACTTGTGCTGCTTCTTCTCGCAATGGATCTGATATACAAATAACAGCAGACAATTCTCCTTGTATTGCAAGATACAATTGAGAACATGTATCTGGTAATTCATAAAATTTTTGTAATTCTTGTTCTGGTATTTTGCATTTTTCATCTTCAAATATAAAATGGGCGCTACCAATACAAACTTTTTTGTCTTCAACTGTACTAACAATACCATGTGCAACAATATATTCCACTTTTGAATGAAATTCCTCATGCGTCAAACTACGCTCTTTCGCAGCTTGTACCACAGCATTTGCCATGGAGTGTGGAAAATGTTCTTCTAAACATGCTGCCAAACGCAACATTTCCAGTTCATTATGCTCACCAAAAGCTACAACTTTTGAAACTGTCGGGCAGGCATATGTAAGTGTACCAGTTTTATCAAATACAATCGTATCTGCTTGTGCCATAATCTCTAAAAATTTTCCACCTTTTACTGTAATATGGGCTTTGCTTGCTTCACGCATTGCAGACAATACTGCAAGAGGCATTGCTAATTTTAGCGCACAAGAAAAATCTACCATCAATACAGATAATGCGCGTGTAAAATTACGTGTGCATATAAAACTAATTAAACTTCCTGCAAAAGTATAAGGGACTAAGCTGTCTGCTAAATTTGCTGCTTTATTTTCTAATGTAGACTTGAATTGTTCTGAATGTTCAATCATAGAAATAATTTTATCATAACGACTTTCTCCCGGTTTTTGTGTCACACGCATAGAACATTCACCTTCTTCCATGATGGTGCCAGCATACAATACACTACCTGTATGTTTAGCTACTGGAATAGATTCTCCAGTCAAGGAAGCTTGATTTACCATCGCTTCACCATCCAATACAACACCGTCTAACGGAATAACACTACCCATACGAATGCGAATGATATCATTTTGTTTGATTTGCTGTATTGGTGTTAAAACTTCACTTTCCCCTGTGCATAACCATACACGATCTACATGTAATGACATACATTGTGCCAAATCTTCTATTGATTTTTTTCGTGTCCATTCTTCTAAAAGCTCTCCAATTTCCAATAAAAACATGACCATACCTGCTGTTGCAAAATCGCGCCGACAAATGGAAATTCCAATAGATAATGCATCCAATAATTCTACTTTAATTTTTCTTTTTACAATACATTGTAATCCTTTATGTAAAAATGGAACCATGTGCCAAGCAATACGTAAGACACGCAATGGTGTTGGCAAAAAAACAGTACAAACCGCTTTTGTCAATATTTTACTAACTAATTTTTCCTGATAACTACGACTTAGTGCGCGACTGCTATGAGATATCTTTGATACTACAGCATAGGAAAAATGTTGTATCGCATAAATGACATCTTTTCTTTGATTTGCTTTGTAATATATAATTGCACAACAAGTACGTTCGTGTACGACAGCTTGCAAAATTTGAGGTTGTGTATTCAAATAATTCTCCAATTTATCTGCTTGCTCTAAGGACATATTTTTTTGTATGATTTGAATACGCATACGTCCTTTTGTTTCATGTAATATCGTTGCTTTCATATAAACCTCCCTAAAATACTATTGGCTATAAACAGTCCGCTAATTTTTGAAAGAACAACTAGAATCATACAAAATCTATAAAAAACAGAGGTAAATCCAAAACAAATTGGTACCTCTGCCTCAATGATTTTTATAAAAATTTTTTACTGTTTATTCATTCTGATTTTCTTCTGTGCTTTCTGCCATATCTGCAATCTGTGCTTCTTCTAAAGCATTAGCTTCTTCAGCCGCTTTACGCGCATTGATTTCTTTTGCAGACGCAACAATATCTGCTGCATTTTCTTGTACATTGGTTACTGTTTGCATCACTGTATCTTTGACACGCAAACCACATGCTGTCGCATGCACGTATGCTTTTTTTGCATCACGGCTACCTAAAATTTTTACCCCAATCGTGCCAAACAGTATACCACTACCAAACAAAGCTAATTTTGAATATCTGTTCATATAACAATCCTCCAATTTTAATATTATTTATGTTGATAACCTGTAATCATGACCATAATCATACAGAACACCGCTCCCCATGCCCAAAAACGATGTTGCTTCATATATATACCTCCTTATCCTTTGCTATACTACATTTTTGCTATATACTGACAAATTCATCAAACATCAGCATGAATCCTATATTTGTATTATAGTGTTTCTTACTTTTTTTGTCGTCTGTAAAAAGACAAATTTTGATGTATTTAGACATTTTTTTGATGCATTGAAATACGATATTGTGTTGGTGTAATTTGATAATATTCTTGAAATACTTTACGAAATTGACTTGCACTGCTATATCCTACTGCTGCGGCAATATCTAATAATGATAAATCAGATGTTTCTAAAAGATGTGCTGCATATAATATCCTTTGTTCTTTCAACCAACGGTGTATTGGACTTCCATATAGTTGACGAAAATATGTCTTTAACGTTGTTGCAGAAATTTTAAATTTTTCCGCCAAAAAAGATATTGTCATTGTCTGTTCTAAATTTTGTACCATATAATCGTGAATATTGCGGATTATCTGGATACGGTATTGTTCTTGATATGTACCATTTATATTTTGTATATTTTCATAAGGCAAAAGTTGAATGGATAACAAATATATTAGTTCTATGGTTTTCCAAACACAATAATCCAATTTTTGCTGTATGGGTAGTTCTTCTAAAGTATGAAATACCGCACACAACCAAAGATGTCCACGTATCACCATATAACCTAAAGCCTGTAATTGTTTTTGCAACCATTCCCAATTGAAAAAATCATTGTTGAAATGTTTGTTTATGGTTCGCCAATATTTGTTTGCATATTCTGGATGGATGCATACTGCATAGCCTTGAAAAGAAACTGAAAACACAATTTGTGAAATCAAATGCTTTTCAGAAAGTAATAAGACATTGCCTGCCTCCAAACAAAATTGTTGACCATTCCATAAAAAAACCATACAAGAAGCATGACAACAATATAATAACTCTATATATTTTGTATCATAAACAGGGGTTTTATCTAATTGAAATATGATTTGTGGCTGTTTGACGTGGAACCAACATATTTCCATACCATCTGAGGTATTTTTCCAATAGGTTTGTAAAATATTTGATTTTTTCTCTCGTATCAAATTTGTAATCATATTTACCTCAAAAAAATTAATTATAGATAATTTATATAAGCATTAACTAACTATTTATCATGATATACTCTCTTAAAAATTTTGTCAATCCAATTTTCATATAAAAGTTACATAACCATAACAAAACTTATGAAATTTTTTTGAGTATACAATGGAAAAATGACAGAGGAAAACTGCCTCTGTCATTAATATCTATATGTTATCGTATTGCTTCCAGCATATTTTCAATAAAAATTCCATAACCCCTTGTTGGGTCTTGCACAAATACATGTGTGACTGCACCTACAATCTTGCCATCTTGCAGTATAGGAGAACCGCTCATCCCTTGCACAATCCCTCCCGTTTGTGCTAACAATGCTGGATCTGTTACATGAATGACCATACCCTTATTTTGATCTTTTCCATAATGCATAACTTGTTCAATTTCCACATCATATGCCATAGGTTCTCCTCCAGTAATACTGGACAAAATTTGTGCAGGTCCTTCTTTTATTTCTGATTGCAATGCAATTGGATAGCTTTCGCCTGCAAACGCAGTTTCCTCTGCTGTACCATAGATGCCAATTGGTGTATTTTTTTCAATTTCGCCTAAAATCTGTTCGGATTCTATGCGACCAATCAATTGTCCTGGCTCACCTTTTTCACCTTTTACAATTTCAGTCAGTTCAGAAGCTGTAATATTGCCTTGCTTGATAGACATGAGTTCTCCAGTATCCACATCATACACACCATGTCCTAATGCTGCAAAATGGTTTGTTTCTGCATCATAAAAAGTAACTGTGCCAATACCTTGTATACTATCTCGAATCCAGATACCAATTTTATATGCTTGATCTGCCGGACTGTAAACTGGTGTCACCTCTGCTACGCTTTCTTTTCCATCTCGTACAAAAGCAATTTCTACTGAGGCTCCATTTTGCTGATCAATGGCAGATAGAAAATTTTCTTTATTCTTCATCGTTTCTCCATTGACAGATTGTATCAAATCACCAGTTTTTAAAATGCCTTTACAAGGTTCTGTTTTATTTCCATTTGCGTCCTCTACATAACCAGTCCCCAGTACTAGTAAACCATCTGTATCCATTTGCACACCAACCGTTTGCCCACATGGGATCAGCCTTGTATTTGGCAACACATTTGCTGCTACTGTCTTAACAGGAACAGTATCAAACAGATAAAATTTGACTTCTGCACTACCCTCTGTCAAGGCCTCTGCTGTAACCTCTGTGCCAAGATCTAAATGCAGATTATCTGCTGTAGGCTTTGCTGTGACCCCAAGCACATCCACGCTTTCTTCTGTTTTGACTGTTACAGGCAATTGTAAACGGTATGCTGTAGTATATCCTTCCATCAATGTCATATCATTTGGCAATAAAAAGCGTATACTACACCAAATACAAGTAAGAGCAGCAGCTGTACCCAATGCACAAAATTTCCATGTTTTTTTCCATTGCCGCACTGCATTCCTCCTCCTATATCTTTTATTTTGAAATCATAATATGATTTCTTATTTAAAATTGCCCACAAAATGAAGATTATACAGGGAAAGAAAATGAAAAGAAAAATTTTCCATATTTTATCTGATGTAATCAAAATTTAAATTTTATATGGTATAATTTTCTAAAATTCTACAGAAAGAAGGAAATCATAATGCAATATCATTTATCTGCTCTCGAAATTTTACAAATTTTGGGATATCAACCAAAACAAGAAAATCACAAACTCTTAGAGCAATTCCAACAAAAATATAATATTTCACTTCCAAAAACATATTGTGAATTTATGGAGTATGCTTTTTTCTGTCCTTTATTTGAAACAAGTAATTTATGGACAATACCAAATTTTTTGCGTATGTCTTATGAAGATATTGCAGAAAGCGTCGAAGAACTGAAAGAATCTGATGAAACTATAGAGGAAACAGATCCATACTATATATTTGTGCAAACGCCACAAGAAAAATGGTCCGAATTGGTTTGTAACTATTTTCTGATTGGCAGCGATTATGGTAGTGGTGCTGTAACATTTGGTATTCGTAGTTCTGATTTGGGACAAGAAGACCCGCCTATCTATTGGCAGCATGAAATGGACGATATAACATATTGGCGAGATGATAAACAGACATTATCTCAATTCTTTGTAGAAGTGTTATTAAATATACTATCTTGTTTAGAATATTCTACCGCAGAAGATGCATTAGAAGAAATAGGATGGCGTATAGAAGAATATTATGATCCAGAAAAAGATGCTTGGCATACTACAATAGACGAACTAGAAAATTTCGGTATACAATATAAGCAACTGCAACCTTATATGGCTTTGGATGGTTCTTCCGTATATGCTTGTTATGAACCAGAAAAAAAGATACTTTATGTAATTTATCAAGAATCCGCTGAAACGATTTCTATTCACGCAATCAGTCCTATGGATACAGAATGTGTATTTGACTCCCCTTGGAACTAAAACAATAAAAAAGGATACCATTTTTGACATACATCCATTCTGTCATATGGTATCCTTTTTTCTTAAAATATTACATCAAGCAATATTTAGCGATTGAAAAACGCTATCATTATTTCAGGTTAAAGAAAGCGTCCAAACCTAAATACTGAGATACATCGTCCAGTTCTTCTTCAATTCTTAACAACTGATTATATTTTGCTACACGGTCTGTTCTTGCAGGTGCGCCTGTTTTGATCTGACCAGCATTTACTGCAACAACGATATCAGCGATGGTTGCATCTTCTGTTTCACCACTTCTATGAGAAACAACTGCTGTCATTTTGTTTCTGTTTGCCAACTGAATTGCATTGAAAGTTTCTGTCAATGTACCAATCTGATTTACTTTGATCAGGATTGCATTACCTGCTTTCAGATCAATACCTTTTTGCAGTCTTTCTGTATTTGTTACAAACAGGTCATCGCCTACCAGCTGTACTTTGTCACCCAGTTCTTTGGTCAACAGCTGCCAGCCTTCCCAGTCTTCTTCTGCCAAACCATCTTCGATGGAGATGATAGGATATTTTTCTACCAGAGCTTTCCAGAATTCAACCATTTCTGCGGAAGTACGTACGATTTCTTTACCAGCCATCTTGCTTTCGCCAGGGAAATGATATTTACCATCTTTTTCATCATACAGTTCTGTAGAAGCAGGGTCCAGTGCGATTTTGATATCTTCGCCCCATTTGTAACCAGCTTTTTCTACTGCTTCTTTGATTAAGTCGATAACTGCATCTGCTGTTGGCAGGTCAGGTGCGAAACCGCCTTCATCACCAACTGCTGTAGACAGACCTTTGTCTTTCAATACTTTTTTCAGCATATGATAAATTTCAGCACACATACGCAGTGCTTCTTTGAAAGATTTTGCACCAACAGGCATAATCATGAATTCCTGTACGTCAACAGTGTTATCTGCATGTTTCCCACCGTTCATAATATTCATCATAGGTACAGGCATTGTTTTTGCGTTAAAGCCGCCCAAATACTGATACAAAGGCATATCCAGAGCTTCTGCTGCTGCTTTTGCAACTGCCATAGAAACGCCTAAGATTGCATTTGCACCCAGTTTTGCTTTATTGGGTGTGCCATCTAAAGCGATCATTGCGTTATCAATTGCAACCTGATCCAAAGCATTCATACCAATGATTTCATCTGCAATGATGTTGTTTACGTTATCTACTGCGTCTTGCACACCAGTACCATTATATCTTTCGCCACCATCACGCAGTTCTACTGCTTCAAATGCACCAGTAGATGCGCCACTTGGAACAGCTGCACGACCAACTACGCTATCTTCTACAATAACTTCTACTTCTACTGTAGGATTGCCTCTGGAATCCAGAATCTCTCTTGCATAAACGTCAGTAATTTCGTAATAACCTTTCATGTGTGTAACTCCTCCTTAAAAATACAAATAATAAATACCTTTTTTATTGAAACACAGCATTTTGCTGTAGTTTTTACTTGATTTATGTTTTATTTACCAATCAATAAACTTTCGCCTGTCATTTCTGCTGGCTTTGGTAATCCCATCATTTCTAATAATGTGGGTGCAATATCTGCCAATTTTCCACCATCTCTCAATCCAACACCATCTGTATAGTTGATCAGCAAGAAAGGTACTGGATTTGTGGTATGTGCAGTGAATGCTTCACCTGTTATATAATCCACCATCTGGTCACTATTGCCATGGTCTGCACAAATAAACATTTGCGCATTGACATCTAATAATGTTTCCATCACACGACCGATACAGGTATCTACGGTTTCAATTGCCTTTTCAGCTGCTTCCATGATGCCAGTATGTCCTACCATATCAGGATTTGCATAATTTACAATAATCAAATCATATTCTTTTGATTTTAATGCCTTGATCAAGCCATCTGTAACTTCTACAGCGCTCATTTCCGGTTTCAAATCATATGTGGCAACTTTGGGAGATGGCACCAGCCATCTATCTTCGTTTGGATTGGGTTCTTCTACCCCACCATTGAAGAAAAATGTGACATGTGCGTATTTTTCTGTTTCTGCTGTTCTCAATTGTTTCAACCCCAAAGAAGAAATATATTCTCCCAATGTATTATCCAAACGTTGTGGCTGGAAAGCAACTTCTTTATTTGGTATGGTTGGATCATATTCTGTGAAACAAATATATTTTAAGTCTTGTGGTGCATTTTCTCTCGCAAAGCCATCAAAATCAGGATCACACATTGCTCTTGTGATTTCACGTGCACGGTCAGGACGGAAGTTATAGAAAATGACTGCATCGTGATCGCTAATTTTTCCGACAGCTTGCCCATCTTCCTGCACAATCACAGTTGGTACAACAAATTCATCTGTTTTACCATTTTCGTAAGATTTCTGAATGGCACCTACTGCATCTTGTGCGGTTTCACCTTGTCCCATAACCATAGCACGATAGGCTTCCTGCACACGTTCCCAACGTTTATCTCTATCCATGACATAATAACGTCCTATTACAGTCGCAATTTTGCCAACACCGATTTCACGCATTTTTTCTTCTAATTGTGCAGTATAATCCGCACCGGAAGAAGGTGGAGTATCTCTACCATCTAAGAATACATGTACATATACTTTTTCCAGTTCATGACGTTTTGCCAATTGCAATAATGCATACAAATGTGTATTATGGCTATGCACACCACCATCTGAAAGCAAGCCATACAAATGCAATGCCGATTGATTTTTTTTGCAATGATTTACTGCATCTAATAACGCAGGATTTTCAAAGAAATCCCCATCTTCAATTGCTTTTGTAATACGAGTCAATTCCTGATACACAATACGACCTGCACCGATATTCAGATGTCCTACTTCGGAATTACCCATCTGACCTTCTGGCAGCCCTACCGCACGTCCACTGGCATATCCTTTGACACAAGGATATTTTTTCATCAAACCATCCAATACAGGTGTTTTTGCCTGACGAATGGCATTTCCTTCTGTTCTTTCGTTGATACCAAAGCCATCTAATATCATTAGTACCGTTGTTTTTTTATCTGCCATGCTTTTGCCTCCGATTTCGCAAGTTTGTATACAAAAATTATTTTTTGTAATTTACAATATCTGCAAATTCTTCTTTTAAGCTTGCACCGCCAACTAAGCCACCATCAATATCTGCCATAGCAAACAGTTCTGCTGCATTTTTGCCATTTACACTGCCGCCATATTGGATACGTACTTCATCTGCAACTGCCTGTCCATATACTTCTGCCAGTACTTGACGAATTGCTTTGCATACTTCTTGTGCTTGTTCAGAAGTTGCAGTTTTGCCTGTGCCAATTGCCCAAATTGGTTCATATGCAATGACTACTTTTTTCACATCTTCTGCGCTTACACCAGCCAGACCGCATTTGATTTGCATACGTACCCATTCAATTGTAATATTGGCTTCTCTTTGTTCCAAAGTTTCGCCACAGCACATAATAGGAATCAGATTGCTTTCCAACGCTTTTTTCACTTTTTTATTTACAGTTTCGTCTGTTTCGCCGAAATATTGTCTGCGTTCAGAGTGTCCCAATACCACATATTTTACACCCATTTCTGTCAGCATCTGTGCAGAAATTTCACCTGTAAATGCGCCACTTTCTTCAAAATGCATATTTTCAGCACCAACTACAATATTGGTACCTTTCAGAGCATCTAACACGGGATACAAATCAACGAATGGTACGCAAAATACAACATCGGCATCTGTTGTATTTACTTTATCTTTCAGCAATTCACATAAAGCCTGTGCCTGCTGAGGTGTTTTATTCATTTTCCAGTTACCCGCAATAATTTTTTTTCTCATAATAAAATACCTTCTTTCATAAATATATTACTCGTCCACTTGCATGGTACGCATTGCAACTTGTTCAATTTTTTGTACAACATCTTCCCCTGACATACCAGATGCTACCATAATTCTAGGAATCGCTGTACGTTCTGTGTCACGATTGATGACACCCTCTTCTACTGTAAACATCAAAGAAAATCCTTCATCCAACAGAGCTTGCTGAATTTCTGGCGTATACTGTCCATTGGGATACGCTAATGCTTTGACGCGATTGCGTTGTGGCGGTAAGTAAGTATCTAATGCTTCTTCTGCTTCTAGTACAGACGCAATATATTCTTCTGTTGTGGTTTTACTTGCAGGCACATGATTGCTTGTATGATTATAAAAACGTACTTTACCATCTCGAAACATTTGATTTGCCTGTGACCAAGATACTTTAAATAAACCGGTATTGTTTGTAATCGCATCTGTTACACCAAATACAGAGGCAGGTACTTGATATTTCTGAAAAATAGGATACGCCTGCAAATACGTACTAAAATACCCATCATCAATCGTAATGCAAAGATAAGGTATTTTCAAATCCAAGCCATTATCTCCATCCTTATCCCATTCTTTTTCGCTTTTTGTCAATATTTTATCTAATTCTTCCAAAGAAATAATTTTGTATCCTTGTTCACGAAAATATTGAATTTGTGAAGCCAAATCGTTTTGCGACATCGTTACACCATTTCCAGGTTCCACTTCGTTTAATATAAAATGGTGGTACATCAAAACTGGTATATACTCTGTTCGTGCGACTGTAGCGGTTTCTTCCTCTTGTGTAGCTTCTTCTTGTGTGATTTCCTCTTGTGTCGTTTGGACAGAGTTTTCCTCTGCCGCATATCCCATTTGCGGTACCGCACAAGCAAGTGCTGCCGCCATACAAATTGCCAAGAAACGTTTCATAGTACGACTCCTCATCTTCTATGAGCAGAGAGCGCATGATGCGCTCTGCTCATTCAGTCTTTTCTCTACTCTGTTTTTTCGTTGATGTTTGATTGTTTTCATTATTTTGATTATTTATCATCTACTGCTGCAACGCCTGGCAGTTCCTTGCCTTCCAAGAATTCTAAAGACGCGCCGCCGCCAGTAGAAATGTGTGTCATTTTGCTGCCATAACCCAACTGGTTGACAGCTGCCGCAGAATCCCCACCGCCAATGATGGTTGTTGCATCAATTGCAGCCATAGCTTCTGCAACGGCTTTGGTACCATTTGCAAAATTTTCAAATTCAAATACACCCATGGGTCCATTCCAAACAACTGTTTTTGCATTTTTGATTGCATTTGCAAACAGTTCTCTTGTTTTTTCACCAATATCCAGACCCATCCAGCCATCAGGAATTTCGCCTGTTGGCACTGTTTTGAATTCTGTATCGTTCTTAAATTCTTTTGTTACTACAGTATCAACTGGCAACAACAAATTTACACCTTTTTCTTCTGCTTTTGCAATCATTTCTCTTGCATAATCTACTTTATCCAGTTCCAATAAGGATTCGCCAACATGACCACCTTTTGCCACTGCGAATGTATATGCCATACCACCGCCGATGATCAATGTATCTACTTTTTCCAATAAATTATTGATTACATTGATTTTATCAGATACTTTAGAACCACCCAGAATTGCAACAAAAGGACGAACTGGATTATTTACTGCATTGCCCAAGAATGCAATTTCTTTTTCCATCAAATATCCTACTGCGGATTCTTCCACAAATTCTGTCACACCTACTGTAGAACAATGTGCTCTATGGCTGCTGCCAAAAGCATCATTGACAAATACATCTGCCAAAGAAGCCAGTTCTTTGCTGAAGTTTTCTTCGTTTTTGGTTTCTTCTTTGCGATAACGTGTATTTTCCAGTAATACTACATCGCCATCTTTCATTTCTGCCACTGCTTTTTTCGCATTTTCACCAACAACTGTATCATCTTTTGCAAAAACAACATCTTGTCCCAACAATTCGGATAATCTTTTTGCTACTGGTGCCAAAGATAATTCTGGTTTGGGTTCTCCCTTTGGTTTACCCATATGAGAGCATAAAATTACTTTTGCACCTTCTTTGATTAATTTTTGAATGGTAGGCAGTGCAGCTGTAATTCTGTTTTCATCTGTAATCACACCATCTTGCAAAGGTACATTAAAATCACAACGCACCAAAACTCTTTTGCCTTTTACCTGTAAGTCATCTACTGTTTTTTTCTGTAACATGAAATTGCTCCTCTCTTTTTACACATTCTTTTTTGATAAACTTCCCTTTATTTTGTATTCTCATACGGTGCAAAAGTGCTTTTCTATCATTTGGGCAAACAAATTCGGCAAATTGCTGCCCCATACCAGTTACGATAAAGCAATCTTTTCTTTATCGCCTATTATACAGTGCTTTTTATAACTCTGCAAGTCTTAGCATCTCTCTGGCAGCACCTTCGTCCATGATAAATACCGCATTGGACATACTTTTGCTCAGTGCCAACAAACTGGCTGCTTTATGTTTCCCACCTGCTGATACAATCACATGGTCAATATTATGTACTTCTTGAAAATCCACACCAATGGAATTGGTTTCATATACGACCTCTCCTTGGTGGTTGAAATAATATCCACATGCTTCCGCAACTGCTTGTTTTTGTTTTAAAATCTGAAATACTGTATCATCTAACCGTCGTTTTTCTGCCATCTCTAATGCATTTCCAACTCCCAAAAGCAAAATATCAATATATTTCAATTCTTGAATGGTATCTGCAATTTCTGGTTCTTTGCGCATTTCTGCCAATACATTTTTGCTTAAGTTGTCTGGTAAATGCAACATACGATAATCAGCGCCAATTTTTTCTGCCATTTTTGCTGCCAAAGTATCTGCTTGTAATTCTAATTTTCTGCCTATACTACCGCGTGCTGGCAATACAATCTGTGCATGATGTGTAGAAGCGGTGGGCATAGCTTCTACTAAGGCAGCCATTGTGGTGCCACCAGTGATTGCAATACGACTATTACGTTTCATAATATCCAGTAATAATCGCACCCCTATTTGCGCCATTTCTTTTTGAGTTCTATGATTTTCGTCGCAATCACCTTGTGCTAACATGACACCACGTGCACCCATCAATGTTTTGACACGCAATTCCAAGTCAGACAGTCCTGTCAATTCTGCGAACAACGGTTTTAGATATTCCAGAACTGTCATACCATCTTCTGTCACGGACATGCCTGTTTTTGATACTTTGATCAAACCTTGTGCATTTAATTTTTCTATTTCACTGCGTACTGTGCGTTCCGTCATACCTAAAGAAAGTACCACCAATCTTCTGCCACATGGTTCTAATAATTTTACAGTTTTTAAAATACGATAACGTTTGATTAATTCATCGGTCAAATCTGGTACAATCTTTTTCACCATTTGCAGTTTTTCTTTCATGCATTCACCCTCTTTGGTCGTGCTTCGTCCCAGTATATGCATATGTGTCCCGCAAAAATTTGAAAAATAGGCTGACACAAAACAATATCATGATTGCTGTATTTTCTTTTGTATCAGCCATATTTCTTTTATGCTTGTTCTACTTTCACAGAATCGTCTACATCATGATCTGTGCAGCAACATTCATCTTCAAAACATTCATCGTCTAAATCGTCCCAGTCATAATCCCAATCTTCATCATATTCATCATCCATTTTTGTTTTGAGCAAATAAACAACGCCCAATGTCACAACAGCCAGTACAGCTACTGCCGCTGCCAATACAAAAAACATAGTTTTTTTGTCGTCTCTATCTTGCAGTACAACAATTTTTTCTTTCAAATCATTGAAGCTGGGTCTTACTTCGAAATATTTTTTCATACCATTCTCTCCTTTTCTTTTATCTTCTAATTTTGTATAAACCTTCGTTTGAGAAATTCTTTATTCTTGCGTAATTCACTATATTCGTAATACGCTTTTTTCAAAATCTGGCGTTCATCGTTAAACTTCAGCAAATGATATGCCTCGTGGAATTTGTAAAATCCGGCATCTGCAAAATACTCCTCACTCTGTGGCTTGCAATAAAAGGAATTTGCACTCATTAAATACCAGTGTACTGTCTTGTTGACAGTATCCTCTCCACCTTTGAAAGTATACTGTGTTTTGCCAACATATTTGATAATTTCCCCATTGGCACCGGATTCTTCTTTGACTTCTCGCAAAGCTGTTTGGCGATAAGTTTCATTTTCTTCTACGGTACCTTTGGGCAATACCCATCCCATATATCTGCCATTTTGATTTTTATAGAGCAGGAGAATTTTCCATCTGTGTATGACGACGCCGCCGCAGCTTACTGCTTCGATCACTGTATTCCCTCCGCTTTTTTCTTCCAATATGCCGTTCTTTATCAGTATACCGCTTTTTCTACCGCATTTCAAGCGATACAGAAAATTTTACCGTTTTTTTCTAAGATTTTTTTGCTGTCACAAAATATTTTGCACCTTTTCTGTATACCTTATGCAATCAGATATCTATTGAAAACTTATTTTTTTGTGCGAAATGGTGAACATGCCAACAATATGCGCATTTTACGAAAACTGTCTATCCAAAGTAAAATAAAGAATGCCCAAAAACATAGATTTGCACCATTCCATTTTGCCAATAAAAAATAATTATATGCACCATGACAAAGATAAGGTACTATAAAAGAAAAAATATATCCTGCTTTATGAGAGAAAAAGCGCGCTTGTGAGAACCAATACCCCATTTGTATACCAAAAAGCGCATGACCCGGAACCGATACCACTGCACGCGCCAATGCTGTACCATATCCACCCCACAGAGGGTGTGTCACATAAACCAGGTTTTCTAGCCATGCAAAGCCTAAAGAAATAAACACACAATATACAATACCGTCAAATGGCTCATTGTAGTTGCGATTGTGCGTAATCAACGCTGCTGCAAAAAGCAGTTTTACACCTTCTTCAATCAATGCAGAACTTATGAATGCAGTATACCACGGCGTTTCTATATGTGGCAAAAGACGCTCTAGCCATAATCCCACACCATAAATCACAAACGTTGTATAAATACCAAACAGCACACCCCATAATAACATTTTCCACGGTTCTTTCTCATAACAATCTCGCAGATATAGATAAAATAACCCTATTACAATAGGCGCGGTTGCTGCTTGTAAATACATATATTTTTCCTCCTTTCTCAAACAAAATGTACTCTTATTTTTTATGCCCGATATTGGCAAAAAAACAGCAGCAGTTTTTACCACATGTAAAACTGCTGCTGAAAATAGTCCTATTGATTTGGATTGTATCATTCTGTTTTAATTGCTGCAAGTGCGCTTAATTTCATCGCACGTTTTGCGGGTAAATATCCGGATAAAATCCCAATCACAGTTGCAAAACCGATTGCGGAAAGATATAACCATATCGGAATCAAAGAGGTCATATCACTACCTTGTTGCATTGCAATTACATTTACCACTTTTGACATTACAAAACTAATCAGCGAACCAGCGATACCTCCAGCAAAACCAATGAATGCTGCTTCTGTCAAAAACAATAGTTTGATATCACGTAATGAAGCGCCAATTACTTTCATAACACCAATTTCTCTTGTACGTTCATAAATTGCCATAACCATAGTATTGGTGATACCAATTGCGGCAACAATCAATGAAATGGCGCCAATCGCACCCAATACCATGCGCAACATTTTGGTTGTTTCTTTCATAGACTCTAATTGGTCTGTCAAACTAGAAGCCTGAAATCCCATATCTTTAATTTGTTGCTGTACATTTTGTACTTCATTGATATCGTCTACTTTTACAGATACTTGATTATATTGTCCCTTTTTCTTTGTTTCTGATGTAGAGCCTTGTTTTTTCTGCCACGCTTCCATATCTTTCATGATTTTTTGCATCTGCTGCATTGGCATAATCACACTATAACTGTTGGAACCATTATTCGGCATTACACCCACCACATTGACCTTGATGGGTTTAATAGATTTATCTTGACCTTTTGTGCCATAATTCCAATCATAAGTCAACATGATTTTATCATTCATAGCATCTATTTCCGGCGGTGTTGCCTGCGCCTGCATCTGCCAACTCATCTTGGGATTGTACATACTTTCGATGACACCACGCCCTATCACTAGACCGTCTTTATCTTCTCCATTCAATACACGACCTTCTTCCACCTTATAGCCCAAAGCTTCCATCGCGGCTGGGTCTATCCCGATCACGTTTGCATAATTTACATATTTTCCACTCACCAATATCATGCTACTTTGTAAAATAGGTGAAACCGCTTCTACATGTTCGATTGCTTTAAACTTTTCGATAGCAGCATTATCTAATGGTACATCTTTTTTCGATTTGGAAGATGAAGAAGAAGCTGGAGCCATCATTACATAGCCTCCTCCACTTCCACTTGCATATACATCAATCACTTGCAAGCTTCCCCATTCTTCAATCTGTTTTTTAAAGCCTTCGTTCATACCTATCCCAATCGAAATCATGACTACAATGGAAGTAGTACCTATTACAACACCCAAAACAGTCAAAAATGTACGTAACTTTCGTTTCCATAGGTTACGTCCTGCCATCATCATTAAATCACGGATACTCATAATGGCATCCCTTCTTTATCTTGGTTTTCTTCTTTTTGATTTATGCTGACTTCCGAAGATGTTGCTTCACTTTCGTTATTATCTTCTATATCATCTATATCTTCTTCCTCAGCTTCAATCAATGCATCTTCTTTTTTCTTACGCACTTTACCTACAACAATGACAACAATAATTACAACGACCAATACACCGCCTGCAATGATACCAATCATTTTCTTATTGATTCCAGTTGGTTCTGGCTGCATATTAAATTCATCATCCATTGGCATTGGTTCTGTAACATTTAGTACAAAATCTCGTCTTTGTTCTATTGTTTCTCCACTTGCATCTTCATAACTTGCAATGACACTCACAGGAACTTCTCCTAATGTATTTGGTGTAAAGGATACTTCATAATAATCACTTGCACCAGAATCCATATTCCCAATATAGGTGCTCTTTTGTGTACATTCTACATCGCCTTCGATACGGAACATTACATTATTGAGGCTGACTTTTCCTGTATTGTAGTAATTGAATGAAATTGTAACTGGCATATATTGTTCTACCGTTGGTGGCAAAACGATTTCATCCATATTCAATTCGGAATTTTGCTTTACATTGATGCCCAAAAGTTCTGTCGCAGTATATTCTTTCCCGTCTGTATCTTCATACTCAAAATTTACAGTTAAAGTATATGTCTTTGGTTGCGCATCTGGAACCACATACAATCTCAATTGACGGTCTACAGTGCCCTTTGGTGGGATTGCATCAAAATAGAATGTATTACTACTATCTACAGGTGTAAAAATATTGCCTGATTTTTGTGTTTCGGAAGAAGTTTCTTCTGCTAATGTCAAAAACATTTTAATATTTTGTACCCGCTTGTCTTTATGGGTATTCATGAGCGTTAAATTTAAATCAAATTCTTCGCCAGCCATAACAATCAAAGGATTGGAACTATATTTGCTGACAATAATTTTGGGTTTGCTTGTTTTTTCTTCTTCGTCTTTTTTGTTTTCCTCAGCTTCTTTTTTATCCTTTACAGAGTTGACAACATTAACGCCTGCAAATTGTTTGAATGAATTGGTTTTATCTCCACCTGTTTTATACTCTACGCTAAATTGCACTGCATAATTTTGTGTAGAAGCCTGATTGGTCGCTGCAAATGTAAACATCAAAGGCATACTTGCACCTGGTGCAAGAGAAGGAATATTTTTCACACTGGTAGATTTTGGCACCACTGCTGCTGCATCTAATCCTTCCGCCTTTACTACAATATCTTTTGCTACACTTTGCCCCGCATTATACAATTCAAATTGTATATTAAAATTTTGGTTGACATCATATGTACCACTTGGTTCTGTCATTTTACGAATGATGACTTCTGGTGATTGTTTGTTCACACTGCCCACATTGATATAGTAATCTTGTGTTTTTTCAAATTCTTTGCCTGTACCATCTTGATATTTTAATTTAATGGTAACCGGATAATTTCCCGATGCCATATCTGCATTGGTGGAAAGTGGGAACGAAAACGAAGAGGATTGTCCTACCGCTAATTTTCCAAATTGTACACTACTGAAACCACCACTCAAATTGATACCTTCTGTGGTCAAATTTTCTAATACCACCTGTGCCTGATACATATCTTGTCCACCAGTATTGGTAATCACACCACTTAAAGTAGCGCTGCCGCCTGGTTTAATACTTTCTGGTGTTGTTTTAACTTGTTCAAATAAAAACGCTGGGTCTTTTTCAAAGCCTTTTAATTTCAAATAAATGGTTTCCGAACCAGATAATGTGCCACCTGATTTCGATTGCCCTGTATAAGAAATCGTAATGGGATAACTTGCCTTATCTGGTACATCTTGAAAGTCAACAGAAAGCTTTATCGTAGCATATCCATTGCTGCCCAAATTCCCAACATTTTCCCCACTGCTGATACTCAACTTAAAAGGTGGAATTGCTTCTTCACTTTTTGCCTTGACCACAACATTTTCTGCTGTACCATTGCCTTTATTTTTGATTTGCATGGTAATGCTATTATTTTTTCCACTTTCTACTTCATAAACGCTTTCACTAGAAAGAATTAAGTTCGGACTGCCTTCTGTATCATCTGCATAAATTGGAACGGATAACCCAAATAAAATCATGCATGCCATCATGCATGCAAACATTCTCTGCCAGATACGCTTTCTCATTCAACATCTCCTCCACTCTGCTGCACATTTTGCAGCATTTTTTTCTGTTCAATCTTCTCAATCTTCTCAATCTTACCATCCATCATGACTACGATTCTATCTGCGTATTCGGATAATTCCCAGTCATGTGTTACAATCACTAGCGTTTGTTTGTATTTGCTCGCAAGCCCTGTAATCAAATCCATCATTTCGTATGTTGTTTTTGTGTCCAAATTTCCTGTTGGCTCATCTGCAAATACGACCTGCGGATTATTGATAAAGGCTCTTGCGATGCTCACACGCTGTTGCTGACCGCCGCTCATCTCACCTGGTTTATGGTGGGTACGTCCTTCCAACCCAACCGCCTTGAGCATTTCTTTTGCTCGTTCTGTTCTTTCTTTGACGGATACACCACGAAAAATCAATGGCAATGTCACATTTTCCAATGCGGTTAATGTAGGCAACAAATTATAGGACTGAAATACGAAACCAATATATTGTTGGCGAAATGCCGCCAATTGATTTTCGTTCATGCGTTCAATATGTTTGTTGTGAATGATAATCTCTCCTTTGGTAGGTTTTTCCAAACCTGCCATCAAATTCAGTAAGGTGGACTTACCAGAACCAGATTTCCCAAATAGACAACACACCTCGCCTTGCTGCACATTCAAGCTAATGCCATTGACAGCCGTAATGACTTCTGTACCCATACGATACAGTTTTTTGACATTTTTAATCCGAATGATATTCTTTCCCAAGCATTCTCCTCCCTTCGATAGAATAGTATGTTTATTTCATTTTAACCATTCTAACCATTTTCTAATTTCAAATTATAGCAGGTAGATATTACAAAATACCATACAGTTTTTTACATTTTTCTTAAAGAATTTGTATTCTTTTCCAAAAAATAACTAAAAAAAATGTCTAAATCGCTCATATTTTATATAAATTTCTATATTATGCAAAAAAAATCCCATAGACTGTCAATCCTTGAAACCCTTTCTACTCCTTGTCGAAAATGCACTGCAACTATATTATTGAAAAAATACTTTCTTCAGTATATAAAAACCAAAAATATAGTGTGTTATGTACATTTCACAGTCAATGAATTTTTCATGATTTTCAATTCTTCATAAATTGTGAATTTTTATTTTTATCAAAAAATGAAAATCAAATATTAAAAATTTGAAATATACTTGATTTTTATGTCGAAATTTTGTTATAGTATGTATATCTACCAGGATAGTCTAGGAGGTGAAAATGTGACATTATATGATTCTGAATTAAAAGTTATGGAAGTGTTATGGCAAAATGGCGATATGAAAGCAACTGAAATTTGTAAAATTTTGGAAAATACAATCGGTTGGAAAAGAAATACTTCCTATACCGTAGTCAAAAAATGTATTGACAAAGGCTATATCCAAAGAATAGAACCGCATTTTGTTTGTAAAGCAATTCTTTCCAAACAAGAAGCTTGTCAAAACAGCATCTCAGAAGTCAAACAGAAATTTTTTTCAAATTCCTCTTTGGATTTAGTCAAAACGATGCTGCATGCACAAGAATTATCAAAAGAAGATATTGCTGAACTTTATGCCATTGTGGAAAATGAAATGAGGACAAAAAATTGACCTATGTTTTTATGACTGTTTCTGCAACGCTGATGATTTTGGCAATTGTTGGAATCCGTAAGATTTTGATAAACCATGTGCCATCTTTGATCTTTGGCATATTATGGTTTCTCGTAGTGATTCGGCTTTGTATACCATTTGATTTTACAACAAACTATAATATATACAATTTATTGTATTATTTGCGCAGCAAACTTGGTTTCGAGAGTTTTGAAATCAGTTGGCTATGGCTTGACCGTATCATCATGATGATATGGAACAATCCCATACTCAAAATTTGTTGTTTGGTCATATGGCTTTTGGGGGTATTTTTTATCGTTTTTCGGCTTTGGAAAAGTTATCGTCGTTCTAACAAGATACATAAAGAATCTTTTCCATGCCCATATGAAAATGATTTGAAAAATTTTTTAGCAAGAAATGGATTAAAAGCAAATTACATCATAAAACAATCTGGTCAAATACAAACGCCAATTGCCTGTGGCATTTTGAAACCAGCGATTATTTTACCACAGAATTTTGATACAGAAAATTCTACGGTATGGATACAGGCGTTGCTGCATGAATATATGCATCTAAAATATCATCACACTTTCATACAATATTGCATCATACTGTTTTTGGCATTCAACTGGTTTAATCCTTTCATATGGATTTTCTATATGTATGTCAATCGTGATATGGAAATCGCATGTGATAGAGGTGCTTTGAAAGTGCTTGGCGAGGAACAAAAATCAGCCTATGCCTTACAGTTGATTCAAGCCGCTGAAAACATGGTAGAACAAAATGAAGTGGTATTCCACAATAACTTTGTACAATATGATTTAAAAGAAAGGATTGTTGCAATTATGAAATTCAAAAAATTTTCTGTCGCTGTAATGGCAGCCTCTATGTTATTGCCTTTCAGTGTTGCCACTGTATTCGGTGCTAGTGATAACTATGTATTCAACGATGAAATCAATTATCAACAATATGATTTTTCAGCTACATCTGAAAACACACTTAATATAGATACTACAGTTTCAGAAGATACCATGTATATTCCTTGGGAACAATTGGAACCATTTGTGCAGGAACCAGTAGAAACAAGAGCAGCAAGCAGCTTGAATATTGTAGGATTTTGTGTGGAATATCCTTTAACCCAAACAAAAATACCAACAGAATTAAGATTGACTACTGAACAATATGGATATACATATACTGGAACTGTAACATTAGTCCGTTTGGATAAAGGCACTTCTAAATATTACGCTTACTATAATGGCACATTATACCGTTAATTTTAATATGGTATCATAAAAAGCAGTTTCAGACAAACTAACATAAAAATAAAGGGGCAAGCACATTTTTGATGACCTGTTGTGCTGCCCCTTTTTTGATTCTCAAAATTTCTGATTACTTTGTATTGATATGATGCATTTCCATATGAGTTAATTTCTGATATAATTCCTCATACGTCATGCACTTTTGGGACACTTTGGTTCCGTCCGTAAATTCTCCCACCAAATGCAAAACATTGTCTGGCTGTTCTATTCTATCTAACAGCAAAACCAAAAAATATCTCAAACGAATCAAATCGTTATGTATTTGAAAAGTATGCATTGGAATACCACAAAATTCTGTAATGGGTGATTGCCCTTCCGGTTTCCAATCCTCAGATAAACTGCTGTTTAAGCAATATGCTGATTTTGTTTTGTCATTCAGGTAAAACAAAGCATACTGCCGATTTTCTTGCAACAGAAAGATATGGGTATCATATGTATCATTGTCTGCCTGTATTTGCCAACAAAGATGTAAATTTTGGATATTATTTTGCAAATACATTTGCAATGTTGTCTGTACTTGATGTTTGACATGTGGTGTAATTTTTGTTTGCAATCGTTCGCCCTTCTGATTCACTTGTTCCATAAAAACTGGAAATTTTGGAATCAAAAATTTCCGGCGGATATTTGCATCTGTAATCACTCTTTCTGGCGGAAACATGCCGTACTTGATTTTATCTACAATATACGCATCGTATTTGCCATATAAGTATACATTATATGTCCATACATATTCTCCATCTAGGAAATGATGCGGCAATTCATTTGTTCCAAATTGAAATAATATGCTGCAAAACTTCCGAATCAATGTTTTGGGATTCGGAAAAATCGTATATTCTGGCAGTGCTCCAAACACAAAAGGCACATATTTTACACATTCTGAATCTACTGTACAATATGCTTCTGGATTGAAAAGCAATGTATTCATTTGATATCGTTGGTCATGAAAATACATGCATACATACTTTTCTTCTTCGCATAGCAAAACAACTTCCGAGAAATGCCATTTGAATTCGATGCGTTGCAGTTGATTTTCTGCAAAGTTATATAAAGCATCTTCTATATCCTCTTTTGTCAAACTTTCTTTTTCTATGGAATATGGTTTGCCTTGTTTTGGATGCACATATAAACACGCAGGAAAAATTTTTAAATGAGAAATATCTGCGACACTTTTTCCGATTTTTGTATCAAAAAGCTGTTTTGCAAGTGAAATTGCATTTTCTTGTGTAAGAACATTGTCATAAATGCCACCCTGCACAATATTTCTATCATATTCTTTTTGTTCATAAAAATATAATGTTTGATAAAAACGCGACCATTCACAAATGTAAAGCGCCTTGTCATTTTCTGCATATATTTCCAATGCATTGCAGTCAAAACCTTTTCTTTCTGTTTCTGCGCCAATTTCTTGAATCAATAAATTACCACACAAAAGCATTTGTATCATACCGTCTGCAAACTGATTTTGCACTTCATCCGATAATGTAGTATGTTGCAGTCTTGCTTTAATATTAGAAAAAACCTCAATATAAATCTCTTTATGGTCAATAAATGGAAACACGACCGGCAGAAGGAGAAAAAAAGCAGTATCATCTTGCAGATTTTCGATACTGTACCATTGTAAAAATGGCTGGTACATAGGCTGTTCTCCCCAAAAATACTCTGCATATCGACAATGAAATTGGATTGTAACCGGTTTCTTTTTATAGGTAAATCCTGTCCATTGTGGTTGATTCTTTGCAAAAGCAATTGCCCATTTTTCGGAAAATGGCAAACAAGATGGCAATATCTCAGCAAAATCATATGCTCTATGAAAACCAATATTGAGCCAGTAGCGTATAAAAGGTCTATGTAGGATACTAATCCATTTGAGTGCATTTTTATTTTGTTCGTCTTGTTTTCGCTCATTTTCTCTGCAAAGTTCTGCCCTTCTTTGGCTGATGCGTGATAAAATTTTTTCTGACTGCGCAAGAGTGCTATGCTTTGCATAAAAATCATATAACTGGTCTAAAAAAGAGATATGCTGTTCTTGTACCAGCCAATAACCCAATGTGACATCAAGAAAATTTCTATCTTGCAATAGATATTCTGTATTTTTTAAAGCAAAAAAGTCTTTGATGGCTTGCATATCGCATGCACCCTTTTGAAAACTTTTTTGATAGACATAGTATTTCTGGTAAGCCTCTCGAAAATTGTATTTTTCCGTTTTTTGATTGATTTTTTTTTGTATCAGATATTCACGGATTGCGCCATAATATAGGCTGCTTCTGCCATGGACCGCACTTTCTAAGGAATATCTTTGCCAGATATAATGATAAATATCTTCTGGCAAATCATAGTTCTTGATACAATGCAAAATCAAACGCAATGCAAGCGGATTGCGTTCTGTTTCATTATAATCTTTTCTTTCACATCGTTCTTTGAGATATGACATATCATATCTATCTAAAATATGCTCTACTTTGTTTTTCGCGTAATCGTCCCATTGATTTTCTTCACAAAACACCAATAATGCTCTATATTCACAAAAACTGAGATACATTGCATAATCATTGCCCCTGATAGCTGCCAGTTTTTGTGGCTGTTCATGGATACAAAGTAATTTTTCTATATGGGAAAATCCATCTAATCTCTCCGGCTGCTCAAATTGTCTTGCTCCATTTGGATATATAGCATTGATATAACAACCATATACAGCATTCAGACATTTTGCAAATGTTTTATTGGGTGTTAACTTGTTTGCATTTTTATATGCAATATCCAATAAATGTTTTGTAAATTTTTCTTCTTTCCAGACTGCTAAAAAGTCATCTGATGTAAAGTATAAATACCATTCTTTGGCATCTTTGCTTTTTTTGCCATAATACAAATCTTCAAACTGCGTACAGGCAGCTTGGTCATTGACTTCTTTTCGCTCTGTCAGTCTGGAAAAATCCCAATGGTTTGGTTGTTTTGTTTCCGATAGTTCAAAAGTATAAAGTGTTTCGGTATCCTGCTTTTGTGTCGGTTCCAAATCTTCTGGTGGTGTGTATGTTTTGGGTGGTGTTTCTGTTTTTGTCGCATTCCCACTAGATACATATTGCAAAGCAGCTTCATATGCTTTTCGTAACTTTAAAAATTCCTCTGGATACTCCTCTGGGTGATATTTTTTTGCTAACACAGCATATGCTTGTTTAATCAAGCGTACATCTGTTGTAGGTTCCAATTCTAGTATACGCCAAAAATCGGTCAATTGCTTTCCTCCTCCTCATCGTTATCACCAAATGTATACCAAATTCCCTTGAAATCAATCTCATTTGTGATACTGGCTTCTAATCTATTTACAGTTTGCATCATTTCTTGTTCTGCACTTCTTTTCAGAATCAAACTGCCACTATATACAGCTTGTTCGTATCTTGCAATGACATAACCAATATATTCTTTTTCAAAGGGCTTCGCGAACTGATAGAGCCATAACAATTTTTGTATCCATTCATTTTGCTCAAAACTTATTTCAGACTGCATCAGATGATGTAATTTTTCTCTGCTTTTTTCCAATTCTTTTGGACTCAATTGCAGTTTTTGATTTACGATTTCTTTTTCCTTCACTTCTCCCGTACAACTTTGTACAGATACATATAAAATCCCATTGATGTCATACATAAAAGTCACTTTTGCCCATTGTTCTCCCGCTTTGTCAGGCGGAACGCTGACCGTAATTTCACCCAGTTGTAAATTATTTTCTGCGCAATATTGTTCTCCCTGATAGATTTTAAAATTCAATGCAGTTTGTCCATCATACAATGTCACAAACCGTCTCTCTTTGATACAAGGCAACATACTGCTGCGTGGTATCAGCGTTTCCATATATGTCGTATAATCGGAAGTGCTGTGCCGTGCGCCAATTCCCAAAGAAAATGGGCATACATCTGTCATCACAATATCTTGCAAATCTGCATCACGCAGTTTGATACCTGCGTAAACCCCAATCCCAGATACAATAGCTGTGTTTGGATTTGCAGCAACATTTGGTTTTTTTCCAAATAACTCTGTCAAATACTCTTGCAGTACAGTCAGTTGTGCGGAACCGCCAACCAATACTACATCATCAATCAAAGGTCTGCGGACGCAATTTTTGATTGCTTGATTCATAATTTTTTTGATTCGCGCAAATAAATCACTGCATATTTCAGCAAGCAATTTGCGTGTCAATATCAGACGATATTCTATATCTTGTACAAATAAAATCATGGTTGTATAATTTTTTGAAGATAATGTAATTTTTGCTTGTTCGGCTTGTTGGTATAAAATCGCTTTTTCCTCTTGACGCAATTGCTCGAAAGAAATTTTATTTTGTTTGCAAAAAAAGTTTGCTATCTCAAAATCAATATCATTTCCTCCCAAATGGTTATCGCCTGCAATCCCTATAATTTCTACAATATTTTCAAAACATTCTACAATACTTACATCTAAAGTTCCGCCACCAAAATCAATCACCATCATACAACCATCTTTTTTGTCAGATGCAAATTGATGGTACAATGCCGCCGCAGAAGGTTCATTGATTAATCTTTCTACAGAAATGCCCGCAATTTCTGCTGCTAGTTTGGTAGCGCATCTTTGGGAATCATTAAAATATGCTGGAACGCTGATAATTGCTTCTGTCACTGGCTCATGCAAAAATTTTTCTGCATCTGCTACTAATTGTTTGAGCACAAGGGCAGAAAGTTCTTCTGGTAAAAAACTTTGTTCTCCTAAATGATAAACCTTATCTGTACCCATAAATGTTTTGAAGGAAGTGGCTGTATTTTCTGGTGACAATATGATATTAATTTTTGCCATATCCCCTACAACTAAGCCATTTTCTGTCAGGCTGACCACGCTTGGTGTTTGGTATGTGCCCATTTGATTCGGAATCAAAATGATTTTTCCATCTTTGCAAATACAAGCCAGACTATTTGTGGTGCCTAAATCAATTCCAATTAAAGCCATTTTGACCTCCTAATCGTTTTTGTTCCTACTATACTTTGATTCTGTATCTAAAAATCTATGTTTGCTTTCTGTTTGATGCTTCAAAAGCTGTATCAACTAGATAGAAACATACTACTTTATATTGGTATAAAAATCGACATATGGATAATTGGGGTCGATTTGTTCCATAATTTTTGCATTCAAATTCACCCAACTCATACATTTATCTAAAATGATTGCATCACTTGTGACAACATAATCTAATTTTTCCAAAACGGTATCCACTTGATTAATGATTTCTACTTGTACCACAAATGAAAAATCACTGAAAACATCTAAAATACGTTGTTTTAATCTTCCTGAATTTGACACAGGCGCATCTAAATAAAATATCACTTTGCTCACTTTGTTTTTTTCCAAAGTTTCTCCAATGTATTGTATTGCTGTTGTGGTATGGTCAATCAAACGATACGTTCCGCGCAGACCTGCCAAATCACGAATAGTGCCGTCCATGCTTTTTAATAATAAAGATTGAGATAACGCAACTTCTAAAGTTATGATTGTATTAAAACCATCAATATGTATCACACTGCCGCTTGGAATATCTTGTATTTCTTTATTTTTTCTGTTCTGGATATGTTCCTTTGACGAAACAGCACGCACCAAAGCCAATCTTTGGCGTTCTGACAACATAAAATGATTGCCGATAAACGTAGATGCTCCTTTGACTTTGTAATTTCGATTCAATAAATAGTATAAATCTTGTCCCGCTTGAAACAGCTTTTCTAGCGATTGTTCTCCAAACTCGGTTGTATCATTGGGAGAAAATCCTCTTTTTATTGTTCTACTCATATTAAATTCTCCTATGTATTTTCATCGTAAACATGTAAAAATTATACCATAAATAATATACAATCCGCAGAAAATTTTCTATTAGAAAAAACAAAAGAAACACCACCTTGATACAGTGCATCTATCGTTTTTGCCGAGAAACGATAAATCCAAACAAAGATGATGTTTCTTGTAAAAAATGAAAAATATAATGATTTTACAACTTATTTTGTTGTATTTGCGCTAATGCTTCATGCAAATTTGCATAAATCGCTGCGCTTAATGTTTGCATTTCTTCCGTCGGTGCTAAGGTATCGGGAATCATGACGGTAGTACAGCCTGCGGCTGCTCCAGCACGAATACCATTATAACCATCTTCAAATACAAAACATTCTTTTGGATCACAACCAATTTCTTCTGCTGCTTTCAAAAAAATATCAGGTGCCGGTTTTCCATGTACAATATCTTCTCCGCTGATCACAGCATCAAAGTACTGCAATAAATCATTTGCTTGCAAATTATGGAGAATCATTTTTCTTGTACTGCTGCTTGCAACAGCTAATTTCACACCATTCTTTTGAAAATATTCCAATATCTCATCTACGCCCTGTTTTTTTGGTACATAAATGAGCAATTGTTCCCATGCCAAACGCATACAAGTATCCCAAAATTCCTTTGCATTGACTGTGGGATAATATTGGTGCACAATCTCTAAGCCATGTTCTCCACTGCTGCCACATACTGCATGCGGAAAATCCGGATGTGGAATTTGTCCAAACAGTTCAGCTGTTTCTATCCATTTTTCTTGATATATTCTTTCGGAATCCAGAAGTAATCCGTCCATATCAAAAATTGCACCTTTTTTCATAACCTTCTCCTATCATTCATACTATGTAGATTGCTACTTTCTCCATGCCATAGAGATGATATGGCATGGAGAACATTGTAATATTATACTAGCTTATTTTGAAAAACACCACAAAAATTTTATTTGTAACCCGATTTTCTGAACTATCCTATTTTGCAAAAAGTATGTTTGGGGGATGATACTTTTTTATTGAAATGAAACAAATTGATTTTAGTCCGCTAAAATCTGTATCATTGTTCCAATTTCTACTTTGGGCATTGGTTTATTTTCTACATAAATCGTACCGGGCAGATCTACTTCTGTCTGTCCACTAAAATTGATGGTACAATGTCCTAAGCCAGCTAATGTGACAGGAGCTTCTTCGCCAACCGCTGTAATCTGATATGTATTTTCACCAATTTTCAGAGTTTGACCAGCTTCAATTTTTCCATGAATCGGATTGACGCTAACAGAATAGCAGTAATCACGTAATTCTTCTGGTGCCTGCTCTCCAAAAATAATAAATATACCTTCCTCTTGAAATTCGTCTACACAACTTCCCATAGCCTTTACCTGATTTTCATAAATAATATTCATACAAAATATCCTCCTTAAATCATTTTATACTTATTTATTATTACAGAAAGCAGAAAGAAATCAAATATTTTTTGTAAAATTATGCGGCATACAATCCAATGCTTGCAGCAAATGCAAGTAAAACACGAATCCAACCTGTCAGGAATCGAGAATACATAACAGATACTACACCAACTTCAATTGTTTCTGTTTCTGCTTCTGCCAAACCCAAACCAACTGGGATAAAGTCACAAGCGCCTTGGCAGTTGATGGCAAACAAAGCAGGTAATGCCATCTGAGGTGGAATATTGCCTTTCCCAATTTCTGCACCAATCAGTGTACCAATAATCTGTGCAATAACTGCACCGGGTCCCAGCAACGCAGACAAACCAGGAATAGAGCATATGATACCTAATGCCACCAGACCAAATATACTGCTTGCGAATGGTGTCAATACAGATGCGAATGCATTCCCAAAACCAGAACCATTGATAATACCAATCAGCAAAGATACAAAAGCCATAAAGGGAAGCAATGTTGTGATACATGTTTGTACAGCATCTCTTGCTGCTTGGTAAAATGTATTCACCACTTTCCCGGCACCCAAGCCCAAACGTGTAATAAATGATTTATTTTTCTGCTTTGCCAATGTTTCTGATACTTTCATATCAGCAGTAAATTTTACATTTTCTGTTTCTGTTTGTTCTTCAGATGTTTTTGTATCTTCCGCAAATTTGCCAGCTGCTGGCTGGGAGCCATCTGCCAAAGAAATTTGTTTTGATGTAACTGCGGATACATAGATATCTTCTGTAATATACTTTGCCATAGGTCCAGATTTTCCAACTGGCATAACATTGATGGTGGGGATACCTTTTTTGGGATATATCCCACAACGCAATGTACCACCACAGTCAATGATAACAAGACCTAATTCATCTTCTGGACAATTGGTTTGAAATCCATTGACGGGTTCCATACCAGTCAATTCTACGATTGTTTTCAGGCATTCTGGTTCTGCACCACCGCCTGTAATATACATAACTTTATTTCTTTTTTCTGTTGGTGTAATCACAAGCGGTCCACCAAAACCGCCTGCGCCTTTTTCAACACGAATCGAACGATATTCTGCCATACTGATTTTCCTCCCCTGATTGCTTATTTAGAGATGCTGATTTCTCTACTCAATTGCACGCCTTGCTGTTTTTCTACCCATCGTGTTGTCCATTCTGTTGCCCAACCTGAAATAAAGTTTGCCACTAGACCAACCAGCAGATAACGAACAGCCAATGGTGTTGTATCCAGACCTAACATAGATACACCATTTGCAATCCCTAACCAAATGAATAATTCTGATGCATTGATATGTGGGAAAATACCATTATTTGTATGGCAATGATATGTTGCAGATGCATAATAACAAGGTTTATAAAATTCTGGCATAAATTTACCGATAGACAATGCCATAGGATTCCCCAACATAAACGCGCTGATAAATGGAAGTACCATATAACGCAAAACTGGGTTACCTGTACAAATGCGTGCCAGTTTTTCTACTTTGTCATCACCAGCCAACGCAATAATCGCGTTCATACATACCAACAGCATCAAAATGGTAGGTATAATACCCGTTACCCAACTAATAAATTGTTCTCCACCTAATGTAAAAAGGTTCATAAATTTAGATGCCAAATTGACAATAAAATCCATAGTCCTCCACCTTTCTTTTCATTCTAATTCACTTGATTTTGTTTTCTAAATACACATTCTATAGAACGGATTGCTTTTCCAAATGGTGTAGGAGGCTGTTCGATGACTTGACCGGCTTGGAACTTATTATAATTCAAAGACGCATCTAAAATTGCTTTTCGCAGATTTTTGTGACCAGATGGTAAGTCATTTTCCGTTAATTGACCAATATGTTTCCCTTCAAATCCGTGCAATGTACGAACTCTTGCAAAACAAGTCACCCCTTCCAATTTTCTTGCTGCTTGTATGATGCCTGTATCGTCAATCAAAAACATAGCAATTGCACCAGCATGAAAACCGCCGGACTTACAGCCACAGGCTACTCTGCCTTGTCTACGCAATTTTATGAACTCATTAGAAAAATGCTTCATCTGCAAACCGCTTAATACCATTTGTAATGCAAACATAATTGCAACAACCAATATCAGTTTTGCCATAATGTTTCCTCCGTTCTTTTTTTTTATTTTCCTATTTGCCGATATAATGCTTGTAACAAAGTCTGAAAATCTGTTACAGACGCAATTTTATCAATCATTTGGGTATCTTGTGTAATATGAATAATTTCATCATACACACGCAATAGCAAATCATCATCTTTATTTGTATTCTGTGGCAATGCCAGCATAAAAATGATGCGGATATGA
The DNA here is from genome assembly GCA_944384295.1 of uncultured Lachnospiraceae bacterium. Classification (GTDB taxonomy): domain Bacteria; phylum Bacillota; class Clostridia; order Lachnospirales; family Anaerotignaceae; genus Anaerotignum. The sequence goes on along the minus strand of CALWSU010000006.1, from coordinate 38,645 downwards.
TGATTTTGATATTGCATTGGCTCATGAAAAATACCAATTGAGAGTACCAATTTAGAACTCACTGTCTGTGTACTATGTGGAATGGCTACCGCATCTAATACCATTGTTCCCTTTTCTTCCCTACGACACAGCCGTTCAAAAAATCCATCATCTACCTGTCCACTCTTTGCCAGTTCATCTGTCATATATGCAATCGCATCTTGATATGTTTGACACGCATCTAACAGGAAAAAACGGCTTTTATCCAACAAACCGGTCATAACAAACCAATTGTTATCCAATACGGGTACATCAATTTGATCCCAATATCGTACCTTTTCAATTTTATGAATCAATTCTTGTTCATTAAATATTTCATAAATGCGAATGACTGGACGATTGCAGGAACAGGATAGTTCTACCGTTGTCAACACAATATCGTATTGATCCAGCAAATCGCAATTGACTTTATCTTCCGCAAACAAAGATAATTCCACAGTACTATCCAATACTTTTCTCAATTGCGCAGCAACCAAGCGTGCTGTGACTCTGCCAGTACCACTGACTACTGCCACACGATATGCTTTATTCTGCCACATACCACTTTCTTCCAAAAACACACTAAAATAAGAAGCCAAATATCCTTTTTCATCTTCCGATACGACCAAGTCACATTCCTGTCGTACGACATCTGCCGCTGTGTTTGCCATTTGGCAGGCAAGCGGATAATTTCGATACAGTTCATCTAACATTGGGTTTTTCAATTTGACATGAAAGCGTAATCGGTTGATCATAAACATAAGATGATAGGAAAATTCTTTTGTAAAATCTCCTGTGTTTATGGTAATATTCATTTCTTCTTGAATGCGTTGCAATATTCTGTCCACTAAATTTTGTATGGACTGATCCAACTCAATCAATTGCATATCTTGTATATCTGCCGGAGTGCGCATACCAATAATCGGCAAAAATACAAACAACTTTTCTTCAATTGGTAATTCGATGTGTAAATACTGTTCAATGCGTGTCATCACATTTTGTACAAAATGAAACTCTGTTCTCGTAGTCAGATGATAAAACTGCGACGAGAGTTCTCCCACATAATGTCCCGTTAAAAAACGGTCTAACATCAGTGTAATAAATTTTGTAAAAGATGCTTGTACACTTTTTTCCAAAGAATTCTCTGAAAAAAGTTCTGTGATAATTTGCACAATTTCTGAATCTAATGGGTAATTTTGATATACCTGATCATACACATGTTCTAATACATATCTTCGTATATCGCTTTCTCGACCACGTAATACCAAACCTTGTCCCGTTATTCCTACAATTGACAAAAAATATGTTTCCAATTGTGCTCTTAATTTTTTCAAATCATGCATCAATGTTGTGCGACCTACATTCATTTCATAAGCAAGTTCATCAGCTAACACAGGTTCTTCCGCATGCATCAATTTTTCAAAAATATAATCCATACGATTTTGCATAGCATTTAGTAAATCATCAGAATTTGTAAATTCATCAAAAAACACTTTAAACTTTGCTCCATCGAACACTTTTAACATATACTGTCCACGTTTTCCTTCAATGACAGCACAGTTTTGCAACATAGCATTGAGTTGTTTCATATCATTGCGAATGGTACGCTCACTCACGTTTAATTTTGATGCAAGAGTAGAAATTGCAACCATTGGGGTTTTATGTAAAACTTTTAATAAATAAATACACCGATTTTCGTTCGATAAATCTTTCACTCTGCATCAAACCCTCTCTTTATACTATTAACCGCGGGATTTGCCACCTGAAATATTGATTGTAGTACCGGAAATATAGCTTGCCCGATCCGAAACCAAATAGGTTACCAAATCCCCAACCTCATCTAACTTACCATCGCGTCCCATAGGAATCACTTTGCTATAATCTGTAGAAAGTTCCTCTGGTTTGCAGCCGCGTGTATATGCCAATGCTTCATTGTATGCTGGTGTACGCAAGCCAGTTGCTTCCATAATACCTGGTGCACATGCCACAACACGGATATTATATTTGCCTAATTCTTTTGCCCATGAGCGTGTAAAACTGTCTACAGCGCCTTTTGTCGCAGAATATGCGGATTGACCTTGTGAACCTTCTTTGCCAGATTCAGAAGACATGTTGACAATCACACCTGCCCCCTGTTTTAACATCTGACGTGCACATGCTTGTGCGCATAAAAACAGCCCTTTTACATTTACTGCAAACATTTTATCAAATGTAGCATCATCTAATTCGTATTGTGGTTTTTCTCCATATACATCCACCAATAAGCGTGGTAAATTAATGCCTGCATTATTTACCAGTGCATCAATTTTCCCATATTTTTCTATGACAGCATCCACCATAGACACTACGCTGTCACGTTCTGTTACATTACATTGTACACAATATGCGCCGTCCATATCGCTGCCAGTTTGCACATTCAAATCCACTACAACAACTTGCGCTCCAGCCTGTATCAAGGTTTGTGCAATATGTTTTCCAATTCCAGAAGCACCACCTGTCACAATGACTGTTTTCCCATTCAACTTTAACCAATCTTCTTTCATATAAAAACTCCTCCCTCTACATATCTTATTTCATGTTTGAAAAGTTGAAATAAGATTTAATTTGTACTTATTGTAGAACAAAGAGTGTATTTGTTTAATTCCATTTTTTTCTCCGAATTGGAAATACATTCATACACCAAATTTCATTGTAATGGAAATTTGGTGTTTTTTATGAAAAACAAGCACATTACGCAAGCAGAACAAAGCTTTGTTTCCTATTGATAATATTTATTTTAACCGAAATGCGGTTATATTCTGTATCATTTATCACTTATATCCTTTTTCTTCTATCTCTATACTTTCGCTCATTTCTTCATAATCTTCTTCTGGCGTATGCAAAAATGCACGATGTAAATATGAACTCCCTCCATCTACACTACAACACCCACATTTGCAAGTTACAAAATCATGGCAAGATTTGGATTCAATCACTTCTCCACAATGTTTACATCGAATCGCATTTTTTATAATTCTTTCCATTTCTGCCAACCTTTCTTTCGTATTATCCTGTATTTTTTTTTATGGAATCCCTTATCATATTGTCCAACATCAAAATAATTGCTTTTGATTCCGTACATGAACAGGAATCATAACATTCTAAATACTGCTACCATTTTAACACATCTATACTGGTTGAACAAATTTCAAAATATTTATTTTCTATCTCTTTTTTTACAATAATATTTATATCAGATATGCCTATCGGATTGAATTTTTCTATTTTTAAATACAAATGATAAAAAATAAATCAAATATAGACATCAGAAATCACAATTACTTCTTTCCAAAAAATTATCTCTCAGACTTTTTCCAAAAATAAAATTTTCTGTTTCCAAATATTTTGTCAAAATTGTGTTCTCTATTTGATATTTCATCTACAATCTTTTGACGCACAAAATAACACGCTGCTATGCAAAAATCTTCGTCAAATTATACAGGAGTCAATAAGAATTATGTTTCATTCAAATATACTAATTAATTTGTGAAATTACTTCATTTTAAGTATTTTTATTGTGAAAATAGATTAGTTAAAACGTATTGAAAAACAATCCATGCAAATAGTAATAGAAAATCTATATATAAAATTCATAAAAAATCTATACATCTTTATGAATGAAAACATTGTCAATAACTATTAAAATATATAAAAAAGTTAAAGGAAAGATTCGTTTTATTTGCAATATTGATATGAACTATAAAAAATGATACTATATAGCCTGTGAAATTTCTGATCAGATAAAAATTTTTTCACAAAACAAAATTCTGTATGCTGAACAATAGAACAGACTTGATTTTTTTACTTCGCATCTGCTTTCAAGTTTGTTGTACAACAAGATCGGCATAGCGATAATATTGCACACAAATTGATAATGTTTAGACAAAGAAAGGAGACCTTCATGGAAGGATTTGTAGAAGCTTTAAAAAGTATACAAGGTGTAGTATGGGGACCAATCACCATTCTATTGTTATTATTTACTGGATTATATTATACGATTCGACTCAAAGGCATACAAATTTTTCATTTAAATAAGTCATTCAAATATATTTTTGAAAAAGAAGAAGGACAAGGCGACGTTTCTACATTAGGTTCTTTGTGTACCGCATTGGCTGCAACCATTGGTACTGGTAGTATTGTAGGGGTTGCAACTGCATTACGCGCTGGTGGTCCTGGTTCTTTATTTTGGATGTGGTTGTCCGCATTTTTGGGCATGGCAACAAAATACGCAGAATGTGTATTAGCAGTAAAATATAGAAGCAAAGACCAAAATGGACAAGTTGCTGGCGGTCCTATGTATTATATTGAATTAGGGCTCGGCAAAAAATTCAAGTGGTTGGCTTGTGCCTTTGCTTTCTTCGGCATATTCACAGCATTATTAGGTTGTGGTACTTTTCCTCAAGTAAACGCAATTGTTGAATCTGTAAATAATGCCTTTCATGTACCTGTAGTCATTTTGGGTATCATCATTACCATTTTGTCGGCAGCTGTTATTTTTGGTGGTATTGGTTCTATTTCTAAAGTTGCAGAATTGGTTGTACCTGTTATGGCAATCGCATATATTTTAGGTTGTATCGTTGCATTGATCTTGCAAGCAGATCAAGTTCCTGCTGCATTTGCACAGATTTTCCAATCTGCATTTACTCCCCATGCAATGGGTGGTGGTGTTGCTGGTACCGTTATCATTTCTGTTATGACTGCAATGAGAACTGGTGTGGCAAGAGGTATTTATACCAATGAAGCTGGTTTGGGTAGTGCTCCTATTGTTGCAGCAGCAGCACAAACCAATTCTCCTGTACGTCAAGGTTTAGTATCTATGATAGGTGTATTTTTGACCACCATTATCATTTGTTCTATGACAGCACTTGTTATTATTTCTTCTGGTTTGTTAGAAACTCCTGTTAATGGTGTATTATTAGATGGTGGCTTATTATCTAATACAGCATTCCAGCAAGCTTTGCCAGGAAATATTGGTCTATATATTGTTTCTATTGGCTTGGTATTCTTCTCTTTTACCACGATTATTGGTTGGAGCTATTATGGTGAAAGATGCTTAGTATATTTGTGTGGCGGTACAAAGTTGATTACCATTTATCGTATTTTATATATCATTTGTATTGCAGCAGCCCCTTATTTGACATTAGACGCAATCTGGATTTTAGCAGATATTACAAATGCTTTAATGGCATTCCCTAACTTGGTAGGTTTGCTGTTGCTGAGTCCAGTGGTGATCAAAGAAACACAAGTGTTCTTTGAAAATCTAAAACGAGAAAAAGAAACCGAAAAAGGCTTTACTGGTGTCGGTGATTTGGAAGCGTAATACTGCTGACAGAAAATGATATGTTGCAAAGACCATTTCTAAAACAACATTCTTATTCCAATTAAATTTTATATGATGAGAAGTCTCACAATATTTATGATATTTTCATATTTTGTGGGACTTTTTATATTTTATTTTTACCTGATATTATATAAATCAAATGGTTTGTAAAATGGCAAAGTTTCTATTGCATAACCCATACCACTTTTCGTATCACACTTATAGATTATGACACCAAAATCAAAAAGCTTGCTGTTTGTCACATGCACAAATAGCAAGCCTTTTGCGTCCCTGAACTATTTTGTTTAAAAATTTTATCTAACTGATGGATTCCTTTTCTCAAACTCCTATTTTACCGCACTTTCCAAAGTTTCTAATACATCAATGTCTTTTTTCTTTATGCCATTGCTACATTTTTTTGCTTTGCAGCAAGAAAATATATTTCTACTAAAATAAGCATTGCTGTAAACGGATAAACAGAATAAGTATCATGCAATACATATTCCAGATTTTGTGAAAATATACATTCTAAGTAATATATTCCCTGCGTCAATATTTCCATTAAAATAAATTCTGGTAGATGCAACACTTGAAATGCAGCAAGCCAAATAGAATTTATGTTATCCATTGACGCAAAACTAAAATACATCAGAAATGGAATACTGGTGATTTGGAAACAGAAGAATATTTTTATCAATAAATATTTATCTGGTTGTAAATGAAATATTTGAGATAATTGATACGAATATACTTTCAGGCCCCAAAATATACTTCCCAATATTGTCAATATCCAGAAAATAGATTGTGTTTGGAATGTACTGGGAAAACACATAAAATATATATTACATAAAATCTGACATATCACATAGATGAAAAAGATATTTCGCACAATAGATTTTGTTTTCATATTTCTGCACCTTCTTTTGGAAATAGGTCGTACCAACTCTACGCAAATTTAGATATGCAACAAATAGAATCCATTACAGAAAGAGCCAATTTCTCATCTTTGTTCAAGCACAGTATCTTATAACCAAAAGATAACAACGAGATATACTTTTGTCAAGTGTTTCTCTTAATATCTATCCAATATCTCATTGTAATTCCGAAATACGAGATGTTCCATACTGTGGCATTTGTACACCAAAATTGTCTGCAATGGTTGCGCCAATATCTGCAAATGTTTTTGCATCTTCTATTTTGCCACTTCCTTTCATAGATGGTGAGTATGCAAGAAAAGGCACTCTTTCTCTTGTATGATCTGTACCAGTATAAGTAGGGTCATTGCCATGATCTGCTGTGATAATCAAAAGATCATCTTCTTTTAATTTTGTGAGCAATACACCTAATTTTTCATCAAATTTTTCAATTTCTTTTCCATAGCCAATCGGGTTGCGACGATGTCCCCATAATGCATCAAAGTCCACTAAATTGACAAAACACAGTCCTTGAAATTCTCTTTCTGCCAATGCAATGGTTTGTTCCATACCATGCACAGAGCTTTTGGATGGATTGCTTTCTGTGATGCCCTCACCGCTGAAAATATCGTTGATTTTTCCAACTGATATGACATCAAATCCGCCTGCTTTCATAAAATCCAATACAGTTTTATCAAAAGGCTTTAATGCATAATCATGGCGATTGCTAGTTCTTTGAAATTCTCCTTTTTTACGTCCGATATATGGACGGGCAATCACTCTGCCTACCTTCCATTCATCTTTCATGGTAAGTTCTCTTGCAATTTTACAACAACGATATAGCTCCTCTAATCCAAATGTTTCTTCGTTCCCACAAATTTGCAATACGGAGTCTGCTGAAGTGTATACAATCATATGACCTGTTGCAATTTCTTCTTCTGCCAATTCATCTAATATTTCTGTACCACTTGCGCTTTTATTTCCTATTACTTTATGACCTGTACGTTTTTCCAATTCTTCAATCAACTCTTTAGGGAATCCTGTTTCTGTAAATGCTTGAAAAGGTGTATCTACTTTTAAGCCCATCATTTCCCAATGACCAGTCATGGTATCCTTTCCCTTACTCATTTCGTTCATTTTACAAAAATACCCCATTGGTTTTTCCACTGGTGGAACCTGTTTCAAAGTATGCAGATTGGCAATACCTAGTTTCTGTAAATTAGGGATATGAAATGTATCCATTTGTTCTGATATATGTCCCAATGTGTCAACATTCACATCTCCATAATTTGGTGATGTTTCATCTGCTCCAATCCCCATAGAATCCACTACAATCGTAAAAATGCGACGATATTTCATATACATTACTTCCTTTCCTATTTTTACAATCTCAAACCTACAATCCATATTATATGTTTTACTTCATTTTTGCAACAAAAGCGATTCTACTTCAACATGATAAAAATAGAATCGCTTTTAAAGTTTGCTATAAAATTTTAGATTATTCTGCAATCATACAAACTGTTTCCAAGGCAACTTCCATCATTTTACGGAAACCCGTCTGTCTTTCTTCTGCGGAGAGCGCTTCTCCTCTTAAAAGATGATCTGATATTGTCAAAATACCTAATGCTTTTTTTCCAGCACGTGCAGCATTCATGTAAAGTGCTGCTGTTTCCATTTCGACTGCAAGAATATTCATTTTCGCAAGTCCTTTGTTAAACTCGCTGTTATCATTATAAAAAACATCAGAAGTAAAAATATTTCCTACTTTTGGTGTAATTTCTAATTTTTCGGCAGTATCTACAGCTGCACGTAATAAAGAATAATCTGCTATTGGCGCAAAAGTACCACCCAATTGATATTGACTTGCATAATTGGAATCTGTACTTGCACCCATTGCAATCACAATATCTCTTAAATTTACTTGTTCTGACAGCGCACCAGCACTACCAATTCGAATGATATGGTCCACATCATACATATGGAAAAGTTCATAAGAATATATTCCCATAGAAGGCATACCCATACCACTGCCCATCACAGATACTTTTTTCCCTTTGTATGTTCCAGTATACCCAAACATATTTCGTACCGTATTAAAACATACTGGATTTTCTAAATATGTTTCTGCGATAAATTTTGCGCGAAGCGGATCGCCGGGCATAATCACTGTTTTTGCAATATCACCTAATTTTGCATGGTTATGTGCTGTTCCATTCATATAAACATTCCTTTCTATTGTATATTGAGATAAAAATTCTCCTAATTACAATACCATCAGGAGAATTTTCCGCCATATCATTCTATGGATTGTACTAGTTTATACATAAAATTTTTAGTTCATACTGTCTGCTTTTTTCATAAGTCACACTTATGATTTTCCCCAAACACAATACTGCGAAAATCGTACTGATACCAATCGTTCCACCCATAAAAAAGCCAGCCGCTAACATACCAGCATCAAAAATCATACGCATCAAAAACAAAGGAATTCCAAAACGAGATGCAATCCCAAATACAAGTGCATCATAAGTTCCTTTTCCAAAATTGACTGACGTATAAATTCCAATCCCAATACCAATCATGCCTACGCCTAATGTAGACTGTAGAATTTGTTGCATGATATGATCTGGTGTAGAGATGAAACGCATTACAAAATCGGTACTGATACCAGAAAAAATAGGATTTAAGATTGTACCAATATGCAATTGTTTTTTATCTACTAAAAATACTAGCAGCAATAAAATGACACTTAATATCATATTTGCCTGTCCTACTGTGATAGAAAAAACACCACTCATACCGTCCCAAACAACGGCAAGGGGGTCAGCACCCTGTCTGCCACATACAGCAACTGCGACCCCTGCCCCCATCACAAAGGAACCTAAAATGACAATCATGGACTTATAAAGACCATTTTTGATCATCGTTTCATTCATTCTAATTCTGGCCAATACCCTTTATTCGCTTCTATTAGGTCGTCTAAAAGCTCTTTTGCAACTGTTGCACTCGGCACAGTTTTTGACAAAGTCAATGCCTGCCATAATTTTTGGTAGGAATGTTCTATCCATGCTTCTACCACCAATTTTTCCACTGCCAACTGCTGTTCTATCAGCCCTTTTTGGAACAAAGGAATTTTGCCAATAGACAAAGGTTCATATCCATCTTTCCCAACGATACAAGGAATTTCCACCATAGCATCGTATGGTATATTTTCAATTGCCCCTTTGTTTTCCACAATCAAAAGCATTCTTTCGTGTGTATTATAAGCGAGTGCAGTCGCTAAATCTACAATAAATTCTGCATGAATGCCTACTTCCAATGTACTACCTTTTGCAGTGCCATTTCTTTCAATTTCTGCGCAAGCAGTAAATACTTCTTTTTCTCTGCCATCTATAACTTCATTTGCTCGCGTATATTCTGGGTTGGAGTGATTTACTACATAATCTGGGAATAAATAATATTTCAAATAACTGCTGGGAATTGTGCTTGGGTCTGTTTTTACAATTTCTTTTGCAAAGAGATTGGTTTCAAACCAGCTATCTTTTTTTGCTGTTCTGATACCTTCTTCCCCATTGATAAAACCATATTGTTTCATATGTTCTACCAATTGTGGAAGCAGCTCATTCCCCTCTTTGTCTTTGATAGAGGTATACCAACCAAAATGGTTCAAACCATAGTATCGAATATCCATATCCTTTCTGGAAGGTAACCCAGCAATTTTTGCAATGCTATGTTCCATACCAATTGGCATGTCACAGATATTGATTATTTTGGAATTTGGTCTTAAAATTCTAGTTGCTTCTGCTACAATGGAAGCCGGATTGGAATAATTCAACATCCAGCAATTGGGAGAATATTTTTCCATATAGTCGATGTTTTCCAGCACACCTGCGATGGAACGCATACCATATGCAATACCACCAGGACCGCATGTTTCTTGACCTACGCAACCATGTTTCAGAGGGATTTTTTCATCTAATTCTCTCATCTGTAATTTGCCAACACGGATATGTGCCAAGCAAAAATCAACATCTGTATATGCTTCTTCTGGATCTGTGGTTGCCAAATATTCTATGCTAGGATCTTTTTCACGAATGAGAATCTCACAAGCTTTTGCCACTTTATTTTGACGTTCTGCATCATTATCATACAGCTTAATTTTTCTCAAGGGCAAACGATGCAAATTATCCAACAGCATCAATATAATTTCTGGTGTATAAGTACTTCCTCCACCTGCAATCACAACGGAAAATTTCTTACTCATAATACTAAACTCCTCGCTTTCTTTTGATACACTTTTTCATATATTTTTTATACTTTAAGTTGTAAAAGCAGTTCATTTAATATTATTAAATTATAGACTTAAACATAAAGTACATGTTTGACAAATCAATATTGATCTGGTCCATACTGGAATGCATTTGGTACAGCATCTTCTGGTTTATACACTTCTAATATTTTACCATATCTTTCTCTATAATCATTATCAATTTTCAATTGAGGGATTACTTTTGTTGCTTCTTCAAAGAAGTGTTTGGAACCTCTTCCCATCAATTTTCCACGTCTGGTATGTTTATCCAATGCAATATCAGGAATCTCGATTTTCTTACCCATTGCAAAGCTCTTGATTACGATATTTTTCAGATAATCACTAGATCTGTCTTTTTCACTTGCGCAAAGCACACGAATCGCATGGATAAAATACATGGGCTGATCCCCATCATCATAAGGGAAATTCTTTCTCATTTCATTGAGTGTATTCACTTGTACAGCCGCGTCTAAGTTACCAAAACCAATATCTTCTACAGAAATAGTCAGCAGTCTTCTCCACATTTTTTCTAAAAGTTGAGGAGAGGAAATATATAATTCATAAGCAAATTCACAAGCTTCTTCTACCATATTTCTGCGAATGGATTTTTGCAATGCAGAAATCACTTCATCTGCTGCAAATCCGTTTCTTGTTTGTACTGCTGTCCAAAAGCTATATTTTTCTTCCATTTTTAACACTCCTTCGCTGCATATAATTCCATTAACTCATCAACCAGAAGTCTGACTGTTTCAGCACCCATCAATTGATCTTCTGCATGAACCAACAAAAGACATACCTGAGGTTCTAATTTTTCCATTTCATCTGTTAATATTTTGCTATGTACTTCATGCGCTTTCAAAAACGCATCAGAGCCTTCTTCCATTTTTTTTGTGGCATCCTCTTTGTTTCCTGCTTTATATTCTTTTAATGCCATCATATAATTAGACTTTGCCAGCCCTGCATAGGTAATGATTTCCATTGCAGTTAATGAAATCTTTTCCACGTCTACCATTTTGTTTTCCCTACTTTCTCTCAGCTTTGATTTTCACTGAGCCATTTTTAACGCTTGATCCAATGCTTTATCGCCATCAGCCATTGCATAAGTTCTGGGTTCCACTGCTTGTACAGGAATTCCTAAAGTTGCTTGAATGGTATCCACTGCATAAATAATTTGTGGACCTACCAAACAAACATCCCATTTCCCTGCTTCTGCACCAATGCCATTGTTGGATCTTGCTTCTACAGTAAGGTCTAAACCTCTTTTTGCACCTGCGTCTTTAATTTTTTTCACCAAAATAGAACTGGACATACCTGCGTTGCATACTAATAAAATTCTCATCATTGCCATCTCCTTTATTTATAGTTACAATTGTATATTTTTTGAAATGTAAATCATTTTTTCGATAAATTCATATTTGTCTTGTACATCTAAAAGATTTTGGAATAATTTTTTGTCCAAGGCAATTTGCTTAAAAAATTGGAATAACGTATTGACATCATCATCAACTTTATTTTCTATCGCGAGCAGAAATAAAATTTTCATTTCTCTATCGTGATAAACCATTGGTTTTTCTAAAACTGCAACGCTAATCGTTGTTTTTTGTGCAAATGTTGTCAATGGATGGGGAATTGCAAAATATTTTCCTAATGTAGTCGGATATATTTTTTCGCGTGAGATTACATCTTCACTAAAACGTTCCCAACTTTCGATTCTCCCATGTTCTTCCAAAGTCTGAGAAAGGTCTTTGATAATTTCTTCAAATCCTTCATTGTTATGATAGAATTTGATAAATCTTTCATCAAACATTCTTCTCGTAATATTTTCATATCTATGGTTGATTTTAATTTTATGAATCAAAGAATTCAGAAGGTCAAAGTCTGTTTTATACGGGATATTTTCAATCACATACGATGGCACCACAATATTTTTCGGAATCTCTCTTAATGAGATAATAAGGTCTATCTCATGTTCTTGCAGATAGTCTTCCAAGTAGTGTATATGTATGTTATCCACAATTTCGATTTGATTTGAAAAATTGCTTAATACCCAATTTCGTATGATATTATTGACTCCCATACTATTGTCATTGATAATAACAACCTTCAATTTTGTGTTGCTCATTTGCAAGTAATACTCTATATATACTGCAATATAAGAAATTTCATCATCTACAGGATATTTCTTTTTATACTTATAGATGGTATGGACAATCAGCATTGCGATTTCACAAGAAAGTGGATATTTTCTTTTGATGTCATCAATCATAGGATTTTCCAACTCATATCCCATATCCAATCTTCTCAGCATATATTCAATATGTATTGTCAAATCGTCCATAATTTCTTTTGACTCTCTCAAATCAAAGTTGTATTTTTCCATGACATCATTGCAAAACTCATTGATGATACAGAAGGCAATATTAGAAATCCCCTCTCCTTCCAGTATTCTATCTGATATTTTGATACACCATAGAAAATCATATAAACAACTCTTGTCATATTCTGTAATATGAAATCCTTCATTTTGCAATTTATCAATCAATAAATCTGCAATAGAGGAATTTTTTGAAACTTTTGGTTGATTCACAAGAAAACCGCAATCATTTCTTTGTATACAGATATAAAGAGAACCAACTATCATGTCCATTGATTTATCATCAATATTGATTTGATGCACATCAAAGAAATCTTTTACCACATCATACAATTGTGCATAACGCGCCTCTGTAAAATATCCACATAGCAGATGTTCCATTTCTTGTATGTATTTCGTTTTATTCGCTGATACAAAATCCTGCAACAACTTAAACAACAATCTGCGAATCTGTTCTTCTGAGGATTCATTTTCAATATAATCCCCTGAAATCTTGATACTATTTTCGTGGTATTGTGTTTGTAGATGTTTTTTCAATTTGTTGCATTCTTTATAAACCATTTGCTCTGAAATATAGAGCATATCAGCCAAATCATAAAAACTTTGTTTTCCATAAAACAATACCTTGCCCAATATACTTAATATTCTATCATCACTTTCCACACAATGACTTTTGCGCATATCGACCAAATGGATAATCTCTTTGATAGACTCTACTTGATCTGCATCTAAGAAATATCCCTTTTTATTTGACGAATTGATTTGTACCTTCTTGTTCTTCAAAATTTGATTGATGGCTGAAATATCATTTCTTATGGTACGTGAAGACACATTTAAGCTATCCGCAATCATTGCGCCAGTAATGCCATTTGAATTTTTTACAATTAAATCTAAAATTTTCAATTGTCTTTTTGTAAACATAGACATTCTCCTATTGGCAAAAGATTTTATTTTTATGGATGTCTTTTGATTTTGTCTTTTTGTTTTTTAGTTGCCTTGCTCATCTTGCAATATCACTATTTTTATCTATTTTTTTATCAAGCGGTTTGATGTTCCTGTTCTTTTCTCAGTTCATCTGCTTCCATTGCTTTAAAGAATGGATAGTAGATAATGGTCATAATAATCAAATTAACAAACACAAGTACGACCGCTTTCCAATCTAATGTCATCAAAAATGCGCCAACCCCTGGTGGTAAAAAGCTAGGTGGATTTGCAATTGGCATACCTACCAAACCACTTGTATACGCAAAATATGTCAAAACTGTAATAATTAAAGGTCCAAATACAAAAGGCACAAACATAAATGGATTCAAAATAATTGGTGCGCCAAAAATAATTGGTTCATTGATACCGAAAATAGAAGGTATAATCCCTACTTTTCCGACAGCACTGATACTGCTTGCCTTTGATTTCATCATCATCAGTACCAGACCCAATGTCAAACCGGAACCGGTTACTTGCAATGTAGTATAATACAATCCAAATGTAAAGAAATGTGTTACTGGGTCGCCAGCGGTATATGCTGCAATATTATCCGCTGCATATTGGATTGCAAAAGGTGCCCATACCGCAGAGGTAATCGCGGGACCGTGTAAACCAAAAAACCATAAAAGCTGTGTCAAAAACATTACAATCAAAATTGCTGGCAATGTATCCATAGAGCTGATTGCTGGTGCCAAGATAGACATAATAAATTCTGGGAATACTTTGCCTGAAAGTTTATTTGTAATTGCAACAATGATTGTCGCAATGATTGCATTCACAATCAGAGGAAGCAAACTGCTAAAACTTTCCCCAACCATGACCGGAACACTTTCTGGAAGTTTGATGACCATATTTTTACGAATCATCAATCTTGTTACTTCTACAGTCAAAATAGCAGAAACAATACTAGTGAACAAACCTTCTGCGCCAAGATACTGGTTTCCAATCCCATTATCCAGAATAACGCCACTTAAAATAACATGTATGATCACTGCAGTGATCCCTAACTGCGATGTGTTCATTCCATAGCGTTTTCCTAATGAGTCTGCAATAAAATATGCCGCATACAAAGACAACAAACCATTTGTAAATTTATCTGGATATGTCAGAATCCCCATATGGTTTGTAATAAAATCATAAATCGCGCCGCTACCCAATAAATTGGCGATTGCAATTGGTAATACACAGATGGAACCTAAAATAATAATTGGAATTACCGCAATCATACCATCTTTGATTGCTTGCAGATGTTTCTGCTGCTCTACTTTGTTGGCGATTGGCATAATCCATTTTGACAAAGATGTCTGTAAAGCTGATATGTTCATTTTTACCCTCCTAATTCCTTTTTTTAGACCGGTCATTGTGGATATTTATATATTAAATTCTATATCGACAAATTTCAAATAAAGAATTTCCTAACTAATAGGAAAAATACAGACAAGCTTTTATCAAACTGAATATATTTTCAAAAAACAGAAATCGGGGTGCTTTTGTATTACAAAACACCCCAAACATCCATACTCATTTTTTATTTATCTATTATAACATGTTACTGATGATAAACCAATCTACCTTGTACATATTTTGCATCTAGTACACAATCTTCTGAAAGATAAATTGCTTTTTCCAAACGTTCTTTGATGCTAAACGATTCTGCTTTCAGTTTGTGGTCATCTATCACCAGAATATCTGCTTCATATCCTTTTTCAAAACTACCTACTTTTCCAAAAAATGCACCACCGCCTTTGGTTGCCATATAAAATGCCTCCGCAGTGGTTAGTGGAGAAACCTCTGGAGAAACATACACCCATCTTAATTTTGAAACCTTGATTGCATCTGCCATTGCTGCAAAGATAGATAATTTTGTTCCGCCTGCAACATCTGAACCCAGACCAATTTTGTATCCTTCTCTGATATATCTTCCCGCTGGTGCAATGCCGCTAGATAGATTCATATTAGAATCTGGGCAATGTGCCACCCATACATTTCTATGTTTCATCAATTCCCACTCATTTTCATTGCAATCAGAATGTACACAATGCGCCATAACACAATTGGTATCCTTGCCAAATAAATGATATTTGTCATATACCGCGCCATAGCTTTCAGAATCTGGGTGCATTTGCGCTACAAGTTGGATTTCGGATAAATTTTCAGAAAGATGTGATTGCACTGGCAATCCATATTGTACCGATAACTGTCCTAACTTGTCCATCAATTCCACACTGCAACTAGGAACAAATCTTGGTGTCAAAATCGGCTTTGTATACTGATACTTACCTGCAATCTCTGTCAGCCATTTTTCTGTTTCTGCAACCGATGTTTCACAATCTTCTGTCAAATAATCTGGACAATTTGTATCCATATTCACTTTACCTACATAACTGCACACACCGATTTTTTCCAATTGATCCATCAAGATTTCTGTTGCCTCTCTATGCAATGTACCAAAAATACAAAGTCTAGTAGTTGCACTTTTTTGAATATCTTCTGCATAGGTTTGGTATACTTCCGTTGCATATGCAATATCTTGATATTTTGATTCTTCTGGAAAGGCATATTGATTCAGCCAAGGCAAAAGTTCCATGTCCATGCCTACACCTCTAAAAGGATATTGTGGGGCATGTGTATGCAAATCTACCAAACCTGGCAGTATCAATTTTCCTGAATAATCTACGACTTTGCCATGTTTCCATTCTTCTGGAATGGTTTCAAATGCACCAAGAATTTCTTTTTCAGAAAATATCAGATAGCCATCTTTTATTGTCACAAATTCCTGTGCCGTCATATTATAAATAATATCACCTTTGAGTATCGTGATTTGTTCCATAAAATACACTCTCCTTTATCATTCTATGGAACCATGCAACAGATAGATATTACTCTTTTATTTTATGATATTTTGCATAGCAATACCTTACTTTACCGAGTGAATTTTTTAACGCAAAAGTTCCATATTTTATTATTTTTCTTTTTTCATTTTATATGAATTTTCAGAAGAAATGCAAATAATTATTTTCCTATTTGCTAGGAAAATTCAGGGTGTCGAAAAAGTCGCCACCCTGTCGTCAAAGGCTCATTTCATTCAAGCCTTTGACGAGTTGACAGAAGTATAAAGCTCTGGTCAAGCACTTTGCTTCGCAAAGTCAGCTTCGCTGCCCCCGTCTCTTTCGGGGTGCGGCATTCCATCGGCTAAAAGCCTTGAAACTTCGGCTTTTCCTCGTCGGAAATAAATTCCGACTGCGGATTCCAATTGGGAAATGACACACCGCAAAGAAGTGCGGACAGCCATTTATGGCTGGCGTTTGCGCAGCAAACGTGTTGAACATCGTTTCCCAAGCCCTTCCGCTCGCTTGAAAAATTATGAAATATAATTTTTTGACAAGCTATATTTTCCCATTTGCTAGGAAAATTTATGAATGTCTATCTATATCTTTCTAAAGATGATATTCATTTTTCATATGTTTTCACAGCAAAAAAATAACCATCCCATTTCGTAGATTTTGTGTCTACACTTTGAAGATGGTTATTTTTGCTAAATCAATAAAAAACGATTTCTATTAGAAGCTTCTTCATAAGAAAACAAAGAATGCTAGAATCCTTCTTATTGTAAGGATTCCAGCATTCTTATTTTTACTTAGATGAATCAGATACATTTTCTTCTGAAGACAGCCGTCATAGTTCCTCTTAAGAAAATCAAGGAAAAGTTATGTTTTCTGAAGGGGAACTTACTTTTTATCATGGATTTATTCTTGCAATTCTCCACAAGGAATGATAGCTTTTTCATAACACGAAATTAATTTTTCCAACCACTCATCTGAATATTGCAGCATTTTACTATCTGCAATCAAGCCGAAATCATCCGAAATATACCCTGCTAATTCTTCACAATCTGACAATTGATAGACCAATAAAAATACTTTTTTTCGTATCTTTGTAGTATTATCCACACGTTTGTCTTTTTTCAGTTCTTCTATGATTTGATAAACACGCATCCATTCTTGATCGAAAGGATCACTTTCTCGTTGTTCTAAAATATCGTCTATGTGCAATGTTTCATACTGAATTTTATCCAATTGATTGAGTAACTGCTGTAGATTGTTCTCCAAATTCATAACCTCTTTCCAAATATGTCAATCCTCATCTCCCGCTTTAAAATTATAAATGGGACGTATGATTTTAACTACTTCCGCTGTAGGTCCAATATGGTCCAAAATATCTTGCATACCTTTATATGCCATAGGACATTCGTCTAAAGTTGCCTTACTCACAGATGTAGTATAAACTTGTGACATTTGTTTCTTAAACTCTGAAACGGTAAACGATTGCTTTGCTTCGCCTCGGCTCATCAGCCGCCCTGCCCCATGTGGTGCTGAATAATTCCAATCTTCATTTCCTTTTCCAACACAAATCAAGCTGCCATCTCGCATATTGATTGGAATCAGTATCTTTTCTCCTTGTTGTGCAGATACTGCGCCTTTCCTCAAAATCATATCATGTGTATCAATATAATTATGAATGGTAGTAAATTGTTCTTCTACATGAAGTTTCATGCCCTTTATGATTTCATCCATCATTGCCTGACGGTTCAACATAGCAAAATGTTGCACAATTTTCATATCATGGATATACTGTTCAAATAATTCATCCGATACATAAGCAAGTGCTTTGGGAATATTGGTCTGCTTCAGATTTTTCAAGCGTTTTATTTCTTTTTGAATTTCTTTTTCTCGTCCTTCTGCTCTCATTTGTGCAATCAATTTTTCCATGGAACGATCGTCTGTATGGTTCAATACTTTATATCCTTCTTCTTGGTAATATTTTGCCACTTCTACACCAAGGTGTCGACTACCAGAATGCACCACAATATAAAGATTCCCTTCCTCATCACGATCCACCTCAATAAAATGATTGCCACCACCTAATGTACCAATACTTTTTTCCGCACGTGGCAAATCTATATACGGCAAGCAATATAGTGCAGACAAATCAATTTGATTGATATATTTATGTGCTTTCTCTCGTATCGAAAAACCAGAAGGTATTTTTTGATAAATCAATTTATCCAGTTTTTGCAATTCTATATGTGATTCACGAATACGAATCGTTTCCATACCACAACCAATATCCACACCTACTAAATTGGGAACTACTTTATCCTGAATTGTCATTGTTGTTCCAATGGTGCAGCCTACGCCAGTATGAATATCTGGCATCAATCGAATGCGGCTGCCTGATGTAAATTCTTGATTGCACAGTTCTTGTACTTGCGCAATAGAAGATTGATCTACAACATCTGTAAAAATCTTTGCTTCATTATATTTTCCTTTTATTTCAATCATAAATTCCTCACAATTTTTTATTCTTCATATCATCTATTGTTTGCTTTCGATTTTATGACCTATGAACAAACAAAACATGTCCATAAGACAACAAAAGGCAGAATACCTTTTTTCTATAAATACTAAATCGAATTATATTTTGACTTCAGTCATTGCATATTGATAAGAAACATTCGTTTATGTCATTACAAAAGAGTTGATTCCGTATAATCATAATAATGTAAATTATCTACTTCTACACGTCTAAAAATCTGATCCAAGAGTTCTGTTTCTTCCTCGATTTCAACAAGCTCCCAAGACACAGGCAAATTATCTGTACGTTCATACACTCCGTATTGTCTGACTTCCACAGTATTTTTCATCAAAGTGACATAATTTATGCCATTTGCAGGTAGTTCCATTTCATACAAAATACCACTTTTTGCCGCAGGATTGCTCGTTTTACCTTGCGGCATAGGAACATACACTGTACCATATGCCAGTGAAACTGGAAATTTTATGGTTTTGCCGCCATTTACACGATAATACACCGAAAAACCCTCTTGTTTGGCTGCGTATCCATCCCTATTCTGTTCTGGCATGACCCATTTTTCTATTGTTTGCGTATCCAAAAGTACTCGTTTTGTTGTAGCATTATATGTATCTTCTCTTGATTTCTGCATCTTGGTTTCTTTCGTAAACATTGAAGCACAAACACCTAATATCATCACAACTAAAATAGATGTTAAAATTATATTTTTTTTCATAAAATCACCATCCTTCGATTGCTTTGAAGTATGTTTAAAAACGCTTACTTTCTTTACTTGCCAAATATAACTGAAAAGATAGCAAATTTTACTAATAAAATATATATTGATATACCTAATAGATTTTATGTTCCTATCCATCCACATACGCAGCATTTTGTATACATCACGGCATCAATTAGATACGATATATCATTTCGTTGTTTATCGTTGATTGTTTTTTCTATATGTTCTGTTTTGCATATTACTAGAAACCGAACGTATCAAATTATTTAGATATCTGTTTTTGCATATCTCCATCATAAAAATGGCTGGTCCATATTGCTTCAAATTCGGCTTGACTGATACAGCAAGCATTAAATTCTTCTCC
Source organism: uncultured Lachnospiraceae bacterium (assembly GCA_944384295.1). GTDB lineage: Bacteria > Bacillota > Clostridia > Lachnospirales > Anaerotignaceae > Anaerotignum. The sequence goes on along the minus strand of CALWSU010000006.1, from coordinate 18,226 downwards.
CCAAATATGCATATTAAATTCTTCTACTGTAGGAATGGGTAGTATTTCAATGACTCCATCATAAAGATCATCAATATTATTTGTATGACCGTCTGCAAAAATATCAATTGACCGCATCGCAAGACGTTCATCATCTAAATTTACTTCATACAAAATGATTACAGGTTCTTCATGATTCTGATGTTCATAAAATAGTTTGATATACTCCAGCATGTCAATCATTCCCCTCACATTTTTACGATTATTTTTCCATACCATATTTACACTTTTTTGCATATTTCTTCTGAAAATGCAAGTTTATGCATTACATGCTAAACACATCGCCTCTACACAAGACAAATTTGTATCTATATGACCTATATGTATGATATGTATGCATTGATGGATAAGGCTTCTTGTCTTTTATACCGTTTTCCAATCACAAAGATACTCATTTTGTGTCACACGACGCAATTCATCTCTTATTTCCATCAATGCAAAACCTAGTAGATTTTGCCCATGCCATTTTGATGGGTCTTTTGCTGCGGGAGAATTTGCAGAAAGATGAATGCCCCAAATACTATCATAAGGACTTGCCTCAACCAAAATGCTGTCTTGGGTAGAGAGCAAAAATTCTCGTAAGTCTTGATTCTGACTAAATTTACACCAATTTCCATTTAGTACAATGGCATATTTGAATTGATCCCATACAAACTGATGAAATCCTTTGACTTTTCGTCCAAGAGCCTTGATCTGTTTGGGATCATTGTTTTCTAATATTTGTTCTCTAATTTCCTGATTTTCAAATAGTTCTGCTTTCGCAGCCATCATATATTGCTCCATACAACAATAAGTTTGTTCCATACTATCAAAATCTTTCTTCCACCATTGACTCAAACAGCTTTGGCTAACACTTCCATCTTCAGAAGGCTGATGTCCCCAAAAGAAACAAAAATCATACTGTTTTCCAGATGCCATTTCTTGTTGCAACCACTGACGATTATATTTCGGCTGACCGTTCGGTTGCCATAATTCTACATGAAAGTTCTTTTGTTCCAAAATCTGGCTGGCTGCTTCATCGTCCCACCAGCCGCGCCATGTTACTGGCTCTGGAAACAACATTCTATATTCTGCAAGTTCTTCTCGAGAAAGAGTATCTAACCAATCTCCAAAACGATAAATATAATCCTCCCCATAGCCCATACGCCAGCCAATAGAATATCGTTCGATTTCTCGATGTGCCAGCCAAGGCGGAGGCATAATGTTTTTCTCGCGTAGTGCCATTTTGTATTCTCCTTTTCTGATTTCATATACGCAAAATGCTCAATCTTTGCTCCATTTCTTTCACTTGCTCACTTTTTATTTTTGTCTTACTCCCCATATTTCTTTTGCCTGATTCATCGTACTCCACTTCAATATCTATAAAATGAATATAGACTTATCTTGCCATCTTCGTCATATCCAAAATAACAAGGATATACACCATCCCCCCCAACCAGAAGCAATAATTGTTCCTGCTGGGAAATGGACCATGTCTATTTTTTATGTATCTACTTTCTTATTTGCAATCTGATTCTTTGTGAAATAAGCGTCTAAATCCATCTTACAAATCAGATTTTCTTTTATTGCTTCATATTTTTCTGTCCATTCTTGTTTTGGTATTCTTTTCCTCCTGTTTTGTATGTCATTCCTTGTTATTTCAAAAAACAAATCCCGATAAACAAAAACCTTGCATATATTCTGTCCCAACAGACAGCATAATGCAAGGCGTGAAAAATCTAGGAGAAAAGCTATATATTTTTTCAAATTAGATTTTTTTTCATGAAAAAATGTTTTTCATGTTTTTTCTTTTTGATAAAAATAACACAACTGTTTTATCATTGTTATGATGCATGCTGCTATTTTTATTTTTCTCAGACTATACAACATTATTTCATCCAAAATTTTGATGCCTGGCAAAAAATATATTTTCTTTATATTATCATAATTCTAATCCCATGAAAACATCAAAAAATGAATTGCTCATATTGGTTTCTAGTTTACTTTTTGTGTGTAATGCAAGCCAAACAAAACCACTAGGAAACTAGTGGTTTTGATGCGTAAAAATAATTTATTTCATAAATTTATTATTTGTTGTTATCTGGAAAAGCTTTCTGCCCATTTTTTCAATTGTTCATTAGAAATTTTTCCATTAAAAAGTTTTCCATCTTTTATCGTAGCATTAGGACAACTAGACAACAATTCTTTTGCAATATTGCCCAAACCGCTACCACCTGAAGTAGCAAACAAAACAATTGTTTTCCCTGAAAAATCATAGCTTTCTAAAAAAGTACGTATAATGGTTGGTGCTGTATACCACCAAATTGGAAATCCCAAGAAAATACAATCATATTCTGTAATTTGAGTAGATGTATCCGCTATTTTCGGACGAGAATTGGGGTCATTCATTTCAATAGAACTACGAGAATTTTTATCCATCCAATTCAAATCCTGCTGTGTATATGCTACTTCTGGTTTGATTTCGTACAAATCTGAACCTATGGCTGTGGAAAGATTTTTTGCCACTTTCTTTGTTGTACCACTTGCAGAAAAAAAGCCACTAAATTTTTCATATTTTGAACCTCCTATACTGAAAAATCTATCAATATTTCATGATATCAAAAAAATAATATCTCTTCCAAAACCTTCTTGAACCACTTGTATGGTTTCTTTATGTAATTTTAGAAATACATAACTATATTTTTATTGTAAAACATTTTTTGCATGATGTCTAATGCCTATATTCTATTGCTAACTATACAATTTTTGCATTGCAACGAAATACAAAAAAATATCATACACAGATAACAAAGTTTCAAAATTTGTTTTCTTGACATTTTGTTTGCCTTATGTTTGAATAAAAATATCAATGGAAAGGATGTGTTTTTCATGTATACAAAAGATTTAGAAACTCCTGCGATTTTGCTTGATTTAGATATCATGGAGAATAATTTACGTAATTATCAAAATCAATGTACGCAAAATCATAAAGCACTTTGGCCTATGGTAAAAACTCATAAAAGCGCAACAATCCTCAAAAAACAGCTAGAAATGGGGGCAGAAGGCGTCTTATGCGGCACTGTCGATGAATGTGAAATGGCTGTGGAAGCAGGTGCCAAAAACGTCATGTATGCCTATCCTGTTGCAAATCCTAAAAACATTTCTCGTCTTGCAGCACTTGCGAAAAAGGCAAAAATTATCATTCGTTTGGATCATTTAGATGTAGCACATCTTTTAGAAGAATGGGCAGAAAAAGAACAAATTATTTTTTATTACTCTATCATTGTAGATATGGATTTTCATCGTTTTGGAATCCATCCAAAAAAAGTAATAGATTTTGCTGAAAAAATGAAGTCATTTCCTCATTTAAAATTATTTGGTATTTCTACCCACCCTGGGCAAGTATATGGTTGCACTACACAAGAAGAACGCACTGCTGTAGCCAAACTAGAATGAGATGTTTTAGCTGAAACTGCCACAAAACTAAAAGAGGCAGACTTTACAGATTTTTATGTTACAAGCGGTTCTACACCAACTTTTCAACTAACTGTAGAGAATCCTGCTATCCAAATCTATCATCCCGGCAATTATGTATATCATGATGCCATTCAAATTGCTTTAGGCAGCGCAAAAGAAGAAGATTGCTCCTTAACTGTACTCGCAACCATTATTTCGCATCCTTCTGAAGATACATTGCTTTGCGACGCAGGCGCGAAATGTCTTGGCTTAGACCAGGGCGCACATGGTAAATCAGCCGTTCATGGGTTTGGTATCGTGAAAGGACATCCTGAATTGACCATCGACGGGCTGTCTGAAGAAGTTGGCAAAATTAAAATTCATGGCAAAACCACATTACAAATTGGAGATAAAATTGAAATCATCCCCAATCACTCTTGTTCTTCCGCTAATTTGACCAGTTGGCTGGTAGGTACAAAAAATCATGAAGTCAAGGTACATATTGCTGTTAATGTTCGTGGAAACAGTCATCAAAAATCATAATATTTCTTTTATGGATAGTGGAAAAGCCTTGCATTTCATACGAAATACAGGGCTTTTTGCTTATCTTATTTAAATAATCGAATTTCTGATATGTTGATGCACGAGCAATTCTATTTTTTGCATGATATTGGGTATATCAAGACCATATGGACAACATCGAATACATTTCACATGAACACATTTTCTACAATGCGCAGCACTTTCTTGAATACTTAAATCCAATTTTCTTAATGCCCAATAATCTTTTCCTAGAAAATAATAATTATATTGTCTAAATAAAATATGTATTTGTGTGCCATACTCACATTTACATTTTTGACATCTATCACAATATATGGGTGCAAAGTTCATATTCAAACGGCTGATTACAGAATGAAAGGAAGGTCTTGTATGATCTTCATTCTTTTCAGTTTCATATAAAAATGCGCTATCTGCTTGTTGCTTGGTTCCTATGCCTATCAATGCCGTTGAAATAGGATAACTTAAAACTCCACGAATCAATTCCTTTGTATCAAAAAACTTTGGCAATATCCCCGCAGCATATACTTTATTCAATATAAAACCTTTTTGTGCAAAAGCGATTTCTTTTTCTATTCTATCCAGCATACCCCTTTCTAAGATATTACCACTCCCTTGCAAAACATCCACTCTTTTATCCTGCGCACCTTTGCATAACACATCATAATAATGTGAAGCGATACCTATATAACGAATTTTACCTTGTTTTTTTAACTCCTGCAAAGCGTCTAATGCTCCATCTTTTTCAAAAACATCATTCATATTGTCTAAATCTACTTGATGCACAAAGTATATATCAGGATATGTTCCGAGATTTTCTATCGATGTGTAAACGGCATTGTAAATCTCATGTCCTTTAAAAAATCGTGCTTTATCGGAAATGATAATTTTTTCTCTCCCGATTTGATTGGCAAATTTACCCAGCTTGATTTCTGCATCTCCATACTCTGGTACAATTGCTGTATCAAATATATTACAACCCAAATGATAAGCATATTCCATAATAGAAATGGCTTCGTCATCATCACAATTATAATAATTTGGTAATACTTTTACATGCCCTTTCAAAATCGGTATCGTACCAAATCCAACTTCCGAAACGTATAAATCTGTGTTTCCTAATCTTCTATATTTCATGACAAACTCACACCATTAAATTATCACAACCACGAAAAGCATCATCACTAATACGTATGAAATTCTTATCACCATGATAAATCACATATTTTAGTTTTGTACAAAAAGCAAACGCTTCTTTTCCAATCACTTTCACATTTGCAGGAATCTCAATTTTTTCTAAGTTCTTGCATCGAAAAAATGTTTTTTCTGATATTTCCTCTAGTTCTTCTGATAGCAGAATTTCTTTCAAATTCTCACAATTTTCAAATGCTCTCTTCCCTAATGTTTTTAATTTTTCAAAACGATCAATATATTTTAGATGGATACAATTCGCAAATGCTTTTTCCTCTACAATTTCTACATGATGATTGTTTTTTATCGTATGGATATAATAACAATCCATAAAACATTCTTTTTTCAATATTTTCAGTTCGTGATTCAATTGTATATTTTCTAATGTATAACATTGTTTGAAAACTTGTTCTCCAACGCCTTGGATATCTTTTGGAAAATTCATGTTTTTTATACTTTTCGTAGATTCGTACAAAATATTGTTCTCATCCACTTTGAAACAATTATAACTTTCTTGAAATATTTTTTGCACCATATGTGGTATATCCGTTCGTTTTTTATCTTCCACAGAAGAAAGCATATATTCCCTACCATTTTTCAATACAACACTTTTCAAATTAATACAATTCCGAAAAGCATAATCGTCTATTTTGATATCATTTTCGTCGATATCAAATACTATTTTTTCTATTTCATATCCTGCTGCAAAAGCCCAACCACATATCAATTTAATATTTTCTGGTATTGTGACAACCCCTTTGCACATAGAACCATAAATGATCATATCATTGACCACCACCATAGTATCTGTTGCCTTTTTTTCTAGCCATAAAGTTTCATGAAACGCTCTATGACCAATGTAATTTACACTTTTTGGGATATGAATATATTCTAAATTTGCATGATTTTTAAAAACATCATTTCCAATCGCAACAACACCATTCGGAATCGTCACTTTATAACCATAATTATAATATTTTTCTAAAACCTTATGTTCATTGATATAAAAACAATTTAAGGCACTTGCATAGATACGTTTGATGTAATCTGGATCATTTTCATTGTTTAAGAAATCAATACCATCCATCGTATAAGTACTTTCCTGGTCAACTATTTGACATAAATTCGTACAACCTGTAAAAGCATAACTTCTAAAAAATAGATTTTTTGCAAAACCATTTATTTTTATGACTTTTAATGATGCGCAATTTTCAAATGCACTACGCTCTATAAAATTGTTTTCCGACAAAACCACACTCTCTAAATTTTTACATTCCAAAAATGCCTTTTCTCCTATGGTATGAACAGAGCAGAAATCTATTTCTTTTATACCATCACAATAGCAAAAAGCCTCTTTCTCGATGGAACGAATGTTACATAAATTTAAAGTTTCTACTTGATTGCATCCCATGAAAGCATATTTTTTGATGGTATGTATATTTTTTAAATTTATCGTTTTCACAGAAGTACACCAAGAGAAAGTATTTTCTTCTATGCACTCAATTTCTAAATCAATTTGTTTTAAAGAAGTACATCTCGAAAAAGCTTCTTTTCCTATCCATTCTAACTTACCATGAAATTCAATTTCCTCTAAATTTTCGCAATGGAAAAAACAAGCTTGTCCAATATACTTCAAAGTTTTGGGTAATATCACTTTCTTAATAGATTGATTTTGATAAAAAGCATATCCACTGATACTTTCTACTCCTTCGGGTATATATAAAATTTCATTTTCATAATCCATACCATGTATCACACAATTTGCGAATATCAATATCCTATTAGCACTTTGGGCAATCGTATGCAAAAGTTTGGTATCATAATAGCTCTCCCCTATCATATGGATAGAATGGTTTATAAGATTGTTTTGATTGTTTTTTAATATATGATATAAATAATAAAAACTACCATAGCAAATTTCTTTGATATGATTGAGTGAAAATATTTGTTTTAAATTTTCACAATACAAGAAGGCTCTTTCGTGAATCACTTCAACTGTATGCTGCTCCTGATATATCCCTACTTTTTCCAAATTACGGCAACCTTCAAAAAATCCTTTTGGGATTTCTTTTGTATTCTTTGGTAATATCACTTCTTTTAAATTGGTACATTCACAAAATGTATATTCATTGATCCATTTGGATTTTTCTTGAAAATCTACTTTTACAATATCAGGATTATTATAAAAAGCTCCTCCAGCAATCACATGGATATCATCATTTATGATAAGAGTTTCGTTACCACTTTTCACTTCAAAAAGGATATTTTGTGCTGCTTTGATTCCATTTTCGTCTTTTTCCATATCGTCTAAAAATGAAGTTTTCGCAAAAGCATTTCTTTCTATAGATCGAATGGTCGCAGGAAACTGCACTTGTACAAGATTGGAACACGCATAAGCAAAATTAGCTCCAACTTTTTCTACGCCTTCACAAAAAACGACTTCTTTCAATTTTTTGCAGTATGAAAATACATCTTTGCCCATAGATTTACAATGAATTTTCGCATATCTTACACCAGAAGCTGAAAAACTGCTATTTCCCAAAAATCTTACTGTTTGTGGGATATTGACATTATATAAAGCATGGCACATATAAAAAGCCAATTCCCCTATATATTCCAGACCATCTGTAATATTGATATTTTTCAGTTTTTTGCATTTATAAAAAGCCATATCTTCTATTGTTTTTACACAATGACTGAATATTACATCCGATAAAGATTGACAACGGCTAAATGTTGATGTATGGATGGTATCTATACTTTGTGGCAATACAACCTTCATCAATTTCACGCAATTTTCAAAAGCAGATTTCCCTATCTCACGGATATTTTGCGGTAAATTTATTTTTTGCAACATGATACAATCTGAAAAAGCTTCTTCTTCTATGATTTTGATACTATCGGGCAATATCATTGTTACAATCGTTTCATTCTTTGCAAAAGCCCTTTCCCCTATGATTTCAATACCATCTGGAATCGTCACTCTTTCTTCTATCCCAATATACTTGATTAAAATATTACCGCTTATGATAAAATTACTTAAAACTTGGTGATGAATTTTTTTAACTAAATCTGGTAAATGACTATGGTTTTCTCCTATACATTGTAATTCATATTCATTCCCATTCGCCAGTTTGATATATTTCAGAGAAGTACAATTTTGAACAGCATCCTTACAAATTTCTACATTATCATTTTGAAATTCTATTTTTTCTAAACTGACACAATTTCTGAATGCCTTCGGATTGATTTTTTTCAAGCTTTTGGGAAATTTCACAGATAGAATACCTTTTTTATCAAAAAAACAACTTTTACCAATTTCTGTGATTCCTTCACAAAGTTCAAATTCTCTAAGATTCGTTAAAAATTTTGTAATAACACCATTCTCAAACTCCATCATACGGTATACATCTTTTACTATCATTTTGACCAATTCAGGGGCATCGCTATCAGAACATAATACATCAATCGAATTTTCCATCTTATAATATGTATGGTCAGAAAAATGGATTTCTTTCAGTTTGGAACAACCTGTAAAAACATCAACAATACAATTTTTGTCCATATTTTTAGAAATATATATTTTTTCTAAATTGACATTATTCAAAAAAACTTGTTTCCCAAATTTTTTGACACCAAACATATGGATTTCTTTCATATTATCACAATATAGAAAAACACAATTCCCTAATTCCTCAACATAACAAGGTAATTCTATTTTTTCTAAATTATGGCATCTATGAAACGCATAATCGCCTATCTGATTCAAGTTTTTAGAAATACGAATTTTTTTCATATTTTTGCAACCTTTGAAACTATGTGCTTTGATTGCTTCCACAGTATCCGGCATATAAACTTCTTCTATTGATGTACAACCTTTAAAACAATTTTCCGCTATGATTCTAATACCATCAGGAATATGGATGATTTTTTCTTTGGTTTCACATTTCACCAAAATATCCCCATTTATGATAAAATCGTTTATATTGTTCACGCACTCACCTCTATAAAATTTCACTGAAAGCCATCTCTATGATATGCTCTATATCATTCATACTGCCACATTGAAACATTTTTTGTTTATATTGTTTGGTACCCTTTTCCTTTTTCATAAAATAACCGCATAGTTTTTTCATATAGGAAAGAGCAAACGTTTCTGTATAAATATTTTTATCACAAAGTTCTCGCACTAACTGTATCTGCTCTTTTAAAATATCTAATTTCGTTTTCTGTATCTGTGTATTGCCTAATAATTCACAAAATATAAAGGGATTTTCTAAACCATATCTTCCAATCATCACACCATCTGCATCTGTTTGTTCCATCATAAAATCCGCATCTTGTTTGGAAAATATACCACCATTCGCTATAACCGGAATCTGGACAACTGACTTCGCTTGGTGTATTTGTTCATAATACGGTGTTCCGTTATACATCATACTGCGGCTGCGACCATGTATCGTTATCACATCCGCTCCAGCATCCTCACACATTTTTGCAAATTCTGCTGTGATTGGTTCATTTTCTTTGATACCAATTCTAAATTTTACGCTGATGATTTTACCGCTTTTTTTACACTGATGAATGATGTGATAAGCCCTTTTCATATCGCCTAATAATGCACTGCCCTCTCCATTTTTGAATACATTTGGTACAGGACAGCCCATATTGATATCAATAATATCAAAATCTTTCAAGCGTTCACTACACGCAGCCATTCCCATAATATCTGGTTCTCCGCCCAACAGCTGTACCGCTTTTATTTTTTCTCTCTCATCTGTAAATATGATATTTGTTGCTACATGGTCATGGTGTCTTAGACCATTCGCACTTGCCATTTCCGTAAATGTAAGTCCAGCACCTAATTCCTGACATAATATTCTAAATGGATAACATGTGTATCCGGCTAAAGGTGCCATAAATATATTATTGGGTATCACAATATTCTTGAGTCTGATTTGCTTGATTTTCAAAATTTATTACCTCTATTGATTCCATTTTCTATGTTATTGCCATTTGCCAAAATATCGTTTCGCTATCTCTTATATCCTTTATCTTTTACTACTATACCACAACATAGACTTTTCTGCACATTTGACTTCTCAGATATGCACAAATCCATACTGAAATATTTATTGAATATATTGATTATGCTTTTTCATTTATGGTCGATATATCAATAAAGAAGATTTTAATATATAACCCTATGAATCTGTGTACTTAACATGAAAATACAAAAAGTAACATATTTTCTTATTTTATACCGGAACCGTCATATATCTATTTGATAATGCAATCACTCTCAAAATACACAAGCAAGTAAACCTATCATGTTAATCTAGCAGATTCTATGACCTACGAAAAGGAGGCGTTTTTTATGCAAATCAATCATTTACGCACCACCATGTACAACAATACTATGTACGAAAAAAAAGCAACACAACAAAAACAAGATGTTTCTGCATCTCATAACCAATCCATATCTAAAAACCAAGATGTATTTGAAAAATCAAATGATACAACTGTAGAAGAATCCATAACATATGCACCACCCAAAAAATTGACTGAAGAACAAGTAAACGAACTGAAAAATCAAATGAAACAAAGTATGATCGATTTAGCAAAGCAAATGCTCAATCAGCAAGTATCTATTGCGAATCGTCAAGATTTTGAAGAACTTGCAAAAAAACTTGGGATTGGTACAACACCAGAAGCAGCGGCAGAAGCCATTTCCGAAACCGGACAATGGGGCGTGGACGCTGTATCCACTAGATTGATAGATATGGCAATGTCACTTTCTGGTGGTGATGTTGAGAAAGTAGGTATTTTGAGAGAAGCAATACAAAAAGGCTTTGCAGAAGTTGGTGGTTTGGACAGCCTGCCACAAGTATGTCAAGACACCTATCATGAAACTATGAAGCGCTTGGATTATTGGGAAGAACATGGTTCTATGGATGGATACAACAAACAGTAAAAATCTTGTGATTCATTTTGGGCAGCATTTGTATGATTTTGATTTGAATTGCATGACATCAAAATGGGATTGATAAAAAATTGAGATATTTGTGGGTGAAATCCTTGTATCCAGGGATTTCACCCTTTTTATATCATTGATCCAATAATATATCCACAACAGATACCTGTTACATATCATTTTGCTGCTCAGAAATCCATGCAAGATATGCTTTTCCCATTCTACAAATCTATACAGATATTGTTCTGACAATCCATATTGTCACAGATAAAAAAACTTTGTTTGCCTTGGTCTTTTTTGTAGGAAAAGATACCACTTTTTCTTACTGACAAGGTTATGTTTCGACACAAAAAAATACCGACCTCCAATGGTTAGATGATGGGTCTAACTTTTGGAAATCGGTATACGACGTAAATCCTATTTTATATTTATATATTTTTGGTTATTTGGATTTTGAATAAAATCAAATTTTTATAAGAGGTAGTTGATTGAGTTTATCATATGATGTAACAAGTCGTTTTTTGATTACTTCAATACTTTTTGATAAACTCTATAAAAATTCTTATATGCTACTTTTTCGATATCTTCTTGACTAAATCCGCGTTTTTTCATAGCCTCTAAGAAATTGGAAGCATCTGCCGCTGAACAAAGTCCCTTTGTACCGCTTGGATCATCTTTTGCCACACCATTTTTCAATAAAGATTCTGGTACGATATAATCCTCAAAATCAAAACCACAACCCACATGATCAATGCCTACAAAATTGGCAATATGTTCTACATGGTCCACCAAACCATCAACACTTTTTTTATTCTCATCTTCGTTGATAAAGCCATCTAATCGGTTCATACCCAACACACCGCCAGTGGAAGCGATTGCTTTGATCATGTCATCTGTCAAGTTTCTACCATGATTTGCAATCGCACGACAATTGCTATGAGAAGCAATCACCGGATTCCCGAAAGAGAAATAACATCCCAAAATCCTTTGTCATTCAAATGCGAAACATCTAAAACAATGCCTAACTCATTCATACGTTTGACTGCTTCTTTTCCTTCTTTGGTCAAACCACGTTCTGGATCGCCGGGCCAGCCTGAACCAAAGGCATTTTCTTCGTTCCATGTCAACATCATTGTTCTTACAGAAAATTCATCATAATAATAGTTGATTTGATCGATATCACCTTCCATATAGGAAAGCCCTTCCAATCCCATCAATACATTGATTTTTCCTTTATCTGTACCTTTCTGGAAATCTGAAAAACGTTTTACAATATTCAAAATATCTGCAGCATCTATCAATTCTTGCTTCACTGCTGCTTCAATCTGTTTGATACGTTTTTTAGGATCTTCATCATATGGAGGGTCTACCCACATGACAAACGTTCCACCAAAAACACCGCCCTTTTGAAATTTCGGAAGCTGATATTTACGAAAAATATCTCTTTCCCCTTTCAAACTATGTTGCAAAATATCATACCAAATATCTCCATGTGCATCATATACTTTCATGTGATACCACCTCCACAAAATCAATCTTGTAAACGCGCTTTTACAATTTCAGCAACTTTATCTGCTAAACGTGCATGACTTTCAATATCCATATGCATATAATCGTATTGATTCATTCTGGTAAATGGCGCAGCATCTAAAAAATCACAGCCATCTTCTTTTGCCCAAAGCGCATATTCTTCTGCTAACATTTCGGATTTTTTACTACAAGGTCCCATATCTCTGCCGATGGGATAAATATCGCTTCCTTCCTCAATGGGTGTTGGTGCAATAATCAAAATTTGAGGACCATTTCTCCATACATCTGCACGTTGTGCTGTTTCAATCAGTCGTTGTAAACCATCAGCAATATTTTTTGGTAAAGCGGCAAATCTTGCTTTACAATCATTTGTACCAAGCATTAGAATCATATAATCTAAAGGATTATGTATCGCTAGACAAGGTATCAAATATTTCAATCCATTCAGACCATCTCGCAACGGATCATCGAAAACGGTCGTACGTCCACAAAGACCTTCCTCAATCACAGTATATTCATCGCCAAGAATTATTTGTAAACGACCAGTCCAACGAACATCTTCTGGAAAACGCTGTCCATATACTTTTTTATTCATGGCATTAAATCCCCAAGTATTAGAATCCCCATAACATAAGATTCGTTTTTTCATTTGAAACCTCTTTTCTTCTTATGATTCACCTGAGGGGGTTTATTACAGCCCCAATCACCCGCCGACAAACAAACTGCAATAGTTTCCTAAACCTTTTCTGTGAGTTTGAAATGATGAGAAACCTACTCTTTTTATAGTTTGAAGTAGTATAATGATATTATATTACATTTTTTTCAAAATGTTAATATTTTTTTCAATTTTTCAAAAAAATATTACATATTCTATATTTTTCTTCCATTTTTTCACAAATCGTATTAAAACTCACATAAAAGATTAGTGTATCAGAAAAGGACACATGTTACGTTTTTTTAATTATTTTATTTTTTAAAAAGAATAAGGACAATTACAAGAACTTTTTGCAAATATTTCGATGATAACTATTATCAATAATGATTAGAATTTCTTAATGGTGCAAAATTTCAAAATTATATACAAAAAATCACTCTTGCTCCAGTATCTATTGGTATTCTTTTGTGTCTTTCTGAGAAGATTCTTTGGGTAGACATATAATATGAGATGCTTTGTCTGACTAATTTATAAACATGATTAGAACAAAAAAAATTGACTTTATCAATATCAAGATAGAAACTATGCATTTTGTTCAGCGAACGCACCCAGTAAAAAAGCAGTAAGATTGTTCTCCCTCCAACTGTTAGATTTTGGGTCTAACTTTTTGGGTCAGTACAATCTCACTGCCTGAAAACGTTTTTGTACTCCAAAAACGCTATGTCATCTATAAAATTTAGTTTTTCAGGCTTTGAAAATTGCCCTCAAAAACCGTTGAAAATCTTAATTTTACTCATTTCACGACGATGTCATACTTTTAATCACTCACGCCATTTGTTTCCAATAATTCTAACACACGATTGATATACATTTCCATTTGTTCTGTATTTATCGTTTCATTTGGATAAAATAAACCATCTGAAGTTTCTTGCACAATACCAGATTGCAATATATCTGTCATTTCTGGTTTTGCCCATGCTGGTATATCTGTAAAGGTGTCTATGGATACTGGCTGCAAAGTGCTATTTCTTGCAGGCTGTGGCAAGGTTCCAAATGCACGTTTGAGCATAATCAATGATTCTAATTTTGTTGCTTTCATATCTTCATGCAAGGAACCATCTTCATACCCTTTTATAATATCGGTTTTCTGAAGATTGGGTCGATAGGAATCTGCTGCCGCCATCAACATATCTACTACATCTCCACGTGTCAATACTTCCTGTTGTGGTGTTGCTTCAGACCCTTCTTCTATTTGCATATCATTTCGACTTTGAATATACTTCAGCAATGCCTGTTCGCATGTACCAAATTCTTGTTCCAAATCAGCTTCTGCCAATGCTGTATATACATCGCTTTCTCCTAAATAATTATTCATTGCTACTGTATAAACTTGATTTTCATTTACATCTGTTCCATTGATTTTAGCAGAAATGATTTGACCATTTTCATTTGTTTGTATTTCAATTCCAGAAAATTGCAGATAAGAACCACTATCCTCAGGCCAAGAATACTGATAAGGATCTTCGCCCTTTTCTATTGCCTCTTTTTGTATGGTATAAATATCATCACATGCTTTTCCGATTGCAATAGATTGATTGAGTGTATCTATGATTTCTTTTCCTGTCAGCTTTTTCGTGATAACTATGTTACCATATGGTGAAATGCTAATCACATCTTGATATGTAATTTCTCCCGCTTCTAATCCAGCACGAATCCCCCCGGCATTTTCAAAAGCAACATCTGCTCCAGTGAAATTCAAATAGCTTTCTGTTACTAATTTTCCAATATCTTGTTGTGCTATACGGATATCTTCCCATGTATATGGATATGCTTTTTCTGTATCGCCTATCGTTTGGGAGAGAATTGTTTGTTGCTGTTTTTCTATTTGAGAAATATTCTCTTTGACCTGTTCATTTTCAGCGATGTCATTTGTATTTTCCATTGCATAGAATCGTTCCTCTACAGACAATATTTCTTTACTGTCTGCATCCAATGTTAATTCCATAACACCGATATGATTCATATAATATCCTGCTTCTACAACTGGTACCAACTTTCCTTCGCTATCAGGATAACTTTCATCTAACAAAATATGTTCATGTCCAGCCAGAACCGCATCAATGCCTTTGATATTTGCAACAAATTCTTTGCAGTCGCTTTGATGTGTCATAGCAAGTATAATATCACATTTTTCTACATCAGATAAATATGCTGCTATCTTGGTTGCTTCTTGTGCTTCTTCTTCAAATTTCAGCCCTTTGATATTATCGGAAGCTGTAGAAGAATAAAATTCATCATCAATGACACCCACCACACCAACTTTTAATTTTGTACCATCATCTGCTGTCACTTCTTTTATGATATAATTTTCTTCAAAGAAATCTGTACCATTTTCTGTAGTAACATTTGCAGCCAAAATTTGAAATCCACCTATTTTTTCTAATTCTTTTAGGCGTTCGGCACCATAACTCCAATCATGATTCCCTGGTGTAACGGCATCATAGCCCACATCTTTCATCAGCTGTGCAATACTGTTTCCTTGGTCAATCGTTGCAAAAGCCTGACCATGAAATGTATCCCCCATATCTAACACAAGATCCGCACCTTCTTGATCTATGATACTTTTCAGCATCGCAAATCCCAATGTACCGCTTTCTGTTTCGGTGTAATAACCATGAATATCATTTGTATGTACAATTTGAATCGTGGTATCTTGCTCTTTTGTCTGTTCTGTTGCAAAAGTCTGTATCGGACATATTGTAGTCAATATGGAAAAAGATACGATAAATGAAACAGATTTAAACATATTTTTCTTCATTTTATCCTCCATCCTGTCAAATCAATACAACATAAACACTATTATCATATCATATCATCATCTGAATCTGCAACTATATAATACAATCTTATCATAAAATGACAAAAAGGGTTTTCTGTCATATCATCCATGCAGAAAACCCTTATTTATTATTCTGAGATATATCATCAGTCAAATGCTACTTTGTAAAATGGTCTATATCAAAATTATTTTAAAACACAAAACAACATATCTCTTTCTTCTACGCCATAATCTTCAAAGAAATCATACATTGTCCAGTTATAATAAAATCTTTCTGCAGGATAAATGCCATAGCCATCTTGATTATGATCTGTTGTATCATAAGAATCTGCAACAATAATCACATCGTCTGCATATGTTTCTGTACCCATTGTATCATACCCGATAATTACTTGCCAATGTCCGCCCCAATCATTCCAGGCTACCATAATTGGCTGGTCATTTTTTAAATAGGTCTGAATCTGATCCAAGGTCATAAACTCATAAATCTTATCTCCTGGATAATCATAAGTACTTTCTGTTTCTCTGCCAGTCACAGTTTCCAAAATATTTACAACATCTTTTAATGTAGTTCCTTCTGGCTCCAGACCATTCGAGCGCATTTGTGCCAAGGATTCTTCTGTATAATCACCCAGCAATCCATAATGTTCTAAAAGCATAACCATTGCACTTAAACCACAAGACCATTCACTTGTTTGTTGTTGTGTCTTGAAATGTGGAATAATAGTCAATGTATCTGTGCTCTCCATGTTATAATAATCTAAGCTTGTAAAGTATGGGCTATTTTGATGATCCCCTACACGTTCTTCACTATCGGCACCATCTTCCACACTCAAATCACTTTGATAAGGGATCTTCATTTCATCTGTGAAATTAGAGGTTGTATTTTCTGATACTTCAGTATCCACAGGCTGTGACTGTTGGGTACATGCTGTAAGCATCGCAATTGATAAAACAAAACATACAATTAGTTTTTTCATAATAAAATTCCTTTCATCAAAAAATAATTGTACTTGTTTTTACTAACATACGGCTATTCTCATTGTTTATTATTCAATTTTGAATCATTGGTCTATTTAGTAAATTAAAATTACTTATTAATACCCACCACCATGTCGTTTCACAAGTACGGTGTAAATATTGATAAGCGATTTCGGTAGAATAAAATCTTACTTTTTCGCTAATTCGGCTTCGCTTTCCTCTGTTGATAGAAACAGAACACAAGCAAGAAGTCTTTTTCCATAAAGAATTTTTCTTTATTTTGAATTAGTGTTTTGACCCATTTTACAAAAAGCATACGTTTTGATTCTATCAATTCCATATTCAAATGTCAATATATGCAGTACACACTTATATATTCTAGTGTTGTGGATATCCTAACCATCCACCTTGAAACCAAGGAAAAAACACACCCAGACACCCCAAAACATAAAAAATATCGTTGTAAGATTTCTGGAGTGGACAACCCAATCTATATTCTATAAAATGAGATTGGAGGGTCTGCCTATGAAACCTAAAACGACTAAAAAAGAATTCCTTGATTTCTTCTATAATCTACCCATTGAAGAAGCAACCAAGATTGTAAAAGAATACGACAAGCATCATAAAGTCAATATAGCCAAGGAATTAGAGAATTTAAAACTATCTGAAATTGAAAGAAAACTGCTTGAAGCAGGAGTCAACTCATCCTGCCCTCATTGCGGTTCTACTAATATTGTCAAAAGAGGACGAGATACTAACTTCCAAAGATACCGCTGCAATGACTGTCAAAAGTCATTTACTGCTGTGACCAACACATTCCTTGAAAACAGTAAGTTCCCTTGGAATGTCTGGGTCATACTGATGGAAGCAACCATTCGTGGAGAATCTATATCTGACACCATCAATAGATTAGAGCAGGACTACGACTATTTAGGACTTCAAAGTGGAAAGGCAACAGAAAAATGGACAAAATTTTGAAGGAGTAACTACCTAGCTTCTACAGGTGTTTTATAATTTAGTG
>CALWSU010000005.1 GCA_944384295.1 uncultured Lachnospiraceae bacterium | reverse complement strand
AAAGAAAACTATTCTCATTTCCATAATATATCAAGAAAGAGAAGGTATCAATTCATATTAACGTAACAGAATCTTTTGATTAGAAAGGTGGAAGAATATGAAAATGATTTCATGGAATGTCAACGGATTGCGTGCAGCAGTTGGCAAAGGTTTTTTAGAATATTTTCAAGAAACAGATGCAGATATATTTTCTGTGCAGGAAACCAAGCTGCAAGAAGGACAAATTGATTTGCAGACAGAGGGGTATTATCAATATTGGAATTATGCAGAAAAAAAGGGATATTCTGGTGTAGCGGTTTTTACCAAACAAAAACCAATATCTGTGCAATATGGCATTGGCATTGCAGAACATGACAAAGAAGGGCGTGTCATTACGCTGGAATTTGTAGATTTTTACCATGTAACGGTATATACACCAAATTCACAGCAAGAAAATGCAAGATTACAATATCGTATGGAGTGGGAAGACGCATTTCGCCAATATTTGATACAGTTAGATGAGAAAAAGCCGGTCATATTGTGTGGAGATTTGAATGTGGCACATCAAGAAATTGACTTGAAAAATCCTGCTACCAATCATAAAAATGCAGGTTTTACAGATGAAGAAAGAGGAAAATTTACACAGTTGCTGCAAGCGGGTTTTGTAGACAGTTTTCGATATTTTTATCCAGATGTCACAGGTGTGTATTCTTGGTGGAGTTATCGGTTCAATGCGCGTAAAAATAATGCGGGATGGCGTATTGATTATTTTGTTGTATCAAAACGGATTGCACAAAATATGCAGGACGCAAAAATTTATAGCGAAATTATGGGTTCAGACCATTGCCCAGTAGCATTAGAAATACAAATATAATCCATCAATTTATAAAATATTGGTATATCATAAAAAGCATGAATTTCGTGTATTTTGACACAAGAAATTCATGCTTTTCTGTACTATTATAATTACCATATTTATAATGGAAGTATATTTCCATTATTTGATTAAGAAAACGATTGCGATGATGACAATGACAAAAAGAATACCAATGATAATGGGAAGAGGTGAAGATTTTTTTTCTATTCTATGTAATTTGCTGAAATCTTCTTCCTCATCTTTTGTAACAATAGGTCGCATGGGCGCTTCGTCTTTCTGTTCTTTTTTGATTGTTTTTTCTTGTGCTTGGTCTTTTAACATACGCTGCATCTGCATGGCAAGACGAACTTCCATGTCAAATGCATAACCGCAATGCGGACAAAATGCTCTATCGTCTTGTTCTACGGTGTTTTGACAATTTGGGCAAACTTTACTCATATGATTTCTCTCCTTTTTTACATTGGTTTATATCTTTCGAGTTGCCAATTATATATTCTAAAATTATTCTAAAAAATTTTGATTCCGAAAAACAGAATTCATTCAAATATTATAATATTATAATATATTTCGTTGTATTTGAAAAGCATATGTAGGAAATTTTGGAAAAAGAACAATGAAAACAGGAATAAAATCCGTATCCATAACATATCAGTTTTTTCAGAATGATAGAAAATCATATATCAATAATGAGGATTTGCATGATATGAAAGATTTGTATTTTGTATGGTTTTGATGTATAATCTTTTTCGGATTATGATATTAGATAGAGAGCATAAATTGGTATATTTTTGGAAGACAGACACAAATAAATTATGAAAATAACGTGATTTGTATTGTCTTAATTTTTTGAAATTTGCACCGATAAATATTAGAGAATCATATTTTTATTTGTTTAGAGGAAAAAGTTTTGGGGAGGAAGGAGGCAGAATCATGCAGCAACAAGAATATGGCGCGCTGGTTATGGATATGTTACAAGATATATATTGTTATATTTGTGATATGCAAACATACGATATTTTATATATGAATCAGGCATTAAAAACAATGCTGCACCTGCCGAAAGAGGAAACGGATTGTCAGAAAAAGTGTTATGAATTGTTGCAAGATAGAACAACACCATGTCCATTTTGCAGCGATGAAAAGATTTGTACAGGCGAAAAATACTTTGGAGAAGTAGAACATAAAAATTTTCCAGGAAAGTTAAGCGTAGAGAAGTCATTGCTTTCTATTGCAGACAGACCTTGTCGTCTTGTGGTGGCAAGAGAACAAGAAAAAAATACAGATACACAAAACATTATGAAAATGGCATCTTCTGACTTGCTTTTATGCTGTATTCAGATATTGATGCGGGAGCAAGATACACAAAAAGCCATTCATGAGATTTTAGCAAAGATTGGTATGTATTATCAAGGTTCTCATGCATATATTTTTGTTTGTGATGAAGGCGGTCGCATATTGCATAACGCCTTTTCGTGGTATGCAGATGAAAATATTGCAATGCAGGAACCATTGCATATTCCTGTGCGTATTATTGAAAAATGGTTGCATACCATATACCATCAAAATGAGCCAACGCACGCATTTTATTTGCAGGAAGATATTTTATCAGAAGAATTTCGTCGGTTATGGAAACGTTTTGGGGCAAAAGATATTTTGATTGTGCCTTTGATTCGAGAACAAAGCATTATGGGCTTTATGGGGATTGATAATCCACGTGTCAATCGCACGGTACTACATATGTTGGATTCAATTGCATATTTTGTTTGGACGGATTTGGAAAAACGCAGATTGATTCGACAATTGGAATATGCAAGTTATACAGATATGTTGACAGGTGTGCGGAATCGTAATAAATATTTGCGTATGCTGCAATGGTATGAAAAAGTACCGCCCAAAAATGTTGGGATTGTATTTGCTGATGTGAATGGCATGAAGACCATCAATGATACATATGGACATTCTTATGGTGATTTTATTATCAAACATAATGCAAAAATTTTAAAAACCTATGTAGGAGATACTTTGTATCGTATTGGTGGCGATGAATTTGTTGCAATTTTAGAGGACATTGCAGAACAAGATTTTTTTGACAAAGTTGCACGTTTACGCTTATATGGCACAAAAGATGATGAATTTCGTATGGCTTTGGGTGCGACATGGCAGGCAGAACCGCAAAATATGAAAGAATTGATACTAGATGCAGATGCAAAAATGTATTTAGATAAACAGCAATATTATGTCAGTCATTCTGGTGTTTGCAGAAGTTGTATCAATGATACAGCGGAAAAATAGTTTGGAGGACATATATGCTATTTTATATTGGTTTGATGCTATTTTTTCTTTGTTTTATGTTATATTGCAGTAAAACAACAAAACAAGGTACTTGTAGATGGACAAAAGAGTTTTGCACCGATGAGAAAATGTGTCAAAAAGTCAGTCGATTATTGCGTAAAATCGGAATCAGTGCTGGTATCAGTGGTGCGATCATGTTGTTTTGTTGGTGTTGGCATAGGATAGGGTATCCAATGCCTAAAGTGTTGGCGGCATTGGCAATATTGGTATATAGCGCAACATTGATTTGGTCTGTGTGGCAAATTGCGCTATGGACAAAGGGAGGACAATAGATGAATCGATATTTTGCAACCATTGCTGCAATATTTGGTTTAGATTTAGGCACAAAATATATGGTAAAAAAATATATTCCTTTAGGCAGCAGGAAAAATTTAATAGAAAATCGTTTTTCATTCCATCACATAAAAAATAAAGGTATGGCATATAATACAGGGGAGCAAAATCCAAAGTTTGTATTGTGGCTGAGCACGGCTTTGGCTACATTTTGTTTTGGGCAATTTTGCGTATTACTGTTCCAACGAAAACAGCGCAATTCCTCTTTACTGATGGCAATAGCAATCATGTTAGGTGGTGCGTTTGGTAATTTATGGGAACGTTGGAGATATGGCAGTGTCACGGATTTTTTATATATTCATGCAAAACGAATGCCTATTTTTAATGTGGCAGATGTTGCCATTTTGCTTGGTGGCATAGGCACTATGCTTGCTAGTCTTTGGAAAAAATGATAATTCTGATACGCATTTTGTAAAAAAACTATTGTTTTTGTATAGATTAGGGGTTGAAGAATGTCAATAAACGTAGTATAATACATTCAGGAAACATCCTGAGATGCTCGATAGCCCATCATTATTGAACCTACATGACTGAAAAGGGATTCCTATAAGCAAAAGCGATGTCAGGCCTCAAGCTAATTCCCTTTGGGCGGAGGAAGACAGAGACTTTGGCTGCGGTTGCCCACCTGGCTTAGGCTAGGTGTCAAGAGATGGGAACGGCATTTCGGGATCTCCATGCGTAGAAAACAGGTATAGAAATATTTCTGATATTTCTATACCTGTTTTTTTATTTGTTCCCCCCAAAATTATATGGTCTATTTTTGTACTTGTCCACATAAACTGTTTACAAAGATTGGCAGGGAGTGTGACAAAAGATGAAACGGCTTTTTTTTATGTTAGTTTTATGTTGTATGGTTTTGTGTGTGAGTGCATGTCAAGCAAATGTACAAGCAGACATAGCATCAGCAGGACGAATTGGAGATGAACAGCCCGTCAGTCGGGCAATGGCTGCAAAAACGATTGCATTGGCATTTTATAGTATGGAAGAATTGCAAGCTTTGGAACAAAGCGCAGATTTCCCAGATGTATCCAAAACAGATTGGGCATATCCATATATCAATGGTGCTGTTGCATTGGGATATTTGTCAGGAGATGAAGATGGGAATTTTTATCCAGAACAGGATTTGACATTACTACAGACACAATATTTGATGGACAGGCTGGCGCCAGAGTATGAAAATAAAATTGTGTTAGATGAAGAAAATCAAAATATGCCAGTGTCTTATAGCCTGTGGGTACAACTTTTGGAAACTGTTTTATTGGAAGGCAGACAAGCACAGTGGGAGGATTATGGCATTCAGGAGCAAAATTGTGTGCTGTTGCAAGCAGAGAATGGTTTGTTTGATAGTGGTACATATGGTGCAGATGGTTTAGATTTAGCCTCTTACGCAAATACAGAAATGCGTTTCTTGGAAAAAGATGGCGAAATTGTGGCGTTACAGGAAGTTGTAACAGCAACGCCCACCATAGAAAATATATATTGCAGTGATGCAGGTGGCATGCTGCGTATTGAAAGTGGCGCAGGAAGTGTGACTTTACCATGTGATGTATCGCCACAAACAGGCATTTGTGATGTAGTATTGACAGATGGGGTTGTGACAGAACTGAAACCCGCAGCAACATTAGGACATTGCACAGTAAAACGTGTCAATGGGCAGGAAATTTATCTTGCAGAACAAGGGCTGTTGGATTGGGCAGCACAATATCGTATTTATGATGCAAGAGAAAATATGCAGGCAAAAACGGTTTCCAAATTGATTTGTGGTATGAATCAGGCAGAATATTATTTGCAAGATGGAAAAGTAGTAGGGGCTGTGATTACAGAAGATACATTGCCAGAAAATATTCGCGTCATGTTAGGTGGGGGCGAACAGGCAAAAGTTAGCATCACAGCGGAAAATGGATTTTCTTTGAAAAACAGTGAAGCAGAAAAAGAATTTGCCGCAGGCAAAACGGCAGAATTATCGCCTGATTTGCCTTGGTTAGCATATGGTATCCTCACAGCGCAAGCAGATACACCCATTATGATTACATTTGCAGATGGTACGACACGAAGTTATACAGGAACCATAGAATTAGAACAACGACAAAATGGTATTGTGGTATTG
The DNA here is from genome assembly GCA_944384295.1 of uncultured Lachnospiraceae bacterium. Taxonomy (GTDB): domain Bacteria; phylum Bacillota; class Clostridia; order Lachnospirales; family Anaerotignaceae; genus Anaerotignum. The sequence goes on along the minus strand of CALWSU010000005.1, from coordinate 87,096 downwards.
AATGAATTACCGTTAGAAATATATTTGAAAGGTGTAGTGCCACACGAAATGCCCGTAGATTTTGGCGAAACGGCATTACAAGCGCAAGCCATCACAGCGCGCAGCTATGCGTTCCGACAGATGTTGGCAAACAGTTATTGTGGATATGGCGCACATGTGACAGATACAGTTGCAAGTCAGGTATATTATGGTGCGGATACAGACCCACTGGCAGATGCCGCAGTAGATGCAACAAAAGGACAATGCTTGACAGAAGATGGAGAAGTGGTGACCACTTATTTTTATTCTACTTCTTGTGGTTATGGCGCAAGTGCAAATGAAGTTTGGTCGGAAGATGGAACGTTTTCAGAGGAGAGCACACCGTATCTTGTAGGTGGCAGTCATGGAATCACAGGTGCAAGACCAACAGAAGAAAAAGAATGGCTGGAATTTTTCCAAAATTGGGAAATAGCGGGATATGATGATACTTCGCCATGGTATCGTTGGAAAGTATATTTTGGTGCAGGACAATTGACGGAAATTACACAAAAAACATTACAAGAAGCTGCAAAACGCAATGCCGCCCAAGTTTGTATCCAACAGCCAGATGGAAGTTGGCAGTCTGGTACACCGCAAGATATGGGAAAATTAAAAGGTGTTTCTGTGGTACAACGTGGAGAAAGCGGCGTGATTGAAATATTGCAGTTAGATTATGCGCAAGGCTCTGTACAAATTAAGACAGAATATACCATACGTCAGGTACTTTCCCCAACACGTCTGCAAATTGGAGAACCAATTTATTTACAGCGGAAAGATGGTAGTTCTTTGACAGGGCAAAGCATGTTGCCCAGTGGTTATTTTGCAGTGAAAGAAATGTGCAATGATGCAGGTGAATTGACAGGTGTGGCTTTGTATGGCGGTGGCTATGGGCATGGCGTTGGTATGAGTCAATATGGTGCAAGTGGTATGGCACAGCTCGGAAAAAATGCAGAAGAAATTTTGACACATTATTTCAAAGGAACAAAAGTACTGCCTTTGTCACAGATACAAAATACAAAAAAAGAAGAATAAACAATAGGAATATATTGGTAATATGTTTTGTGCGGATGTCGCTTTTGTCGACACCCGTATCATAAGTGTTTTCTAGAAAATTTGTTTACAGCCTGAAAGCAGCAAGTCTTTTTTAGACTTGCTGCTTTTGCATATTCAGTGATTCAAATACCATAGCATTAAAGATGTTTGTCATAATGTACACCTAACCAATGATGTAATTGTTCGGCATCACGATTTTGTATGCTTTCTAAAATCATTTTGTGTTCCAATATATTGTTGTGACGGTCTTCTGCTCCTCTTTGATGGTTGTATAATGCCATAAGATAAAACACATCTTCTATGCGTTCGTATAGCGCGAGAAGATAGCTATTGTTTGTTCCATGCACAATACACTTATCGAATTGTAAAGCAAATTTTACAGATTCTGGTATATTCCCAGCATCAAAACAAGCTTGTTGTTGCTGCAAATAGTTCGCCATTTTTTGTGCAACTTCTTCGATTGTGCCTAAGCGCATACAAAGGTCATATGCGCCATACAAAATGACATAAAGAGAAGACGCAATTTCGTGATAACTTTGCTCAGAAAACGATACGACTTTTGCGCCATTATTTGGAACAAGTTCAATCAGTCCATCTTGAGAAAGCATCATCAACGCTTCACGAATAGGAGAATTGCTAATTTTCAATTCTTCCGCGATAATGTCAATATTTAGCTTTTCTCCGAGTGCATATTCTTGATTGAGAATTTTTTGTCGAATGATTTCGTAAACTTGTGCTTTTAGGCTGATACGTTGTACCTGTGGCATTTTTTTTCTCTCCGTTCTTTCTTTTGTTGAAATATTGTATATTATGCAATGCGGCATAGTATGGATTTTTATAGTATATGAGTGTATTATTCCAAATTTAAACGCAAATTGCAAGTATAAAACGAAAAAATACAAAAAAAGCATAAAAGTTGAAATTGTGCGATTTTCTAAGAAAATATTGTGTAGCATGGTGTTTTTTTATACAATGTAGAAAAAAGGATTTTAATATGTTCGTAAAAATGGTATACTATAAACAACTATGTCAAAAATGAAATGAAAGAGTAGGAGGGAGTTCATATGACAGCAAAACTGGAGAACGAATATGGCGTCATTAGCATTGAGCATGAAGTGATTGCACGTATTGCGGGATATGCGGCAATCGAATGTTATGGTATTGTTGGTATGGCTGCAAAAAATGTGAAAGATGGCTTGGTGCAGCTGCTGAAATTGGAAAGCTTGACAAAAGGCATCAAAATGCAAGTCAATCAAAATAAAGTCAGTCTGGATTTGCATATCATTGTAGAATATGGTACTAATATTTCTGCAATTGCGGATAATATCATCAGTACAGTAAAATATTCTGTAGAAGAGTATACTGGTCTTGCAGTAGAAAATGTGAATATATTTGTAGACGGTGTACGTGTAGACGGATAAGCAACAAGGAGGAACAATCTGTGAGTATAACAAAACTAAACGGCTATCGTTTGCAAAGAATGATTGTGGCAGGAGCGAATTTGCTGCATGAGAATAAACAAACCGTAGACGCGATGAATGTATTTCCTGTACCAGATGGCGATACAGGTACCAATATGTCATTGACCGTACTTGCTGCGGCAAAAGAAACACAAAATGGAGATGCTTTGCGTGTAGATATGGTTGCAAAACGTGCAGCAAATGGAGCGTTGCGTGGCGCGCGTGGGAATTCTGGTGTCATTACTTCTCAGTTGTTTCGTGGTTTTTTCAAAGGTTTGGAAGGATTGGAAGAAGCCAATGTATCGGATTTGAAACAGGCGTTTGCGCAAGCAGTGCAAACAGCATATAAAGCTGTCATGAAACCGAAAGAAGGTACGATTTTAACCGTTGCCCGTGCATGTGCAGAAGCTGCGGAAACATTGGCGGAGCAAACAGAAGATATAGAAGCATTTCTCAAAGGCGTGATTGCACATGGCCATGAAGTGTTGAATCAAACACCAGATATGTTGCCTGTACTCAAACAAGCAGGCGTGGTAGATGCAGGCGGCAGAGGTTTGCTGTATATTTTGGAAGGCGCATTACAACATATCAATTCCGAAGAAAGCATATCCATTGCAGAACCCGTTCAAAAAAGTGCGCAGGAAGAATATGCAGCCTTGGCTTCTGTAGAAAATACTAGTATCACTTTTGGATATTGTACAGAATTTTTTATCCATGTAAAGCAACCAGATGAAACTACTGTGCAGCAGTTGAAATCTTATCTGGGTACCATTGGCGATTCTATTGTATGTGTCAGTGATGATGAAATCATTAAAATTCATGTACACACAGACCATCCGGGTTTGGCTTTAGAAAAGGCTTTGACCATTGGTAGCCTCAGTGGTCTGAAAATAGATAATATGCGTGAACAGCATAACAATATCATTGATTTTACAAAACAAGAACCAAAAGCGCAAAATGCAGTACAATCAGAAACTACAAATCAAAAGCCAAAAAAAGAAATTGGTTTTGTTTCGATTTCCACAGGCGAAGGTTTGACAGAAATTTTCCATAATTTAGGTGTGGATGAAGTCATAGAAGGTGGTCAAACCATGAATCCTTCCACAGAGGATATTTTAAATGCTGTGGAAAAAATTTCTGCTGATGCAGTTATCATTTTGCCGAATAATAAAAATATTATATTGGCGGCGGAACAAGCAGCAGAATTATGCGAAGACAAAAAGATTTTTGTAGTACCTAGCACATCTGTACCACAAGGTATCTCAGCAATGCTTTGTTATGAAGCCGATATAGATGCGAAAACATTGGCAGAAAATATGCAAGAAGCAATGCAAGCGGTACAAACGGTATCTGTTACATTTGCGGTAAGAGAAACAACGATTGGAGAACAACAGATACAAAAAGGCGATATTTTAGGTATGCTGGAAGATGACATTGCTGTAGTTGGAAAAGATATTGCACAAACCACAAAGGATACGCTTGCGAAAGCTGTGACAGAAGACAGCGAAATCATAACGATTTATTATGGAGCAGAAGTTTCTGAAGAAGATGCTTCCGCATTATCTGAAGAAATCGAAGCAACATATCCAGATTGTGAAATTGATTTGCAAGTGGGTGGACAACCACTGTATTATTATATCATTTCTGTAGAATAACAGATGCAGGGAGGGCATCCTATGGAATGGAACGATGCGATTTTAGATTTGAAAAATGTAGGCGAACAACGAGCAAAAAAGCTCAATCGCCTTGGTATCCAAACCATTGGTGACCTATTGGAACATTATCCGAGAGATTACAAAGACCGCAGTCGTATGGTTACGATTGCGGATTTGTCTGAAACGGAGGAAAATACATTTGTTGCACGTGTGCGGGGAGAAGGACAAAGTGTACGCCGTGGGCGTTTGGTGATGACAAAAGTGCAGGCGTATGATGAAACAGGAGAAATCACATTAGTATGGTATAACCAGCCCTATATGAAAACGGCGTTTCAGCCAAATGAATCTTATCTTTTTACTGGCAAAATGCAGAAAAAATATGGTCGTATGGAAATCGCTTCTCCAGAGTATGAAATCGTTGGAAAATCTTTTGCGGGTGGGCGTATTGTGCCGGTCTATCCATTATCGGAAGGATTGTCACAAAAAATATTACGTGGCTTTTTGGCAGAGGCATTGCATTGCGTGCAGGGTACGTTGCCAGAAATCTTGCCGCTTTGGCTGCGTAAGAAATATCATTTGGCAGAGCGTAATTTTGCAATTCAAAATATACATTTTCCAGTAACAGAAACGGCATTTTATGATGCGCGTCGTCGTTTGGTATTTGAAGAATTGTTTTTGTTACAAACTGCACTCTCTTGTTTGCGTCAAGAATGGCTGCAACAGGGTGCAGGTATTTTGATGCAGTATCAAGATACTTTGCAAAAAATACAGGAATCTTTTCCTTTTCCTCTGACCAATGCGCAAAAAAAAGTCCTGCAAGAAATCCAAAACGACATGACCAGTGGAAAAATGATGAATCGTTTGGTGCAGGGAGATGTCGGCAGTGGGAAAACAGCCGTGGCGATGGCGGCAGCATATTGGGTGATTCAAAATGGATATCAAGTTGTCATGATGGCACCGACAGAGGTGTTAGCAGAACAACATGCGCAATCTTTCCAAAAAATGTTTGCACCTTTGGGGATTCGTGTTGTATCGCTTTTTGGCAGTATGAAAGCGAAAGAAAAACGTGCTGCTTTGGCAGAGATTGCGGACGGAAGCGCAAAAATGATTGTTGGTACACATGCTGTCATACAAACTGGTGTGACATATCAAAAATTAGGGCTTGTCATTACAGATGAGCAGCATCGTTTCGGGGTCAGACAAAGAGGTATGCTGGCAGAGAAGGGCGAAAATCCGCATGTCCTAGTGATGACGGCAACCCCTATCCCCCGTACTTTGGCTTTGATTTTATATGGCGATTTAGATATTTCTATCATTGACGAATTGCCTCCAGGCAGGCAAAAAATAGATACTTTGGCAGTCAATTCTACATACCGCCCGCGTATCTATACTTTTTTGGAAAAACAGGCGCAGTCCGGTAGACAATCTTATGTCATTTGTCCTATGATTGAGGAAAATGAAAAATTAGAAGTAGAGAATGTATTGGATTATACCGAGAAATTGCAGAAAACCATTCCAAACTGCCGCATTGCTTGTGTACATGGTAAAATGAAAGCAGTGCAAAAGCAAGAGATTATGGAAACATTTGCAGCAGGCGAAACCGATATTTTGATTTCTACCACTGTCATAGAAGTGGGAATCAATGTGCCAAATGCAACGGTGATGTTGGTGGAGAATGCGGAGCGTTTTGGTTTGGCACAATTACATCAGTTACGTGGACGCGTGGGCAGAGGCGATGAGAAATCTTATTGTATTTTGGTCAGTGATGCCAAAACGAAAATCGCACAGCAGCGTATGCAAACGATGACAAAGACAACAGATGGTTTTGTCATTTCTGAAATGGATTTGCAATTGAGAGGACCAGGTGAGTTTTTTGGTACAAAACAACATGGATTGCCAGAATTGAAAATTGCCAATCTATATCGCGACATGCAGCTTTTGAAAGAAGCACAAGATGCTGCAAGTACGCTTTTGGCAAAAGACCCTACTTTGCAGGAGCCAGAACATGCCGGTTTGAGAGCACAAATTTCGACATGGTTCGAGGGGAAAAATTTGGAGCTGTAGCAGGTTTCTTATTGTGTTTTGGCAATGAGTTTGATATACTTATGGCGTATGTAAAAAAGAAAGGTAGAATGGGTGAAAAGGATATGCGTGTGATCGCAGGCAGTGCCAAAGGGCATAAACTGCAAACGATTGAAGGTTTGGATACCAGACCAACTACAGATCGAATCAAAGAAACGCTGTTTAATATTTTAGCTTTTTCACTGCCAGAATGTGTGTTTTTAGATTTGTTTTCAGGCAGTGGTGCAATTGCGATTGAAGCATTAAGTCGTGGCGCAGCAAAAGCGGTGCTTGTGGAACAATCCGCTGCATGTCAAAGTGTGATTGCACAAAATTTGCAGCATACCAAATTGCAGGAAAAAGCAATTTGTTTGCAGATGGAAGTATGTGCCGCCTTAGAGCGTTTGACGAAAGAAAAAATGCGTTTTGATATGATTTATATGGACCCACCATATACCGCAGGGTTGGAAGAAGTTGTGTTACAAAAAATTGTAGCAGGCAATTTATTGCAGCCCGATGGAGTATTGATTGTAGAGCATAGCGCGAAAATTGCGTTGCCCGATGTGGCAGGGCTTTTTGTAGAACGAGAAAAAAAATATAAGACGACAGTATTGACGTTTCTGCGTCTGGAGGAATCAGCAACATGAGAAAAGCAATTTATGCCGGAAGTTTTGATCCGGTTACACTGGGACATTTGGATATTATAGAACGTGCTTCCAAATTATTCGATACTTTGGTGGTAGCGGTATTAGAAAATCCGAATAAAACTTCTTTGTTTACAGTAGAGGAACGAAAAGAACATTTAGAGTTGGTCACACAGCATTTGCATAATGTAGAGGTTGCGTCTTTTCGTGGATTATTGGCAGATTTTGCAGTCGAGATTGGCGCAACGGTGGCAGTGCGGGGCTTACGCAATGCTGTCGATTTTGCTTCAGAATATCAAATGTATTTGATCAATCGCAAACTGGGAAAAGAGATAGAAACTATCTTTTTGGCAGCAGATGAAGAACACCTTGCCTTAAGTTCTACAAACGCCAAAGAAGTGGCGGTATTTGGCGGCAATATAGAATTTATGGTGCCGAAAGAAATCCAGCCTTTTGTCATACAAAAATATGGAAAGTGAGGGGTAGGATATGGAATCCATTGTACAATTACTGGACGAATTGGAAGATATCATAGAAAATGGACGTTCTGCGCCTTTTAGCAATCGCGTTTCGATTGATAAAGACGAAGTATATGATTTGATCAGTGAATTACGCGTGAAACTGCCCAATGAATTGAAGCAGGCACAGTGGATCATTGAAGAACGCAATAAGATACTCATTGATGCACAGCGCGAAGCGGATCAGATTGTAAAAAGCGCAGAAGAACGTTTGCAACGTATGATAGATGAAAATGAAGTCACCAAAAAAGCTTATGACCAAGCAGCAGCAATCATAGATTCTGCAAAGAAAAACGCAAAAGAAATGCGTTTGGGTGCGGTAGAGTATTCAGAAGGCATTTTGACAGATGTTGAAAATCGTTTGAAAGAACTCAAAGCAGTGGTTTATAGCGAAAGCATCAAGACAGATGAATATTTTGGACAAACCTTAAATGTATTGGCAGAAAATATTCAGGAATTGCGCATGAGCAAATAATGGAAAACGACTTATGTTTTTTGTCGTAAACAGTACAGAGCATAACAAAGTAAAAAGAAACCAAAACAACCATAAATCAAGGGAAAAGCAGCTGCCGTATGCGCGGAAAATACGGGAACTGCTTTTTTTGTATGCGAAAATACAATAGGATATAGTACTTGAAACGCAATCAGTGCAAAAGCGGCGTTACAACATTTTGCTGCGAAATATTTGCCATAAGAAATGGGAACACCTTGCAATACACCAAATGTCTGCCCCAGTATGGAACAGCCGCCAAAAGCAAGCAATACTACAACGGCAGATAGACGTAAACGCAAACTATCTGACGCAAGAGAAAGCAGATATGCACCATTTGTCATTTCCAACATACCACTATAAACACCTTCCCAATATGCGGAGGAAAAGGGCAAAAAAGATACCAAATTCGTCAAGATATCATAAATGCCCAACAGCTGTAATGCCATACTCAATACACTAAAGAAAACAAGAAATCCGCCAATTTGCGCTGCGGTCAGTAAGGCATCTTTGACACAATCAGATAAAAGTATGCCAAGCGGCTGTTTTGGGATAGAGGTTTGCATTTTAGGAATGGTGCAAGATGGCATTGCAACGTTGTATTGTTTGCGAAAACAAATGCCAGTTGCGAGCGCGCCAAATAATATACTGCCTAATAGGGCATACCCCCAAATCGGTACATGAAAAAAGCCTGTACCAACGGTACCAATGACAAAAAGAGGTCCCGGGTTATTGCAAAAAGAGAGCAATTTTTGCGCTTCGGATTGTGAAATCTGTTTTTGTGTATAAAGCTGCGCGGTCATTTTTGCGCCTAAAGGATAGCCGGAAAGTATCCCCAATACAAATGGCAAGGCACAAACACCGGACAATCCAAATAATGGACGCATCAAAGGTGCAAACAATCGTCCCAAACGTTGTGTCAATCCAAGGCGCAATAATAGCCCACAACAGACCAAAAAGGGAAATAAGGAAGGCAATACAGTAGAAAACCACAAAGCAAATGATGCGGCAGAAGTTTCCAATATTTGAGCAGGAAAACGCAGAAATATGTAGAATACAATACATAACAACAAAAAAATACTGTAGGAAACAAACATATAAATACTCCAAGATTGGGCTTGGTATAGTGTATGTGATAAATGGATTTTTCATGCTTTGAAATCCAGAAGATGCAGAATGTAATGTTGCAACATCAAAAAGGAGGAGAAGACATTGAAAAAAGAAAATGTACCTATGATTGTTTCAGTTGCTTGTTGTATATTGGTGTTTGGGTGCTGGATACGGATTGGTAATCTGCAAAATAAGATTGAAAATATGGAAAGTAATCTAGTATCACAGGTTTCTCAAATCGAGGCATCTGTGAACAATATTTATTATCAAGTATCCCATACTTTGGAAGAACAAACGAATCTTTTGGAAGACATACAATTTACATACGAAATAAAAGATACGAAACAAAAAACAGTGCAAGTGACTTGTCAGTTAGTTCCAAAGGAATATCAAGAAGGCGTTACGACAGCAGTTTTACTGAGCGGCGCACAGGAATACCCTTTGACTTTGCAGGACAATCATTTTGTCGGTACATTTGAAGTACCTTTGTTGGAATATACGGAAATAGATGCAGTACAATTCCAAGAGGGCGCAACCATACGCAGTCAGGAAGTACAAGAAAGTATCTATCCCATTCAAGATTGTCTGCCACAGGTTAGCGCAATATTGTATGCTAGTGGCGGTATCCAAAAGGGAGGCACTGGAGTCATTTATACAATGAATGGAGAAATTGAGATTCGTGTGGATACCTATGTGGAAAAACAAACGGTAGAAAGCATAGATATGATAGAGTTTATGGACAAAAAAGAAATCAAGCGTACCCAGATTCCTTTGGACAATCATACCAGTCAACGAGAAAGTACGAGCATGGAGCCAGAACCAACAGCAGAAGCGGTATCTGAGGAATATCCATCACAATTTTATTATCCAGTAGAACAATCTACAGAAGTACAACAGGGCAGTACTTATGAAGTTTGGATCGATGTGACAGATATTTATGGATTTCATCATAAGGTATGTTTGTTTCAGCAAGGTGGGACCATGGAATCTATGGATACTGATTTCTTTGAGCAAGCAAGTATCTATGATGCAGACGGAAATGTGATTTTTATTCCATAATAGAATAAAGAATGGGAAAAACAACGGCTGATTGATGAAAACAAACAGCCGTTGTTTTTTGTTTTTCAAATGATTGCCATTGGTATCGTAAAATCTCGATTTGGCGCACGATATAGAGGATTTGGTGAAGCCATTGCCTGTAAATCGGTTGCCAGTTTTTCCAGTGCCAAAAGATGCATGCCGTCTTTGTCTAGCTGTTCCGGTGCTTTTTTCAAATTGGTCAATACAGGGCATTTTGCGGTTTCTGTCAATTCTCCGACCAGCTCGGCATGTTCTTTTTGAAAACCCAGTACACGTATATAAGGCAAGTGATTGCGATGTAAAAAATATTCTACTTCTTTTGTATTGAGGTCTAATAAAATATGTGTTAAAATGCGTTGTATTTTGGTGCGTGTATAGCGTTTGGACTTGATAAAGTCGATTAAATCTTCTACCATATATCCATTTTCTATAGCACGTAAAATACGATTTTCTAAACCTTCTGTCACTTCAAACATTTCTTTGATGTCTGCGGCAGAAGTGGTACGCAGTTTATAATGTAATGCTCCAGCGAGATGTTCCCATGTGGCAGGTGCACGCCCTAAGGAAATTTCTTTTGTCAAGTCATCGACCAGCACATCAGGAACTTGTAAAAAGGCTTCTGTGGAGTTTTCTTCTTGTAATGCTTTGCGTATTGCAGCAGCAGAAGCAAATTCACCAGACAAAGAAGGGTCATCATATGCGTTGCCTTTGCGTTGTATGGTAAAAGGTTGTATGGTGCTGTTGGTACGATAGAGTGCTTTTAAATATTCCAGACCCAATATGTGATTGGGGCGAGATAAAATTTCTTTGCTGATATGAGAAACGGTTTCCAAAGCCTGCGCACGTGCAGAGGGGTAAGACATACCTTGCTCCAAATTGTTTTTGAGCAGTCTTTGAAATTCTTCTGTTTCGTTGAGCATCAGTTTTGCGGCTTCTTCCATAGAAGCCAAATCGCCGCTTTCGGAACCGAAACAAAGCGCATCTATCATGCCACTATCGTTGAAAACTTTGATAGCACCTGTTGCAAAAATTTCAGCATTTGCCGCAGAAAATAACACAGGAAGCTCTAATACCATAGATGCTCCACAGCGCAGCGCACAGGACGCACGTGTCCATTTGTCAAAGCAGGCAGGCTCTCCTCTTTGCACAAAGCTGCTGCTCATCACAATAATGGCATGAGAAGCATTGGTGACTTTTTTTGCGGTTTCTATCATATATTGATGTCCTTTATGGAACGGATTAAATTCTGCAATAATTCCAACAGTTTGCAAGAGAATCGGCACATCCTTTCTGTGAAAATAAAATGAATATATTATCGTATTTTCAGTATAACATATTTTTTAGAAATATATCATTTTTTACTGGAAAATTTATGGGAATCGGTCTATACTAAAGACAGAATGAGCATAAGAGGTTGATACCATGGAACGGTTTGAAAAAAATCCTGATTTTCTGCAAGAGTTATTCTTGGAAGAAACATGGAAAAATATAGACAAATTAGATAGTTTTATAGAAAGTAAATCTGGTGTAGATGAAGTTGTGATTTCTTCGGAAGAAGTGAATCGCTTGTTTCGTACCATGCACGGTATAAAAGGCTCTGCATCTATGATGGGCTATCCTGCATTTTCCGAAACTGCACATAGCGCAGAAGATTTATTTTCGTATTTGAGAGAAGAAGAAAATCCCGCGCAAAAAGACTTGTTGACCATTTTACAACTTTTGCGTATGGTGTCTGGTTATATGAAACGGGAACTGCGTCGTATGGAAACAGAGGACGAAGTTACGGATTTCGGTTGGGCAGTGGTACGCAGAATCAAAAACTTTTTGACACATGTTGATAGTGACAATGAGCCGGAAGGTCCAAGTTTTCAGATTTCCTATACCAGAAAAGGCAAACAGCGGATTCCTTATACCGATTTTTCGGGTTTGGTGGCACAAATGGAACGTTTGGCTACCGTGATGGGACGAGCTTTAGACAAAGATTTTATGGTAAAAGTATCTGGTGCGGAAACAGAGGTGCCCAGAGATTTATATGATAAAATTACACTAGCTGTCATACAGATGATGAAAAACAGCATGGACCACGGTTTGGAAAAAACAGAAGACCGTGAAAAAATGGGGAAAACACCAGTCGGAGAAATTTCTTTAGAAATTCAAAAGACAGCACAACAGGTATTTGTGATTTTTCGCGATGATGGCAGAGGACTGGACAGAGAAGACATTTTAAAAGCGGCACAGGCAAAAGGTTGGCTGACGAAGCCACCGCAAGAATATGAAGATAACGAAGTATATGCTTTTTTATTGCGTCCTGGATTTACTACAAAACACAGTGCAACCATGTTTTCTGGTCGTGGTGTAGGGCTAGATATGGTCAATGCGGCTGTATCAGTATTGGGAGGCAGTATTCGGATTGAAAGTAAAGTGTATATGGGAACGACATTTTTCATGGAGTTTCCTTTACTACCGTAACCCAAGATAGGAGGGCATGCCGATGAAAAGTGTAAAACCTGGACGAGGACCATCTTTGCAAGGTGGCATTGGTGCTATATTTGCGGTTATAGTTGGTATTATATGGATGGTGTCTGCGGCAAAAATGGGCGCACCAATTCCCTTTGTATTGATGGGGCTTGTATTCGTCATCATTGCAGGCATACAGGCTGTCATCCATTTTACGAATGCTACATCAGATCATAGATATTCTTTGTATGATATTACAGAAGAAGGCGAGGAACCAGACCCTTTGGACGAAAGATTTGGTAAGAAAACCGAACAGCCACAAGTGCAAAAGCAACAGGAAGTGCAAAGCGAAGGCGGATTTTGTCCATTTTGCGGCGCAAAGGCTGAAATTGGCTATGCCTTTTGTCGTAAGTGCGGAAAAAAACTGCCATAAAAAACTGGTAAAAACTGTTGTTTTTTTATTTCATATACTTGTACACAAGGTAAGTTTTGATTATAATAAAAAGAGGTGTGGGATGTTTTCTGTCTTACCCAAGGTATGTCATCCGCTGTTTGGCGGATTGCGTATAAATAGCATCAAAAACCGTGGATTTGATGCGAAACCGTAAAAGAATTGTAGAAACAGGAGGTCATTACTGTGGATTTTTTATCTCAAATGAAAGCAAAAGCAAAAGCAGACAAAAAGGTAATTGTATTGCCTGAATCTTTTGAAAAAAGAAATCTTGAGGCAGCAGCAGAATGCCTGAAAGATGATTTGGCAGGCATCATTTTGATTGGGAATAAGGAAAAAATCATGGAAACAGCAGGCAGTTTCGATGTTTCCAAAGCAACTTTTGTAGACCCTGAAAACTATGATAGAATGGACGAAGTAGTTGCAGGTTTGGCAGAAGCAAGAAAAAGCAAAGGCATGACATTGGAAGAAGCAAGAAAAATTCTGTTAGACGATCCTATGTTCATGGGTGTTATGTTGGTAAAATTGGGTGTTGCGGATGGTATGGTATCTGGTGCAATCCATTCTACCGCTGATACACTGCGTCCTGCATTGCAGATTCTCAAAACTGCACCTGGCACAGAATTGGTATCTTCTTTCTTTATCATGGTAACCAATACCCCTCAATATGGCGATGATGGTATTCTGTTATTTGCAGACTGTGCACTGAATCAGAATCCAAATCCTGCAGAATTGGCTTGCATCGCAGGGGATTCCGCAAAATCTTATGAAGCATTTATCGGCAAAGAACCTAGAGTTGCTATGTTGAGCCATTCTACTATGGGTTCTGCAAAACATGCTGATGTAACAAAAGTAGTAGATGCTGTGAAGATTGCAAAAGAAAAATTCCCTAATGTGAAATTGGACGGCGAAATTCAGTTAGACGCTGCAATCGTAAAAGAAGTTGGCGAACTGAAAGCACCTAACAGCACTGTTGCAGGCAAAGCAAATGTATTGGTATTCCCTGATATTGATGCTGGTAACATTGGTTACAAACTGGTACAAAGATTTGGTCAGGCAGAAGCATTCGGTCCTATTTTGCAGGGTATTGCAAAACCTGTGAATGACTTGTCTAGAGGCTGCTCTGCAAATGACATTGTTGCAGTAGTTGCATTGACAGCAGTACAGGCTCAGGTTATGGGCAAATAATTTTTACAACGAGAAAAAGTATCAAAAAATAGTATGTTTTTTTGAAGGAGAGAAAAAAATGAAAATTCTGGTATTAAACTGTGGTAGTTCTTCCTTAAAATATCAGCTGATTGATATGGAAACAGAAGGCGTATTGGCAAAAGGTCTGTGTGAAAGAATTGGGATTGAAGGTTCCAGACTGAAACATCAGCCCGCAGGCAAAGATGATGTTATTTTCAACGATTATATGGAAGACCACAGTGTAGCAGTAAAAATGGTATTAGACGCATTGACCAACAGCGAATATGGTGTTGTATCTTCTATGAAAGAAATCAATGCAGTAGGTCATCGTGTGGTACATGGTGGCGAATACTTTGCAAATTCCGTAATCATTACACCAGAAGTGATTGAAGCAATCGAAAAATGCTGCGAATTGGCACCTCTGCACAACCCTGCAAACTTGATTGGGATTCATGCATGCGAAAAAATCATGCCTGGCGTACCTCAAGTAGCTGTATTTGATACTGCTTTCCATCAGACTATGCCTGAAAGAGCATACCTGTATGCAATTCCTTACGAATATTATGAAAAATACAAAATCAGAAGATATGGCTTCCACGGCACTAGCCATAGATTCGTTTCTGAAGAAGCAGCAAAAATGCTGGATAGACCTTATGACCAGACAAAAACAATCACATGCCATTTGGGCAACGGTGGTTCCGTTTGTGCAGTAAGAAATGGGAAATCTATTGATACCACAATGGGCTTTACACCTCTGGAAGGTCTGGTTATGGGTACAAGAGCTGGTGACATCGACGCGGCTGTTATCACATTCTTGATGGAAAAAGAAAATCTGACTCCTCAGCAAATGGATGATATTTTGAACAAACATTCTGGTGTGTTAGGTATTTCAGGTGTATCCAGTGACTTCCGTGACATCGAAGAAGCAAGCGAACATGGTAACGAAAGAGCAGGTATGGCTCTGGACGTATTCGCTTACAAAGTAGCAAAGAGAATCGGTGCATATGCAGCAGCAATGAATGGCGTAGATTGTATCGTATTTACAGCAGGTCTGGGCGAAAACTCCGCTTCTACCAGAAGATTGATTTGTGACTATTTAGGTTATTTGGGTGTACACATCGATTCTTACAACAACTCTTTACGCGGCAAAGCAATCGAAATTTCTGCGCCCGACTCCAGAGTAAGAGTTCTGGTAATTCCTACCAACGAAGAATTGGTTATTGCAAGAGATACAAAGGAATTGCTTGACAAATAAGAATTCTTTCTGTATAATACGTTAGGTACGATTATGGGGTGATGTGAAATGAAATTGGAAATGGCTCATTTATACGGCAAAAGTGGCATGTCTATGCCTGTCGATTTATCGGAGCAAATCGAAGATTCTGCTGCATATCCCCATATTGTGGGTTTTATGGAGCCTGTAAAAATAGAAGGAATTCTCAGAAATGAAAATGAATGTTTCATTTTGGAGGCAAAGGGCGAAACAAAGGTCAGCCTATTGTGTGACCGCTGTTTGACGCCGGTCGCAACAGAGATTCACTTCAATATTGAGGAGCGGTTTTCCCATACAGGCAGAGATGACGAAGAGACAGAAACTTTTTCGGGAGATCAGATCGATCTTGCGGACTACGTCAAAAGAGGTATTCTTGAAGCCTTGCCGATGAAAGTCGTTTGTCGGGAAGATTGTAAAGGACTCTGTCCTGTCTGCGGCAAGGATCTGAACACAGGCGATTGTGGGTGCGACACCACAGAAATAGATCCGAGGTTTGAAAGTTTGCGGGCTCTTTTCAATGTTGATGAGGAGGTGTAGAAATGGCTGTACCTAAAGGTCGAGTATCGAAATCTAAAAGAGATAAGAGAAAAGCACAGAGCTGGAAAATTGCAACACCAAATTTGGTAAAATGCAGTAAATGCGGTGAACTGATGGTACCTCATCAGGTATGCAAAGCTTGTGGCGCTTATAACAAAAAAACAATTATTAAAGTAGACTAATATGCTACTTGCAAAACAAAGAACACAGGATGACATAAGTTGTCCTGTGTTTTTTATTTTCTGGAGAAAATGTATGGGAAAGCTTGCAATAATATTGCGTTATGTGATATAATGACAAAAATAATACAGAACATATGTACTTTTTTGTAACAAAAAAAAGCAAACATATTGTACTGTCTTTGGAAAGGTGGAATTGGGAAGGAGAGGGAGCATATGCGTAGAGTATTCATTGCATTATTCGGTATCATATTATGGGCTTTGCCAATGCCTTCACAGGCAGAAGCTGTCACGAAAATTGCAATTGATGGAAAGGAAGTGACGTATTCCAGCCAAGATGGCGTTCCCTTCATAGATGCTGCGGGGCGTACACAAGTACCCTTCCGACAAACTATGGAGGAGTTTGGATGTGACGTATCGTGGAATGAAGCACAGAAAACTGCAATTGCAACAAAGAATGGCATTCAGGTAGAAGTACCAATCGGGGCATCATACGTATATCGTAATGGTGAAAAAATTGAAAATGATACAGCTGCATTGATCAAAGATGGCAGAACATATTTACCTATTCGCGTTGTCTTAGAAAGTTTTGGCGCTTCCGTACAATGGAATGCGACAACATCGACCGTAGTGGTATCTACAACAGGTACAGGAGAACAAATCGAGGTTCATTTTCTGGATGTTGGACAAGGGGATTCTATTTTGATTGATGATCAGGATTTTGAGATTCTGATTGATGGTGGTGTGGCTGCCGAAGGAAAAGAAGTGGTAGAATATGTATCGCATTATGTAGATGGCAGTTTAGATGTATTGATTGCAACACATGAAGATGCAGATCATATTGGTGGATTGTCTGCTGTATTGGAAGCGTATCAAGTGGATCGCATCATAGATAATGGCAGAACCGCAGATACCAAAACATATCAAACTTATAAGAACCATGTGAATGCGGAAGGCGCAACATATCAGACAGATGAAATGGTACAGCAAATTTCATTGCCAAGTGGCGGCACCTTACAAATCATACCTATGGTTGGTCAATATGAAGATTCTAATGATAATAGTGTTGTAAGTGTATTGGATTATCAAGATATAGAAATTTTGTTGACAGGTGATTTATCTACGGAAGTCAGCGATTTGAATTTAAGTCGATTTTATGACATAGATGTTTTGAAAGCAGGACATCATGGTTCCAGAACGTCTGTGAATACCGCATTTTTAAAGACAGTACAGCCCGAAATCGTTATCATTTCTGCTGGGTTGGATAATTCTTATGGACATCCGCATGCAGAGGCTTTGGCGGCATATTTGGATTGTGGTGCAAATGTGTATGGAACATTTCGTTCTGGTGATATTGTTTTGACCACAGATGGTACGCGGATGTTTTTAAATACAGATAAAAAATTGACAATGGCAGATGTAGGTGCCACTACGACAGGGCAGACACAACAACAGCCTGTCAGTCAGCCCACAGAAACACCACAGCAGCCCAGCAATCCACCTACAGAAACACCACAACAGCCAATACAAAATACAGCCGTATATATAGGGAATAAAAATTCTAAAGTGTTTCATAAAGCGGATTGCAGTTCTGTCAAAAGAATGAAAGATAGTAACAAGGTCACATTGTCTAGTAGAGAACAAGCGATTGCACAAGGATATACACCTTGTAAAGTTTGTCAACCTTAGTATGAAAAATATGACAAAGGGTATTTGCAGATGATTTGCAAATGCCTTTTGTTGTTTCTATGAACTTTTTGGCAAAAAAGTATCGGTAAATTACAAAGATTTCCATTTCGTTTTCTTGTTATCTCCATATTTTCCACATATAATGTTAATGGATTGTTTATGTGTCGTTCATATTTTATTCAAATTGGTACGATATACTAAAAGCATCAAAGAGAGAGACAAAAACAATTTAGGAGGTATGCAATGATGTATGAACCAAATGAATATAAAAATCAAAATGGAACAAATTTAGAAAATACAATAGATTTACCTGAAAAAGATGTACGTGAAATTCACACTAACCAAGAAACAGTAAATTCCAATCATATGCAAGGTGCAGCGATGGGGCAAAATACCACACAATCCAATGCATATGAATCACCTTATACTGCACAGACACAAAATACACAAACAGAATATACACAATCCCATACAACACAGAATATACATGCCAATGCACAGCAAGCAAATGCGCAAACACAAAATTATACACAAAATCATACGCAATATACCAATCAAACCCAGCAGCAAAGCCAAATGCATAGCACAAATGCGGCAAAAAATGCAAAAGAAGGTTGCTATGCAGAGCAAGTGAAAAAAGGAAAAAAGAAATCGAATGGCTGGGCAAAATTGATTGCAGGTTGTTTGATTGTAGGGATTGCAGGCGGTACTAGTTTGGGCGCAGGATATGGCATAGTGCAAAATTATTATAATAATGCACCAACTAGCGTGACGACAAGCGAAGGAAATCATATGGTGATTCAACAAACTGCATCTACAAGTGCAATGTCTGTTGTAGATGTGGTGAGTAAAGTAAAGCCTTCTGTGGTTAGTATTACAACAAAAATTGAAGGTGTGACACAATATTATGGTGCATTTAGTGTACCTTATCAAGGCGAAGGCGCAGGCAGTGGGGTCATCTTCTATTCCGATGATGATAAAATTGCAATTGTAACCAATAACCATGTTATTGAAGATGCAACGGAAGTGTATGCAACCATCAATGATACAGCAAGTGTACCCGCGAAGGTTGTAGGTACAAAGAGTGATTCCGACTTAGCAGTTTTGACCATATCTTGGGATGATTTGCGTGCGGCTGGTATCGAAGAAATCACTGTTGCGGAATTTGGTAACTCTGACGAAATTGAAGTTGGAGAAAGTGTCATTGCCATTGGTAATGCAATGGGACAAGGTTTGTCCGCAACAGATGGTATCGTCAGCATCAAAAATCAAACCATCAGTGTAGATAACAACACATTGGAAGTAATCCAAACAAGTGCAGCAATCAACAGTGGGAATAGTGGTGGCGCATTGGTAAACAGCAAAGGTCAGGTAATTGGCATCAATACCGCAAAATATAACTCTTCTATGGCAGAAGGCATGGGCTATGCAATCCCAAGCAATGAAGTGGCGGCTGTCGCACAAGACCTGTTAGAAGATGGTACAGCGTCTACACCATATATCGGTATTATTGGAACAAGCATTACATCTGGAAATGCATCCTTATATAAATTACCTGTTGGTGCATTGGTTGTAGAAGTGACAGAAGGCGGTCCTGCACAGCAGGCAGGTTTGCAAGCCGGTGACATCATTACAGAATTTAATGGGCAAACCGTGATGGATATGGAAACATTGACAGAGATTGTGAAAGGAACAGAAATTGGGCAAACTGTTTCCGTACACATCATTCGAAATGGTGAAACAGGTATGGATTTGTCATTAACCATTGCAGATAAAAATGCTTAATAGATATAGAGGATAGTTTTACGAGATTCAGCAAGGAAATTGCTTTTATATAGATGATATAGAATAAGCAGGATATGTCGTTTTTCTAATGGCAAATATCCTGCTATTCTTATATTTACAGCGTTTTTTGTCGAGTTTATCAGATTTTTGGAAATCCTACTATAATATTGTAATATTAAAAATAGGAAAAACAGCTTTCTACCCTTTACCGATGGTATAAAATGTATTATAATCAAAAGAATATAGTATGAGAAATAAAGGAGGATTCCCATGCAAAAAGGCTCCTCAAAGAATATACATAAAAAGCGACCACAGCAGCCACAACGCACGAAGCAGACACCTGCTGCAAAAAGGCTGCAACCACCCAAAAATCATAAACAACAAAAGACACAAAAGTCGCAAAAATCGCAAAAACAACATAATCATGTAAAAGGAAAAAATAATGTTTATGAATTGCAACGTGCTAGACAGGAACGTCAGCGTAGACAAGCATTACAATCAAAATCGCAAGTCTATATGCCACAAAAGCGCACTGTAAAGCGAGAAAAAACACCCCAAAAGGTTTCTCACAATACACAGCAAAGACGACGTAGCTATGCAGGCAGAACGTTGCCTATTTTTGTCTTTGCCATCATTGCTCTGTATTTAGTTGCGCAATTAGGGAGCATGGCAATCAATCGTTCCGAAATCAATGTAGAAACGGTGGCATATGGTACGATTGATACCCCTATATCACGTCAAGGCTTGATTGTACGCGATGAATATGTGGTCACAAGCAATCGTACAGGCACTCCTTTTTATCAATATGCAGCAGGGGATTATGTGACAAAAGATACTGTGGTATGTGAAGTCAAAGATACAGCTTCTACCGATGTATTAGAAGATAAATTGGAATCTATTGATAAAGATATATTGGAAAGCCAAAAAAACCGCAGTGATTTGTCCGCTTTTGCAGAAGATATTGCGCATATTGAGCAGCAAATGGGTGATACAGTAGAATCCTTTGCAGGTTATTCTATGAAAACAAATGCATCGTATTTATATACCATGCGTAGCCAATTGGAAAACTATATGTCACAACGGAATGAAATTTGGTTGTCAGAAGATGTTGCGTCGTTATCGCAGCTGAGCGAAGAAAAAAATGCATATGAACAACAGCTTTCTGAAAATATGAGTGCCATTACTGCTCCAGAAAGTGGTATCTTAGCCATGAGTTATGATGGTTTAGAAGAAACATTACAACCAGATAAAATTTCAGAAATTACGGTAGGCTCTGCAAGTGGAAATGAACAAATGACTACCATTTCAAAAGTACGAACTGTGACAGAAGGCGACCCGCTATTTCGTGTTGTCAAGAGCAATCAATGGTTTATTATAACAAATTTTGATACACAAGATGTGGCAGATTGGGAAGAACAAGATGTCTATACTTTGAATTTGACGGGAGAAAATGGCGCAGTTTCGCTCAAAGGCGTAGTATATGCGTTACAGCCTGGAGATGCACAAACAACAGTGGTATTCTCTTGTTTTACACATATGGACGCATTTATGAATCAAAGAATGGTTTCCTTTAGTTTGGAAAGCCAAAATATACAAGGATTAAAAATTCCGAATGATGCCATTGTAGAAAAATCTTTATTAAAAATCCCGTTAGATTGTTTGACAGAAAGCAATGGCAGTACAGGGGTACTGTTTTCAAATGGCAGTAATACAAAATTTGTTCCGGTTACTGTAATCAGCACCGACGACACTTATGCATATTTGTCACAAAGTGATGCAGGTGTTAGTTTAGGGGATATATTGGTACAAGGGACAGGAGAAACTGCTGGAACTTATCAAGTACAAGAAGTGCAAGCGATGCCTGGGGTATATGTTGCCAATAGTTCCATGGCAAAATTTGTGCCGATTACCATATTAGACCAAAATCAAGAATATGCGATTGTAAAATCCAATAGTTCGTATGGTTTACAAGCATATGATACCATTGTATCAGATGCAAAAAATATTACAGATGGACAATCTATTTATTAAATGGTGAAAAGAAATCAAGAAATCAAAAAATCAAAAAGGAGATGGACACAATGCAAAGCATTCGAGAGAATGTCGCTGCGATAGAAGCAAAAATTGCTGCCGCTGCAAAACGAGCAGGTAGAAATCCAGAAGATATATTGCTTTTGGCAGTAAGTAAAACAAAACCAGTGGAAATGATTCAAGAAGCGGTGGATTGTGGATTGACTGCTTTAGGGGAAAACAAAGTACAGGAAATTATGGAGAAATTTGAACCCATGGGCAAAGGAGTTCATTGGCATTTAATTGGACATTTGCAGACAAATAAAGTAAAATATATCATAGACAAAGTGGATATGATTCATTCTGTCGAAAGTCTGCGTTTGGCACAAGAAATTGATAAACGTGCAGCCGCAGCAAAAGTAATTATGGATATCTTGGTTGAAGTCAATATAGCAGGAGAAGAAAGCAAGTTTGGAGTACGACCAGAAGATACGGAAGTATTTTTACGAGAATTGTCAAAATTCGACAATATACATGTCAGAGGATTGATGACAGTAGCACCTTTTGTCAATAATCCGGAAGAAAATAGGGTATATTTTCGTAAAATGCGGGAATTATTGGTTGACATGAACGCAAAAAAAATTGATAATATATCTATGGATGTGCTTTCAATGGGTATGACAGGCGACTATGAAGTGGCCATTGAGGAAGGCGCAACAATTGTCCGTGTTGGTACGGGGATTTTTGGGGAAAGATATTATCCGACCAAGGGTGAATAAGGATTTTAGGAGGATGCGGCTATGGCCAAGATTTTAGACAAAATGAAAAATTTGATGTTTGGGTCTTATGAAGATGATGAAGATTATTATGAAGATGAATATGAAGATGAAGTGGAGATGAGAGAAACTGGAACTGGCGGTACATATGGCACATTGCGCGATGTAAGCAGAGAAATGGATTATCAGCCGCGTAGTACACAGATGAGAAGCAGCCGCAGTAATCCACAAGTATATAGCATTAATACACAGGTACAGATGCAAGTAGTGATCATTAAGCCAGAATGTTATGAAGATGCACAGGAAATCTGTGATCAAATCAAAACAAAACGTCCAGTTGTAGTCAATTTGGAAAAAGTAGAATATCCAATCGCACAAAGAATTATGGACTTTTTGAGTGGGACATGCTATTCCTTAGAAGGTTCCATTCAACGTGTCGCAAACAATATTTTTATTATTGCGCCGGAAAATGTCGAAATCAGCGGTGATTTCAAAGAAGAACTCAAGACAAAAGGTGTGATTTTGCCTTGGATGAATGCCGGCAGATAAGGATGGAAGTGTATGCAAATATTATTAAGCAGAGCCATTGATGTATTTTTTCAGGTTCTGGAATGGCTGATATTTATTCGTATTATATTATCTTGGATTCCATTATTTGGGATCAATAATCCAGTTGGTCGGTTCATCTATCAATTGACAGAACCGATTTTAGGACCATGCAGAAGAATGTTAGATAAATCACCATTAGGTGGCGGTATGATGTTGGACTTTTCTCCTGTCATCGCTTTGATTTTGATGGTGCTAGTCAAACAGCTGTTATTGGGATTGGTTGCGTGGTTCTGATAAGAGTTAGGAAGGATTTTGTTGATCATCTGCAAAAGCGGAGGGAGTCCATTTGAATAAACAGGCATTATTACAGACGATCACACAGCCTGAAGAAAGACTTTTGTTTGCAAAAGTTCTGGATCAGGCTGCTTTCAGTTGGAAACGTCATTGTTATGCGTTTACCGATTTTTTAGATATGGCAAAAAGCGGAAAATTTTTGGACAAGCTGCAATATGAACCAGATTTGCAAGTTATGGCATTTGGCGGACATACGGAAAGTGAAAGACGAATGTTGGGTTTTGCACCGGACTATATGACATTGGATGCAGATGCATTTCCAATTTGTGCATTGCGTATCTCTTTGCCACAAAAGTTTGCACAATCTGATTTGAGTCATAGAGATTATTTGGGTTCTATATTGGGTTTGGGAATTGACCGCGGGAAAATAGGCGATATTTTCGTTGGTACACAGGAAACAATCTGTTTTGTCAAAGAAGAAATTGCAGAATATATTACAACACAATTGACAAAGGTTTCACGTACCCCCGTGCGTGTGACACGGACTGCATGTAACGAAATCATCATACAAAAGGAAATTGACATACGTAGATTGACAGTGGCTTCTTTGCGATTAGATGGCGTAGCAAGTGGCGTACTGCATCTT
Source organism: uncultured Lachnospiraceae bacterium (assembly GCA_944384295.1). Taxonomy (GTDB): domain Bacteria; phylum Bacillota; class Clostridia; order Lachnospirales; family Anaerotignaceae; genus Anaerotignum. The sequence continues at coordinate 63,173 of CALWSU010000005.1, read as the reverse complement.
TCCCGTGGCAAAATTCAAACATTGATTGCTGCGGAAAAAGCAAATGTAAATTGGAATACAGTGACCAATGCTTCCTTTTTATTAAAAGAAGGCGATATGGTATCCATCAGAGGATATGGACGTTTTCGCATTCTGTCTATAGGCGGCAAAAACAAAAAGGAACGTATTGGTTTAGAAGTTGGCGTATATGTATAAAGGACAAGGAGGTTTTGTTGTGGTCACACCCAATGATATTGCGACAAAGGATTTTAAAAAAGTAGCAGTAGGCTATTCTCCAGAAGAAGTAGATACTTTTTTAGATGATATCTATGAGGACTATGAGCGCTTGTATCGGGAGAGTATGGAACGCGCAAAACAAAAACAGGCAGAACCTATCCAGCCGATACAGCCGGTACAGCCAGTACAAGTGGTGCAACCAGCAGTAGAAGATACAGAGCGTTTACGCAATTTAGAAAAAACTTTGGAACGTACTTTGACATTGGCAGAAGCAGCCGCAGAAGAAACAAAAGCAACTGCAAAAGCAGAAGCAGAACAAATCATTGCACGTGCAAAATTGGAACGTGATGAGATTTTGGCAAATGCACGTACCAAAGTATATGAAATGGAGCAAGACATTTCTGCATTGCAGAATCGTTATGAATTGATGCGCGCCAGAGTGAAATTATTGCTCTATGCTGAAATTGAATTGTTGGATAAAAACGAGATTTTGGCGGAGAAAGAAGCGCAATTGGAACAAAATACATAATACAATATTGGGCAAATCACAGGATAGATTGACTGAAGGAAACAAATGGTTTGTTTCTTTCAGTCAATTGTTGCGCATTCAAAAAATATGTGTCAATCCTGTTGGGCAAGAGATAGACGAAAGCGTAAAGAAAAAATGTTTTCGTCCATTTTTGTTTTTTGCAGAATCAAACAGTAAGAAGCATTGGAAGGATAAGAAAGGTGGAACATACATGATGTGGGTACTGTCTTTGGTGGCAGTTCTAGTGATGATTGGCTTAGATCAATGGACAAAGTATTTAGCAGTAACACAGCTAAAACCCATAGATAATATTACTGTGTTAGATGGTGTTTTAGATTTTACGTTTGTAGAAAATCGTGGTGTGGCATTTGGTATGCTTTCGGGCAAAAAATGGATCATATTATTGATGGTTGCCGTGATTGTAGCTATTTTGGTATACTATTTTATGACATTACCAAAGAAAAAAGAATACAATCTAGTACGTGTGGCATTGATTATGGTTTTGGCGGGTGCAGTTGGAAATGTAATTGACCGTATTTTTCGTGGGTATGTAGTAGACTTTTTTGAATTTACATTTATACAATGGCCTGTGTTTAATGTTGCAGATATTTATGTGGTATGTGGTGTAATACTATTATGTGTTTTGATGTTGTTTGTGATACGAGAGGATAAAGAGAAAAAGAAAGAAGAATGAATATGGAATATATGACATTTGCAGCAGAAAAAGAGGATATTGGCATACGTATTGATGTATTTTTAGCGGACGCTTTGGAAGATGTATCCAGAAGTGGTGTACAAAAACTGATGGAGCAAGGTCACATACAACTCAATGGCAAAGCTGTGAAACCGAATTATAAACTGCGAGAAAAAGACGTCATAGATGTGCAAATACCAGATGTGGCAGAACCGGAAATTTTACCAGAAAATATACCACTTGATATTTTATATGAGGATCAAGATGTGATTGTATTGAATAAGCCGCAAGGTATGGTGGTGCACCCCGCGCCAGGACATACCAGTGGTACATTGGTCAATGCACTGATGTATCATTGTGGCGCAGAACTTTCTGGAATCAATGGAGAAAAACGTCCAGGTATTGTGCATCGCATTGATAAAGATACATCAGGTGTATTGATGGTAGCAAAGAATAATGCAGCACATCAATCTTTGGCGGAGCAGTTAGCGGTACACAGCATTACACGAAAATATAATGCAATCGTATATAATGGATTTTCCGAAGAAAGTGGAACGGTCGACCAGCCAATTGGCAGAAATCCACAAGATAGAAAAAAAATGGCTGTGACACAAAAACATAGCCGGCATGCAGTCACACATTACCGTGTGTTGGAGCGTTTGGGGAATTTTACGCTCATCGAAGCACAGTTGGAAACAGGGCGCACCCATCAAATTCGTGTACACATGACGTATATTGGACATCCACTGTTAGGAGATACAGTATATGGGAAGAAAAAACAGCCTTTTGGTTTAGAGGGACAAGTCTTGCATGCGCGCGTGTTGGGTTTTCGACATCCTTCTACAGGAGAATATATGGAATTTGAAGCACCTTTGCCGCCATATTTTGAAACCCTGTTGACACGTTTGAAAGCATAAAAACATAAAAAATAAAAGATAAAAGATAGAAAGGTATCAAACGATAAAAGATATAAAGATACAAAGATATGACAGGAAACAGTATGACAGGAGGAAATGCCAATGTCACTACATCGGAAGGACTTTTTTGGATTACGTGATTTGACGGCAGAGGATATTCGCTATATCCTGACAACAGCCGAAACCATGAAATATATCTTAAATCAAAAAAATAAAAAATCCCCACATTTACAAGGAAAATCTGTCATTATATTATTTTATGAACAAAGTGCAAGAGCAAAATTATCCTATGAATTGGCAGCACAACATTTGAGCGCAAATGTGGTAGATATGACAAATTCTGCACACGATATGGAACGAGAAAGCTTGCAGGATATGGGACAATTGATTGACCAGATGGGTGCAGACTTTATCATTTTGCGTCATCCTATGGCGGGTGCAGCGCGTTTGCTGGCAAAATGTGTCGAAGCATCTGTCATCAATGCGGGTGATGGATATAATGAAAATCCGGGTCAATCTTTGTTGGATTTACTAACAATCAAAGAAAGCAAAGGTAAATTTGAAGGCTTAAAAGTTGCTATGATTGGAGATTTTTTACATAGTCGTGTGGCAAAAAGCAATATTTGGGGCTTGACAAAATTGGGTGCTGAGGTACATGTCGCAGGACCACCGACATTGTTATTACCCGAAATGGAAAGATTCGGTGTTACAGTACATTATGAATCGAAAAAAGCAGTACAAGATGCAGACGTTATATTAACAACTCGTATGCGCTTAGAAACGCAGGATAAAATGAATTTGCCAACATTGGACGAATATAAACGATTTTTCCGCATAGACCATAAGTTACTGCAATATGCAAAGCCGGATGCTATTGTCATGCACCCCGGACCCATTCAAAGAGGGATTGAGATTTCAGGCGGTGTGATTGATAGTCCACAATGTATCATCAATGACCAGATTGCAAATAGTGTTGCGGTACGTATGGCAATGTTCTATATATTGTCACAAATGGGGGGTGGCTTGGTATGAAAGATTTGTTGTTGAAAAATTGCCGCTTGTGCAGTGGCGAAGCGATACCAAAAACATTGTGCGATATACGGATTCAGAATGGTAAAATTACAGAAATCAAAACAGGCTTGCAGCCCAAAGGCGAAACGATATTAGATGTTGCAGGAAAGTATGTATTAGCGGGATTGATTGATATGCATTGCAATATCTGTGAGCCAGGGTTTGAAAATATTGAAGATATTGAAACTTCAGCGGCAAGTGCGGCAAAGGGTGGCTTTACAAGTATTACCTGTGAACCCAATACAAAGCCCGTGATTGATAATAAAACAGTGGTAGAATATATCATTTCAAAAGCAAAAGCACAGGATTCTGTCAATATTTTTCCATATGGCAGTATGTCTATGGGCTGTGAAGGCAGAGATTTGGCAGAAATTGGGGAAATGTATCAGGCTGGCATTGTAGGTATTTCAGATGGAGATGAAATTATTGATAGTGCGGCTTTTTTGCGTAATGTCATGCGTTATACAAAAATGTTCGATTTGCCAGTTATGACACATTGTGAAGATAGAACCTTATCTGGAAAAGGTGTCATGAATGAAGGCTATACTGCGGCATGTTTAGGGCTTGCAGGTATGCCAAGAGAGGCAGAAGAACTGCATGTTGCTAGAAATATATTGTTAGCAGAAACAACAGGCGCACGTTTGCATATTGCGACCATCAGCACAAGAGGTGCGATTCGTATGGTGCGTGATGCCAAAAAAAGAGGGATTGCAGTCACATGTGAAACGTGTCCACATTATTTCGCATTGACAGAAGAAGATGTAGAAGATTATAACACATATGTGAAAGTAGACCCTCCATTGCGCACACATGATGACGTACAGGCGATTTTGGAAGGTATTGCAGATGGTACGATTGATGTCATTGCTTCAGGGCATAGTCCTACCCCACAAAATGAAAAAAATAAAGAATTTGGAAATGCTGCCTACGGTATATCCGCATGGGAAACGGCTTTTGCCATTAGTTATACCTATTTGGTAGATACAGGTGTGATTTCTTTGGAGCGTTTGAGCGAAATGATGTCGAAAAAACCTGCTGAAATTTTGAAATTAACACAAAAAGGTGTCATTGCAGTGGGAAATGATGCGGATTTGATTGTCATAGAAACCACACAGCCATACAAGGTGGAACCAAAGGAATTTGCTTCTAAAGCAAAATTTTCACCGTTTGCGGGATTTCAACTCAAAGGCAGAGTTTGCCATACCATTGTAGGCGGCGCAATACAAATATAGTTTGTGATGATTTGGCTTTGTGTGGTGGGCAACAATGAGGTGAGTTATGTACTTAAAACGATTGGATTTACAAGGCTTTAAGTCCTTTCCAGAAAAAGTAAAATTAGAATTTAATCCAGGAATCACTGCCGTAGTGGGACCCAATGGCAGCGGCAAAAGCAATGTATCTGATGCGGTGCGTTGGGTATTGGGAGAGCAAAGAGCCAAAAGCCTGCGTGGGGATAAAATGGAAGATATTATTTTTGCTGGTACCGAAACGCGTAAACCACAAGGTTTTGCAGAAGTCAGTATTGTAATAGATAATCAAGATGGTCGTATGCCTTTGGAGTTTTCAGAAGTGCAGGTTACCAGAAGGGTATTTCGTTCAGGTGAAAGTGAATATCGTATCAATGGTACAACTTGCCGTCTGAAAGATGTACAAGAATTATTTATGGATACCGGCGTGGGACGGGAAGGATATTCCATCATTGGTCAGGGACGGATTGATGAAATTTTGAATGCCAAAGGCGAGGAACGCAGGCGTATTTTTGAGGAAGCCACAGGCATTGTAAAATATAAGGCTAGAAGAAGTGAAGCCGAAAGCAAATTAGAAAAAGAAAAACAAAATCTCTTACGTGTAGAAGATATTATTTCAGAGTTAGAAATACAATTAGAGCCTTTAGAAGAACAAAGCAGACAGGCAAAGCGGTATTTAGATTTGCGTGAACAACTCAAACAGGCAGAGCTTGCGCTATTTTGTACAGAAGTCAAACAAGCAGAACAGGAGATATGCCATTTGGCAGATATTACGGCAACTGCCGCTTTGCAGCAAACGCAGGCACAAGACGCAGCAGCAGAGGCAAAAGATGCTTTACAAGATACAAAACAGCAAAGTGAAGCAGCCAATGTTGCTTTGCAAAATTGTACAGAAAGTATCACGCAGGTAATGACCGATATTGAAAAAACAGAAGGGAAATTGCGACTGGCGAAAGAACAAATGCAACATGATGCAGAAAATGCAGCACGTATGCAACGAGAGATTGCGCAAAAACAGCAGCAACAAGTACAAAAACAACAAGAGCAGGAAGTTAGCCGCAGCCGGATTGCAGCATTGCGCTTGACCATACAACAGCAACAAGAGCATTTGACCAAAACAGAAGAAACCTATCAAGCGTTGCATACGGCGTTAGAAGAAAGCCAATCCCAAGCGGAAAGCGTCAAAGATGAAATCTTTGAACAAATGCGTAAAGGCACCGAAGCAAAAGGAGAAATTGCCAAACGTCAGGCGATGTTAGAGCAATTTGGGATGCGCAAAAAACAAGTAGAAGATGAAATCGCCCAAACCGATAGCCGCTTGGAACAACAAGAAGTTCACTATCAAGTCTTAGAGAAAAAAGCAGGAGAACAACAGGCACAAGTCGCTTTTTTAGAAAAAGAATTAGAGGCTTTGGAACAGGATTATCAGCATGCAACGCAAAACCGTACACAAGCGGAACAAGCATTGCACAATCAAGAAAGAGAAGTTTCTGCAAAACGTTCGCGTTTCAAATTATTGTCTGAAATGGAACGCGACCATGAAGGATATTACAATAGCGTCAAAAGTTTATTGCAATTGCCCGACCGTCAACAACGTGGGATTTGTGGCGCAGTAGGGGAATTATTGCAAGTGCCAGAACAATATGAAATGGCAATAGAATCGGCTTTGGGTGGAGCCATGCAAAATGTGGTGACTCGTACAGAGGAGGACGCAAAATCAGCCATTACCTACCTAAAACAAAGACGTTTGGGACGTGCGACTTTTTTACCAATGACCGCAGTACGTGGACGCAGCTTAGAAAGCAGTGCATCTATTTTATATGAAAAAGGTGTATTGGGTACAGCTGATGCGCTGGTCAGTTTTGATGCGCAATATCAAGGTATTATGTCATATTTATTAGGCAGAATATTAGTGATAGAATCTTTAGATGATGCGGTACGATTGGCAAAACAATATCTCCATCAGTATAAAATGGTGACATTAGAAGGCGACTTGATGCATGCAGGCGGTTCTATGACTGGTGGTTCTCAAGCAAAAAAAAGCAGTCATATATTTGGCAGAAGTCGCGAAATACAAGCACTGCAAGAACAAATACAGCAAGTCGACAGCAAAATCCAACAATTACAAAAAACTTTGGAGTTAGCGGAAGAAGATTTGCAGGAAATCGCAATGCAGCAAATGGATAAAAAATTGGAATTGCAAAAATTGACTGTTACCATACATAGCGGTACGCAAGAGTTTGAAAAAATGCAGGAAGAAATAGCGCAAACCAAACAGAAACAAAAATTGCTGCAATTGGAAAAAGAACAGTTGGAAACCCAAATCAATCATACGCAACAAGATATTGTAAAAAGTCAAGATGCTTTGGCACAGTCTGAAGCAGCAATGGAACAAGCCAATGCGGCGTTATCTGCATTTCAAAAGGATTTTAGTGTGGAAAACAAGCGCAGGGAACAATTATTAGAAGAAATCACACAAGCGAAAATTCATGTTTCACAAAGTACACAACAGTTAGAGAATGCCGAAGAAACATTGCAACGTTTGCGCGAAGAAGAACAAGCCTTACATCAAGAAGAAGAAAATATTATACAACAAATAGAGTTCTTGGAAAAAAACGAGAATCAAAGCACAGAAAAACAAGAACAATTGCGCCAGCATGCCAATGCTTTACGCCAAAAAGCGGAAGAATTGCAGCAAACACGTACAGAAACAACGCAAAAAATTGCGGAATTGGCGCAGCAAGCAGAAATTTGGGAGCAAAAAAACCAAAGTGCGCAGGAAACCATCACGAAATTGGAGCAAGAATTATTTCGTATTGCCACAAAGCAGGAGCGTTTGCGTGAGGAACAAGAGCGTATTTTTGCACAGATTTTTGATATTTATGAAATGACTTACGAAGAAGCACAGCAATATACGCAAGAAGATACACGCGCGTATGCACAACTGCAACAACAGCGAAAAGAATGGAAAAGCCAAATGCAGCAAATCGGGGAAGTCAATGTAAGCGCAATTGCACAATATCAAGAAGTAAAAGAGCGATATGGCTTCTTAAATGCACAAAAAGAAGATATTTTGGAAGCGGAAGAAAAATTGCGTGAAATGATTGCAGAATTGACTGCACGTATGGAACAGCAATTCCGAGAACAATTTTCGATTATCTCTGAAAATTTCAGCGTAGTATTTCAAGAAATGTTTGGTGGCGGCAAAGCGTATTTAAAACTGGCAGACGAACAGCAAGCGCTGGAAAGTGCCATCGAAATTGTGGCACAACCTCCTGGAAAAAGTTTGCAAAATATGCAGTTGCTTTCTGGTGGAGAACGTGCTTTGACTGCAATTGCAATCTTGTTTTCGATTTTGAAAATGAAGCCATCGCCGTTTTGTATTTTAGATGAAATCGAAGCAGCATTAGACGATGCCAATGTGCGACGGTATGCACAATATTTGACGAAATTCTCAAAGGAAACACAGTTTATTGTCATTACACACCGAAAAGGCACTATGGAATTTGCTGATGTAATGTATGGTGTGACGATGCAGGAAAAAGGTGTTTCAAAATTGATTTCTGTAGACTTTGCCACACAACAAAAGATAGAATAAAAAATATGAGGTGTAAAAATGGGATTATTCGATTTTTTTAAGAAAAAAAACAAAGAAGAACTGCCAAAACAGCAGGAAGAAAAACAAAGTGAAACACTCCAAGCAGAAGGTTTTTCTGTGGATGAGGCAGATACACAAGATGAAATTGTTTTGCAGGTAGATGAACAATTACAGACGACAACAGCCATCAATCAGGCAGTACATGAAGTGATGGATGAGGAAGTGATTGAATTTCACGAAAAAGCGGGCGGTACATTATATCAAGAAGAAACCGACCAAACAGCACAAACAACATCATTTGCACAGATATTGCAAGATGCCAAAATACATGCAGAAGAACCACAAGAGCAAAAGGAATCAGAAGAAAATGTACAGATAGAAATAGAAGCCGCAGATGGTACAGTATATGAAGCAAAACAGGAATCAGAAGGCAAAGACTTTGTAGAAGAAGCGGCAGATTTTGTGGCGGAGCAAATCGAAGAAGCCATGCAGGTACAAAAAAATAACAATGTCGCAGTATCTGAACAGACCACAAATCAAGAAGAATTGCAAACTGTGACAGAAACAGAGCAGGCAGAAAAAGAAACAGAACAACCACAGAAAACAATAGAAACGCCAGAAATAGAACAACCGCAAGAAGTGGTAGAAGCAACAGAAACCATAGAATCTGTAGAACAAGCAGACGCAGCAATCAAAGAGGAAAAACCGAAGAAAGGTTTATTTGCACGTCTGAAAGAGGGACTGCAAAAAACAAGACAAAATATATTAGGCGGTGTTGATGCCGTTTTGGGCAGCTTTACAAAGATTGATGAAGATTTGTTTGAGGAACTGGAAGAAGCTTTGATTATGGCAGATATGGGGGTACAAACTACCATGGATATTGTGGAAAATCTGCGCCAAAGAGTCAAACGCGAACGTACGACAGACCCTGCACAAATCAAAGGTATGCTGATTGATGAGATTACAGCCATTTTACAAGATGGTGTGGAAGAAGCGGAACATTTGCCTTCTCCTACAGTCATGCTTGTCATTGGTGTCAATGGCGTTGGGAAAACAACAACCATAGGGAAATTGGCACATAATTTTAAGCAGGAAGGAAAGACCGTTTTATTGGCAGCGGCGGATACATTCCGTGCAGCTGCGATTGACCAATTGGAAGTATGGGGCGAACGCGCTGGTATTGAGGTAATCAAACACGAAGAAAATGCAGACCCTGCCGCAGTTGTCTATGATGCGGTGCATGCAGCACGCAATCGCAAAACAGATCTCTTAATTTGTGATACCGCAGGCAGATTACACAATAAGAAAAATTTAATGGAAGAATTGCGCAAGATTTCCAAAGTCATAGAACGAGAATATCCAACTGCACACAAAGAAACCTATTTGGTATTAGATGCTACCACAGGACAAAACGCATTGCAGCAGGCAAAAGTTTTTATGGAAGTTGCAGATATTACAGGCATTATTTTGACCAAATTGGACGGTACTGCAAAAGGTGGTATTGTCGTTGCAATTAAGAGCGAACTGAAAATCCCAGTACGTTATATTGGGGTAGGGGAAAGCATGGAAGATTTACAGAAATTCGATGCTGCAGATTTTGCAAAGGCATTGTTTGGCGGAGAAACAAATTTGTAATTTGCATAGAATGATAAAATGATAGAATGATAGAATCGTGAGGGGTTGGCAATGGAAGAACAAAATAAACAAACGCTCTATCATAAAGAGCCAAAACAAACCGGGAAAAAACGTCCTGTACATACTACACCATATGGACAAGAAATACAAAAACATATGCAGCGTTGTTTTCCCAATCGTACAGAACGTATTTTATTTGATAAAAGAAATGATTTTTTGCAAGTGGATATTCATATTTTAGAAGCACCAACAAAACAAGACTTTCATGTGTTGTATACAGTTGGTATGAGTGCATTGCCGATGCAGTTGCCGGAAGAATTTTATCCAGATTATCAAATGTTGGAACGTGCGGAACTGATTACTCTGCTTCCAGCAGAATGGAATTTGACGGAACCAGCAGATGGAAATTCTTATGACAATACATTATGGTGGCCGGTGGACTTATTGCAATATTTGGCTCGATTTCCACATGAATATCAAAGTTGGCTGGGGTGGGGACATACCATTCCAAATTCGGACCGTTATGTGTCTTATGATGAAAAAAGCACGGCTTTATGCGGTGTGATGCTGTCTGCATTGCATGAAAATATTAGTATGTTTCATACAAAAGATGGCACACTGATTAATCTATATGCATTATTGCCATTGTACAAAGAAGAAATGATTTTTAAACAAAAAGAGGGCGGAGAAGCATTGCTGCAAAAAATGGCAGGAATCAATGGTTTTGGTATGATACTCTTTCCAGATCGCCCGAATGTATGTTTGCCAGAACAAGAGAAAGAAGTGTAATACAAGCATCAATCAAAAAAATACGTCTTGCAAAGTTTTCCAACTTGTGGCAAGACGTGTTTTTTATATTTCCATATTTAAATATTTTTATTGTATTAGGAAAGTACTTCTTTCATGCTGTATAGACCAGCAGATTTTCCAGCAAGGAATTTTGCAGCCTTCAAGGCACCCACAGCAAAAACCTCACGACTAGAAGCATGATGGCTGAGAGTGATGACTTCATCACGTCCAGCAAAAATCACATCATGTTCACCTACAATATTTCCGCCGCGAATCGCATGCATTCCGATTTCGGTACGTTCCCGTTTTTCTCTTTTTTGAGAACGGTCATATACATAATGAAATTTTTCGTCCATAGCAGCATTGATGGCATCTGCCAATGCCATAGCAGTACCACTAGGCGCATCAATTTTTTGATTGTGGTGTTTTTCGACAACTTCAATATCAAAATTGGCATCATATAAAATTTGTGCGGCACGTGCTACCAAGTCTAAAAGCAGATTGATACCAATGGACATATTGGCGGATTTTAATACAGCAACTTGTTTTGCGGTTTCTTCTAATTTGGATTGTGTTGCATCAGATAAAGCAGTTGTGCAAACAACAACAGGAATTTGTTTTTCTTTTGCAAAATCTAATAAAGCATCTACTGCGGTAGCAGTGGAAAAATCAATGATAACATCAGCAGGTACATTGCATTCCTGCACAGAAGCAAATACAGGGAAATCCATCGCAGGTGTGGTAGGGTCAATCCCTGCTACAATCTTACAATCTGCGTCATTTTGCACGAGTTCTGCAATCACACGACCCATTTTTCCGCCGCAGCCGTGCATGATGATATTTGTCATAGTCCAAAGACCTCCTTTTGTTTTTATTGTTTCTTATATTTTTCTATATTCGCTTATATGAATGGCGTTCTCGTGGTTTGAGAACGCCATATACTTGAAAAATTGGAGCAATCAATGCATGATAAAACACATTATAATAAGCCGTAATGCTGCATTGCTGTTTTCAAAGTTTCCAGATTTTTTTCTTCCATATCACAAAGTGGCAAACGGCAAGGACCTACTTCATAGCCCATTAAGTTCAGTGCTGTTTTTACAGGGATTGGATTCACTTCACAGAATAAAGCATTAATCAATTCGATTGCTTCTAACTGCAATTTTGCAGCGCCTGCAACATCGCCTTGCATGAATTTTGCAACCATATCATGTGTGTTTTTGGGTGCAACATTAGACAAAACAGAGATAACGCCTTTTGCGCCCAATGCCAACATGGGAACGATTTGGTCGTCGTTGCCGCTGTAAATATCGAAATCATCACCACATAATGCAGCGATTTCTGCAATTTGTGAGAAATTGCCGCTTGCTTCTTTCACTGCAACAATATTTTTTACTTTAGACAGTTCGTATACAGTCTTAGGTGCAAGATTGCAGCCAGTACGTCCAGGTACATTATACAGTATCACTGGAATTTCGATGCTGTTTGCAACGGCGGTATAATGTAAAATCAGACCTTTTTGTGTTGCTTTGTTATAGTAGGGTGTTACCAACAATACAGCATCTGCACCAGCTTTTTCACAGCCCTGTGCCAAAGCAATACAATGTGCGGTGTCATTGCTGCCTGCACCTGCAATCACAGGTACACGACCATTTGCAACTTCTTTGGAGAAACGTACACATTCAATCTGCACTTCATCAGATAATGTTGAAGCTTCCCCAGTGGTACCACAGATAATCAGTGCATCTGTGCTGTTTGCGATTTGGAACTCAATCAATTCTTTCAGTTTGTCAAAGTTTACGCTGCCGTCAGCATATGTGGGTGTTACTAACGCAACACCTGCGCCTGTGAAAATAGACATAACATAACCTCCTCATCATTTATGGATATTTGCTTACTGCATATTTTTGATAATTTCTTCTGCGATTTGTACAGCATTGGTTGCTGCCCCTTTTCTGATATTGTCTGCAACAACCCAGATATTGACACCACTTTCAACACTTTCGTCACGGCGTACACGTCCGATAAATACTTCATCATGTCCAGCAGCGTCAACAGCCAGAGGATATTCGTTTTCAGCGGAATTATTTTGCAACACAACACCAGGTGCATTTTTGAGTGTTTCTAATAATTCGTCCATTTCAAAAGGTTTTTCAAATTCAATATTGATAGATTCACTGTGGCAATCGAAAACAGGTACACGTACTGTGGTTGCGGTTACACGCATTTGGTCATTATGCAGTATTTTTCTGGTTTCGTTTACCATTTTCATTTCTTCTTTTGTATAGCCATTGTCTAAAAATACGTCAATGTGTGGCAAGCAGTTATTGGCGATAGGGTGAGGGAATTTTTTAGGAGCTTCCCCTTTTAAGCCATTTTCCAAATCTTTCCAGCCCGCCAAACCTGCGCCGGATACTGCCTGATATGTAGAATATACCACGCGTTTGATTTTATATTTGTCATCTAATGGTTTGAGTGCTACCATTGCCTGAATGGTGGAGCAGTTAGGATTTGCAATAATATTTTTATGCCATGCAATGTCTTCTGGATTTACTTCTGGCACAACCAAAGGAACTTCTGGGTCCATACGCCATTGAGAGCTATTGTCAATTACGATACAGCCATGTGCTGCTGCGATGGGTGCAAATTTTTCACTAGTGCCGCCACCAGCGGAGAACAATGCAATGTCAATCGGTTTGTCAAAAGAATGTTCTGTCAATTCTTCTACTACATATTCTTTGCCATTGAATGTCAGTGTAGAACCAGCAGAACGGCTGGAAGCCATAACATAAAAATTTTCAATAGGCAGTTGTCTTTCTTCCAATACTTTTAAAAAGGTTCTGCCGACCATACCAGTTGCGCCCACAACGGCAAGATTGATTTTTTTCATTTGCGTGATACCTACCTTCCTAGAAAATATGTTTGATCTGTTATGAAAATACATAGAAACAAAAAAAGCCGACCCGCGCCGACAAATACCACAACCCAATCTTTGTATGCTGTGGAACAAAATTTTTGTAGCGCTCCATTGGAATTTTCCAATGACAGTTATACGGCTCTTAACCGCACAACCAGAAAAAGAGAGATAAGGCAATCTTTTTCTTCGGCACGTTCCCCTTTCCATATGCCGCATGTATCCCTTATGATATTGACATATGTACTCTTGAAAAATGCACCTCTACGATGGCAATATGTATTTATGAAGTTAGTCTATCATCAGAAGTGGATTCTGTCAAACCTTTCCTGAATAATTTTCAAAAAAAATTTCACAATAATATAAAATACCAAATATAGAGGGTTGCAATGTGCAAAAATAAAAAATAAAGGGGAGTTTCGGTTGAAAAAAGAATTGACACCAGAACAAAAAGCCGATTTAAAAATGAAATGTGAAATTGCCCAGGAACTAGGGCTTTGGGAAAAAATCGAAATGGGTGGCTGGAAAAACTTGACCTCCAAAGAAAGTGGAAGAATCGGAGGGATTATGGGAAAAAGAAAACGTGATGCAAAGCAAAATGAGAAGCAGCAGAAAAATAAATAAAATTGTTGAAATAAATTCCTCTGGAACTATGAAAAATTATATCCAGAGGAATTATTATTTATGTTTGTTTCATAAAGTTTCATAAAATACATCGTTGCTAATTGAGGTTGCTTTTTGTATATTTTGACATTGCTATTCTTTTGCAGAGAATTCTTATATATACAAATGTAATATGTATTGCTTTATTTATACAAGAAGACTATAATATCAGTATAATAGAAATGCAAAAGAAAGCATTGTTTGTTGGAAGGAGGTTTTTTTGAATCTGCGATACCATAAGAATATAGGTATGGTAAACAGGAAATATATATGCATATTTGCATATATGGAATCAATTCTTTACAGCTGTAGGGGGCGTTTCAATTTTAGGATATTTTCGAAGGTGTGTGGAGGTCGAGGACTATGAAACAACAAGGTACGAGAAAATTACATAAGCTTGACGTGAAATTTGGCGTTTTGCCCAAAATGTTAATTGGTATTTTGGGACCCTTGGTAGTGATTTTGGTGATTGTGGGTATTGCATTAAATGCACAAGTTTCTTCTATGGTAACAAATATGGAAAATGACTACTTGTCATCAGAAACGGCACGCAGTGCTGCGCAAGTGGAACAATTTTTCCAGAAGTTTTTTGGTGTGGTAGAAACGGAAGCAGCTTCCCCACAAGTCATTGCTGCATTAAAAAATTGGGACCCAACCACATTTGAGGGGTCAGAACAGCAAATAAACTTGAAAAAAGAATTACAAGGGATACAACAAACACAGCCGGAAGATATTCTAAATATGTGTGTGGCAAGTGCAGCAGCGGAACAGGTTGTTCAATCCAATGGGGATTTTTTGAAGTTACCAGGATATGATGTCGTATCCAGACCATGGTACAGCCGTGCAGTGCAAGAACAAAAAACCATTGCAACTGGCGCTTATGTCGATGTCAATACCAATGAATTGGTGGTAACAGTTGCAACACCTGTTGTGGAAAATGGTAAAACATTGGGCGTTGTTATGGTAGATATTACTTTGACAAATCTTATCGAGTCAGTATCTCAGATTACCATAGGTCAAACAGGTTATGTGACAGTATTTGATTCTGACAAAAACGTTTTGTACCATCCAAGTGAAGAATTGATTTTGCAAAATGTTGCAGATATTCCATATTCCGATAATATCAAACAAGCATTATTAAATGATGAGTCTGTAGAACAAATGTCGTATACACGTGGAGATACTTCTTATTATGGTACTACGATAGCAATTGATTCCTTAGACTATGTAATCTTGGGACTTTTGCCTGCACAAGAATATACACAACCCATTGCACAGACACGCAATATTACAATTGGATTTTTCGTGGGTTGTATTATACTGTTGAATATCATTATATTTATCATTGCATTAAGAATTACAAGAAATTTAAAACGTTTGGCAACCTCCGCAAAACAGTTGGCTGATGGCTATTTAGATGTGGAAGTAGAGATACAAGGTACAGATGAAATTGCTATGCTGGCGCAAGATATACAAAATATTGTGGCACGCCTGAAAGTATATATTGTATATATTGATGAAATTACGCAAGTATTGCAAGAGATTGGAAAAGGCAATTTAGTATTTACATTACAACAAGACTATGCGGGTGAATTTTCAAAAGTCAAAGTAGCTTTGTTAGAAATACAAAGTAATATGTCTGAAACATTATTATCCATTGGCGAGGCAGCAAATCAGGTGGATCAGGGCGCAAATCAGGTGTCACAAGGTTCTCAATCACAAGCACAAGGATCTACAGAACAAGCTTCTAGCGTAGAAGAATTATCTGCACAAATTCAAGAACTGTCTAAGAGTGCAGACGAAAATAAAGAAACCGCAGTAGCGGCAACAAATAACTTGAGTGAAATGGGAGAACAAATCCATACAAGCAATCAAGAAATGGCAAACTTGATGCAGGCGATTGATAATATCTCTCAAAAATCAAATGAAATTATTAAAATTATCAAAACAATTGAAGATATTGCATTCCAAACAAATATTTTGGCATTGAATGCGGCAGTAGAGGCAGCAAGAGCTGGTTCAGCAGGCAAAGGATTTGCCGTAGTTGCAGATGAAGTAAGAAATCTGGCAGCAAAAAGTGCAGAAGCAGCAAAAAATACAACAGACTTGATACAAGGATCTGTGGATGCAGTCAAAGAAGGGCATGACATTGCTTTGATGACAGCAGACGCATTAGAAAATGCAACTGCACAAACAGCAACAACGATTTCTATGATTAGCAAAATCACACAATCTTATCAAGAATTGACAACACAATTGGATCAGTTAAGTATTGGGGTGGATCAAATTGCAAGTGTAGTACAGACCAATTCCGCTACAGCGCAAGAAAGTGCCGCTGCGAGTGAAGAATTGTCAAGTCAGGCACATTTGCTCAATGATTTGATTGGACGTTTTCGTTTGTTGCGATAAAAATTGTAAAAAATTAAGATAATTGAAAATCAGGCTTTCTTGTTTTTGTAAGAAAGCCTGATTTTTTGATGAAAAAATTCCTCTTGTTATACAAATTGTAAAAAAAATATAGTTTTTATGTGTAAAAAACAATGATTTATTCAATATTTTGTTGATTATGATTAAAAATTCTTATTCTTAACAGGAAAAACATTGCATTTTTTTGTCGTTTCGATATAATATTACCTATGAAAAAAGTGTGTATTTCAATGTAGTATTTGGAGGGCAGGGTTATGAAACACAAAAAACAGCAGCATACCACGCAAAAAACGGTAAAGTTTGGTTTGTTGCCGAAACTTTTATTAGGGACATTGGTACCATTGATTTTGATTTTGTTATTTACTGGTATTTTATTGAATCGGCAGGTTGGAAATACGATTACAACCATGCAAAACGATTATTTGTCAGCAGAAACCAATCGTAGTGCTGTACAAGTAGAAGCCTTTTTTCAAAAGTTTTTTGGTGTAGCAGAAACAGAAGCAGCTTCCCCTACGATTATAGAAGGGTTGCAAAATTGGAGCGCACAGGATTTTGAAGGCTCAGAACAATTTTTGATATTAAAGAAAGATTTACAAGAAATTCAAAATTCACGTTCTGAAGACATTATGAATGTATGTCTGACTAGCATTGCAACAAAACAAGTGATACAATCCAATGGTGATTTTCTTTCTTTGCCAGGATTTGATGTCACAAGCAGGGGCTGGTATCAGCAGGTAATGGCGGAACAGAAAACCATTGTTACAGGTGCTTATGAAGACGCGAACACAGGGGAATTGGTTGTAACCATTGCAACGCCTGTTTCACAAAATGGCACTGTGATTGGTTTGGTCAGCTTAGATATTATATTGACCAATCTGGAAAAAGAACTTTCTGCAATCAGCGTAGGTTCTACTGGTTATATCACAGTATTTGACAGCGATTTAGAAGTTGTATATCACCCAGAAGAACAATATATTTTGCAGGGTGTAGATGATGTAGAATATTCAGACAATATGAAAGAAGCTTTGAAAAGCGGTCAGTCTATTCAAAGTATGCAGTACACAAGAGCGGGCAATACTTACTATGGCACAATATCTTACCTAGATAACATAGACTATCTTGTATTGGGTGTTATGCCAGAAGCAGAATATGTTTCGTTCATACAACAAAGTAGAAGCACAATGACATTATATTTTGCACTTTGTATCATTATATTGAGTGTCATTATCGCAGTCTTTGCGCGCAATATTATCCGTTCTATCCGAAAATTGGCGTTTGCAGCGAGAGAATTGGCAGATGGCAAGTTAGATGTAGAAATTGCAATTACGAGCAATGACGAAGTTGGCATGTTGGGACAAGACATACAAGATATTGTCGCGCGATTGAAAACTTACATTATATATATTGATGAGATTTCCGAAGTTTTGGGAGAAATGGGACATGGGAATTTCGCATTTACGTTGCAGCATGAATATGCAGGTGAGTTTTCCAAAATTAAAGTGGCATTATTGGAAATTCAGTCACAATTGTCTCAAGCGATGCTTTCTATTATGCAAGCAGCAGAACAAGTAGATACTGGCGCAAATCAAGTGGCTTTAGGTTCCCAATCTCAAGCACAAGGTTCTACCGAACAAGCATCTAGTGTAGAAGAACTGTCTGCACAAATTCAAGAATTGTCTAAGGATGCAGACCAGAATCGTGAAACTGCCATTGTTGTAAGCCAAAATCTGGGCGAAATGGGACAACAAATCCAAACAAGTAATCAAGAAATGGCACATTTATTGCAAGCGATTGATAATATTTCTAAAAAATCAAATGAAATTATTAAAATCATCAAAACAATCGAAGATATTGCATTCCAAACCAATATATTGGCACTGAATGCCGCGGTAGAAGCAGCGCGTGCAGGTGCGGCAGGCAAGGGCTTTGCTGTAGTTGCTGATGAAGTACGTAATTTAGCAGCAAAAAGTGCAGAGGCAGCGAAAAATACAACAGACTTGATACAAGGTTCTGTGGAAGCAGTGGAAGAAGGGCATCAAATTGCAGTTACTACAGCAACAGAATTAGAAAACGCAACCGCAGCAACAGAAGAAATGGTGTCGAAAGTACATACCATTGCACAATCTTATCAAGATTTGACAACACAATTGGATCAATTAAGTATTGGTGTAGACCAAATTGCCAATGTAATTCAGACAAACTCTGCAACATCACAAGAAAGCGCAGCTACCAGTGAGGAATTGTCTGGACAAGCACATATCTTGAAAGATTTGGTAGCAAAATTTAAATTACAGTAAGAATATATTTATCATTATCGTTCAGACTGTAGAAAATGACTTCAGACCTGCGAAAAAGGTTTGAGAAACGATTGTCAACATATGGATTAGACAAACATAAGCGATAAAGGGTTATTCGTATTGCTTGACGCTGTGTGATTTCCTAATCGTAATCCATAGTCAAAATTGATTTCTGATTTTGAAACAGTGGGTATCTATAGATAGATACCCACTGTTTTTATGTTCTATTTGCATAAAAAATGATTTCCAAAAAATAACATTTTTGTAAGAAGTAAACTTTATAGATTTGCTTTGTACTTGTATAATATACATATGTATCGTATGAGAAAACAATATGAGATGATTCGTATTTGAACCGTTTCATATTGTTTTTTTTGTAGAAAATTTGTCGATTTATGTTGATTTTTTGTATAAATTATGTATAATAATTCTCGTTGTGTGAAAAAGCATGTGTGTTTATCTATTTTGAAGGGGGAACGTTTGGAATTGAAAGGAGAAAATGTACAAACAAAAAAACAAAATACAGTCAGATTTGGGGTTTTGCCCAAATTATTGATTGGCATTTTGGGACCGCTGGTTGTTATTTTGCTTGTGGTGTGGGCACTACTAAATACAAAAGTGGCACATACAATTACAACGATGCAAAATGACTACTTATCGGCTGAGGTCGATCGTAGTGCAGCAGAAGTAGAAAGTTTTTTCCAGAAGTTTTTTGGTGTAGCAGAAACAGAGGCAATATCACCTACTATTTTAACTGCGTTGCGCAATTGGGATCCTGCAACATTCCAAGGCTCAGAACAGGCGCAGACAGTGCAGGCAGAAATGATTCGTGTCAGAGATGCGCATAGCGAGGATATTATCAATCTATGTCTGACAAGTATCGGAACAAAGCAGTTGATACAATCTCATGGAGCTTTTTTGTCTATGCCAGAATTTGACGTTACAACCAGAGAATGGTATCAACGCGTGATTTCAGAACAACAAACAGTTGTGTCTGGCGCATATGTAGATGTAAATACCAATCAGTTGATTGCAACCATTGCAACACCGATTTATGACGGAGGCAATATCATCGGTGTATTGAGTATGGATATTGCAGTCACAAATTTAATAGAACGTTTGTCACAAATTTCGATTGGACAAACAGGCTATATTACAGTATATGATACAGCACAAAATGTATTGTATCACCCAGATGAAAGTTATATTTTACAAAATTTATCAGATATTCCTTATTCGGATAATATCAAAACAGCATTGGCTAACGGAGAAAATGTAGAAAGTATGTATTATACGCGAGGCGATGGAAGTTATTATGGTACTTCGGTATTCCAAGAAGGCGTACAATATCTGATTTTGGGCGTTATGCCAGAAGCAGAATATAATGCATATGCGGCACAAACCAGACATACTACAATTTTAAGTTTTGTGTTGTGCATTTTGATATTGAGTGTCATCATTATTGTTTTTGCAAAAACAATGGTGCGTTCTTTGAAAAAATTGACAATGGTGGCGCGTCAATTGGCAGATGGACATTTAGATGTACAAATGGATGTCAAAAGCCATGATGAGGTTGGATTATTGGCTGATGATATTCAAGATATTGTATCAAGACTGAAAACCTATATCGTTTATATTGATGAAATCTCACTTGTGTTGGGAGAAATGTCAAATGGAAATCTTGTCTTTACATTGCAACATGAATATCAAGGGGAATTTTATAGAATCAAAGAAGCGTTATTAAAAATACAATCAAATTTATCATTAACAATCAAATCGATTACGCAAGCTGCAACACAAGTGGATAATGGTGCACATCAAGTAGCGCTTGGCTCACAATCACAGGCAGAAGGTGCAACAGAACAGGCTTCTTCAGTAGAAGAATTATCTGCACAAATCCAAGAGTTGTCCAAGAAAGCAGATGATTATACAGAAACAGCGATGACTGTGAATCAAAACTTAGATATTATGGGACAACAAATTCAAACGAGCAATCAAGAAATGTCTCATTTGTTGCAAGCCATTAACAATATTTCGCAGAGATCCCACGAAATCATCAAAATTATTAAGACGATTGAAGATATTGCGTTTCAGACCAATATACTAGCTTTGAATGCAGCAGTAGAAGCGGCGCGTGCAGGTGCGGCTGGGAAAGGATTTGCTGTTGTTGCAGATGAAGTCAGAAATTTGGCAGCAAAAAGTGCGGAAGCAGCAAAAAATACAACCAATTTGATTCAAGGTTCTGTAGAGGCAGTGGAAGAAGGTCATTCGATTGCAATGACAACAGCGGAAGCATTGCAAAACGCAACAGCGGAAACAGATGAGATTGTTACTATGGTTGGAAAAATTGCAAATTCCTATCATATTTTAAGTGGTCAGTTAGAACAACTCAGTTCAGGTGTTGACCAAATTGCAAATGTTATTCAAACCAATTCTGCAACTGCACAAGAAAGTGCAGCTACAAGTGAGGAATTGTCTGGACAGGCGCATATCTTAAAAGATTTGGTAGCAAAATTCCGTTTACATGAAGTAAATGATTTAGAAGATAATACTTTATGATGCGGTAGCCTATCGCGTATCATTGATAGTCAGCATGTAAAATACCAGAAATATAGTCAAAAGAATGCAACCTATCATATAGAAACAATATCTTATTTTTGTAAGTTCAAATCCTCCTTTTGTCATGTACCTTTGGCATACAAAAGGGGGATTTTTTTGGCAATATTTGGAATTAAAATTACAAAAACACGGTAGAAATAAGCAGAAAAACAAATGTTTTTGTATAAAACGGCAAAAAACATGGAAATTGTATCGAGGTATTGTTTCTATGGGCTTCCTGCCGTATAATCTTATCATCAAAATTGTGTATGATGTCTGTGATTACAGGCGTCTGTTTTTTTGCGCAAACATTCGACAAAAAGCAACTTTTTTCGTATGTTATTTATCTAAACAATAGTATGTCTCATATGTATCACATATGTAGTCATGTAGTATAGATGAGAAAGTACATGAAGATAGGAGAGAGTTCGTTGGATTTTGGAAGTCTACCATTTATCATATGGTTTATGCCAGTTTTTTTATGTATCTATTACGCAATGCGAACCGAGCAAGCCAAAAAGATTGTTTTGGTGGTTGGTACATTGCTTTTTTATAGCATTTCTTGTTTTGCATGGTTGCCACATTTGCTGGGGTTGACATTTTTTGCGTTGTTGGCATTTGGTTGGGTAAGGCGAAAAGGGAAAGTCGCGTTATGGATTTCTTGCTTGGCTTTTGTTGGATTTTTGATTTGGAATAAAACATCTGATACTTTGATGCCAGGGATTAGCTTTATTGTATTTACAATCGTGTCTTTTCTGATAGATACTTATCAGAAAAAAGTCGGAAAAGTAGGATTTTGGGACTGTGTATCGTATATTCTTTGTTTTCCAAAGTTGATTTCAGGACCAATCGCACGTATGGAACAGATGCAAAATAAAAAGATTTATTTGATGGGAGAGCGTCAAGTAAAAATAGGCAGTCAAATAGAATCTGGCGTTGCATGCTTTATCATTGGTTTGGGATATAAAGTGCTGATTTCCAATCAATTGGCGGGACTTTGGCATGAAATACAAACCATTGGTTTTGTGAGTGTTTCCACACCTTTGGCATGGATGGGTATTTTTGGATACAGTCTACAGCTTTATTTTGATTTTCAAGGATATTCTTTGATGGCGATAGGGATTGGAAAAATGTTAGGTTATACATTCCCAGATAACTTTGATAGTCCATATTTATCAAAATCAATTTCTGAGTTTTATCGCAGATGGCATATCACATTGGGCAGATGGTTTCGGGATTATGTCTACATACCATTGGGCGGCAGCCGAAAGGGTACTTTGTTTACAATATGTAATTTATTTGTAGTTTGGTTGTTGACAGGATTGTGGCATGGATTTGGCTGGAATTTTGTATTATGGGGTATGTTCTTGTTTTTCTGGATTGCATTGGAAAAACTATTTTTGAAAAAAATTTTGGATTATATTCCATTTTTGGGACATATTTATATTTTGATACTCATACCACTTTCTTGGGTATTTTTTGCACTGCCAGATATGGCGGATATACAAATGTGTTTCTTGCGCCTTTTTGCGCCATTGGTACATCATGAAGGGATTCGCGTTGCAGCTGGTGATTATTTGAAATATGGCAGTATGTATGGACCATTTTTATTGGCAGGGATTTTTTTTGCATTTCCCTTTGGAGAACAATGGCTCAAACGCAACTACCGTCGTCCAATATGTGTATTGCTTTTATTGATTATTTTCTGGTTCTCTGTGTACCAAATTTCGATTGGATTAAATAATCCATTTATGTATTTTTCTTTTTGAGGTGATGGCAGATGAGAAAATTGAAATATCCACTTTTGTTTTTGCTCATATTGTCTATGTTGATTGTAGAGGGCTTTGGTCAATATCTGCATTTATCCAATCGTGTACAACTAACCGGCAACGTTATACAGCCGGGCGCTGCATATGTGGGTTTGTTTTGCAAATCAGGAGGAAATGTACAGCCAGAAACAGAAGAAACATGGCAAGCAATGGTACAGCCAGAAGTGAATACAGAAGAAAAAGAAGAGAACGCAGAATTGGTACCAGAAGCGCAATTTACAACAGTTGATGCTTCTTATTTTGATGATGCGTTATTCATTGGCGATTCGCGTATGGTGGGTATGCATGATTATTCTGGATTGGATAACGCTACCTATTACGCAGAAGTGGGATTGACCATTTATTCTCTATTTGATGATAAGATTGCACCTTTAGCAGATGGCAGTATGGGTACGATTGAACAGGCATTGCAGGAAAGGCAGTTTGGTAAAATATATTTAATGGTTGGTATCAATGAATTGGGTACTGGAACGCGAGAACGTTTTTTGGAAACTTATCGCGCAGCAGTAGAAAAAATTCATGCATTACAGCCTGATGCTTTGATTTTTATACAAGGGATATTATATGTGACAGAATCTCGTTCTCAAAGCGATGCGTATATCAATAATCCCAATATTATGACGCGCAATGCTGATATTGCGACATTAGCGGATAATAAGCAAATTTTTTATATAGATGTCAACGAAGTATATTCTGATGGTAACGGCAATCTATCGACAGAATATTCCTTTGATAATGCACATCTAAAGGGTGCTTGTTATGATAAATGGGTAACTTTTTTAATGGAACATGGCATTGTAAAATAAATGCAGTTTTGTGATAGCCACTGTGTTTGTATGTTTTAGATACAAGCACAGCGGCTATTTTGTTTATCCATCATAACGCGCATGTCCGACCAAAAAACCAATACTGCCTACTAAAAAATCTTGAAATTGAGAAAGTGCTGCTATGGCGTGTTCATGTGCTGGACCAAAAATACGCGCGTGAAATAATATCAATATAGAGAATAGACCAATTCCAGCCACAATGAGAATTTGTTGTTGAATGCGGCAACGTTGTACTTTGGATAAAGGTGTATTTTCTGGCATATTGAGAGGATTTGGTATCTCATTTGTGGCAGACAATTTGGTTTCATGTGCTTGCATCTGTGTTTCTTCTTTTGTGACAGATGGCATCAAAACATCTGTTTTCTGTATTTTGCTTTCACCGCCAAACGCGCCACTGATAAAATATCCAAATATGGTAGCAGCAGAACTGCGAATCATAGTGTCTAAAGATTCATATCCTGTAGGCAATTGTTCATAAAAGAAGATATGGTGTGTAGATTGCAGCAAAAGCAATAGTAAAAATACAAGTAAGAAACGGTCGGTCAAACGCATATGAGAAATGGATTGTCGCAGTTTTTTGAATCGAGATTTGATGAACATACTTCCTGGTTCTCCTTGTGATAATGCCTCTGTGTTATCATATGTAAAATAGAAAAAAAAGTGAGGCAGCATTGTATCTTTTGCGAAATTTGATTTTATAATTGTGTCACAAAATTGGAATGACAGCATATAGTAAAAATGTAAAATCAAAGCGCAAAGGAGCGTTTCAAAGTATGGATACAAATACTATTATGGAAAATCAGACTTGCCCAGCAGCAGTGTACCACCTACAGAACCGGTTGTTCCCACAGAACCAGTGGTTCCTACAGATCCCACAACACAAGTATAAGCAAAAATATGCTGTAATCCAAACATCAATTTTTGCAAATGGATAAAAAGAAGGGGAGTTTTTCTTAGAAAAAAGATCCTCTTTTTCATTTGTTAGAAAAACATAGCCATTAGAGTTAGTATATGGTATGATAAAAAAGTACACGATGGAAACAATCGGAAGGAGGATTTTGTGGGAAAATCAAAAAAAGTGCAGGCAATGTATTTATATTTTGTCATCTATTCTATCATTGGCTGGCTATATGAAGTATTTTTAGAAGTGGTAGTATATCGGTGGGGGTTTTCCAATCGAGGTTTTTTGTTTGGACCCTATTTGCCGGTATATGGTATTGGCGCAATTGTGATATTGCTTTGCCTGCTACCATTGCAAAAGAAAAAAATTCAACTTGGAAGATGTACTATCACACCCATATTGGTGTTTTTGGGTATTGTTGTACTGACAACTGCAATTGAACTAGCAACAAGTTACATATTAGAATGGCAAACAGGAGGTTGGCTTTGGGATTATACCAGATTTTCTTATCATTTTGAAGGACGTATTGCATTGAATCCAAGTATACGTTTTGGGATTGGTGGTATGTTTTTTCTCTATTTGGTACAACCTCTTTTAGAAAAAATGAATGCTAAGTTGTCAGACTATATGAGGATATGGCTTTGTGGCATTTGTTTTGTCATTATGACAGTAGACTTTTTGCTAAAATTATTTGTTTTTTCTACATAAAGATTTTAGATTGTAAAAGACCGTTTTATTCCGCTTTTTGTCGGAATTTGATGGTCTTTTTTTGGATACATTCAGCCGTTGTGACAAGTTTTTCTCCAAAGGTTTCATATAATACAAAAGGGGGGAAAGACAATGGAACTATACATAGATGTATTGTTTTTGGTCAGCAGCGGTTGTCATTTTTTGCTGTTGTGGACAACGGGAAAGCTGGCAGGTGTGTCCTTCCGACTTTGGCGCATATGTGTAGGAGCAGTGGTGGTGTCTGCGGTATATTGTTTTTTGTTGGTAATGGGATATGGTTTTTCTGGTGATTGGTGGTTGGCATTGGGGTTGGCAATTTTGGGAATCGAAATTGCTTTTTTTCCAAGAAGCTGGAAAAAATTATGTTCTTTATTGGTTGCAACAGTGATAGCTTCGTTTTTACTAGCTGGTTTTTTAGAAGCATGTATTGCGATGACCTCTGTACAACGTTTGATTGGACGTGGTCTATCAATATCATTGCATTGGCTGCCATGGCAAAAATTGCTTTGGGGTTGTGTGGTATTTGGGCTGTGTATGCGTGCAATATCGCAATGGCTGGAACGGCATGGCATCAAGCGCAATCAATATTGTCAGGTACACTTGGAATATGAAGGCAGAAGCTGCGTATTATGTGGTTTTTGGGATACAGGAAATGGTTTATGCACATCAGAAGGTAAGCCGGTTGCTGTTGCAGAATGTGCTGCTTGTTTGTCATTATTTCCGCCAGAAAGCATATTATCTTTTTGTCAAGAAGGGAATTTGCAACAAACACAACCAACGCAGCAAGCACAACAGATACAGCATACATGGCTGACAGAGATTCCATTTTCTGCTTTGGGTACCACAGAAGGCAAATTGTTGATGTTTTGGGTAGATTGTATGGAAATTACAACACAAAAACAAACCAAACGATACGAACATATGCCCATAGGCTTATATCGAGATACATTTGCCGGAGGATATGAAATTTTAATGCCGACGGCATTATTAGAGGAGGAAGGCACATGAAGCATTGGAAGTATCAGCTCTTTTTTTGGAAATATCGTTTGTCGTATCGACTGCGGAAATGGCGCAACACAGATGGCGTATATTACATAGGTGGTAGTGATGTATTTCCGTCGCCGCTCAAACCAGAGGAAGAAGCATTGCTATTGTCGCAATTAGGCGGAGAGGAGGATTTAGAAGTCAAGTCGGTATTGATAGAGCATAATTTGAGATTGGTAGTATATATTGCTCGTAAATTTGAAAATACTGGTATCAATGTGGAAGATTTGATATCCATTGGTAGCATTGGTTTAATCAAAGCCATCAATACATTCAAGACCGATAAAAATATCAAATTGGCGACATATGCTTCTCGTTGTATTGAAAATGAAATTTTGATGTATTTAAGACGCAACAGCAAAACAAAAGCGGAAGTTTCTATAGACGAACCGCTGAATGTGGATTGGGAAGGCAATGAATTATTGTTGTCAGATATTTTGGGGACAGAAGGAGATGTGATTTATAAAAGTATAGAGGAGGAAGTGGACCGCAATTTATTGCATATGGCAATGGAAAAGCTGAGTGGTAGAGAACGTCAGATTGTACAGATGCGTTTTGGCATACAACCAGAAACGACAGAGCGTACACAAAAGGAGGTGGCAGACATATTAGGGATTTCACAATCCTATATTTCTCGATTAGAGAAAAAAATTATGGCACGGCTGAAAAAAGAAATCAATAAATTAATGTAAAATATTGTAGATTTCTGTAAAAAAGACCTATGTTTCTGGAAAGAAGAAACACAGGTCTTTTTTCTGTTGTCATGTTTCAAACATCTAAATGATACAAGGGACAAAAGTCAGGATTGCTTATTTTTCCAAAACCATGTTCCCATGCTTGCATAGGGCAGCCATGGCTTTGATAAGCAATTTGTCTTGTACTGTCATGTTTTGGCTGTATTTGTGTAATGCCTTCCGTTTGTTCTTGAAAACGCATAATTTCACCTTCTTTTTTGTTACCATACCCATTTTTGTATCAAACGATACAACAAAAAGTCATCGGAATATGGAAATATTTGCGAGGTATAGTTCATACGAAATATGGGAATTTTGGATAACAGGGGAAATGACCGTGTTTCTGAAATGTATGCAAAAGTATCGAAAAGCATACAAACAAAATTTTCCCAATGATGCGCAAAAGCATACAACACAAAGACGGTATCTATCGTCTATGGAGGTGGAATCCATGGGTTATTATAAAAAAGTGGAAATTAGTGGCGTCAATACATCACAACTGCCTGTATTGAGTGCATTGGAAGCAAAGGAATTGTTTCGACGGTATCATAATGGAGAAAAAGAAGCAAGAGAATTATTAATCGAAGGGAATCTTCGTTTGGTATTAAGTGTCATCAAGCGTTTTGAAAATCGTTGTGATGATATGGACGATTTATTTCAGGTTGGTGTAGTAGGACTGCTCAAAGCAATCGAAAATTTTGATCCTACCATGGACGTTATGCCATCGAGTTATCTTTGTCCTATGATCAGTGGGGAAGTGCGCCGATATTTGCGGGATAACAATACCATACGTGTATCACGTTCTTTAAGAGATACTGCATATCGCGCATTACAGGTTCGAGAACGTCTGATGGCAGAGCATGCAAAAGAACCAACCGTAGAAGAAATTGCGAAAGAACTTGATATGAGCAAAGAAAGTGTTGTGTTGGCACTCAATGCCATACAAGACCCTGTTTCTTTGTTTGAGCCAGTCTATCATGATGGTGGAGATACCTTGTTTGTGATGGATCAAGTCAGCGATGAAAAGAATGGGGATAAATTATGGCTGGAAAATTTGTCCTTGCAGGAGGCAATGCATCATCTGTCAGAACGTGAGAAAAAGATTGTGTCCTTACGTTTTTTTGAAGGAAAAACACAAACAGAAGTCAGTACAGAAATTGGAATCAGCCAAGCACAAGTATCCCGTTTGGAAAAATCCGCACTCAAACGAATGCGTAAATATGTGTAAATCTATGAAAATCTATGAGATACAGCAGTCTGTCATAGAAATAAAGTCTTCTTCTGGACAATCCTATGATTTTCGGTTACAATAAATGTATATTTTTGAAGTCAGGAGGAAGATATTCATGAAATTGCGTGCGGAAGACACAGCGGCTATTTTTATTGATTTTCAAGAAAAACTGGTGCCTGCCATTGATGATAATGCGGCAATCGTAGAGAAAACCGTTATTTTGGCAAAAGGGCTGGCAGAATTTGATATTCCATTTGTAGTATCACAGCAATATACAAAAGGTCTGGGAGAAACAGTACCTGCTGTCAAAGAAGCTTTTGCGACATTTTCCTATATGGAAAAAACAGATTTTTCCTGTTGTGTATGTGATGAAATTGGCGCATGGGTGAAAGCATCTGGTAAGAAAAATGTGATTGTATGCGGTGTAGAAGCGCATATTTGCGTGATGCAGACAGTTCGTGACTTATTGGAAGCAGGCTATCAAGTATTCGTACCAGTAGATTGTGTTGGTTCCAGAAAGCCGATTGATTTGAAATATGGATTAAAACGCATGGAAAAAGAAGGTGCTTATCTTTCTACTTGCGAATCTATCTTATTTGAATTGACTGGCGGTGCCAAAGCGCCACAATTCAAAACAATTTCCAAATTAGTAAAATAATATCAAATAACGGGTTTCATGGCGATAGATTGCCGATGAAGCCCGTTTGCTTTACGATAAGATGTATTTTTGTCTGATTATGAAAATGATGAAAAATCGGATAATCAAGAAAGAGGGGGAGCCAATGAATTGGAAAAAAGCATGGGAACATTTTCAGACAATTACATACCATAAAAAATTGGTACGTCAATATTGTTTTCGTGTCAGATTATATCGTCAGGGTTTGTTGCATGATTTATCAAAATTTTCTCCAACAGAATTTTTGGTTGGTATGAAATATTTTCAGGGGGACCGTAGCCCCAACAATGCAGAACGTGAAGCAAAGGGATATTCTTCTTCCTGGCTGCACCATAAAGGACGAAACAAGCACCATTTTGAATATTGGCTGGATTATACATTGGAATCAGACCACATTATAGGTGGTATGAAAATGCCAGTGCCTTTTGTGGTGGAAATGTTTATGGACCGTATTGCCGCTTGTCGCACCTATCAAAAAGATGCATATACGGATGCAAGTCCTTGGGAATATCACAAACGTAGCCGGCGTGTGAATGTGTTGATGCACCCAGAAACGGTACAGTTATTGGAGCGTATGTTGAAAATGTTGGCAGAATGTGGAGAAGATGCCACTTTTGCATATGTGCGCCATATTTTGCGCAAAGACCGATGGAATCGTTTTTGTACGTTTTGCAAGCGGAATCGTCCGAAAAGAATGAAACATAAGCCACATAGATAACATCACAAAAAAAAGCCATATCCGTTTATGATAGAAAAACGGTATGGCTTTTTTGATTTTCTATTTTTTATTTTCTATGATGCAGATGTTGTTGTTCATATTGCTGCAAACGCAATTTTCTCGCAGATTTACGACGTTGACGACGTAATTCCTTTTTGCGATAGATGCGATAACGGAAAAATAGAATCACACCCAGACCACATAACAACAAAACACCAATGCAAATCCCTATGATTTTTAAGATATGATTGCGTTTCTGTGCGCTTTGTGCGGCGCGTTCTTCGTCCGTTGTAACAGCTACAGAATCTTGTGCAGTCAATGAAACTGTATCTATTGTTTCTCCTTGATAAGATAATGCAACACTGCCCAATGCGTCACCAGCTGCAATGGGCACAGAAGCGGTCGGCTCACATGTCACCTGTGTAGTTACATCGGCGGGATTGGCACCAATGGGCAGTGTGACATAAATATCCTTTGGAATGGCTGCGGAAATCTGTGCTTTTTCTTCTGTTTTGTTTTTATAAGTTTCTGTGATAGAAACCGTTTGTGCCAAATCGCCAGCAGATAATACTTTTTCTGTTTTATAATGTGAAAATCCATAATCAAATAATGTTTTGGTATCTACATAATGCTGTGCCCCATTACAGCGCAGTACAACAGCAATCAGTTCCGTATCTCCTTGTTTGGCATATGTGACCAATGTATTTAATGCTTCTGAAGTATAACCAGTTTTTCCGCCTTCCGCAGTTTCATAATAGTATAAGGAATTGGGATTGAGCATTTGATGCTGCCCATGCAGATAGCGTGTTTCGGTTTGTTTGTTTGTCGGGGGGATTTCATAATATGTGTTCCCCATCATTTCTCGATACGCGTCTATTTGCAGCAATGTCTGTGCAATCAATGCCATATCATATGCAGTGGTATAATGGTTTTCGTCATGCAGTCCATTGGCATTGACAAAATTTGTATTTTTACAGCCTAATTCTTTGGCGCGTTCTGTCATATGTTTGGCAAAAGTTTCAATATCTCCATCTACATATTCTGCAACACCATTAGAACATTCATTTGCTGATTGCAGCATGATACCATATAACACTTGTTCGAGTGTCAAGGTTTCTCCTTCCTGTATTGCGATATGAGAACTGCCAAATTCTATGCTAAATATCGCATCATGTGAGAATGTAATGGTATCGTCTAAAGAACCGTTTTCATAAGCCAAAAGCAATGTCATCAATTTTGTGATGCTGGCAGGAAATTGTTTGGTACTCGCATCTTTTTCGTATAGTATAGCGCCTGTGGTAGCGTCCATCAAAATAGCCGATTCACAGGAAAGTGTCAAAGTATCAGAAGTATTAGAAGTATCAGAATTATCTGAAGTATCAGCTACATCAGAAGTATCTGAAGGTTTGGAAGTGTCTTCGGTATCGTTGGTATCTGAAATGTTTTCGGTACCCGATATACTGGAAGTATTGTCAGGTTGTGCAAAAATGGTCGAAGTATGTGGAAATAGCAATAATATCGTAAGCAATAAGCATAAAATTTTCGGTTTCATAAGAATCTCCTACTATGATATTATAATTTTTTATGATACAATAAAATGAATCCTGTAACACAGCATGCATCGTATTGCAAAAAGTATACCAGAAAATAACAAAAAAGAAAATGAAATTTTTATGTCAAAATTTTTAGGATTCTTTTTCGCTTGATGACGCTGATGGAATAGAGGTGTTTATATGAAGCACGAAAAGCGAAAAGTTGTGTTTTTGGCAGCATGTGTTTTGCTTTGTGGTGTGATTTATAGCCGCGCCTATTGGGGCGGTACTTTATCATTGCAAGAAAGCAATGTCCCACAACAAAATCCAGTCCAAAATCAACAAACACAACAGACAAAAATCAATATCAATACAGCTTCTAAAGAAGAACTGATGCTTTTAGATGGGGTTGGGGAAGTGATGGCAGAACGAATTTTGGCATATCGTACAGAACATGGCGCATTTGAAAGCATAGAACAGTTACAGGAAATCAAAGGTATTGGAGAAAAAACATATGCTGACCTTGTGGCATATGTCACGATAGAATAGGAGGAATCAAATATGGCGTACCGAATTTTGGTAGTCGATGATGAAAAATTGATTGTAAAAGGAATCAAGTTTTCTTTGGAACAAGATGGCATGGAAGTGACAGCGGCATATGATGGAGAAGAAGCGTTGCAGCATGTCAAAGAAGGAAATTTCGATTTGGTGGTATTAGATGTTATGCTTCCCAAAATGGACGGATTGGAAGTATGTCAACAAGTGCGTGAATTTTCTCAAATTCCAATCATTATGGTTACAGCAAAAGGCGAAGATATGGATAAAATCATGGGGCTGGAATACGGCGCAGATGATTATATCACAAAACCATTTAATATTTTGGAATTGAAGGCAAGAATCAAAGCCATTTTGCGCCGTAGTGTCAAAAAAGTGGCAACAGATGCACAGCCGAAAAATATACTCAAGGCAAGAGATTTGGAATTGTCATATGACAGCAGACGTGTATTTATTGGCAATCGAGAAGTCAATCTGACAGCCAAAGAATTTGATTTGTTGGAGTTGTTAATGGAAAACCCAGGAAAGGTATACAGCAGAGAAAAATTATTGGATACTGTTTGGGGGTACGATTATCCAGGCGATGTGCGAACCGTAGATGTGCATGTTCGTCGCTTGCGTGAAAAAATCGAAACCAATCCAAGTGAACCCAAGTATATCTTTACAAAATGGGGAGTTGGTTACTATTTTAATTGAAAAAAAAGAGGCACCATTCATTAGTTTACGATGGGTATTGCTGATTACGTATGTCATTGTAGGCATTATCCCGCTGTTGTTGATGGCAAATACAATTTTGCATTCTATTGAGGAATATTTTATAGAAGAACGAAAAAAGGAATTGCTGAGCGAAGCAAATGTCATTGCTGGACAATTGGCTTCCTATGATTTTTTCGTAAATGAAACCAATCAAGAAGCGTTACAGGAAATGATATTGACCACAAGTCAAGATGAGGATTTTCGTGTATTGATTTTGGATAGTGCGGCACGCGTCGTATATGATACTGGCTATGAAGAAGTCGGAAAAACCTATCTGCTGCCAGAAGTTTTGGAGGCATTGGAAAACAAAGATATTGCAAAGGAACAAAGAGATGGTACAGTCTATGCTGCGGCATCTATTGTGGGCAGTGGCAGTCAGCATGATGGCGTTGTTTTGATTGCGGATTCTTTGCAGGACGTTTCCGATACAGTAGGGAATATTGCAGGAAAAGCATATTTTTTATTGGCGACATTGCTTGTGATTGTCATTATTGTGATGATTGTAACATCTCAGTTGTTTACAGAGCCACTGAAACGCATGATTCAAGTCATACAAAAAATGGCAGAAGGACATTTGGAACAAAGAATTGTAGTCAAAAACCGTACACATAATGAGATTGTAGATTTGGCACTTTCTTGCAATCATATGGCAGACCAATTGGAAAAAGTGGAATCCAGCCGACAGCAATTTGTATCCAATGTGTCGCATGAATTGAAAACACCGCTTAGTTCTATCAAGGTCTTGAGTGAATCCATTTTGCTGCAAGAAGATGTACCAAAAGAAATGTATGTTGAATTTTTGCATGACATCAATTCAGAGATAGACCGCATGTCCGCAATTATCAATGATTTATTGACATTAGTCAAATTGGATCAAAAAGAAATTCCGTTGAATTTTGCAGAAAGTGATTTGAATCATATGATGGAAGGTATCATCAAACGATTGACCCCTTTGGCAGATGTAAAACAGATACAAATGCATTATACAAAGGAAAAAGATGTTTTGGCAGTTGTGGACGAAATGAAATTGACGCTTGCGATTTCCAATTTGGTGGATAATGCCGTAAAATATACACCAGAAGGCGGTTCTGTACAAGTAACATTAGATGCAGATCATCAAAATGCGTTTATCACAGTGACAGATACTGGTATTGGAATACCAGAAGAAGAAGTCAATCGTATTTTTGAACGCTTTTATCGCGTAGATAAAACAAGAGATCGAGAAACTGGTGGAACGGGTTTGGGTTTATCCATCACATACGCAACAGTGATGATGCATAATGGTAGCATCAAAGTCAATAGCAAAGAAAATGAAGGAACGACCATGCAGGTACGTATTCCATTACGGCAAACACATACCGCGGTATAGCATATGTACCAAAGAAAGGAGGTGTTCCGATTGGTCAAAAAAAGTAAGGTGCTTTTAAATGCGGCTTTTGGTATTATACTTTGTATTATTGTAATACCATGTCTGTTTTTATTGGGCAGTAAAGTAGGGCAGCCCAATACACAACAAGCAGAGGTTTATTATTTGGTGAGTCCAAGTAATACACTCAAAAGCATTGATGTAGATGTGACAGAAACCGAAACGGTAGAAGCGGCACGCACTTTATTAGAAAAAATGAAAGAACAACCCAAAAAAGATGGTATGGTAAGTGCTGTACCGCATCAAGTAGATTTTTTGTCTGTAAGGTTAGAAAATCAGACGGCATATGTAGATGTATCCGCTAGTTATCTGGCTTTGCGCAATGCGCAGGAAGTCGTTTGCCGTTCAGCATTGGTTTGGACACTGACCTCTTTGCCAGATATACAATATGTGCAATTATCTGTGGAAGGCAGAAATTTGCGTACGGATGAAGGGGTCGAAGTTGGCGCAATGAATCGAGAGAATGTTTGTATTGATGCAGAAATTTCCGCAGAAACAACGGAATACGCGATTTTACAACTTTACTTTACCAATAGTAGTGCAAATGCCTTTATGATTGAAGACCGTGTTGTCGAAGTCAATGCCAATCAGGCAAGAGAAAAAACGATATTAGAACAATTGATTGCGGGACCATTGGAAAGTGGCTATTATCCAACGGTATCTCCTGATGTCAAGATTCGGGAAGTTACAACAACAGATGATGGAATTTGTTATGTCAATTTGAGTCAGGATTTTTTAACCAAACCAGCAGCAGATTCAGTTAGTGAAACTTTGGTGGTGTATTCGATTGTCAATTCTTTATGCGAATTGGATAATGTGGATAAAGTACAGTTTTTGGTGGAAGGTGAAAAAATAGAAAATTTGCAAAAAAGCCTAGATTATAGCAAACCATTTACTGCTGTATCTGATATTACGCCACTATTGACCAATACAGTAAAATAAATTTTGATATGATAGAAATATGAAAATATGAAACGACCAGCTTTTTGGATTACAATATTCATGATATGTGGTATATATTGCAGATTAGGTGTATCAAAATGGGTATGCCTAATCTGTTTTATTTTTCCACTGGTTTCAATTTCATATTTTGTGATAAAATATAAAAAATTAAGATATGTTTGGTTTTTGCTGATGGTTGCGCTTGGTTTTATTTTGGCGCATATCAGTGCTTCTCCTACTGTGATAGAAAAAGCTGGGGGCAGTATGCAAGTCACAGCAACCGGTTACATCACAGATATCGGGACAACTTCGGGTGGGTATCCGAAATTACGTATCCATGCAGATATGATAAATTTGGAAGATGGCAATGTTTATCCGGCACAAACGATTTATGTGATTGATATGCAATTGGGAGAACATGAAATAGGAGAAGGCGTTATTTTGCAAGGAGAAGCAATGGCATTTTCTCATGCAGACCTTTATGGCGGGTATGATGAATGGCAGTATTTAACTGCACAAGGATATACTTGCAAAATGTTTCCTGATGTTATGGAGAAAACAGGAGAGCAGCACCAATCAGTTGCAACTTTATTTTTCCGCTGGAATCAATCAGTACAGCATGTTTTGGAACGTATGCTGCCTGCGGAGCAAAGCGCGATTGCAAAAGCAATGCTGACCGGCAATCGAGATGATATAGACCGTATGACAGAAACGTTATACACAAAAGCAGGTGTTACACATATTTTATGTATTTCTGGTTTGCATATGTCTATTCTTGCTGCTTGTGTTGCATATTTGTTAGAACGATATGCAAAATGCAGTCTACGCACTTCTGCGATTGTAACAATTTTCGCTTGTTGGTTTTTCTTGTTGTTTACAGGTTTTGCACCGTCTTCTATGCGCGCAGTAGTTATGATTACGATTGCTAGTTTTGGGCGGGTATTTTATCGAAAACCAGATTGGCTCAATTCTATTGCTTTGGCTGCGCTTGTGATTTTATGTTTGGAACCTTTATATCTGTTTCAGGCAGGGTTCCAATTATCTTTTCTGTCTGTGATTGGGATTTATATGGGCAGTCGAGTTTTGCCAGAAGGAGAAACATGGTATGCAAAATTGGGGCATATGGCTGGAATCTCTGCTTTTGCTTCTGGCTTTGGTCTGCCAGTTGCGGCATATCATTTTTCTGATGTATCTACAGTCGCGGTTTTGAGTAATATGGTGATATTGCCCTTGAGTGGTATTTTGCTGGGTATGATTATTTTATCCGCCATAGCAGGATTGCTTTGGCTGCCTGCGGGTGTATTTTTGAGTGGCACTGTCTATGCTATATTAAAATTGTTTGAAGGAACTTGCTGGCTGGTGACACAAATTCCATATAGTTATATTTCTGTGGGACGTATGCCGGTTTTCTGTATCCTTTTGTTATATGGATTGGCGATTTGTTGTTGTCTATATCGCCCACGATGGCAAGAACGCAGTATTGTTGTTGGAACAACTATCATTTTGTTGTGTGCGATGGTAGGAAATCGTTTGTATCTGCATCAAAATCAAGTGATGTTTTTAGATGTGGGACAGGGTGATGCCGCAGTCATTACAACGAGTGACCATAAAGCATATGTCATAGATGGTGGAGGCGTTGCAAACAAAGAGATTGGAGCAAATACAGGGGTCACGGTATTAGAACCATATCTAGCTTCCCAAGGAATAGAACGTGTAGAAGCTGTCTTTTTGACGCATTTTGATACAGACCATTGTCTTGGGATTTTGGAATTGCTGCAAGATATGCCAGTTGGAGCATTGTATTTGCCAGCGGCAGAAGTGGAACATACAGAATTTGAAGAGATACAAATACATATGCAGGAAGTGACAGCACAGAAACAGATACCAATTTATACACTCAAACAAGGAGATGTATTGCAAGAGGAGCATTTTGGTACATTGACCTGTTTTGGTCCACCAGATGGGATGGTAGAGAATGAAAATCAACGCTCTTTGGTATTGCAATATCAGTATGGTGATACTAAGATTTTATTTACTGGAGATTGTGAGGCAGAGGGAGAATATCAAATGATGCAAAGTGGTATGGATTTGCAGTCTGATATTTTGAAAGTGGCACATCATGGCTCTGCAACTTCCTCTTTACAGACGTTTTTGGAAACAGTTGCACCTACTTATTCCATCATATCTTGTGGAGAAAATAATTGGTATGGACATCCACATCCACAAACTATAGAAAAATTGGAAAAGATACAAAGTGAAATTTTGCGCACCGATAAAATGGGCAGCATAGAAATACAGATTGCGCCAGATACGGGATATACCATACAAACCGCAGCAGAAAGGATACCGTGGTATGAAAGAATTAAAAAAAGCATGGAAACAAAATGAATTTCAAAGATGTTATTTGTTTTATGGCACAGAGGCTTATTTGATACAAAATTATGAGGAAGCATTGAAAAAGGCTTTACTACCACCAGGCACAGAAACCATGAATTTTGATTTGCTGGAGGGAAAACAGGCAACGGCAAATGCAATCATGGATATTGCGGAAACCATGCCATTTTTAAATGAAAAACGTTTGATTGTTGTACACAACAGCGAATTTTTCCGACGCAATGGTAGGAAAGAAGAAGGCGAAGCTTTGGTGGAATTTATCAAAAAAATTCCAGAAAGTACTTGTATTTTGTTTGTAGAAGAAAAAGCAGAGAAAATAGGAAAATTATATAAGGCAATTGCGAAAGAAGGAAAAGCAGTTGAGTTTCAACCTTTATCAGAAAAAGATATGATTGCATGGCTGCAAAAATTGGCAAAACAAGGCGGGCTGACATTAAGCAGTGGTGCAGCGGTGCATTTGTTGCGTTTGTCAGATGCGGGAATGGCGCATTTGCAAGGTGAGATGGAAAAACTGATTGCTTACAAAGATGGTACAGGAGAAATCACAACAAAAGACATTGACGCAGTTTGTACCGTATCATTAGAAGCAAAGGTATTTGATATGATTCGTGCAATGGGAGAAAAAAAGCCGGAACGTGCGGTTTCGATTTACGAAAATCTACTTGCACTCAAAGAATCGCCGTTTATGATATTATCGCTCATTACAAGACAATTTCGTATGATATTATGCAGCAGTGTATTTGCGGCAGAAGGAATGCCGCCAACAGAAATTGCCAAACGTTTGGAAGTTAGAGATTTTGCGGTCAAAGAATACCTGCGGCAAAGTCGTAGTTTTGCGCTTCCGGTATTAAAACAAGCCTTACGAGATTGTTTGCAGACAGATTTAGATATCAAAAATGGTCGTATGGCAGATGCTTTCGCAGTAGAATTGCTATTGATACAATATAGTAGTATGGCTTGATATTTTGTAAAAACGCTTGAGAAACAAGAGTTGTTTCTCAAGCGTTTTGGTTTATATACGTGTTTTTTTGGATTCTTTGACCAGTTGTTCTTTTTTTGTTTTTTGTAGTGGCACAACATCGAATGTATGTGTACGTCCCAAAGAATACGCCATTTTAATCAATTTTTTTTCGCTTTCACTCAGTTCTCGATTCAATTGTGTCATGAAATGCTGAAAGAGTGCTTTTTTGTCAATCCGTGTGCGTTTGACTTTTTTTGCCAGCATAAGCAAAGGCTGAAATATTTCTGGCTGTATTTTTTGAGGATGTACAATTTGAAAGATTTTTGCGGTATATATCGCATCGTATAATGCATTATGAAACGCATTATCTATTTGTATATTCAATTCTGTTACGGCATTTTTCAAACCGATGGCTTGCCCATTGTCATGATGCAGATATTGTGCAGCAAAAGGCTGTATATTCAAATATCGGTCTGTAATGGCGTCTACATCTAAATTGTAGTACAAAATATTACGAAATAAAGATTTTACATCATCTGGTCCCCAGGTACATAATATCGTATCACGTGTGCCGATAAAGTTGAGAAAATCGGAAAATGCTTCTGGAAAAAGCGGTTGATTTGCCAAATCACTTTCTCGAATCCCTGTGATTTTTTCTACAAAAGGGTGTAAACGAGGATAAATCTGTGGACGTATCATACGATTGAATTGTTCTATGATTTCAAATTGTTCGTTTAATTTGACTGCGCCGATTTGAATGATTTCAAAAGGACATTCTGCAATCGGTTCTGTTTTTTGTCCGGTCTTAAAGGGAAAGGATTGGTTGAATTCCAAATCCAAAACAATGTACTGCATGGCTTGACCTCCAAATGATTTTTTGATAGAAAGATGGGTTTTCCAAACCATAATAAATCAGAAAAGTATCTTTGCATCTGTGAGGTTTTGGTTTGGAATATTTCAATGATAATCCATTGCTTTATCATGATTATACCATGAAATACAATACCCAAAAAGAGAAATTTTCTTGTAACTTTATTTTGGCAATGGTACAATCAAAAGCAAAGGAGGGATACATGTGCGTCTGACATTTACAGAACAAGATATTGCAAATGAAATCCATAAAATCTATATCGAAGAAGATGATTTGCTGTTAGAAGGGCAAGTATTGGAAGGAGAAGGAAAACTTTATAAATTGACTGGTATTGCTACTATTGAGGGAGAGCGCTACCATGATTTTGAAATAGAGTTTGCATTATTAGAAGAACCAGAAGAAATGAGTGCAGAAGCAATCCTATCCGCAGAATGGGATTGGTATGATTATGTTTGCTAAAAACAAGGGAAAAAGAAAGGGTGAAACCAAATGAATGTATTTCGTTATTTTATGCCAGTAAATGCGTATTTTGGGAAAGATTGTATCTCACAGAAAAAAGAAGCCATGTGTGTGCTCGGAAAAAAAGCGATGATTGTGACAGGTCGTTCTTCTGCGCGCAAAAATGGTGCGCTGCAAGATATGACAGATGCTTTAGATGCATTGTCTATTGCATGGGTATTATTTGATGAAGTTGGAGAAAATCCAGATTTAGAAACGGTGGTACGTGCAGCACAAATGGCAAAAACAGAAGCGGTAGAATTTGTGATTGGGATTGGTGGCGGTTCTCCTATGGATGCAACAAAAGCAATCGCAGTGTTAGCCGCAAATCCAGAAGCAGACAGCAATATTTTATTTCAAGACCCAAAAGCAAAAGCATTGCCTGTTGTAGAAGTGCCTACGACTGCGGGAACTGGTTCCGAAGTGACACAATACGCAATTTTGACATTGCATGAAAAAAGAACAAAACAAGGTATTGTACAGCCTCTTTTTGCGAGTGTATCATTTTTAGATCCGAAATATATGGAACATTTATCATCTGCGATTACAAATAATACAGCAGTGGATGCGATGAGTCATTTGGTGGAAAGTTATTTGAGCGCAAATGCGAATGCCATCAGTGAAAAAATCGTAGATATGGGTTTGTCGTATTGGAAAGATTGTATTCCCGCATTGCGTGCAAGACAATATGATGCACAGGTCAGAGAAAAATTAATGTTAGCATCTGCTTTGGGTGGTGTGGCGATTGCGCAGACCAGTACATCCATTCCACATGCTTTGGGATATTTCTTGACATATGAAAAAGGTATTGCGCATGGACGCGCGAATGGTATGGTAATGCAGGCATATTTAGACTTGTTTGGAAAAGAAAATGAAAGAGTGCAACATGTGTTATCTTGTTTAGGTTTGGCATCTACAGAAGAATTAGGCGCATTATTGCGTGATATTTTGGATTGTCCAGAAACATTTACAGAAGATGATATTCAATATTACGCAAAAAGAGCGATGGAAAATCCTCCCAAATTGGCAACATTCCCACTGTATGCATTGGACGAAGAAAAAATACAAAACGTTTATAGAAATAGCTTATTATAATTTATCAACCATTGATTGACGGAAAAAGCTGGTACGCTCATATTTTGAGCATACCAGCTTTTTAATTATATTTTTGTTTGGTAAGTGGTTTGCAATGTTTGATGCAAATATCTTTTTGTAGCTTCATCCGTAAAAGCGGCATTTGCTGCATTTTGTAATAAACGCAGTTTTTGCCCATCTGTCAAACCAAAGTTTTCTTGCATATAACAAAATTCATCTGCTAATGTAATGCCGCAGATTGCCATATCATCGGTGTTCAATGTCACACAAATCCCTTGATTCAAATAAGAAATCAGGGGATATTGTTGCATATTATGGATTGCGTTTGTTTGGCGGTTGCTGGTAGGACACATTTCAAGTGCAACTTGTGATTGTTGTAGTTGTTTTAATACGGCTGGATTTTCAAAACTGCGCACACCATGTCCAATACGTTTTGCTCCAAAAGAAAGCGCAGTTGCAACGCTGTCTGCGCCGGCTGCTTCTCCTGCATGTATGGTAAATGGAATTTGCATTTGTTTTGCTTGTGCAAAAATATCCTGATATGCCGTAGTGGGATATAGTCCTTCCGCGCCAGCTAAATCTAATGCAACCACGCCACCATGTGCGACCAAATATTTTTTGGCAAGACATAATGTTTCTAGGTTTGCATTATGTGTATTCTCTCCACGCATACAGCAAAGTATGAGATTCAGTGGAATAGGAGAACGTTTTACTCCTTCTAAAGCAGATAATACGATTTCTTCTTGAGATAATCCTTTTTGTGTGTGCAGTTGTGGCGCAAAACGCAATTCTGCATAAATGACTTGTTGCTGTTCCAAAGCGCTTGCAACCAGAAAAACTGCCTCCGAAATACCGATTTTGGTTTGTAATAATGTCAAAGGCAGTGCGAAACATTGTAAAAAATCGTTTAAATTTTGACAATTTGATGGTACTTGTAATAAATTTTGTAATTCGCATGTATTTTGTGTCGGTAGTTCTATATTTTGTAATATAGCCAATTTTTTCGCAATCTCTGGCGTGATTGCTCCGTCTAGGTGCAAATGTAGTTCAATCCAAGATTCTGATGCTGTAGAATTTTGTTTTTTCATCAACAACACATCCTTTTTTGGTATGAAAGATTTTTGCTCTTTTTATTTTATCATACCGTTTTTTGTGTGAAAATGCAAAGTTTCTTTCTTTTTGTTTCAGCATATTTTGTACCAGAATGAGAATAAATACATGAAATGCATAAAAAATATACTAAAATTACACGATTTATGAATTTTATGTCAAAAAAGCAAGAAAACTTACATGATACGCAGGAGGTGTAGAAGGAACGCAATGCGAGCATTATAATGGGTTTGCGCAAGGGAGAGAAGTGTTTCCAAAAGAAGACAAGAAGAGATGGGGGTAATATTGAAATGCAGGAGAATGGTAAAATTCGGGTGGTGATTGCAGATCGGGATATGTACTATCTGCAAAAATTAAAACTGTGTTTGGAAAGAAAGGGCGATATGACAGTCATTGGTATGACGGACAATGGTCCGGCAGCTTTTTCACTGATTGCAAAAACCAGACCAGATGTCGTATTGCTAGATGCCATTTTGGGGGAAAAAGATGGTGTTTGGGTGCTAGAAAATATGAAGCAGCAACAGATTACATGTGTGAGCATCATGATTTCAGCAATTGATAGTGATCCTGTAGTAAGACGTGCAATGGCAATGGGGGCGGATTATTACATGGCAAAACCCATACAAGGGGATTTGTTGTTGGAACGGATTCGACAGTTGACAGAACAACATATGCCATATCAAAAAACAGAAAAAATTTTGCTTGCACCACAACAAACACAAACGCAGCCAAGAGAAATGGAGTTATCTTTGGAGGCGGAAATATCAGCAGTGCTCAGTCGTATGGGAGTGCCTGCGAGCATCAAGGGATACCATTTCATACGGCA
This sequence comes from uncultured Lachnospiraceae bacterium, assembly GCA_944384295.1. Classification (GTDB taxonomy): domain Bacteria; phylum Bacillota; class Clostridia; order Lachnospirales; family Anaerotignaceae; genus Anaerotignum. Next base: position 19,923 of record CALWSU010000005.1, on the reverse strand, counting down.
AGCGGTTTTAATGGCAGTAAAGGATAGAGAAATTATGGTAGGGATCACCAAAGGTCTTTATCCAGATATTGCGAAAATGTATCACACCACAGCAAGCAAAGTGGAACGTGCCATACGTCATGCGGTAGAAAGTGCATGGAAGAAAAATGGCAGACAAGTCTATTTTGAAATCAGTGGTTATATGATGGAAGAAAAGCCAACAAACGGGCAATTTATCGCAATCTTAGCGGAACATTTCCGTATGCAGTACAACACGTCCTTTCCTATACTTTCCTTTCGCACACAAACAGAAAATGTTGTGAAAACAGATAGGGAAATTGCCTTTTCCTGAAACAGTGCCGAAGGAACGTTTTGTAGATGACGCGCCTTCGGCGACACTACTAAGGAAATGGGCAACCAAAGTTACGAAATAAAGAAAGTGTAAAAAACATTGTTTTGCGCATTATTAACAAAAACTTTATAGATTTTATAGATGTGATAGATTTATAATTTTTATAACAAAGCTTGCGAGAGTCGCAAATAACCGCAAATATATATATGATTATATGATGTGTGATGTGTGATATGCGGTGGAAAGGGGCGTAAAACAATGAAACAAAATTTAGTATGGGAAAAACAGATTTTGGACGAGCAACATGATTTATTTTTGTTACGATATATGATACTGATGCAGATGTCATTTTCGGATACTCCTTTGTATGGGATAGCCATCGAAAAATTGCAAAACCATACCATCATGGAACGTGAGCAGATTGAGGGGATTTCGGAAAAACGACAAGAAGCAGTTGATTTTTTACAGCAGCTTTATGAGGGAAATACTTTTCCATCTGCGCTGGCAGAGTTGGCAGATGATTATATTTCTGCAAAGGATTGGGGAGAAATTGCCAGTTGATTGAGCAATCAACAATATAGATGAAAAGTCAAAGCCGTTTGGTTGATATATGCCAGACGGCTTTTTTATATGATTTGGATTATTACATTTTTTTTAGAAGCCATTTTTGATTGCCACAATCATATATAATTTCATACATACGTTCGCATCCATCTATGATACTCATACAACGAAAGCAGAGCGTTGGTGTACCACCAAAAAGATTTTTGTTTGTTTGTATAATGCGACAGATACGAATGATTTTTGTTTCATGATTTTCTTCAAGACGAAAACGCACGGGTGTTACAATACCTTCTTTTGAAGTCCAAGAAATCATATCAATCTGTTGATTGCGCAGTTTCATAAAAGAAACCCTCCTTTTACAAATGGGAACATATATACTGTTTTTTTGCATTATATTAGAATATATGTTCTTGTTCAAGTGGAAAATACTAGAAATTTATGATAAGTTTCTTAATATCAAGGAATATGGATTGTATTTGCACATATTTTTTGTATAATGATGAAAAATTGAATTGATAGACAGTTAGGAGGAATCTATTTATGCAAAAACACCCGTTTGTTTGTCCAAAATGTGAATGCCACGAATTTGTACAAGACCAGTTTCATGCAACTGGAGGGACTATGGCGAAATTATTCGATATTCAAAATAAAAAATTTATTACCATTAGTTGTGTGCAATGTGGATATACAGAAATTTATCGAGAAGAAACTTCAACTGGCGCAAATATTTTAGACTTTTTGATTGGCGGTTGATTTCTCATGGTACATATTGGCTTTTTTCTGGGGTTTGATTGCAAAAAACAGCCGCATATGCTATGATAATTGAGATTATAGGAAAAACAAGCATCTGTATGAACAAAATTTGTAAAAAGATGCAAAAAATGGAAAGTTATGGAGGAAATTATGTTGACAAGTAAACAAAGAGCATATTTGCGGTCTTTGGCAAATGGAATAGACGCAATTTTTCAGGTGGGCAAGAATGGTGTGACTCCAGAATTACGCGATACCGTGCACGCGGCGCTAGAAGCCAGAGAATTGGTCAAAATCAATGTGTTAGACAACAACATGCTAGATGCGGCACAGGCAGCGGAAATGCTTGCTAGCCGCACAGGCGCAGAAGTGATACAGGTCATTGGAAACAAATTTGTATTATATCGCCGTGCAAAAAAACCTACCATCGAATTGCCTCCGGCAAAAAAATAATGATGTTTTAGCGGAGGGAAAACCATGAGAAATGAAATAGCCAATTTTAGGGATTGTAAAAGTATTGCCATTATGGGTGGTACATTTGATCCAATACATTACGGACATCTTGTGACAGCAGAAGCTGTGCGTCATCGTTTTCAAGTGGATAAGGTGGTATTTATCCCAACAGGACGACCAGCACATAAAACAGATAAAGAGGTAACACATAACGAACATCGCTACTTGATGGCGGTATTGGCAACGATGCGTAATGAAAATTTTGAAGTATCGCGTTTGGAAATCGATCGTCCTGGTATCACATATACCATTGATACCATAGAGCAATTGAAAAAAATGTGTCGTCCTGATGTGAGATTGTACTTTATTACAGGTGCAGATGCGATTCATCAGATTATGACATGGAAAGAACCAGAACGCTTACTCAGTTTGTGCGATTTTGTTGCAGTAACAAGACCAGGTTATCAAAAAAACCAGATGTTTGAAGAAATTGGGGAATTGCGCGAAAAGTTCGCAAGCCGCATTCATTATATGGAAGTGCCTGCACTCGCAATTTCTTCTTCGGATATTCGCACACGTGCGCAAAAAGGTATGCCGATTCAGTATTTGTTGCCACAGGAAGTAGAGGATTATATCCATAAATTTGGACTATATCGTAACCAAAGAAAAAACGAGGTGAAATTTATGCTGCCAATCGAAGTGATGCAGGAAAAACTACAATCTGCATTGTCTGTAAAGCGTTATATCCATACCATGGGTGTATCCGAAGAAGCGGTGCGTCTAGCAGAAATTTTTGGTACACAAGCAGAACAACAAAAAGCCAAAGTAGCAGGTTTGCTGCATGATTGTGCAAAGGATTATCCCAAAGAATTGAGAGAACGCTTTTGCAAAGAATATAAAGTCAAATTAGATGATATTATGAAACAGCAAACAGACTTGATTCATCCCTTTTTGGGAGCAGAAGTGGCAAAACGAGAATATAAAGTCAAAGATGAAGAAGTGCTCAATGCAATTCGTTACCATACCACAGGACGTGCAAACATGTCTACCTTAGAAAAAATTGTGTTTATTGCGGATTATATTGAGCCAAATCGGGAAAAATTTGACGGTTTGGAAGAAGCAAGAAGATTGGCATATCTGGATTTGGATATGGCAATGAAATTTATATTAGAAGAAACGATTGCCTATGTCAAAGAACGTGGCAGACTGTTGCATCCTTTATCTTTGGAGGCATTAGAATATTATAAAAACAAGTAAATTTAGTAAAATCAGTAAAATCAGGAGGAAAAAATATGGAAGCACTCGAAGCGGCAAAAATTGCGCAGGCAGCGTTAGATGATAAAATGGGACAAGATATACAAGTATTGGATTTACAAGGTTTGTCTAATGTGGCAGATTGTTTTGTGATTGCAAGTGGAAATAATGTCAACCATTTGCGCGCCATGGCAGATGAAGTAGAACAGAAATTGTTTCAGGCAGGATATAAAATGCATCATTCAGAAGGCTATAGCACAGGTACATGGATTTTATTAGATTTTGGCAATCTGTTGATTCATTTGTTTAATAAAGAAGACCGTGCATTCTATGGCTTAGAACATGTGTGGGGCGATGCAAAACAAGTAAACGAAGCATAAAACATAAAATGAGAAAAACCGAAGATCTCAGAAAGAGAATTTTCGGTTTTTTGTTTGCAAAGAACTTGTATTTGTACAATATATCTTAGGAAATCAAATTTGTGTAGAGTAGGAATTTTGTCTGTTTTGTCAAAAAAGTTTCTGATAGAAACAGTATTTGCAGATATAATTCAAAGATTACCATACTTAATTGCACAAAAATAAAATGCAGGATTTTCTAAATTTTGACAATGCGTGAGAAAAATGATTTTTTTGATACAAAAGGTATTGCATAAAATGCCGAGATTACACGGATTTTAAAAAAAGTCTTGTATCTGAAGCGATTTTGCAGTACATTTTATTATGTTGAAAAACACAGTAACCATACATAAATGATGTGGCACATTGTGCCGGTTAAGTGGAAAGGATGGCATAAAACAATGGAAAAGATTTACCAAGGCAAAACAAAAGACGTTTATAAACTGGAAAACGGCAATGTACTGTTAAAATTCAAAGATGACTGCACAGGTAAAGACGGCGTATTCGATCCCGGTGAAAACTCTGTTGGTCTGACTATTGAAGGCATTGGCAAAGCAAATCTGGAAACATCCATCAAATTTTTTGAAATTTTGAAACAAGCCGGCATCAAAACACATTATGTTTCTGCTGATGTAGACAATGCAACAATGGAAGTTCTGCCTGCAAAAGTATTTGGTCATGGTTTGGAAGTAATCTGCCGTTTGAAAGCAACAGGCAGCTTCATTCGCAGATATGGCGAATATATTGCAGATGGTACTGTTTTGGAAGGCGGTTATGTAGAAACAACATTCAAAGATGACGCAAAAGGCGATCCACTGGTAACCAAAGATGGTCTGGTTGCATTGGGCGTTATGAGCGGCGAAATGTATGACAGCATGAAAGAACAGACATTGAAAATTACAAAGATTGTTGCAGATGAATTGGCAAAAAAAGGTCTGGATCTGTATGACATCAAATTTGAATTTGGTTACAACAATGACGAAGTTATTCTGATTGACGAAATTGCTTCTGGCAACATGCGTGTATACAAAGATGGTAAGATCGTGGATCCCGTAGAACTGACAAAAATCATTCTGGGTTGATATTTCTGATACTTCCACCTACAAATTGAAAGTATAAAGTATAATGACAAAAAGGGTATCCATATCATTTGAGAGAGGATACCCTTTTTCTTATACTTATTTACTTTTGTTTTGATAGTCTTGTAAATGATGATGTAAACGAGTGTCTAATTCTGGAAAGCGATGTTTCAAACGTACCGGTTTTCCTTTTTGATCTAAAAAACAATGCTCCGAAGTGGCAGTACACAAAATTTGACCAGTTTGTTGATTGCGCATTTCGTAGCCCAATTCCATCAATATTCCATTATATTTTTGTACTTGTACCACAATACAGATACAATCCGCAAATGTAGAGGATTGGCGATAACGTACTTGTACACCAACAACAGGTGATACAATGCCTTCTTGTTCCAAACGGTCAAATCCCCATCCGATTTTTTCTAAAAAATCTACGCGTGCTTCTTCCATCCAACGAATATAATTGGAATGATGTGTGATACCCATTTTATCGGTTTCATAATATTGTACTTTATGTAAGTATGGTGTCATGATATTCCCTGCTTTCTATAGTAAGATGAAAAGAAGTATTCGACAAAAAAATAAAATTTCCTGCACTACCATGATAGATTTTATCAAAATAAAACGATAGATTGGTGATTTTATAAAATAAAAATAAAAAAAGGGAGGTGTTGCACATTGTATGCAGTACTGGTATTATTTGGCGTTGTCATTATCGTATGTGTTTTATCAAATCGCTTTACTGAGAAATTGGGCGTACCTTCTCTATTAGCGTTTTTGGCTTTAGGTATGTGTTTTGGGGAAGATGGATTATTTCAAATACCATACAACGATTATCATACCTCAGAAATCATTTGTTCTGTCAGTTTGATTTTTATTATGTTTTATGGTGGTTTTGGCACCAATTTCAAAGAAGCGCGTTCGGTTGCTGTACCTTCTACACTTTTGTCAACAGCAGGGGTTATTTTGACTGCCGGGCTGACAGGTCTGTTTGCCCATTTTGTATTGGGATTGCCATGGGCAGAGAGTATGTTGATTGGTTCTGTCATTTCTTCTACAGACGCAGCATCGGTATTTAGTATATTGCGTTCTAAAAAATTGAATTTGAAATATCATACCGCTTCTATGCTGGAAATGGAGTCAGGTTCCAATGACCCCATCTCTTATATGTTGACATTGCTCTGGATTGGCGTGATGCAAGGCAGTGATTTGTCTGTACCTATGTTGTTGTTGCAACAAATTACCATCGGTATTGTAGCAGGTTTGATATTGGGAAAATTGGCAATCTGGGTACTCAATCGCTGTAATTTTTATATTGCGCAAGGCAATACTATTTTTCTGTTTGCAGTTGCAGTATTGTCTTATGCATTGCCTTCTATATTAGGGGGAAATGGATATTTAGGGGCATATTTGTGCGGTATTTTGATGGGGAATGCCTATTTGCCAAAAAAGAGAGAATTGGTTTTGTTTTTTGATGCATTGACTGGTGTCGCGCAAATGATGATTTTCTTCTTATTGGGTCTTTTGGTTACGCCGTCCCAATTGCCGACCGTATTTTTACCAGCGCTTTTGATTATGGTATTTTTGACTTTGATCGCACGTCCGGTAGCGGTCGGTGCAGTGCTGGCTGGATTTCGTGCAACCAAAGGTCAGATTGGCTTGGTGTCATGGGCAGGGCTGCGTGGTGCTGCTTCGATTGTATTTGCCATACAAGCTGTATTAAGCGGGATTCATATGCAGTATAATTTATTTAATCTGGTATTTTGTATTGTTTTGCTTTCAATATCGTTGCAAGGCTCTTTGCTGGCACCAATGGCGCATCGTCTTGGCATGATTGATGAAAATGCCGATGTACGAAAAACATTCAATGACTATCGAGATGAAAGTGATATTTCTTTCTTAAAACTTTCTATTTCTCAAAATCACCCTTGGGCATTTCAACAATTACAACATATTCAGATGCCACCGGAACTTTTGGTTATTTTGATTTTGCGAGAAGGCAAGTCTATCATTCCAAATGGTGCAACATTATTATTGCCACATGATTTGCTTGTGATTGCAGGGCAGGAATTTGAAGATAGAGAAAATATGACATTATATGAGATTTCGATAGACAAGAATCATAAATGGAAAGACCAAATGGTACACAACTTGTCTTTGCCAAAAGGTACTTTGATTGTTGTGGTACAAGGACAATCAGGTACAGTCATTCCAAATGGAAATACAAGAATACAGGAAAATGACACTTTGGTTATGGCAAAATTTTGAATGAATCGCATCACTGTAAAAAATAGGCTGCAACGAATTTGTTACTTCGTTACAGCCTATTTTTTTAAATCGTATTTGCCGGTGGTAAATCATCTAAAGTTTGGAATACATAGCCTTGTGCTTGTAAGTATTCTATCATGTCACTGAGAGCTTCTGTATTAGACTGTGAAACGGCATGCAGCAATAAAATACAGCCATTATGCGTATAGTCTTTTACCATGTCAAATGCGGCTTGTTTGCCCGGTTGATTGTCTGGGTCCCAATCTGCATAGGCAAAGCTCCAAAATATGGTTTTATATCCCGCTGCCTGTGTTTGTTCCAAAGAATGTATGCTATATACGCCAGAAGGTGGACGGAAATATTTTGGCATTTCTTGTCCTGTGAGAGCTTGGAATGCGTCTGCACATTCTTGTAATTCTGTTTGAATTTGTGCATCGGACAATGTGGACATTCTGGGGTGTGTGGTGGAGTGATTGCCCACGATGTGTCCCTCGTCTACCATACGTTGTACCAATTCTGGCTCAGATTCGATATATGGTGTGGTAACAAAAAATGTAGCTTTGATATTATGTTCTTTTAAAATGTCCAATATTTGGGCTGTATAGCCATTTTCATAGCCTTCATCAAATGTGAGATAAACCACTTTATGCTGTGTATCTCCTAGATAATACGCATCGTATTGTCCAATGGCAATTTCACTTTGTGCAGAAGGCGGCAAATGGTCGCTGTTGCGACGGAACCACCATTCTTTTTCATCATATGCCCCTACACTGGCGCTGTTTTCTGTGGGTTGCTCTGGCGTGGGTACTGGGTCATAAATCAATTCTGGCTGCTCTGGTGTAGGTGTGACAGCTTGTGTGACAGATGGTACGGCTTGTGTTTCTTGTTGTATTTCTGGTGGGTTTGTCTGCTCTACAGGTGTGTTACCAGTCAATAGAGAAGCAGTCAAAAGCAATATGGAAATCCAATCATAACTTCCTAACATAAAAATCCCTCCTTGTTCCATCATAGTTCTTATTTTTGCCTATATTTCCCTTATACTCAGCATACCATATTTCGACAAAAATAAAAAGAACCTGCAGGGTGACAGGTTCTTTTAAGGGGAGGGTATGTATTACTATGTTTTTGCTTTGCCCTTGCTTTGGACACTTATAGGATACAAAATGACTGTGAATATGGTATGGAGAGATTGTAAATAATTTGTGAACAATACGCCTTTTTTCGTGAAATGATTTACAATTTGGAAAAGAGCACGTATAATGAAGCCAACAAAGGAGGGAATACTATGTATCAAAAACAGGAAGTCAAAGAATTTTTGGCACAACATCAAATACCACATACATGGGTAGAACACCCAGCCGTATTTACAATAGAAGAAATGATGCAATTGCAATTAGAAGCACCAGAGGACGTGGCAAAAAATCTTTTTTTGCGTGATGCAAAAGGAAAACGCCATTTTTTGGTGGTCATTCGAGAAGACAAACGAGCAGACTTAAAGACATTAGGAGAAAAAATTGGTGTAGGTCGTCTGTCTTTTGCATCAGAAGAAAGATTGATGAAATATTTAGGGCTGACAAAAGGTTCTGTGACGCCTTTGGGTGTATTGAATGATACAAATTGTGCGGTAGAGGTCATTTTTGATGCAGATTGGAAGGATGCGCCCAGCATTGGTGTACATCCCAATGATAATACCGCATCGGTATTTCTTGCTTTTTCAGAGTTGGAAAAAATTGTGCGGGAGCATGGAAACTCTGTACAGTTTTTGACATTATAAAAAAATAAAAGAATAATGAAAAAAACGTTTGTTGCAGCATTTTGCCATTGAGCATAGTGAAAAGTTATGATATACTAAAATCCGCCAGAACACGGCAAAGAACTTGCAATAGAAAGGAATTTTCATGGAACAGAAGCGAACAACCGCTTTGCCGCCAGAGGCAGAGCTGGAAAGACAAATGGAGTTTATCCAACAGATTCGTAAAGAAAATGAAGCATATACTGCCAAAACAGGCAGACAAAAAAAGTTTTATAGTTTGGCAATGGGTTGTCAGATGAATGCACATGATTCTGAAAAACTCGAAGGTATGTTGGACGAAATGGGCTATGTACGCACAGATGAGGAAACAGATGCGGACTTTATCATCTATAACACATGTTGTGTTAGAGAAAATGCGGAATTAAAGGTATATGGCAAATTAGGCTGGCTAAAGCATTATAAAAAAGAAAATCCCGATGCTGTAGTTGCATTGTGTGGTTGTATGATGCAGCAAGACAGCGTATTGCAGACCATTCGTCAAAAATATCGCCATGTAGATTTGGTGTTTGGTACATTTAATCTGTACAAGCTTCCAGAATTGATGAAAACAAGGGAAGAAAGCAAATCTACCGTATTTGATATTTGGCAAGAGCATCAGGAAGTAGTGGAAGATTTGCCAAGCATTCGCCATTTTCCCTATAAGGCAAGCGTCAATATCATGTTTGGGTGCAACAATTTTTGCTCATACTGCATTGTACCATATGTACGCGGTAGAGAACGTAGTCGTAATCCAGAAGATATTTTAGAAGAAATCAAAAAACTGGTTGCAGATGGTGTCAAAGAGGTAATGCTTTTGGGGCAAAATGTGAATTCTTATGGCAAAACATTGGAGAATCCCATTACATTTGCCCAATTTCTGCGTCAAGTGAATGAAATTGAGGGCTTAGAACGGATTCGTTTTATGACTTCACACCCAAAAGATATGTCAGATGAATTGATTGCAGCAATGAAAGATTGTGATAAGGTATGTAAAAATTTACATTTGCCTTTCCAGTCTGGTAGTAGCGAAATACTTAAAAAAATGAACCGCCATTATACAAAAGAAGGATATTTGGAATTGGTGCGTAAAGTCAAAGAAGCTATGCCAGACATCACATTAAGCACAGATATTATTGTTGGGTTTCCGGGAGAAACGGAAGAAGATTTTTTAGAAACATTAGATGTGATTCGACAGGTGCGTTATTGTACCGCATTTACGTTTATCTATTCCAAACGCACAGGCACACCTGCGGCAACGATGGAAAATCAAGTGCCAGAAGATGTGGTCAAAGAGCGTTTTGGACGTATGTTAGACGTACTCAATCCGATTGTGCATGAAGTCACACAAGAACAAGTGGGCAAAGTATTGCCTGTATTGGTGGAAGAATGCAGCAAACAAGATGCGGGCATTTTAACTGGCAGAACAGAACAAAATACATTGGTGCATTTTGCGGGAGATGCGACTTTGATTGGTCAAATTGTTCCTGTGAAAATAACAGAAAACAAAACATTTTATGTCATTGGAGAAAGGATGTAATATCGTATGGCAAGCGTATTTGAAATGGCAAGAGCATTAGGCGAAGAATTGCAGAAAACACCACAGGTGGAAGCATTATTAGCAGCAAAGAAAGCATATGAAGAAGACCCAGAAATCTCTCAGGCAGTTGCGGAATATACCAAAATGCATGAAGATTTCCAGGCAAAAATACAGGCTGGCGGCATTGCACCAGAAGAACAGAAAGCATTTTCTGAAGAAATGAAAAAACGCGGCGAATTTATCAAAAACAATAAATTGGCATCTGATTTATATACCGCAGAAATGAATTTCAATAATTTTATCAATTCTGTATTTAATGTGGTAACTGCAACACTGGCAGGCGAAGACCCTGCAGAAAACAATGGTTGCAGCCCTAGCAGCTGCGCATCTTGCGGCGGCGGCTGTCACTAAGTTCGCTTGGTAACTATATGCGCATGACATACCCGAATCCCTTGCAATATCAGGGGTTCGGGTTTGCTTGTAAAAAAGCGTGTCTAAATTTGTTGCTGAAAAGTATGTATCATGATGAGGAGGAGAAAAAATGGCAAAATTAACACCCATGATGGAGCAGTATTTTGCAATCAAGAAAGAGTATCAGCATTGTTTGCTGTTTTTCCGATTGGGGGATTTTTATGAATTGTTTTATGAAGATGCTATTATTGCCTCCAAAGAACTGGAAATCACATTGACAGGCAAAGATTGTGGACAAGAAGAACGCGCGCCTATGTGTGGCGTACCATTTCATAGCGCAGATGGCTATATTGCACGCTTGGTAGAAAAAGGCTATCGTGTGGCGATTTGTGAGCAGGTAGAAGACCCAAAAGCAGCAAAAGGCATTGTCAAACGTGAGGTAGTGCGTACCATTACACCAGGTACTGTATTGGACAAAGCGGCGTTAGATGAAACAAAAAATAATTATATCATGTCTGTATTTGCTTCTAAAAATGGCTGTGGTCTGGCGGTATGTGATGTGACAACCGGCGAATTTCAGACAACGGAATTTCCAACTGTATTGGCAGCAGAACGGATACAAGACGAGGTAGCACGTTTTTCACCAGCAGAATTGGTTTGTAATGCAGAATTTCTTTCCAATCCTATGGCACAAGCATTGACAGAGCGTTTTACTATAAAGCCGGAAGAAATAGACAGTCGTATGTTTTCGTATCATACCGCAAAAGATACACTGCAATCCCATTTTCAGGTAGCATCTTTAGATGGTTTTGGCTTAGAGAAAAAACAGATTGCGGTATCGGCAGCAGGTGGTTTGTTGTGGTATTTGTTGGAAACACAAAAGAATAATTTAGAGCATATTTCTGCATTGCGTTTTTACACTACAGCAGATTTTATGCCTTTAGATGCGGCAAGCCGCAGAAATCTGGAATTGACAGAAACCATGCGGGAAAAAACAAAAAAAGGTTCTCTTTTGAGTGTATTAGATGAAACCAAAACCGCAATGGGTGCGCGTATGCTGCGCAAATGGGTGGAACAACCCTTGCTTGTTGCAGACGAAATTTGCCTGAGATTGGATAGTGTAGCAGAATTAAAAGAGGATTTGTTCTTACGAGAAGAAATCAAAGAAGTATTGGATACGATGTATGACTTTGAGCGTATTATGGCGCGTGTGGTATATCAGAATGCGAATGCAAGAGAACTTTCTATGCTGCAACATTCGATTGAAAATTTGCCTATGCTCAAACGAATTTTGGCACGCTGCCGCAGTCCTTTTTTGCAAACGCTGTATGAATCATTAGATACACTCGAAAACATACATACTTTGCTTGCACAAGCCATTGTAGATGACCCTCCATTTTCGGTACGAGAAGGTGGCATGATTCGTGCGGGGTATTCTGATGAATTAGATACCTATACCAAAGCCAAAAGCGAAGGAAAAGCATGGATTGCACAAATGGAAGAAGACCAAAAAGAAAAAACGGGTATTAAAAATTTGAAAATCCGTTTCAATAAGGTCTTTGGGTACTATATCGAGGTAACAAAATCTAATCTTTCTGATGTGCCAGAAAACTATATCCGAAAACAGACATTGGCAAATTGTGAACGCTATATCACGTCAGAATTGAATGAGTTAGCAGAATTGATATTAGGTTCTGAAGAAAAGATTGTAGAATTGGAATATCAGCTTTTTACTGAGATTCGGAATGCGGTTGCAGCAGAAGTAGAACGAATCCAACAATGTGCGCAAAAGATTGCTGTCATTGATGCATTGCAATCTTTGGCGGAAGTTGCAGAAAAGCAAAATTATACAAAACCGATAGTAGACGAAAGTGATGTCATTGAGATACAAGGTGGCAGACATCCAGTGGTAGAAAAGGCAATGCATGGCTGTTTTGTGCCAAATGACACCTATTTAGATGGCGAAGATACACGCCTTGCCATCATTACAGGTCCCAATATGGCGGGGAAATCTACCTATATGCGTCAAGTGGCTTTGATTGTTCTGATGGCACAGATTGGAAGCTTTGTGCCTGCTCGTACGGCGCATATTGGCGTAGTAGACCGTATCTTTACCCGTGTAGGCGCATCAGATGATTTGAATGCTGGGCAAAGTACATTTATGGTGGAAATGACGGAAGTTGCAAATATTTTGCATCATGCCACATCGAAAAGTTTGCTGATTTTAGACGAAATTGGACGAGGTACCAGCACATTTGACGGATTGAGCATTGCATGGGCGGTGTTAGAATATATCGCGGACAAAAACCATATTGGCGCAAAAACATTATTTGCAACACATTATCATGAATTGTCTGAGTTGGAAGGGCAGTTGGCAGGCGTAAAAAATTATTGTATTGCCGTACAGGAGCAAGGCGAAGATATTATATTTTTACGTAAAATACAGCGTGGCGGTGCAGACCACAGCTATGGTGTACAAGTTGCCCGCTTAGCTGGATTGCCGCCAAAAGTCATTCGCCGTAGCAATCAAATTTTGAAAAAACTCAATGCGGCAGATATTACAAAAAAAGCAAAAAAACTTGCTGCCGAATCCAAACAAGAACAGCAAGAAGTACAACAAGTAGATATGTTTACTATGGGTGAAACACAACTGACAGAAGAACTCAAACAAATGGATATTATGGCAATGACACCCATAGAAGCATTACAGACATTATTTGCTTTGCAAAAAAAAGCAAAAGGTATGTAAATAAGGAGGTGCCGCATTGCAGAGAATACAACTTTTGGATAAACAAACCATCAATAAAATTGCGGCTGGAGAAGTCGTAGAATCTCCGAAATCAGTCGTCAAAGAATTGACAGAAAACGCCATAGATGCTGGTGCGAGTAACATTACAGTCGAGATTCGTGAAGGTGGTATTTCCTATATTCGCATTACCGATAATGGCTGTGGGATTCCAAAAGAACAGGTCAAAGAAGCTTTTTTGCGACATGCGACGAGCAAATTGACACAAATAGAGGATTTGGAACATATTTACACAATGGGTTTTCGTGGAGAAGCATTGGCTTCTATTGCTGCAGTGGCACAAGTGGAAATGCTGACCAAAACAAAAGACGAATCAGTAGGAACCAAAATTGAAATCGAAGCCGGAGAAGTCAAAAGCATACAAGACGCAGCATGTACAGATGGTACGACTGTGATTGTCAAAAACCTATTCTATAATGTGCCCGCACGTAGAAAGTTTTTGAAAAAACCAGCAAAGGAAAGCGGTTATGTTGCAGATTTGATGAATCAACTTGCTTTGGGGCATACAGAAATCTCTTTTTGCTATATCAATAATGATACAACGATATTACAAACGAGTGGCAATGGGGATGGCAAAGCAGCCATATTTTATGTATATGGAAAAGAAGCAGCAAAATCTATGCTGGAGATTTCGTATTCCAAAGATGGGTATCGTTTGACAGGTTGGATTGGCAAACCAGAACTTTCTCGTGGAAATCGCAATTACGAAAATCTTTATATCAATGGAAGATATATCAAAAATAAAATTGTATCTTCCGCTGTGGAAGAGGCGTACAAAACAAGGATTATGATTGGTAAGTTCCCAGTCTATGTATTGCATTTAGAGGTAGATGCGGCGGAAGTAGATGTCAATGTACACCCTGCAAAATTAGAGGTACGGTTTCAAGATGAGAATGCAATTTATGATTTTTTCTATGATGCAGTATATCAAACATTAGAAAAAGAGGTGTTAATTCCACAAGCAAGCTGGGACAAACAACCAGCATTGCGTATGCAGCCTACGCCAATGGTGGAAGAGATTGCAACTGTTAAACAAAATGAATCAGAATTGCCTACTACAAAATCTGTGATAGAGCAAATACAATTACCAACACAGGAAAAAGAATCAGATTTTGAGATAGATACAACGGCTGAGCCAAAACAAAATCAAACCGTAGACCAACTTTTGCAAAACAAAAATGCACAATCGTTGCATATACAGCAGACCGCTGTACCATTCAAAAGTTCCACATCTACAGATGATTTTATTGTAGAGGAAACAAAAAACGAAACAAAACAGGTGGTTTCCAAACCCAAAGAATCAAAAAAAGAAACATTTTTCCATAATTATAAAATCATAGGGCAACTATTCCGCACCTATTGGTTAGTGGAGCAAGGCGATAGTATTTATATGATTGACCAGCATGCGGCACATGAACGTATTTTGTATGAAAAACTGATGCATCAGTTTCAAAATGCGCAAATTGTTTCACAACGTTTGCTTGAACCTTTGATGTTGCATCTAACACAGTCCGAAATGCAGGTTTTACAGGAGAATCAAGAACTTTTGGAAAGTTTTGGTTTTGGATTGGAACAATTTCCAGATGGAAAATACGGTTTACAGTCAGTTCCGGTATTGCTCAAAGAACCAAGTGGGACAGGATTTTTTACAGAAATTTTGGATGCGTTGGCAGAAGGTAAAATACGAGATGTATATGATACCAAAATATTGGTAGTGGCAACGATGGCTTGTAAAGCAGCAGTCAAAGCACATGATCAATTGAGTATACAGGAAGCACAAGCTTTGATTGTACAACTTTTGGAGTTAGAAAATCCTTTTACTTGTCCACATGGCAGACCGACGATTGTGGCACTGAGCCGCTATGAACTGGAGAGGAAATTCAAACGCATACAGAATTGAGGGAAGTCTATGAAACAACCGCTGATCATCATTGGTGGTCCAACCGCCTGCGGAAAAACAGCAATGTCGATTTTACTGGCAAAAAAAATAGATGGTGAAATCATATCTGCGGATTCTATGCAGGTTTATCGCGGTATGGATATTGGCACTGCAAAAGTGACAAAAGAGGAAGCAGACGGTGTACCACATCACTTGATTGATATTTTGAAACCAGACGAACCATATAATGTGATGATGTTTCAACAAAAAGCAAAACAAGCCATACAAGAAATCACGGCAAGAGGAAAGATTCCCATTGTGGTGGGTGGTACAGGTTTTTATATCAATGCGTTGCTATATGATAATGCTTTTACAGAAACACATGGAGATGACAGCTTTCGACAAGCGTGTTATGCACAAGCCGAAAAAGAAGGCGCAGAGGTACTTTATCAAAAATTGCTTGCCATTGACCCAGAATATGCACAAACGACACATGCAAATAATGTCAAGCGTGTGACGCGTGCATTAGAATACTATCATTTGACAGGAGAAAAATTTTCTGCACATAATGCAGCCCAAAAACAAAAAGAATCGCCTTATCAAGCCGCAGTAATCATATTGACCATGCAACGAGAAAAATTATACGCAAGAATTGAGCAGCGTGTGGATTTGATGATGCAGCAAGGACTAGAGCAGGAAGTCAAAAGTCTTTTGGACAAGGGATATGATGGCAGCCTGGTTTCTATGCAGGGTTTGGGGTATAAAGAATTTTTGCCATATTTTGCAGGCGAAATCTCGTTGCAGCAAGCGGTGGATACACTCAAAACAAGTACCAGACATTTTGCGAAACGTCAATTGACTTGGTTCCGTAGGCAGATTGATGGGCTTTGGATTGATTTATCTCAAACCGATGCCGAAACGGCTCTGAAGGAAATGCTTTCCTATATACAGACATGCGGCATTTACACCGAGGAGGTGTAAAGTGTCATGTGGTCGGCAGAAATATCGGATTTTTCGTTATTCCAATTATTCTATTTTTTTCTAATCTATAGTTTTTTAGGTTGGGCGTTAGAATCCTGTTATGTGTCTTGCCATACAGGGAAATGGGTCAATCGTGGATTTATCAATGGTCCATTTTGCCCGATTTATGGAACAGGCGCATTATGTATGATTTTATTTTTGACACCATTGCAAAATAATTTGTTTTTGCAATTTTTGGGTGGCGTACTTGTGGCGACTGTTGTGGAATACGCCATTGCGGCATTATTGGAAAAACTGTTTCATGCTTCTTGGTGGGATTACAGCGATAAAAAATTTAATATCAAAGGGCGCGTCTGTTTGGTTCGTTCGATACAATGGGGTGCATTATGCGTTGTGATGATGCATGTTTTGCAGCCTGCGGTGGCATGGCTTGTGGATAAAATACCAAGATTCTGGGGAGAAATTGGTATCATGGCATTTTTGATCTATCTGGTCAGCGATGCAAGTGTGACCATACAACAGGTATTGCATTTGAATGAAAAACTCGCATATTTGCGTGAAAGTAGAGAAGAAATTCGCGCAAAATTGGAGAAAACAAAATTGTATACCACCAAAAAAGAGTTGGCAGAATATTTTGAGCAGTTATCCTCTGTGGAATTTTTGCGCAAATGGCGTGAGAGTGTGGAAGAAACCTATGCACAAATGGAGGATAGACGACAAGAAGAACGTTTGCGTGCAGAGTATATATGGAATGAAATTCGAGAAAAATTGGAATATAAAGTACGGGTGTCAGAGCAAAATAATCTGATACAACGCCGTTTGTTACGTGCATTTCCCAAGTTACATTCTTTGAATTTTGATTCAGAATTACAAGAAATGCGTGATGCAATACAAAAACGTCAAAAAGAGAAAAAAGAAAGGAAGGAAAGAAAGCAATGAAAAAGCATTTGCATAGATGTTTGGCTATGATTTTAGCAGCAGGGATTTGTGTCAGTGCAGCCAATTACAAAGATGTGTTTGCGCAAGCAACAACACAAAATACACAAGAAACACAAGAAGTACAAAATACGGAAAATACAGAAGATGCAGACAAGACAGAAAACACAGAAAATACGCAAAATGCAGAAGATGGTACCCAAACGACCATACCAGAAACGAACACCACAACCATACCATCTTTGCAGCCAGCATGGCTGAAAGCAGATGGTGCACCAGAAATTACAGCAGGAGCCGCTTTGTTGATTGACCAAACAACAGGAACAATTTTATATGAAAAAAATGCTGATGCAAAAATGTATCCTGCCAGCATGACAAAGATTTTGACCGCGCTTGTGGCAATGGATTATCTGAAACCAGATGACTTGATTGTAGTTGGAACAGAAATCAATGAAGTGACACTGGATTCCAGTAAAGCAGGTCATAAAGTAGGAGAAACTATCACAGTAGAAAATGTATTGCGTGGATTGCTGATTCCATCTGGGAATGACTCTGGGAATGTATTGGCAGCGGCAGTGGCAAAAAAAGTCGAAAATGATGAAAATATTTCTTTTGCAAAAAGCGAAGCCATTTTTACAGATTTAATGAATCAGAAAGCGGAAGAATTGGGGGCAATCAATTCTCATTTTACAAATACACATGGTTACCATGATGACAATCATTATTCCTGTGCACATGATATGGCATTGTTTGCAATGGCATTTATGCAAAATGAAACCTTAGCAGAGATTGCAGCGGAAAAAAGCTTTTCGGGTAATGGCGCAGATGGGCAGGCAGTAGATGAAACAAAAACATTTACACAAGATTATAATTGGGTAAGCCATAATTTATTGGTGACAGATAATACCTACCAGTACCCCTATGCAATTGGTATCAAAACAGGATTTACTGATGAAGCAGGTGAATGCCTGACAGCGGCAGCAGAAAAAGATGGAAGAAAATTGATTTCTGTATTGTTTCATGGGGAAGACCCGACACGTTGGACAGAAACTGCTAGTTTGTTTGATTATGGATTCAATAACTATGAGCAAGTAGAACTTGTTGCAGCAGGTGCAGCCATTGAAGAATTGCCTTTGGCAAAACAAAACCGTTTACAAGGCGATACAGTACCATTGGTATATCAAGAACCATTGATTGCCATTTTGCCTGTAGGTGCATCTCAGCGTTTGACAAATAGTGTAACAATAGATGAAACATATCAAGAAGAAGCCAAAGATGATACGATGCAGGTAAAAGCACCTTTGCAAAAAGGCGAACAGATTGCAACTGTGACCTATACTTTGGACGGCGCACAAGTGGCACAATTGCCGGCTTACGCAGGAGCGGATATTGAAAAAGCAACAATTTTCAATCAAATACAATATTTCTTCCAATCTTTATTCAATAATTTATTTACACTCAAAGGTTTGATTGGTCTTGTGATTGTGGTTGTTGTAATTGCCGCCATTTTCTTGGTATTGCGCAGAGTGCGCAGTGGTGGTGGCAGACATAGAAGAAGCGGCTATACACTCAGAACAGGCTCTCGTCGCAGAGGCAGAAGACGTTGGTAATCAATCTGCTTTGCATATAGTAAAAACAAAAACAGTCGAGCTTTTTTCTTATAAAAAATCGGCTGTTTTTGTTTTCCAAAAAAAGAAAATTGCAGAGAAAGGTTTTGTATGTTACGATGAAAGAAAACAATTGCAATGCAAAAACAGGAGGAATGTCATATGGAACAAGTGTTATTTATCAATTGCTGTATTCGTAGAGAACAATCCCGTACACAAAAATTGGCAGATTATATGATGCAATGTTTGAAAGAATTGGATACATATGAAATCAAAGAAATTTGTTTGATGGACGAAGCATTACAATATTTTTCGGACGGCTTTTTTTTGCAAAGAGAAAGACTATTGGAAAAACAAGATTTACAGCACCCAAGATTTCGTTATGCCAGAGAATTTGCGCAAGCAGATAAAATTGTCATCGCAGCACCATTTTGGGATTTGAGTTTTCCAGCGTTGTTAAAGGTGTATATTGAAAATCTGTGTGTGGAAGGGATTACATTTGGCTATAATGAAACTGGTTTTACAGGTTTATGTTGGGCAAATCATATGGTATTTTTAACGACAAGAGGCGGTTTTTATCAAGATAATCCTATGGAGATGGGCTCTCGTTATTTGGAAGCAATGAGCCACTTTTTTGGAATTGAACGATATGATTGCATTGCGGCAGATGGCTTAGACGCTGGTGTACGTCCTGTGGAAGAAATTTTACAAGAAGCAAAAGAGAAAATAGATACGTTAATTAAGACATTTTAAGTAGAACATCAAATTGCAATTGAAAATATCATCAAAATTCAAAAAATATGAATCTGTTACTTTAACATGAAAATAAAAATACAGAAATGATGTTTGAAAATACAAGTGAAAAAATGCCACACAA